>NZ_CAMEFG010000011.1 GCF_945915435.1 uncultured Paracoccus sp. | reverse complement strand
CGAGACGAGACGAGACGAGACGAGACGAGACGAGACGAGACGAGACGAGACGAGAAAAATATCTCGTAACAGCCTTGGCGTAAAGGCCCCGCGCGCTTGTCAGGCTGCATAAGGCGGCACCCGCCCGCATCGGAATCACCCGCGCGCGCCCCGCGCCGTCTGGCCGGGCCTTGCGCCATCCGATGGCCATCCGCTGGTGTGGCGGGGTCAGATTCGGGGACCGGACCCCGGTGCGGCAAAATTGACCCGCACAAGGCGATTTTTCCCCGCATCGGACGTAAATCGCTTTCTTTCTCAGCTTCAAGTTGCACCATGAAGGTATCGGAGGTGGGGAAAGGGGCGATCGCATGGGCAGTCTGCTGGTCGGTTTCATATTCGGCCTGATCGGCGCGGCCATCGCCCTGCTGGCAGGGGCGTCGCTGTTCCAGGCCTTCCTCGCCTATGTCGCGACAGGCATCGCAACCACCCTGATCTGCGCAATCCTGACCGCCGGCCGCGCCCGGCAACGCCGGCGCAACCCGGCCCCGCGCGAAGCGGGGAAAGAACGGATCTCGTAGCTTCGTCAGACCTCGACCCGAAAGGCCGTTTGCCGGCCGATGTCGAACACGCGCCTGTAACGCGCGATCTCATCCCTGGGTCCGGTGGCCTTTTCGGGGTTGTCCGACAGCTTGACCGTGGGCCGCCCCTCTGCCGCGACCGCCTTGCACACCAGCGAAAAAGGCGCCAGCCCATCGCCCGGCACCAGCCCGCGAAAATCGTTCGTCAGCAGGGTGCCCCAGCCGAAGCTGACCTTCACGCGGCCATGGAATTGCGCGAACAACTCGCGGATCCTGGCCACGTCCAGCCCGTCCGAGAAGATGATCAGCTTCTCGCGCGGGTCCTCGCCCCGGTCCTGCCACCAGCGGATCGCGGTCTCGGCCCCCTTGACCGGATCGCCCGAATCGATGCGGATGCCGGTCCAGCCTGCCAGCCAGTCGGGCGCATGTTCCAGGAATTTGTCGGTCCCGTAGGTATCGGGCAGGATGATGCGCAGCATCCCGTCATGCTCTTCGTGCCAGTCGGCAAGCACCTTGTAGGGCGCCTGCCGCAATTCGTCGTCGCTGTCTGCCAGCGCGGCATAGACCATCGGCAATTCATGGGCGTTGGTTCCGATGGCCTCGATATCGCGGCGCATGGCGATCAGGCAGTTCGAGGTGCCGATGAAACGCTCGTCGCCCAGCCCCTCGACCATCGCCTGAACGCACCAGTCCTGCCACAGAAAGCTGTGCCGCCGCCGCGTGCCGAAATCGGCGATGCGCAGGTCGGGACCAAGCCCGCGCAAGCCTTCGATCTTTTCCCAAAGGCAGGTCATGGCGCGGGCGTAAAGCACCTGCAATTCGAACCGGCCCATGTCCTTCAGCACAGCGCGCGAGCGCAACTCCATGATGATCGCAAGGGCGGGGATTTCCCACAGCATCACCTCGGGCCATGACCCTTCGAAGGTCAGTTCATATTGGCCGTCGCGCTTTTCAAGCTGATAGGCGGGCAGGCGCAGGTTTTCCAGAAACTCCATGAAGTCGGGGCGGAACATCTGGCGCTTGCCGTAAAAGGTATTACCGCGCAGCCATGTGCTTTCCCCGCGCGTCAGCGACAGGCCCCGCGCGTGGTCCAGTTGCTCGCGCAGCTCGCCCTCGTCAATCAGATCGGCCAATCGGATGCCGGTCGTGCGGTTGATCAGGCTGAAGGTCACGCGCGTATCGGGCCGGTTGCGGAAAACCGACTGGCACATCAGCAGCTTGTAGAAGTCCGTGTCGATCAGGGATCGCACGATGGGGTCGATCTTCCACTTGTGGTTATAGACGCGGGTCGCGATATCGACATTCGGGATCATCATGCCAGCACTACCCCGGCCTGGGTCATGGACTGGCGTGCGGCGGCCAATGAGCCGTCAAGGTCGATCGCCCGGCAGGCCGATTCGACGACCGTGGCGGAAAAGCCCAGCTTCGCCGCGTCGATGGCCGACCATGCCACGCAGAAATCATGGGCAAGCCCCACGAAGGTCACATCGCGCAAGCCGCGTTCCCCCAGATAGCCCGCAAGCCCGGTCGGCGTCGCGTGGTCGTTGTCGAAAAAGGCCGAATAGCTGTCGATACGGGGCCGGAATCCCTTGCGGATCACCAGATCGGCGCGGGACAGGTCAAGGCCGGGATGGAAATCCGCACCCGCTGATCCGATGACGCAATGGGCGGGCCACAGCACTTGCGGGCCGTAATCCATCTGAACCACGCTGAACGGTTCAGTGCCGGGATGGTTCGCGGCAAAGCTGCGATGATCCGCCGGATGCCAGTCCTGCGTCAGCACCACGGCGTCGAAGTCCCGCATCATCGCGTTGATGGGGGCGACCAACTCGTCGCCGCCCGCGACGGCCAGCGCACCGCCGGGGCAGAAATCCCGCTGCATGTCGATCACGATCAAGGCCCGCGTCATGGCGCCCCTCCTTCCCGGTTCGGGGCATGATTTGCGGTTTTTCGCTGCGGCTGCAAGCGATTTGCGGCACGGGCGCTTGATGCGCGGCGCGGTTTGGGGCAATGGGCGGGGCATGTTCACCGTCGCCGCCCTTTACCATTTCACCCGATTCGAGGACCCCGCCGCCCTGCGCGCGCCCCTGCTGGACGCCTGCGAAAGCGCGGGCGTCAAGGGCACGCTGCTGCTGGCGCGCGAGGGGGTCAACGGCACCATCGCAGGCACCCGCGCGGGCATCGACGCGGTGCTGGCCCATATCCGCGCCCTGCCCGGCTGCGCGGGGCTGGAATGGAAGGAAAGCACCGCCGAGACCATGCCCTTCGGCCGCATGAAGGTCCGCCTCAAGCGCGAGATCGTGACGATGGGCCAGCCCGACGTCGATCCGACCGCCACGGTCGGGCATTACGTCGATGCGCTGGAATGGAACGCGCTGATCTCGGCCCCCGACGTGGCCGTGATCGACACCCGCAACGATTACGAGGTCGAGATCGGCACCTTTGCCGGCGCCGTCGATCCCGGCACCCGCAGCTTTCGCGAGTTTCCCGACTGGTGGCGGCAGAACGCGCATCGCTTCGCGGGCAAGCGCATTGCCATGTTCTGCACCGGCGGCATCCGCTGCGAGAAATCGACCAACTACCTGATTTCTCAGGGCGTGGATCAGGTCTTTCACCTGAAGGGCGGCATCCTGAAATATCTGGAGGAGGTGCCGCAGCAGGACAGCCTCTGGCAGGGCGAATGCTTCGTCTTCGACAAGCGCGTCAGCCTTGGCCACGGGTTGCGGCAGGGCGATCACGACCTCTGCCACGCCTGCCGCCGCCCGCTTGCCCCCGCAGACAAGACCCGCCCGGAATACGAGGAAGGCGTGTCCTGCCACCGCTGCCTTGCCGAATACACCGACGCCGACCGCGCCCGCTTCCGCGAAAGGCAAAGACAGGTCGAGCGGGGCGAGCTGGAGTTATAAGGGCTGCGCAGGGTGTCGGGTGCCGTTTGCCTTGTGCAGGCGCGCCATGGCAACGGCATCGACATGATCCCCTGCCCTGAACGCATAGGCTTTGAACAGTCCTTCACGTTCGAATCCCGCTTTTTCGTAAAGACGGATGGCCGCGGCATTGTCCGCGTTCACCATCAACTCGAGCCTTGAAAGTGCCAGCCAGTTGTCGGCAGCGTCGATCAGTGCAGCCAACAAGGCCGAGCCTATCCCCCTGCCGTGGAAGTCGTCATGGACGCCGATGCCGATGCTGGCCACATGCCGACGGCGGCCTTCGAGTTGTTGCAGGCTTGCCTTGCCCACGATCCTGCCGTCTTGCTCGGCCACGATCTCGGTGAAGCCGGGTGGCGCTGTCTCAAGGCGTTTTCGCATCCATTCGACGGAATGAAAGGGCGTCCGAAGAGTGCCGTGGCGGTAACCGGGCAGGTTGACCAGGACGGCAAGCTGATCGCAGTCCCTTGGCTCGGCGGCGCGGATAATCAGGTCGCTCATGGAAAGGCCTCTGGCAAGCAGGACCAAAGGTATGGGAGCTTGCAAGGAAATGCGCAACCCGCCATGCCCGCATAACGCAAACACGCGATTGCAGGCATCACCCCCTCAGCGCGGTTTCGAAAGCTGCCAATCCAGCCCCGCGCGGACGGCGGGCCATTCGGGGGCGGTGATGCTGTAGACGCAGGTATCGCGCAAGCTGCCGTCGGGCATGCGCATGTGCTGGCGCAGGATGCCGTCCAGTTTCGCGCCCAACCTCTCGATGGCGCGGCGGCTTTGGCGGTTGAGGAAATGGGTGCGGAACTCGACCGCCAGGCAGTCCAGCCGCTCGAAGGCATGGGTCAGCAGCAGGCGCTTGGCCTCGGTGTTCAGGGGGGTGCGCTGGACGCGGGCGGCATACCAGGTCGAGCCGATCTCGACCCTTGGGCCTTGCAGGTCGATGTTCATGTAGGTGGTCATGCCGACCGGCTGGCCGCTGGCGGTGTCGATGACGGTGAAGGGCAGCATCCTGCCCGCCGCTTGCAGGGACAGGCGGCGGTCGATCTCGGCCCCCATCCCGTCGGGTTCGGGAACGCTGGTATACCACAGCCGCCACAACTCGCCATCCCGCACCGCCGCCGCCAGGTCGTCGCGATGATCGCGCGACAGGGGAACAAGCCGGACATGGCGGCCCGTCAGCGTAACGGGTTCCAGAGGCATGGTTTCAGGGCGCATCGGCGCGGTCCTTTTGCGGGTGGCAGGGCGGCCCCGCAAGGCCGCCCCCTGCTTACTTCACCTGGCCCAACCGCCCCGCTGCGATGGCGGCCATGTTGAGAATGTCGTTCACGGTCGAGGTGGTCGAACAGAACTGGATCGGCTGCGGCGCCCCCGTCAGGATCGGGCCGATCACCGTCGCCCCCGCCATTTCCTGAAGCAGCTTGACCGAGATCGAGGCGGAATGCCGCGCGGGCACCACCAGCACATTCGCCGGGCCCGTCAGGCGCGAGAACGGATATCGCGCCGCCTGTTCGGGATTCAGCGCGACGTCCACGGTCATCTCGCCCTCATATTCGAAATCGACGCCGCGCCGGTCCAGAACCTCGGTCGCCTTGGCCATCTTCACCGCGCGTTCGCTGACCGGATAGCCGAAGGTGGAAAAGGACAGGAAGGCCACGCGCGGGTCCAGCCCAAGGCTGCGGGCGACATGGGCGCCGCGGGTGGCGATATCGGCCAGGTCCTCGGCCTCGGGCCATTCATGGACCAGGGTGTCGCCCATCAGGACGATGCGCCCGTTGTGCAGGACGGCGGTGATACCCACCGCGCCATCCTGCGGGCGCAGGTCGAAGACGCGGCCCAGTTGCGACAGGACCTGTCCGCTTTTGCGGGTGGCCCCGGTCACCAGCCCGTCGCCATGCCCATGCGCCAGCATCAGCGCGGCGAAGATATGGCGGTCGCGGTCGGCCAGCTTGTCGGCATCCTCGCGGTCGATGCCGCGGCGTTGCAGGCGGGTATAGAGGAACTGGTGATAGGCATCGAGGTGCCGGGTGGTTTCGGCGTTGACCACCTTGATCTCGCGATAGGCATCGCCAAGCCCGGCGGCCTCCAGCTTGGTGCGGACGTCGGCCTCGCGCCCGACGACGAGGGACTGGCCCATGCCGCCGCGCTGCCAGGATACGGCGGCGCGCAACACGCGGGGATCGTCGCCCTCGGCAAAGATCATGCGGGCCTGCGCCTGGCGCGCGCGGGCGTGGATGCCCTGCAAAACGGCGGCGGTCGGATCCATGCGCGCCTTGAGCGACTGGACATAACCCTCCATGTCGATGATCGGGCGGCGGGCGACGCCGGTATCCATGCCCGCCTGCGCGACCGCCGGGGGCACGACATGGATCAGGCGCGGGTCAAAAGGCGTCGGGATGATGTAATCGCGACCGAAACGCAGCTTGCGGCCATAGGCCACGGCGACCTCGTCGGGCACATCCTCGCGCGCAAGCTCGGCCAATGCGCGGGCGCAGGCGATCTTCATTTCATCGTTGATGGCGCGGGCGTGGATGTCCAGCGCACCCCGGAACAGATAGGGAAAGCCCAGGACGTTGTTGACCTGGTTGGGATAATCGCTACGGCCCGTGGCGACGATCGCATCGGGGCGAACCGCCTGCGCCTCTTCGGGGGTGATTTCGGGATCGGGGTTGGCCATGGCGAAGATCACCGGATTGTCGGCCATCGATTCGACCATCTCGGGCGTCACGGCGCCCTTGGCGGACACGCCCAGGAATACGTCCGCGCCCTTCATCGCATCTTCCAGCGTGCGGGCCTCGGTCACCACGGCATGGGCGGATTTCCACTGGTTCATGCCCTCGGTCCGGCCCTGGAAGATCACGCCCTTGGTGTCGCACATGATGCAGTTTTCCTGCCGCGCGCCCATCGACTTGACCAGTTCCAGGCAGGCGATCCCCGCCGCGCCCGCACCGTTGAGGACGATCCTGACATCCTCGATCTTCTTGCCCGACAGCTCCAGCGCGTTGATCAGCCCGGCGGCGCAGATGACGGCGGTGCCGTGCTGGTCGTCGTGAAAGACCGGAATGTCGCAGAGTTCCTTCAGGCGCTGCTCGATGATGAAGCATTCGGGCGCCTTGATATCTTCCAGGTTGATGCCGCCGAAGGTGGGCGACATCAGATGGACGGCCTTGATGATCTCATCCGCGTCTAGGGTGTCCAGTTCGATGTCGATGGCATTGACGTCGGCGAAACGTTTGAACAGCACCGCCTTGCCCTCCATCACCGGCTTGGAGGCCAGCGCGCCAAGGTTGCCAAGCCCCAGGATCGAGGTCCCGTTCGACACGACCGCGACCATGTTGCCCTTGACGGTATAGTCATAGGCGGTCTCGGGGCGCGCGGCGATGGCCTGCACGGGCACCGCGACGCCGGGCGAATAGGCCAGCGACAGGTCGCGCTGCGTCGTCATCGGGGTCGAGGCCACGATATCGTATTTGCCCGGACGCGGCTCAAAGTGATAGGCCAGCGCCTCCTCATCCGTGATCCGCGAATTGCGCGAGGTGTTGTCCGTCATCCTTCCCCCCTTTGAATGCCGCCGCCTTCCGACGATGAGGGGCGGCTTATATACCCCAAATGCCCAAGATTAGCGCAACATGACAGGGAATTTCGACAGCGGGGCGCGTTTTTTTGCACCCCCTTGCAGGCACGAGGTCAGCCAAGCGCCAGCGCCTGCGCGATTTCGGGCCAGTGCAGCCGGATCGCCGCCGCCGCCAGCAAGGCCGAGACCGCCGCCGCCAGCATGTCGTGGCGCGGGTCCCAGGCATCATGCCGATGCGCAAGCCGCGCCACCACCGGATAGGCCAGCACATGCGCGAGCGCCTGCCCCAGCAGCACGCCGGGCAGCCCCATCCGCCAGGCACCCAGCCCGACCAGCAGGACATAGATCGCGGACAGCGCCGCCTGCATGTTGAACATGCCCCGCGTATCACCCGCCGCCAGCGCCGCATAGCCATAGCTGATGACCAGGATTTGCGGCAATTGCAGCAGCGCGATCACCACCAGCAGCCCCCCCGCCGCCGCATAGCGGCTGTCGTAGAGCAATCCGACAAGCCACGGCCCGGCCAGTGCCAGCAGCGCCGCGACCAGGACCAGGAAGACCGCGACCCCCCCGCGCACCCGCGCAAGCAGGCGGAAATCCGCGACGCTCGCGCCCGGCGGGTGCTGGCGATACATCGGGATGAACAGCCGCCCCCCGATCGCGCCGCCCACCATCATCGGGACGGTGCCCAGGAACAGGCCGATATTGTAGATCCCCAGCCCCTCCAGCGTCAGGACGCGGCCAAGGATGATCCGGTCGCCCTGAAACAGCAGGAAGCCGCAGATGGTGCTGAGAAAGATCCACTTGCCGAAGGCGACCAGCTCGGACCGCGCAGCCGCCTCGAACCGAAAGCGGTTGACATGGCCGGGCAGCAGGAAATGCGTCATCGCCAGATGGACCAGCGCGCCGGTGACGTTGCCGATGGCCAGCGCCCAGACCGATTGCAGCAGCCATGCGGCCAGCACGGTGATGGCGATGTTGACGGCCTGCGCGGCCAGTTCGACCGCCGTCAGACGGCCCAGGATCAGGTGACGCGCGGCGGTGTCGATGCGGGTCGGGTTGAACCCCGCCACCAGCAGCGAGATCGCCGCAACCGGAAAGATATGCGCGAATGCCGGGGCGTCGTAGAAATGCGCCAGCGGCACGGCGATCAGCGTGGCGGCGCCCAGCAGGATCACGCCGCGGATGACCTTGATCGTCCAGGCGGTGTCCAGGAAATCCGGGTCGTCGCCGCGCCTGCTTTGCATGATCGACGGACCCAGCCCCATGTCGCTGAACATCATCAGCCCGATCAGGAAGCTGGTGACCAGCGTCATCAGTCCGAAATCGTCGGGGCTGAGGATGCGCGTCAGGATCAGGTTCGAGGCAAGCCGCATCGCCTGCCCGCCGCCGAATCCGATCACGGACAGGATCGAGCCGCCAAGCGCGCGCGAGGCCAACGGCCCTTTCGGGGATGCGCCGCCGGACATGGATCAGCCGCCGCTGCCCATCGGCCCGACCACGCCGGGCGACGGCACGCCGGGCAGGTAGCCCGTCAGCCAGATCGCGGCGATGGTCCCCAGGATCGCGATCAGGGCGATCTGGGTCCTGGCCCGCCTTTGGCGCGCCAGGTCGCTTGCATTGGGAATATAGGCCAGTTCGACCACCGGGCGCAGGCCGGTTGCGCGCATGAACTGGCCGCTGCTGCGCAGCACCGGCTTGCGCAGTTCCAGCAGGAAGGACAGGCCAAGGGCCGCCATCACGCTGGCAAATCCCCCAAGGATGGCGCTTTTCTTGCGCCCCGACATGGCTGGAAACTCGGGCGGCACGGCGGGTTCCAGCACCACGAGACGCTCGGTCTGGTTGCTTTCCTGCAAGGACCTCAGCATCTCGACCTCGGCCAGCCGGCGCGAGGTTTCGGCGTAGCTGTCCTGAAGGCGGCGCTGTTCGCGGGTCAGAGCCTCGACCTCGCGCATGACCTCAGCCATGCGGCCACGGGCGGCATCGATGGCGGCCTGACGTTCGGACAGCATCACCCGCTGGCGGCGCAACTGCTCCAGCTGGGCGTCGATAAGGGTGATCTGGTCGTCCACGATGGGCGAGGACTGGATCAGCCCGCCCTGATTCAGGCGGCGGATGTTTTCTTCCAGCCGCGCGATCTCGGGGTGGTCGGCGGCAAAGGTGCGGCGCGCCTGCGCCAGTTCCAGTTCGGCCGAGCGCAACTGCTGGGCCAGCGACCCGGCGGGGCGGCCCTCGATGGTGGAATCGGCGGCCTGGATGGCAAGGCGTTCACGTTCCAGCGCCATGATTTCGCGGTCCAGAACGGATTCCTGTTCGTTCAGGCGGGCGATCTCGGACAGGACATGTTCCTGCGACGAGGGCAGCGAATCCTCATTCTGCATGCGGTAATCGGCAAGGCGGCCCTCATGGGCCTCAAGCTCCTGCTCGATGCGGGTTTCCATCGCGGTCAGGAAGCTGCGGGTTTCCTGGATGCGCGCGTGACGGCCGATCTCGTCCTGGTCGATGATCGAGGCGGCGAAGTCATTGGCCAGATCCGCCGCCTTCTGCGCGGTTTCCGCCTGGACCGTGATGACGATGGCGGAAAGCGGCGCCGCGGCCATGCCCCCCGAATCGCGCCCCGTCGCCGCCACGCTGTCGATTCGCGTCGACTGGCGCAGCAGCGCGACCTTTTCGTCAAGCGACAGGGGCAGCGCGGTATAAATCCGGTGACGCTCGATCATGTCGATGATATTGGCACGCACCATCAGCCGCTGCTCGATCAACTGAACCCGCCGCGCGGCGGGAACCCCCGCGTCGCTTTCGGGGTCGATGATCGCAGGCGCCTCGACCTGGATGACCGAGATCCCCTCGTAGACCCGCGGCGAGGTCACGGCCAGATAAAGCGCCACCAGCAGCCCCAGCACCAGCACCAGCAGCACAAGCGGCAGCCTGCGGCGGATCATCGCGACGACGTCTTCGATGGATTGGATCGGTCCCAAGCTGACGCCCCTTTATTGCCCGGCCTTGTTCAGCACCACGCCCATCAGCGGAGGCATGTCCGCAAGCAGGCGTTCGCATTCCTTCATCTGCGCCGCCGTCGTGCGCCGCCCGTCCGCGACCAGCAGGATCGCATCGGCCAGGGGCAGCGCGGCCAGCCCCACGTCCCCGCCCAGCAGGGGGGCGCAATCCATCAGGACGACATGGGCCGGATCCGATTTCACCAGTTGTTGCAACGCATTGGCCATGCGCTGCCCTTGCACGAACTCGGCCGCCTCGTCCTCGGGCGCGGCGGGGGCCAGGACGGCGAAATTGGGGTGGTCGGGCTGCACATGCAGCAACGCGGCCAGATCCCCGCCCGCGCGGGTGGTCTGGGCATAGCCCGCGCAACCCGGCAGGCCCAGCCGCGACGCGACCGCGGGATCCGCAAGGTCCAGGTCCACCAGCATCACGCGCGTCCCGCTGTGGCGCCGAATCACCTGCGCCAGGTCGACGGCCACCGTCGTTCCCCCCGCGCCCGGCGTGACCGGCACGACGGCAAGGCGATTCCAGCCGCGTTCGCGCATCTCTCGCATCAGGCGGGTGCGCAGCAGCGCCAGGCTCTGGCTGCGGGTGGCGCTGTCCTGCGCACGCTGGCCCCGCGCATCCGGGTCCTGCCCACGGTCAAGCCCAAGCCCGCCCCGCAATCCCGGCTTGCGCGACAAGCCGCCGGTGCCGGAGATGCCGCCCCGCTGGCTTTCGTCGATCACATCGTTCAAGATTTCGGTCCCCGGCCAAGCAATTCCCGCCGCGCGTCATGCCCGGCACAGCCACATTAGCGCCTCACTCATGCACCGGGCAACGGCTGACGCCAAGCCACATTGCGTCAAAATACCTCGCATTTTAACAAAACCCGTGAAAATCCCGGCGGATCGGGTATGGAAGGCGCAGCGGATCAGACTTGGGCCTATTACCATGAGCCAGAATCAGGACAGCGCGCAGGTCATCATACCCGCGCATGACGAAGGCGACTGGATCGCGGATTGCCTGGAATCGCTGCTGGCGCAGGACCATGCCGGGCCTGTCGATGCGATCGTCGTCGCGAACGGCTGCACCGACGACACCGCCCAACGCGCGGCGCGGATGGCGCCCGGCTTTCACGCGCGCGGCTGGCGGCTGCGGGTCGAGGATCTGCCGCAAGGCGGCAAGACCGGCGCATTGAACCACGCCGACGCGCTGGCGGGACCGGGGCCACGCATCTACCTGGACGCCGATATCCGCATGGGGCAGGGCCTGCTGGCGGGGATCGTCGCGGCGCTGGCCGTGCCGCAGCCGCGCTATGCGGGCGGCAGGTTGCAGGTGGCGCGGGCGGACAGCGCGGTTTCGCGCCATTATGCGCGGTTCTGGCAGCGCCTGCCCTTCGTGGCGGGCAATGTGACGGGGGCGGGGCTGTTTGCGGTCAACCCTGCCGGGCGGGCGCGATGGGGGTGGTTTCCGCAGATCATTTCGGACGACACCTTCGCGCGGCTGAACTTCTCGGCGGCTGAGCGGGTGCTGGTCGACATCCCCTATGAATGGCCCATCGCCGAAGGATTCGACAGGCTGGTCCGCGTCCGCCGCCGGCAGGACAATGGCGTGGCCGAGATCGCGCGCATGTTCCCCCAGCTTCTGCGCAACCAGGGCCACGACCGCCCCGGCAGGGCCGAACTGGCGCGGCTGGCACTGCGCGATCCGGCCGGATTCGCGGTCTATTCGCTGGTCGCGCTGGCCGTGCGGGCGGGGCGCAACCGGCAGGAATGGGCACGAGGACGTTGACCCCGCAGCCGGGATCGGCAGGTTTCGGGAAGGCCTTCAGGGGGTTGGGAACTCTGCGACGGTCTGCCGGGCGATCTCTTGCAGGATACGGGCCTGCTCGGGCGTCGGGCCGGGATGCCCGGACAGGCGGGTGGGCAGGCCGACCGGGCTTTCCCCGGTGATCGACGCATAATGGACCATTGCGACGAAATAGAACCCCAACCCGTTGGGGTGAATATCGTCGCTGAAAAGCTGGCGGATCGAATCCAGGCCCGGCACCTCGCCCGCGTCGATCGCATCGCTCAGCCGTGCCATCGCCTGCCCCGCCGGGATCAGTTTCATGGGCGCCCGGCCCGGCGGCAGGTCGCGGTTCGCCTCGTCCACGATGGCGCGCCAGAGCGGCAGGTCCTGATCCAGCCGCGCCCGCCAGGGTATGTCGTCGTGATCATCATGGGGCACGTCGACCCCGGTGCCGCTGTCCAGGCTATGCCATGATTCGTAAAGAAAGGGTTGCACCTGCGGATTGCCCTGCGCCGCCAGATCGACCCATTTGCGCGAAAACCGCCCCGAATCGTGATAGGCGACGGTTCCGTGCAGGGGCACCCGTTCGGTCAGGACCAGCGCCTCGACCGGGTTGCGGGGCAGCCAGTCGCGGCCGTCCCGCCCCTCGGCCCCGCTCGAATGGTCCCAGATCCATTCCAGCGGCGCGCCGTTGATGATCGAATATTCGACCCGCTGATCGACCAGGTCGTCCATCATCCGCGGCAATGTCGGGCCGACCAGGCTGTGCCCGATGTAGAAGGCCGCGACGCCCTCCATCAGCAGATGCAATGTTGCGCCGACCATAAGGCCCCCTTTGAAGCTGCTTTCCGCCTGCCGGGTCTGGCGGATATTGACATGCATCGCCCCGGCATGGTCACCTTAGGCAGACAAATTAACTATTAACAGCAAAATTCCTGACAGGATTCAGGCTAACCTGTTGAAATAAAACAAACCTGTCCTTTTGGACAGAGGCTTGGTTCTGTCTTTTTTTATTAAAATGCTGCGCTATACTGGCGGCAACAATGTGTCGCGAGTGTAACGATGAAACAACAGGTTAACTTGGCTGCGGATGATCCGCAGCGGCTGAGCTTCGGCAATATCCCACCAGTTGTCAGCTATGAGGACCTTCCCACGGGGATCAGGTCGGTCTACTCGCAACACTTCAAGCGGCTGCTGGATATCGTGGTGGTGGTGATGATGATCCCCATCATCTTGCCGATCATGCTGATCCTTGTGGCGATCGTCGCGATGGACGGCGGCTCGCCCTTTTATTCGCAACTGCGCATCGGACGTTCGGGCCGCAGCTTTCGCCTGTGGAAGCTGCGCAGCATGGTCCATGACGCCGATGCCCAGCTTGCGGCCTATCTGCAAGCAAATCCCGCCGCGCGCCGCGAATGGGACCTGACGCAAAAGCTGAAGAAAGACCCGCGGATCACGCGCTTTGGCCGCTTTCTGCGCAAATCCTCGCTGGATGAGCTGCCGCAGCTTTTCAACGTGCTGATCGGCGACATGAGCCTTGTCGGCCCGCGTCCCATGCTGCTTGAGCAGGCCCAGCTTTATCCCGGCGCCGATTACTATCACCTGCGTCCGGGCGTGACCGGGCTGTGGCAGATTTCGGACCGCAACGACAGCACCTTTGCCGCGCGCGCGAATTTCGATGCCCGCTATGCCGCCGAACTCAGCCTGCGCGAGGATGCCCGCATCATCGTGCAGACCGTCGGCGTGGTGCTGCGGGGGACCGGCTACTGAGACCGGCGCCCAGCCCCCATCGGGATATATCCGGCGTGGCCGGCACCTTCCCATGAAGCGGTGTCTTCCTCATCCTCGGCGGCGGTGAAGCGGCGCCATGCCAGCAGCAGCACGATTGCGCTGCCGGTCAGGGAATACACCAGGACCGAAAGAAGGAAGGACAGGCCCAGAAGATGCGCCAGCAACAGGGTCGCCAGGAATGCGCCGATGGCCGCAGTGAAAAGGGTTCCGAACAGTTGAGTTCTCCTTCCCAAAAAGTTTTTCCGTGTATCCGGTGAACGCTGTCGTCAGGACCGGGATAGCGGATAAAAGTTAACCTATCGTTAAAGTCCATGATCTGGACGGGCCGGAAAAGAAACTTGTTAAAACTGTAGTCGATACTGGCCCAAAATCGCGCAAGCCAGGATATGATCGGCAAACAACTGCCTAAGATCACGAATACGACAGACGGAACACACGCTCAAGTAGATTAATGTTTGCCCAATGAAGATCGGTTATCTCGTCAACACCTACCCGCGCCCCTCGCACAGCTTCATCCGGCGCGAGATCGCGGCGCTTGAGCGAATCGGGGTCTCGGTCCACCGTTTCGCCATGCGCGGCGATGCGCAGGCCCTGCGCGATCCCGCCGATCTGGCCGAGCAGCAGGTGACCGAGCGTATCCTGGAACAGGGCGCACGGCGGCTGTTGCAGGGCCTGCTTCGCCACCCCTCGCGCCGCATGGCGCAGGCATTGCGGCTGGCCCGGCAGCGCGCCGCGGCTGGCGAATCGTCGCTGGCCCGCCAGATCGTCTACCTTGCCGAAGGCGCCGCCGTGGCACAGCGGGCCAATGCGCTTGGCCTGTCCCATATCCACGCCCATTTCGGCACCAATTCAACCCGTGTCGCCGCCTATTCGCATCTGCTGGGCGGTCCCCGCTTCAGCTTTACCATCCACGGCCCCGAGGAATTCGACCGCCCCGAGGCGCTTGACCTTGGCGGCAAGCTTGCGCTTTCGGCCTTTGCGGTGACGGTCAGCAGCTTCGGGCGCTCGCAACTGTCGCGTTGGGCCGATCCCGCCGATTGGAACCGGATCGAGGTCGTCCATTGCGGGATCGAGCCTGAACGCTGGTCCGATCCCGCCCCCATGCCCCCCGGTCCGCAATTGCGGATGGTCGCCATCGGGCGCTTTGCCGAACAGAAGGGTTTCGGCCTGCTTATCAAGGCCTTCGCCGCCGCGCATCGCGCCAATCCGGCGCTGCACCTGTCGCTGGTGGGCGACGGACCGCTGCGGGGGCAGATCGAATCGGTGATCGCACGGGAATCCATGCAAGGCGCCGTCGACCTGCTGGGCTGGCAGGACGAAAACGGGGTCAGGGCGGCGCTGGATGCCTCGCACCTGCTGGTCGTGCCCAGCTTTGCCGAGGGCCTGCCGGTGGTCATCATGGAGGCGATGGCCAGCGCCCGCCCCTGCCTTGCGACCTATATCGCAGGCATCCCCGAACTTGTCCGTCCGGGCACCGAGGGCTGGCTGGTCCCCGCCGGCAGCGCGCGGGCGCTGGCGCAGGAAATGGGCCGAATCGCCACGCTGCCGCGCGACCGGCTTGCGCAGATGGGACAGGCCGCGCGGGCGCGGGTGCTGGCCCGGCACGACGTCAACCGCTCGGCCCGGATGCTGGCGGATCTGTTCGCGCGCGAAAGCTGATCACCAGCAGATGGCCCGCCGCCACCCCCCACCGCCCTGACAGGAAGGCCCCGCAGGCCAGCCGCGCGCGCATCCGCCCCGGCCCCAGCACCACCGCCGCCTGCGGGAAGTCCAGGAACCGCCCGGTTTCGGGATATTGGCTTTTATAGATCGCCTCTTTCATCGAAAAGGGCAGCAAACCGCCGTGACCATCGACCCCCGGTCCCAGCCGGAAGGGCCGCATCTGCGCGGAGAGATCGCGGGGAAGATCGGCATCCAGCATCTCGATATCGACACCCGGAGCAAGCCGGGTATCGCGGCTGGCGACCGCGATGCAAAGCGCGCGGCTATGGGACAGGCTGGCCCGGATACCGTCGGGCAGAACCGGCGCGCGATCCGCGGCGGCGGGGATCGGGGTCGCTTCCGGCAGTGCCAGCCCCGCCGCGGCGATCGCCTGCCGCAGCGCCATGCGCCCGATGGCGAACTCGTGCCGGCGCCGGGGAATGGCGTTGGCGACGCAGGCGGCCTCGGCGGGCAACAGGGGCCGGGCCGGTCCCGCAAGCGGCAGGACCGCGCAGACAAGCCCCGGCGGCAGCAGAGCCCGCGCCAAGGCCGCCAGTTCCCCCGCCGCGCTCAAGCGTTGCGACGCAACTGCGCGCGCAAGGCCCGCCGCCGCGCCATCATGTCATCGACCGGGCCAGCCGCAGCAGCGACAGCGGCAGGCGCGGGCGGTGCCGCAACAGGGGTGGGCTGCGGCGCGACCGGCTGAACGGCGGGCGCCGGTTGCGGGGTCGCGGGACTGGCAGGCGCGGATTGCCCGGCTGGCGCGATCCTGGCGACATGCTTGCAGAAGGCATCGAAGACCGGGAAACGGAAGATATCCGTTACCCCAAGCCGCGCCAGCCCAAGCTTGTCGCGCAGCGTCCGGTGCAACTGGATCGCCAGCAGCGAATGCCCGCCGAGCGCAAAGAAATTGTCGCGCGGCCCGATCTGCGGCACACCAAGCGTTTCCGCCCATATGCCATGCAGCGCCTGCGACAGATCCGGCCCCTGATCGGGCGTCGCCGGCAGGTTGGCAGGCTGCGCCACCGGCGCAGGCATCGCGACGGGCGGGGCCAGCGGGGCGGGGGCCAAAGCCGCGACACCGCCCGGCGGCGGCAGTTGCTTGCGGTCGATCTTGCGGTTGGGCGTCAGCGGCATCCGGTCCAGCGCCACGATCCGGCCCGGCACCATATGGGCGGGCAGGCGTTCGGTCAGGGCATCGCGCATCCGGGTTTCCTCGGGCGGCTCGCCGGTGACATAGGCGACAAGGCGGCGGTCGCCGGGCGTATCCTCGCGCACGATGGCGACGGCTTCGCGGATGCCGGGCAGGGCGGCCAGCGCGGTCTCGATCTCGCCCAATTCGATGCGGAAACCGCGCAGCTTGATCTGGTGATCGGCACGGCCGATGTAGTTCAGCAGCCCGTCGGCCCGCCATTCGACCAGATCGCCGGTGCGATACATCCGCGCCCCGCCGGGGGCGGCGCGTTCGGGCTGGACGAAGGGGTCGGGACGAAAGGCGGCCTCGGTCAGGTCGTCGCGCCGCCAATAGCCGCGCGTGACGCCGTGGCCGCCGATCCAAAGTTCGCCCTGCCCGTCGGGGGGGACGGGGTTGCCGTCGCCGTCCAGCACATAGACCTGCGTATTCGCGATGGGCCGCCCCAGCGTGATCGGCGCATCCCCGGACAGATCGGCGACGGTGGACCAGATCGTGGTTTCCGTCGGGCCATACATGTTCAGGATGCGCGCGTCGGTGGTCTGGCGCAACTCGGCCAGCAGGGGCGCGGGCAGCGCCTCGCCGCCCAGCATGACGCATTTCAGCCGCCCCATCTGCTGCGCGACCAGCGGGTCCGACACCAGAATCCGGCCCATGCTGGGGGTGCATTGCAGATGGGTGACGCCGTGGCGGCGGATCTGCGCGGCGATGGAATAATCGCCGTCATCCTCGGCCCCCCGGTTCACCTCGGCCCGCAATTGCGCCAGCAGCGGAAAACCCGCCACGACCTGCGCGGGCGCAATGCCATAGTCGATCAGGCAGGCGATCTCGCCCACGCCGATGCGTTTCAACTGCTCGACCCGCGCCAGCCCGTCATCGAGCGAGCCGAACAGCCCCGAATCCTCGAAATAGCGCAGGAAGGCAAATTCGAGGATACCGTCCAACTCATCCTCGGTCAGGCTGCCGAGGTCGATGGCCATCGGGTTCGTCATCCCTTCGGGGCGGCGGAAGGCGGGGAAGTCCCAGGCATATTGCTTGACCAGCGCGGCGGCGCTGCGCAGGTAGTTCTTCATCGGCTCGCGCGCGATTTCGCGGGCGGTTTCCCGGTCCTCGGCCAGGCAGGTGTGCAGCATCAGGGTGACGGTGAAATCCGCCGGGTCGTGGCCCGCCTCGCGCAGGGCCGCATGGTAGTTCCTGATGCGTTCCTCGACCACCTCGATGCTTTGGCCCAGCAGGTGGGTCAGCACGTTCATGCCAAGCCGCCCGGCCTCGCGCCATGTGCCGGGGTTGCCCGCGACGGTCATCCACAGGGGCAGTTCGGGCTGGACCGGGCGGGGCTGGGTCGTCACATCGTGGCTGCCGCCGCCGTGGCGCGGGAAGGGCACGGCCTCGCCCCGCCACAAGCGGCGCAACTGGTCGATGCCCTGAATCATCGCGGGCTTGTTGCCCGGCGGCGTGTTTTCGGGGCGCAGCACGAAATCGTCCGGCTGCCAGCCCGAGGCGACGGCCAGCCCGGCCCGCCCGCCGGTCAGGTTGTCGATCACCGCCCATTCCTCGGCCACCCGCGCGGGGTGGTGCAGCGGCAGCACGCAGGACCCGGCGCGCACGCTGATGTTCTTCGTCACCGCCGCCACCGCGGCCCCGGAAACCGAGGGGTTCGGATAAGGCCCGCCAAAGGCGTGGAAGTGACGCTCCGGCGTCCAGACGGCGACGAAGCCGTTCTCATCCGCGAACCGCGCACCATCCAGCAGCAGCCTGTATTTCTGCGGGCCGGGGCCGTCGTCGTTGCCCCAGTAGAACAGGCTGAACTCCATCCCGCCAGGCACGCCGCGATGGCCGCTGCCGCTGACGGCCAGCCGCGATTCCTCGCCCGCGATGACCAGCTTGATGCCGCGCGCCAGCGTCCAGAAGATTTCCAGCACGGAAATGTCGAAGGACAGGCTGGTCACGGCCAGCCAGGCATCGCCGGGCCGATGCGGGATAAAGGCGTCCATGCCGGCGAAGAAATTGGTGACGTTGCGATGTTCGACCATCACCCCCTTGGGTCGCCCGGTCGAGCCGGAGGTGAAGATCAGATAGGCAAGGTTCGCCCCGGTCGCGCCGGTATCGGGCACCGTCACATCCTGCGCCGGGATCTGCGCGGGGATCGTCACAAGCTGCGCGCCGTGGGGGGGAAGCAGGTCCGCCAGCCCCTCTTGCGCAAGCACGACCGAGGCGCCGGAATCCTCGACATAGATCTGGATGCGGTCGGCGGGATAGTCGGGGTCCAGCGGCACATAGGCCCCGCCCGCCTTCAGGATCGCCAGCGCGCCGATCACCATTTCGGGCGAGCGGCGGGCGAAGATCCCCACCGGCCTGTCCGGCCCGACGCCCAGTTCCACCAACCGCGCCGCCAGCACGTTCGAGGCGCGGTCGAGTTCGGCCCGCGTCACCTGGCGGTTTTCAAACACCAGCGCAATGCCGTCGGGATCGGCGGCCAGCGCGCGGGAAATGACGGCCTGCATCGTCTCGGGCGCGACCGGGGCGACGGTTTCATTGCGGGCATAGAGCAGGTCCTGCCGTTCCTGCGGCGACAGCATGGGAATATCGCGCAGCGCGCTGTCCGCAGGCAGCGCGAACCCGGCGCGGATGGCCTCGGCCACCCGTTCGGCGCGCATGGGCGCGATGCGGGCGGGGTCGTAGTCCAGCCACGCCTGCCCGCCGGACAGCGCGACCCGCAGCGCGGTTGCGTCCGGCGCATCGCCGCCCGACAGGTCGATGCCAAGGTCGGGGCGGGCACGGTCGCGCAACTCGGGCGCGCGGCGCAGAAGGTCCAGCATGAAGCCGCCTCGGTGCGCAATGTCGTGCAACTGCCCCTCCAGCGCGGCCTGCAAAGCGGCAAGGCTGGTTCTCGGCGCGGCAGCGACATTCAGCGGCACCCAATCCGACAGGATGCCCGGCGCGGCATCTGCCCCCTGCGGGCGCAGCGCCAGATCGGTTTCGCTGACGCCCGCAAGGCGCACCAGCACCGCCGCCACTACCGCCAGCGCGGCGGGCGTATCAGCGGGGCCGATCTCGACCCGCCGGCGCGGGGCGGCGGGGTCGGTGACGCCCGGCAGAACCGCCGGTTGCATCGCGGCCAGCCGCTTGCGCCACCACGGGTCATGCGGGGCCGCCGCCATGGCGGTCCGCGTCAGATCGGCGCGTTGATCATCGCTCAGCACCGGCAGCGCACCGCCAAGCCCATCGGTGATCGCCTCGACCGCCAGCCGCACCGCGCCATCGGCGCAGGCGACCGTCACGCTGTCGCCGCCCTTCTGCAACACCTGCCCCGGCTGGCCCGCGCCCTCGGCAAACTCGGCCCGCAGGACGGGCAGGACAGCGCCGCAGGACAGCAGCAGCTTGGGTTCCGCCAGCGGGTTCCAGTAGCCGCCATGATCCAGCCCGCGCACCAGATCCAGGATCCGCCGCACCGGCTGCGCGAAATCCAGGACCGAGGCATTGTCGGGCCGCTTGTCCCGCGCCAGATAGGTCCGCTGCGAAAGGTCCTGCTTCTGGCGGATCGGCGCGCCGTTTTCCAGCATCTGCACGACGTCGGCGAAAGCCTCGGCCCCGCGCGCGAAACAGCGCGCGTTCAGCGTCAGCGCGTTGTCATCCGCCGCGATGGGAAAGTTGCGCTGTGCGAGGATGTCGCCCTCGTCCACGCCGCCCTCGATCATGTGCCAGGTGATGCCGTGATCGCCGGCGCCTTGGATGATCGCCCAGTTCGGCGCGTTCAGCCCGGCCATTCGGGGCAAGGGGCCGTCGTGGAAATTGATCGCGCCAAGACGCCCGCGCGCCAGCACCTCGGGGCGCAGGATCGACAGGTTCGCCACGCTGAACAGCCAGTCCGCCTGCGGCGCATCTGGCGGGGGGGCATCCTGATCCTCGACCCGCAGGCCCGCCTTTTCGGCCCATGCGCGCAGATCGGGGTTGCGCGTGACGATGGCCGCGATGTCATGGCCGCGCGCGATCAGGGTCTCGGCCGCGTGGCGCATCAGGGATTCGTTGCCGATAACGATGGCGGAAAACTGGGTCATGGCTTTACCTTTTCAACATGCTTGGGCCGCGCCTGCGGGCGCAGCGCGTGGCGGGCCAGCCGCCCCATATGGCCCTGCGGCATCTCGGGGTCGCGGCGTTGGATCAGGCAGCGCAGCCGCCACAACCCGCCGCCCGCCAGATGGGCCACGGATGCCAGCAAGGCCCCTGCCCTGCCGTGGTGCTTCTCGAAATAGCGGCGGCGCGAGTCATACCAGTAATCCGGCACGCGGTCCCACCTCTGCATCCCCGTGCTGGCCGAACCGATATGGGCGATCTCGCTTTCCCACACGTAATGGGTTTCCCAACCGGCCTTGGCAGCGCGGCGGCACAGGTCGGTTTCCTCGAAATAGAGAAAGAATCCCTCGTCGAACAGACCCACCTGATCCAGCACATCCATGCGGATCATCATCGACGCGCCCGCCGACCAGTCCACCCGAACCGAGCGATCCGGCTGCGGCAGCGCCACGATCCAGCGCCGCAACAGGCGCGAGACGGGGCCTGTTTTCACCGCCCCCTCGAATTCGCCGAGGATCGAGGGGAAACGGAACGCCGTCTGATGCGGCGCGCCGTCCATGCCGCGAATGCGCGAGCAGGCGATGCCCGTCTGTGGATGGGCGGCCAGATGATCGACCAGCGCCCGGATCGCGCCGGGCTGCGGGATCGCGTCCGAGTTCAGCAGATAGACCAGATCGGCCCGCCGCCCGTCGGGTGTGCCGCGACGGATGCCGAAATTGTTGCCCGCGCCGAAGCCGCCGTTATGGCCCGACCCGACGATGGCCAGCCGGTCGCCGTCCAGCCAGCCGCGCGCCTGCGCCTCGGCCCGCATCCGTTCCAGCGATCCGTCGCCGGAATCGTTATCGACCAGCGTGACGCCGCCCGCGATCCCCTCCATCTCGCGCAGGGCGCCCTCGACGGCCATGATCGACAACTCGGGCGTGCGGAAGTTCAGCACGATGGTGTGCAGGACGGGGGTATGCAGGACGGGGCTATTCATTCCGCAGCCCTTGCCTGTGCATCGCTATTGTCGGCCCCGCGCAGGATGTCGCGCAGGACCGAGGCAAGGCGGCGCACGTTCGGCTCCAGCACCATCGAATCGTGGTCGCCCGGCACCTCGACCACGCGCAGCCCCGGCATCCACGGGGTCCAGCCGTTGTCCTCGAACAGATATTCGCGCCCCGCCGTGACCCATTTCCCGCCCGAGACCTTGAAACGCCGGTCAAGCGGCGGGCGGAACATGGCGACCGGGCCATCCCAAGGGGCCAGCCGGACCTTGGGCAAGGCGCGGTAGAAGGCCGCCTCGATCTCGCGGTCGTGAAAGGCGCTGTCGCTTTCGACCACATTCGCGCGATCCTGCAAAGCCTTGCGGTAATCGCGCTTGGCCCGCAGCCAGTTGCCGACGAAGGCCGGGCCTTGCTCGCGCATTTCCGCCAGGCGGATCAGCAGCCTGTCCTGCCTGCTCAGCGCGGGCCGCATCGGCAGGGGGGTGTCCAGCATGACAAGCTGCGCGACCTCTTCCCCCGCCTCGTGCAACTGCCGCGCCATTTCCAGCGCGATCAGCCCGCCGCCGGAAAAGCCGCCCAGCAGATAGGGGCCATGCGGCTGGACCTGCCGGACCTCGGCCAGATAGTCGCGGGCGGCGTCAGCAAAATCCTCGTGCGGGGGGTCGTCGCCGAACAGGCCCCGCGCCTGAAGCCCGTAGAAGCGGCGGTCCGCGCCAAGGCGCTGCGCAAGCTGGCGCAGGTTCATCACGTTGCCGAACATGCCCGCGACCATGAAGAAGGGCGTCGCCTCGTCCCGCCCGCCCATATCGACGACGAAGCGCCGCGCCGGGGCATCGGCGCTGGAGACCAGCCGCACGGCCTGCGACGCCTCGGCCGCGCCACCGTCGCGGGGACCGATGCGCGCCTCGATCAGCGCGCCAAGCTGGGCGATGGTCGGCGCCTCGAACAGGGTCGAGATGGGCAAATCCAGCCCCATCGCCTTGCGCACGGCGGCAAACATCCTGACCGCGATCAGCGAATGCCCGCCAAGATCGAAGAAGCTGTCCGCCGCGCCGATCTGCGCGATGCCCAGCAGTTCCGACCAGATCCCGGCCAGTTCCGTCTGGATGCCGGGCGCCGGGGCGATGAAGTCGGCGTCAAGGTCGGGCCGCTCGAACCCGCCCTCGGTCGGGGTGACATCCTCGGTCCGGGCGGCCTCGGCCATCAGACCGGGCAGGTCCAGCGAGGACACGAAGACCTGCGCCAGCCCCGTCGCCATCGCGCGTTCCAGCATCGAGGGGCCAAGCGCCGCCGGAATCCCCTGGCTGATGTTGTGATGCAGCCGACGCTCGGCCGGGGTCAGGGGGCGTTCGCCGCCGTGGCGCGGGGCGCCCGCGAAACCGCCTTGCAGGCGGCGGATGGAAAAGCCCTTGATCTCGACCAGCACCTGCCCTTGCGGATCGGTCAGCGTCACGTCGAATTCCGCCATGCCCGAACCCGCCGTATTCGCCCCGGCGTTGCGGATATGGCTGACGACATGGCCGCCAAGCGGGCGGTGGATGGTGATGCGGCCATAGCTCATCGGTGCCCAGAGGTGGTCGGGACGCCAGCCCTCGATCAGTTCCATCGCCCAGCCGGTGGCAATGTCCAAAAGCGCCGGATGCAGAATATAGCCCTGATCCAGATCGGAACGGAAGGCCGCGTCCAGCGCCAGTTCCGCACAACCCTGTGTGCCGTCGATGCGCTGGCGGCGCAGCACCTGCCAGCGCGGGCCAAAGCGCATCTGGCTGTCCTGCGCCGATGGCAGCGCCTTGCCGCCGCCGTCCTGCTGCCATTCGCCAGGCACGGCAAGGGGGAAGCCCGCCGCGCCATCCGCCGGGGCGACAAGGGCAGAGACGTTCGGCGCGCCCTCGGGGTCGTCCAGGATGTCGATGCGCAGCCGCTCGCCCTCGCCCACGACCCGCACGGTGACCAGGGCCACGCCGCCCTCGGCCACCATCACGGGGCGCATGAACTCAAGGTCGTGGATCGCCAGCGGCAGGGGCAGGCCGGATTCCACGGCGGCCTCGGCGATCTGCTCGACCCAGCCGGTTCCGGGCATCAGCGCCTGGCCCTGCGCGGTGCGGTGGCCGCCGATGATCCAGTCGCCGATGCGCAAGAGCTTGCGGAACTGCCGCCCGCCCGGCAAAGGCAGCGCGTCGTCCAGCAGGGGCCGCGCGACGGGCGCCCCTTCGGCCTGCGCCTGCTGGTCCAGACCGGCGGCGCGGGCGGCCATGCCCGCATCGGCCCAGACCCCCCAGTTCACCGCCACCGTGCGCCCGAACCCCTTGGGGGCCGCGCGCGCCACCGCGTTCAGATATTCGTTGGCCGCGACGTAATCGACCTGACCCGCCGCGCCGATGATCGAACTGGTCGAGGAAAACAGCACCGTGGCCTGCGCCGGATGGTCGGCCAGCGCCTCGGCCAGCGCCTGCGTGCCCATCAGCTTGGGCGCCAGCACGTCCCAGGCGTCGTCGTCGGTCTTGGCCGCAATCAGCGCGTCGCGGGTGATCCCGGCGGCATGCAGCACGACATCGACCCCGCCGAAACGCGCGCGCGCCTGATCGACGGCGCGGCGCATGTCCTCGGGGCTGGTGACCTCGGCGCAAATCGGCAGGACCTCGGCCCCAAGCGATTCCAGATCGGTCACGGCGGCGATCACGCGCGGGCTGTCCACGGCGTCGCGGGTGATCAGCGCCAGCTTCGCGCCGCCGCGCCGCGCCAGGTCGCGCGCGATGGTCTGGCCGATGCCCCCGAAGCCGCCGGTGATCAGGCAGACCTGCCCCGGCGCGATCGCAGGCGCATTAAGGTCGGGCAGCGCGACCTGGCGCACCGCCTGTTCCAGCCGCCGCCCGTCGCGCCAGGCGATGGTGGCATCAGTGGCGGGGGCCAGCGATTCCTCGAAAAGCTGCGCGGCAAGGCGGTCCAGCGCGGCATCGGCGCGACGGCCCTGCGGCATGCGGATATCGACCAGCCGCGCGGTCATCCGCGATTCATGGGGCAGCACGCGGACCGGGCCAAGCGCGGTCGCCTTTTCGGGATGGGCGGCGGGTTCGCCCGCGACGCTCAGCGCGTCATTGGTGAAGGCGACCAGATCGGGGGCGGCGTCGGGCAATTCGCTGCCAAGCGCCTGCGCCAGGTGCAGCAGGCTGAAAAAGCCCCGCTCCATCCGCGTGTTGAGCAGGCTTGAACCGGGCCGGATGCGGTCCTGATCCGTGACCGACCACAGATGCAGGATGCGTTCGGGCGCCATGTCCTGCGCGGCAAGGGCGGCCAGCAGCATCTCATACCCCTCGCGGTCGGATTCGGGGGGCAGGGTAAAGCCGCACTCGCCCAGATCGGCAAAGCGGTCGCCGGGCTGGACGGTCGCGACCGGCTGGCCCGCCGCGCGCAGATGCCCGACCAGCCGCTGACCCAGCCCCTCATCATCCAGAAAGACCAGATGGCGGCGGCTGGAATCGGTCACGGGCTGGCCATCCGCCCCGATCTCGACCCCCGAGGCGGCCTGCCGCCACGCCACCCGCCAACCCCAGGCGGCGGGGTCGTCGATGCGCGACAACTCATCCGCGCCCTCGACCATCGCCTGGGGGGTGGCGCGCTCGATGAAATAGCGTTTGCGCTGGAATTGATAGCCCGGCAGCGGCAGGCGGCGGCGCCGGACGCCGCCCCAGATCTGGTCCCAGTCGATCTCGACGCCCGCCGCCCAGACCCGCGCCAGCGCCAGCATGAAATAAACGTCGTCGCCCACCGCATGGTCGCGGTGGCGCAGGGTCGAGACGACCTGATGCGCCCCCACATCCGGGTGCGCCTGCGCCATGACCTTCATCGCGCGGCCCGGCCCGACCTCAAGGAAAACGTGATCGCCCTGACGCGCCAGATGGTCGATGCCGTCGGCGAAGCGCACGGTGCCGCGCAGGTGGCCAACCCAATAATCGGGGTCGGTCGCCTGCGCCTCGGTCAGGGGCAGGCCGGTGCGGTTCGAGATGATCGGGATCTGCGGCGCGTTCAGCGCGATCCGCGCAAGATAGTCGCGGAACCGGCCAAGGATCGGATCCAGCAGCCGCGAATGGGCGGCGATGGCGATGGCGATGCGCTGCACCTCGATCCCGCGCGCGGCCATGCGGGCCGCGAAATCCTCCAGCTTGTCGTTGGGGCCGGACACGACCGAAAGCCCCGGCGCATTGACCGCCGCCAGATCCAGATCACCCAGGTCGCCGGCAAAATCATCGGGGTCCAGTTCGACGCTGACCATGCCGCCCGCAGGCACGCTGTCCATCAACTGCCCACGCAGGTGGACAAGGCCGATGCAGTCCTGAAACGACATCACCCCCGCGATGCAGGCGGCGGTGTTTTCGCCCATCGAATGGCCGATCAGCGCGGCGGGACGCACGCCCCAGCCCATCCACAACTGCGCCAGCGCATATTCAGTGATCATCAGCAAGGGCAGTTGCAGCGAAGGCGTCAGCAACTGCCTGTCCGCCGCCTCGCGATCCGCATCCGCGGGCAGCCAGAGGGCGCGGATGTCCTGCCCGCTCAGCTTCGCCAGATGGGCAAGGCCCCGGTCCATCCAGTCGCGAAAGACCGGCTCGGTCGCGTAAAGGTCGCGCGCCATGCCCGCATATTGCGCACCGCCGCCGGGCAGCATGAAGACCACGCCCGCGCCCTCGCCCACCGGCTGATGGTCGAAGACAAGCTGCGGGTCGGGACTGTCCAGCAGCCGCGCGGCCTGATCGGCGTCGCGGGCCACCAGCACGCGGCGGCGGTCGAAGCGGCGGCGGCCCTGCGTCAACGTCCATGACAGATCGGCCATGTCCACGCCGGGATTGGCCTCAAGCCATTCGGCCAGCGCCGCGCTATTGGCGTCCAGCGCCGCCTTGGTCCGGCCCGAGACGGTGACGATATGGAAGGGCCAGTCCGATTCGGGCAGCGCGGCGGGTGCGGGCGGCTGTTCCAGCACGACATGCGCGTTCGTGCCACCCACACCCAGCGAGTTCACCCCCGCCCGCCGCAGTCCCGGCCAGTCGGTCAGCCGGTCGGCGACCCGGAACGGCCCGCCCGCAAAGTCGATGGCGGGGTTGGGACGCTCATATCCCAGACTGGGCGGGATGCGCCCGTGATGGACGGCCAGCGCGGTCTTGATCAGGCTGGCCCCGCCCGCCGCCGTATCCAGATGGCCGATATTGGTCTTGACCGAGCCGATGTAGCACGGCCCCTTGCGCGCACCGTCCTGCACGCGCGCGAAACCCTGGTTCAGCGCGGCGACCTCGATCGGGTCGCCAAGGGCGGTGCCGGTGCCGTGACATTCGACATAGCCGATGCTGTCCGAACTCACGCCCGACATTGCCAGCGCCTCGGCCACGGCCTGCGCCTGACCTTCGACGCTGGGGGCCAGATAGCCCGCCTTGGCCGCGCCGTCGTTGTTGACCGCGCCGCCCTTGATCACCGCCCAGATATGGTCGCCGTCCGCCAGCGCATCCGACAGCCGCCGCAGCACCACCACCGCCGCGCCGGACCCGAATACCGTGCCCTGCGCGCGATGGTCGAAGGCGTGGCAATGGCCGTCGGGGGAAAGGATCTCGTTTTCCTTGTAGAGATAGCCCAGCCCGTGCGGCATCTCGATGGTGACGCCGCCCGCCAGCGCCATGTCGCAATCGCCCGCCAGCAGCGCCTGGCAGGCCGTATGAATCGCCACCAGCGAGGTCGAACAGGCGGTCTGCACGTTCACGCTTGGCCCGGTCAGGTCAAAGACATGGCTGGCGCGGGTGGACAGGAAATCCTTGTCGTTGCCGGTATGGCGCAGCAGGAAATGCCCCACGCCATCGACCAGATCGCGGTTCGAACAGACGTTCCAGTAGAAATAGCTGCCCATGCCGCAACCGGCCCAGACCCCGATGGGACCGTCGAAGCCTTCGGGCGTATGGGCGGCGTTTTCCAGCGCGTGCCAGCAGGTTTCCAGGAACTTGCGGTGCTGCGGGTCCATGATCGCCGCTTCCTTGGGCGAGAGGCCGAAGAACTCCGCATCGAACCCGTCGTATTCCGCCAGAACCGCCGCCGAGGGGACATAGTTCGGATCGCGCATCCGCGCCCGCGATTCGCCCGCGGCCAGCAGGTCGTCGGGCGACAGGCGGCGGATCGATTCGACGCCCGCGCACAGGTTTTCCCAATATTGCGTGACATCCGCCGCGCCGGGAAGCTGGGCGGCCATGCCCACGATGGCGATATCGGTCGCTTCGGCCTTGGGCAGGTCAAATGTCATAATACGATCCTCGCTAACAAACCGGCGCCTGCCGTGATGCGCCCGGACAATATCAGGCGGCGGCGACTTTTCGCTTATATATTACATCAGGGAACTAGACCCTATAGTATCGCTTTCAATCCTGTCTTTTTAGGCAGCACGCGCGCCACGGCGGCAGGGGTTTGCGCGAAATAACTGCCGTCGCGCATCCGCACGGCGGCCCCCGACACGATCCCGGCCATCAGCCAGGTCAGGGGCGTGATGGTGGCATTGGGCACCAGGTCCAGCATGTTCAGCGACAGCATCAGCGCCATCGCGGCCAGCAGCAGGCCGTCCGGGCCGGTCTCGTCGCGGCCTTTGGGCCAGGCGCGCCACAGCATGATCAGGGGCAACAGCAGCAGGCCGAACGCGGCGGCATAGCCGGTGATGCCATATTGGCCCAGCACCCTGATCCATTCGCCGTCCACGATGGTCAGGTGGCGCCCCGATTCGGGGTCCACGATCAACTGGCGGCCCCAGGCGCCCCAGCCGAACCACGGGCGTTCCAGGGCGCGGTCCAGCAAGATCACCTCGTTGTTCAGGCGGAACTCGAACGACCCGCCCCGCTCGGCCTCGGCGCTGGAGATCAGCCCGGCAAGCTCGTCGATGGGCACCCAGGGCAAGGCCCGCGCCACGGGATAAAGAAAGACCGCAATCCCCACCACCAGCGCGAAAAGCACGATCATGCGCGGCCGCATCAGCCACAGGATCGGCGCGGCGATGAACAGGTGCATCAGCCCGCCCAGCGATTTGCACAGCACAAGGATGACCGTCAGATAGGCGGCGATGCCCCTTGCGCGCGGCGTTCCCTCGACGCGCAGCAGGGCGATGGCGGACAAGAGCGCGGTCAGCGTCAGGAAGGCGACCCACAGCGGATGGGTCAGGAACACGATGGGGCGGAAGCCGCCGTAGCGCATGGTCTGGTCGAAGGCATGCTGGAAAAAGCCATAGATCCAGACGTTGAGCTGCGGGCTGAGCCGGATCTCGATCAGCATCAGCACCGAATAGGCCAGGACCCCCGCGACCAGCGCGCGCGCCATCACCCGCGGCCCGCGCGTATCGGACAACAGCCAGAACCCCAGCAGGAAGGGCATCAGGTAGAAGGTGGTGCCGATCGCCTCGCCCACGCCCTGGATCATGCCGATGCCGGGCCGGACCACGATGCCGTCGAACAGCGCATCGGGGTTGGTGACGGCGGTGGCGATGGGCGTCAGGACCAGCACGACCGTCAGGAAAAGCAGCGCCGGGGGGATGGGCGGCATGGGCGATTCGCCCTCTTTCGGGCCGGTCAGGCAGGCGAAGAGGACCGCCGCCATCGCCGGAAGGGTCTCTTTGCCGATGTCCGGCAGGCCCGGCAGGTCGATGCCCACGACCGGGGGCAGGACCAGATAGCCGCCCAGGACCGACCAGACGGCGGCCTCGGGGCGGGGCATGCGGTTGAACAGGACCGCCACGGCCAGCGGCCAGCACAAGAGCGCGATCAGGGCAAGCGCGGTCATGCCGCCACCCCCTTGCCGCCTTGTCGCCGTCCGGCAGAAACCATGATTCCAGATCCAAGATTGCATTCGGGCCGCAATCGACCCATCCTCGCGCCGGGATAGCCGGGCAGAGGGGCAAGATGCAATTCCGCTTTCCAGACGAGGTTACCGTCGGCATCAACATGAAGGACGCGGTCAGCCTGCTGGACGCCGTCCGCCAGCGCCTTGCGCAAGGCCGGGGCTTCGCCATCGCGACGCTGAACGTCGATCATCTGCAAAGGCTTGGGCAGGACGGCGCCTTCGCCCGCGCCTATGCGGGTCATGACCTGATCTGCGCCGACGGCAATCCGGTGGTGTGGCTGTCGAAGCTGGCCCGCCAGCCGGTGTCGCTGGTGCCCGGATCGGATCTGGTCGTGCCCTTGATGGAACTGGCGGCCTCGGGCGGCTACCCGGTCGCGCTGATCGGCAGCAACGACGATTCGCTGGAAAAGGCGGCGGCGCGGCTGCGCGAACTGGTGCCGGGTTTGCAGGTCGCGCTGACCCATGCGCCGGGTTTCCCCTTCGACCCCCAAGGACCCGAGGCGGATGAGGTGATCGCCGCGATCCGCCGGTCGGGCGCGCGGCTGTGCCTGCTGGCGCTTGGCGCGCCGCGCCAGGAACGATTCGCCATCCGCGCAAGGGACGGGCTGGACGGGGTCGGCTTCGCCTCGATCGGGGCGGGGCTGGACTTTCTGTCCGGCCACCAGAAACGCGCGCCCCGGCTGGTGCGCCGCGTGCGGATGGAATGGTTCTGGCGCATGATGTCCAACCCCCGGCGGTTGGCGGGGCGCTATGCCAGGGGCTTCACGATCCTGCCCGGCCATGCGGTCGAAGCCATTCGCCAGGGACGAAACGCTCGTCGCGGGTCCTGAGGAAAACCTCGCGCAGATGTTCGGCCCGCAGGCGGAACTCGGTTTCGAAATCGTGGCGGCGGGCGTAATCCAGCGCCGACTGCGCGGCCTCGGCAATCCGGTCGCGGTCGCGGTCCAGCAACATGATCCGGTGCGCCATCGCACCGATGTCGCGCTGCGGCACGGTCCAGCCGCCCGCGCTATCGCGGATCAGCGGGGCCAGCATGGCATTGTCGAAGCCCAGGACCGGCAGGCCGCAGCCCATCGCCTCAAGGAAGATGTCCGACGGCTCGGCCAGGGTGCGGCAACTGACCAGCAGGTCGGCGCGCTCGCGCAGCAGGGGAACCAGCGCGCCCGCGAAATCCAGCGGCCCCGCCAGTTCGACGCAATCCTGCAAGCCAAGCTGCGCGACCTGGTGGCGCATCGCGGGCAGCAGCGCGCCGCCGCCCTCGATCACCAGCGTAAAGGACAATCCCGCATCGCGCAGCGCCGCCGCCAGCGGCACCAGCCGCCGCGCGCCCAGGCCCGCCTCCAACCGGCCCGAATGGACCAGCCGCAGCGGCCCGCCCTGCGCCAGCGCCGCCCGCCGCCGTGCCATGCCGGCACCCGTCGCCAGCATCTGCGGCCCCAGGCGATTGTCCAGAAAACGGATCGAATTGCCGTTCAGCCCGCGGTATTCCTGCGACACCGGATAGCCGTTCATCTGCACCCCGTCCGCATCGCGCAGCGCGCGCTTGCGGCGGCGTTCGTCGCGCAGGTTGCTGCCGATTCCCCACAGGCGGCGCAGCAGCCCGCGCGCGCCCATCTGCGCCTGCAACCGGCTGTCCAGCGTCCGGTCCACGCCCAGAACCACGCCCAGCCCCCTGCGCCGCGCCGCATCGACCAGTGGCAGGTGATCGAGCGCATCGGCGGCGGCCATGACGACGCCGGGCTGGGACTCGAGCGCCTCTTCCAGCGGGATGTGGGGCGGCAGCAGGCGCACCGAAAAGGCCAGCCTGTCGGGGTGATAGGAACGGGTCCGGGGCCGTTCGGCGCCGCCCCCGTCGCGCAACACGGCGACCACCGGGCCGGGCCAGTTCTGCGCATGCAAGGTCATGCCCGCCACGAAGCGTTCATCCATCCGCAACATGCCATCGGGCGTGCGCGACGCCTGCAAGGGCGCAAACAACGTCAACAGGGGCTGCGGCCCCGCAACTGCGTCAAAACTCATTACGCCACGTCCTGAAAGGCCCGAAAGGGTCAGGTGGGGAAAGCGGGCAGGCAGCAAGGAATGCGCGCGGGCGAATACCCCTTGCGAGCCGCAGGATAACATATGACACCCCCTGCCTAGCGCGCCCCGGCCCGCCTGTCCAGTTGACCGGATCGGCAAGCGGCACCATGTCGCAAGCGTCAAGGGCGGTTCCAAAGCGGCGCGGCTGCGTCTAGAACAGATCGGCCACAGATCACAGACGCAAGATGCCCGCACAGCCCAGCCCCCAGCCCACCCCGATGATGGCCCAGTTCCTGGCGATCCGCGAAGCGAACCCCGGCGCGCTGCTGTTCTACCGCATGGGCGATTTCTACGAGATGTTCTTTGACGACGCGGTTCAGGCCGCCGCCGCGCTGGACATCGCGCTGACGAAACGCGGCACCCATCAGGGTGAGCCGATCCCGATGTGCGGCGTCCCGGTCCATGCCGCCGAAAGCTACCTGCTGACGCTGATCCGCAAGGGCTTTCGCGTCGCCATCGCCGAACAGATGGAGGACCCCGCCGAAGCAAAGAAGCGCGGATCGAAATCCGTCGTCGCCCGCGACGTGGTGCGGCTGGTCACGCCCGGCACCCTGACCGAGGAATCGCTGCTGGAAGCGCGCCGCCACAACTTCCTTGCCAGCTTCGCCAGCGTGCGCGGCGAATCGGCGCTGGCCTGGGTGGACATCTCGACCGGGGCATTCAGGGTGACGCCCTGCCCGCTGCCGCGCCTCGGGCCGGAACTGGCCCGCCACGCACCCCGCGAACTGCTGGCGGTCGAAGGCTGCGGGCTGGACGAAATGGCCCGCGAAAACGGCGCGGCGCTGACCGAACTGCCCGCAGGCAGCTTCGACAGCACCGCGGGGCAGCGGCGCCTGTGCGGGCTGTTCGGCGTGGAAACGCTGGACGGTTTCGGCAGCTTTTCCCGTGCCGAACTGGCAGCGATGGGGGCGATCGCCGATTACCTGGAACTGACCCAGAAGGGCCGCCTGCCCCTGCTGCGCCACCCCGTGCGCGAGGCCGCCGGCGGCGCGATGCAGATCGACGCCGCCACCCGGCGCAACCTGGAACTGACGCAAGCGCTATCGGGCGGGCGCGACGGCTCGCTGCTGGCCGCGATCGACCGCACGGTGACCGCCGGGGGGGCGCGGCTTCTGGACCGGCGCATCTCTGCGCCCTCGCGCGACCTGGCGGAAATCCACGCCCGCCACGACGCCGTCGCCCTGCTGGCCGATGCGCCCCGCCTGACCGCCGCGCTGCGCGAGGCATTGGCGCGCGTGCCCGACATGGACCGCGCCCTGTCCCGGCTGGCGCTGGATCGCGGCGGACCGCGCGACCTGGCCGCGATCCGCGCGGGGCTGACGCAAGGCGCGGTGATCGCCCGGATGCTGCCTGCGGACTCCGGCCAGCTTCTGTCCGATGCCGCCCGCGACCTGCACGGGCACGAGACGCTGATCGACCTGCTGGACGACGCGCTGGTGGCCGAGCCACCCCTGCTGACCCGCGACGGCGGCTTTACCGCCCCCGGCCATGACGAGGAACTGGACGAGACCCGCCGCCTGCGCGACGAAGGGCGCGGGGTCATTGCCGGGATGCAGGCGGACTATATCCGCGACACCGGCATTTCCTCGTTGAAGATCAAGCACAACAACGTCCTGGGCTACTTCATCGAAACCACCGCCACCCATGCCGAAAGGATGCTGGCGCCGCCCCTGAACGAGCGCTTCATCCACCGCCAGACCACCGCCAACCAGATCCGCTTCACCACCGTCGAGCTGTCGGAACTGGAGACCCGCATCCTCAACGCCCGCGACCGCGCGCTGGAAATCGAGCGCGCCATCTTCGCCAGCCTGACCCGCGAGGTGCTGGAGCGCGCCGGTCCCATCGGTCAAGCCGCCCGCGCGCTGGCCGAGATCGACCTGCAAGCCGCATTCGCCGATCTGGCCACGGGCGAGGGCTGGACCCGCCCGCAGATGGACGGCAGCCGCGCCTTCCAGATCACCGGCGGCCGCCACCCGGTCGTCGAGCGCGCGCTGAAACGCAAGGGCGGCGCCTTCGTCGCCAACGACTGCGCCCTGACCTCGGGCGAAACCCCGGCGATCTGGCTGCTGACCGGGCCGAACATGGCGGGCAAATCGACCTTCCTGCGCCAGAACGCGCTGATCGCCGTGCTGGCGCAGGCGGGCGCCTTCGTGCCCGCGAAATCCGCCCATATCGGCCTCGTCAGCCAGTTGTTCAGCCGCGTCGGCGCGGCGGACGACCTGGCGCGGGGGCGGTCCACCTTCATGGTCGAGATGGTCGAGACCGCCGCGATCCTCAACCAGGCCGATGGACATGCCCTTGTGATCCTTGACGAAATCGGACGCGGCACCGCGACATGGGACGGGCTGTCGATCGCCTGGGCGGTGATGGAACATCTGCACGCCACCAACCGCTGCCGCGCGCTTTTCGCCACCCACTACCATGAAATGACCGCCCTTTCCGCCCGCCTGCCGGGCATCGAGAACGCCACCGTCACTGTCCGCGAATGGGAAGGCGAGGTGATCTTCCTGCACGAGGTCCGCAAGGGCGCGGCGGATCGGTCCTATGGCGTGCAGGTCGCGCGGCTGGCGGGCCTGCCCGGATCGGTCGTCGAGCGCGCGCGAGAGATCCTGCACGCGCTGGAATCGGGCGAACGCGAAGGCGCGGCCCGTCCCGCTGCCCTGCTGGACGACCTGCCGCTGTTTCGCGCGGCACCGCCCGCACCGGCTGCGGCCCTGGCCAGGTCCTCGGCGGTCGAGGATCGGCTGCGCGACATCTCACCCGACAGCCTGTCCCCGCGCGAGGCGCTGTCGCTGCTTTATGAATTGAAGGATTTGCAGCAGGACAGCCGCTGATGACCCCGATCCCCGCCGTTCTGGCCGTCGTGATCCGCGACGGCAAGGCGCTGCTGGTCCAGCGCGCCAACCCGCCCGATGCAGGGTTATGGGGCTTTCCCGGCGGCAAGATCGAGCGGGGCGAGGCCCTAATGGCCGCCGCCGAACGCGAGTTGCGCGAAGAAACCGGCATCCTAGCGACAGCCCGCCATGTGCTGGAAGTGCTGGACGCCCTGGACACCGCGCCCGATGGCAGTTTGCGCCACCATTTCATCCTGATCGCCGTCCTCTGCCACTGGCAGGCGGGCGAGCCATTGGCCAGCGACGACGCGCTGGATGCCCGCTGGATCAGGCTGGACCAGATGGAATCCTCTCTGCCGCTAAGCAGGGACGTGCTGCGCATCGCGCAGCTTGCGGTGCGCGGGGCCGACTGAAAGATATTCGCGAAATACGGCTGATTATCAATAACTTGAGGTTGGCAGGCGACATCCGACACGCAGCCTTTCACCGCCCGGTTCGCCGCCAACCGGGACCTGGGTTCGGCGGTGCTGCCGCTTGTCATGTTCCGGGCGCTCATCCTCTCTTCCCGCGGCAACCGATCCGCAGAGTCACAGCCAGAGTTGCCAAGCGACCCCAGGAATGCCCAAAAGCAATGACCCGCATCATCTTTGCGATTCAGGGGCGTGGCGGGCCGCAAGATATTTCCAGCAAGAGCGGATGCCGGACCGTGAAAAACGGCGGAAATACAACGCTCCAACGCCCGAGCGAAAGACTGCAAGGCAGCGGGCCGGGCATGTCCGTCGGCGACTGCGCATCCCGTCCCGCCGGCTGGACAATCCGGCAGACGCCGATCCCGAAAGGCAACCAAAGCCGACCCGCACGCGGCCAAGGCAGCCCCCATGAGCAACGCCGCCTTGCGCGCGGCACAGCCGTGCCCAAAGCCGCGAGGCAGGGCAGCACCTCTGGCCCAACCGCGAAAAGAAAAACGTCGCCTCGACGAGGTTCCCTTGCGGACGGCCTTCGCCTGCCGGGATCGAGGGGTTTCCAGGGCAGCTTGCCCAAAACCCGCCACGGCAAATTCGTCAGAAGAACTGCAAATCATTCGACAGCGCCGCGATATTGGAAAATCCCGCCAGTTTCAGGCTGTTGCCATCGCCGAAGTCGAACAGGATCGAGCCGTCCTTGACCAGGGCATAGCTCAGCGCCTTGTCCACGGATTGAGCAAAGGACAGGTGCGCACCGCCCCAAAGGTCGCGCGCCAGCAGGATGGTGTCGATATCGTCCTGAAAATCCTCGATCACGTCATGGCCGAATTCAAAGAGGAAGGTATCGGCATCCGGTCCTCCGCGCAGGGTATCGTCGCCTGCCCCGCCCCGCAGCGTGTCGTTGCCGCGCCCGCCGGCCAGAAGGTTATCACCCGCATTCCCGATCAGCCGGTTATCGTGCAGGTTGCCCCAGGCATTCACATCGCCAGCCCCTGTCAGAACGATGTTTTCCAGGTTCGGATCGCCCAAGGCATAGGTGAAAGCGACCTCGACAGTATCATTTCCGCCGCCCGCAACTTCGACAATCCTGTCGTGACGGTCAATGACATAGGTGTCGTTTCCGGGGCCGCCGATCAGCAGATCCGCCCCCACGCCGCCCCGAAGCAGGTCATCGCCCGGACCGCCGTGGATCGTGTCGTTGCCCGGCCCGCCCCCGATAGTATCATTGCCCCGTCCGCCGAAAAGTTCGTTTGCCCCGCTGTTGCCCTGCACGAGATTGTCCAGTTCATTGCCCCAGCCGCGCGTATTCGCGCGGCCTTCCAGGATCAGGTTTTCCAGATTGGCACCAAGGGCATAGTTCGCATCAAGGATGCGAACGGTATCGATACCACCATCCGCACGTTCGACGATCGTATCCTTGCGGTCGACGACATAGACGTCGTTGCCCCGTCCACCGACCAGCCGATCGGCGCCCGGCCCACCTTCCAGCCGGTCATTGCCAAGCCCGCCGTGAATCGTATCGTCGCCCGCCCCGCCATAGAGGACATTGGCGGCCCGATTGCCCCAGATCAGGTCGTTGCCGCGGCCCGCGACATATTCCTCGATCATCGTGTCGTCGGCGATCACGATATTGCCGCGCAACCCATAGGCGCTGGACGCCGCACCGGGCGCCAGGTTGATGTCCTGATCGGTCCCGTCCGATCGCAGCACCAGCCGGTCGCGGCCGCCGTGATCCTGGATCGTGAAGGTGATCTTCGTGCGCGCCGCGTGATCGTTCAACAGCTCTGCAACCAGTTGGTAATTGCCACCCGCATTCGTCACCTCGCCATAGGTGGTGGCGCCCATGCGTAGCTGCGCCGGACCGTAGAGGTCGCGAATCGCGATCAGGTCGGCGGCCATCGGCGTGACGGCAAAGGCGAAACTGGCGTCCAGCCAGGTGTTGTTGTCCTGGCTGAAATAGGACATCAGCGACGCCTGCCAGCTATCGTTCAGGTAATGGTTATGCGTGCCGTAAAAACCCCATTGGTTATAGTTGCCCGGATGGCCCAGCCCCAGGGCATGGCCGATTTCATGCAGATAGGTCTGGTAGGAGTAGCTGGCAAACCCCTCACCATAGGTTTGCAGCCAGTCCGGGCCGATGTTGACGTGCGAACTGCGGATGGTGCTGCCCCAGACCTCGCTGGTGGACCAGCCGCCCCTGTCCCAGTCGTCCAGGGTAAGATGCGCATTCGCAACATGATGATAGGCGATGTCGAACCGCAGCCCGCTGGCCTGTTCCCACGCGCCGAAAGCCGCCGCCGCCAGCTTGCGTCCCGCCGCCGTCAGCCCCGAGATGTCCGCGATCAGCGTGCCCCCGGTTGCGACGTCGAAGGACCGCCGGCCCATGCCGTTATCATTCCAGAAACCATCGGTCAGGTAAGCCGCGATCTGCGCGTTCGTATAAACAGGCAGGTTGCCGCCATAGGCCCTGAATTCCGGATCATGCGCATGTCGGGTCATGTCGGTCCCCTTCCGCCCGGTGATGCAAGGCCGGCTTCTTCGACCAGGCGCCGGGCCGCCGGATACAGCATCGCCGCTGGTAGGCCCTGGCGATCCATGACCGAGATCTGGACCGTCGGAGTCCGACGCATCGGCCCGTCGCCATGAACGGCCAGATACGCCGTCAGGGCGTTCGGGTTCGGCATCCGCGCTTCAAGCACCAGGCGCAGCGCGGCGCTGCGGGTCAGCACATGGCCGTCCGCGCCCAGACTGTCGCGCAACGCCGCGCATAGCGCGCCCACGGGCGCCCGGCCGTCTTGCGGACAGTCGAGGCTGACATCAGCCATCGGCAAGATTCCTGCGCAAAGTCATGTCGCGGCGCATCCCACTGTAAATACCGCCCCAAAGGCGCGTGTCATTCCCCCGACCCCGGCCATTCGCCGGGACAATCCACCTTTACCGCCAATAGCCTAATAAAAGGATAACGCCCATTCCCGGCTTGTCTCAAGATCAATTAAAATGCTGTCTATTATTCGGGCAGCCCGCCCCTGGAAAACACCCGAATTCCCCGATTTCGCGCCTGGCCTGCCGGAAAGGCCAAGTTGCCATAACGATTTGGTAACCTCTCTTTGCTATCAGGACGGAAGGCGAGGAAACACCGGACGCGCAACATGAAACTCAGCATCGACCGACAAGATCAGCAGGTGACCGCCACACTCGGGGAAACGCGGCTGGATGCGGCCATCGCGACCGCGTTTAAGGACAGGTTGCGCGATATCATCCACGAAGCGCCGGGGCTGGTCGTGCTGGACCTGCGACATGTCACCTTCATGGACAGTTCGGGCCTGGGGGCCGTGATTTCGGTGCTGAAATCCCTGCCCGCCGATCGCCGGTTGCAACTGAACAACCCGACCCCGAACGTGCGGCGCGTCTTTCGGCTGACCCATATGGACAAGGTCTTTACCATCGTCCCCCCGCTGGAACCCGAGGCAGAGGGGGCATCGCCATGACTCGACACGCCCCTGCCACCCGGCAAGGGCGGCAGCCCGCGCCCGGCCCCGATCCGATGTTTTATCGAAGCTTTCACAGCGACCACGCCACGACCCGCGTGGTGCTGGCCCAACTGAGAACAAGCCTCCTGCCCCATGCCGGTGAAGATGCGTTGGCCCGGCTGGAACTGGCGCTGGCCGAGGTCCTGAACAATATCGGCGAACATGGCCGGGCGGCACCGGCCGGCCGCTTGCCCAGGGTCCATCTTTGCGTCATCTGCCAAGGCGACGGGCTGGTCTGCGCCGTCACCGACGACGGGGCGCCGCTGCCCCGGTCCTGCCTGACGCAAGGGGGCGGGACACCGCGCGGCATCATATCGCGCGACAACCTGCCCGAAGGGGGATTCGGCTGGCCCCTGATCCGCAGCCTGACCCGCTCGATCAGCCATTTTCGTCAGGACAAGCGCAATTTCCTGACCTTTGTCGTCCCGCGCATGCAGGGTGGGCAGCAAAGGGAATGCGCATGAACCGCCGTCAGTTCAGGCAGAATTGCAATGGATAACGTCCGTCCTCAAACTCTCCGAACATCTCGACGACCTCGGGATGTTCCAGCGGCTCGCCCGAGGGGTCGGGCACCAGATTCTGCTCGGACACATAGGCAACGTAATAGGTCGCCTCGGTTTCCGCATAAAGATGGTAGAAGGGTTGGTTGCGGGCGGGACGGGCCTCTTCTGGAATGGATTCATACCATTCCTCGGTATTCGCGAATTCGGGATCCACATCGAAAACCACCCCGCGGAACGGATGTTCCCGGTGGCGGACGATCTGGCCCAGATTGTATTTCGCAGTTTTCAAGGTCGCCTGCATGTCTCTCGATTCCCGGTCGGGCATGGGATACTGCCCGCCCGCCGCCTTGTCCACCCGTCCGGGCACCCGACGCCCGCCATCAGGGCGCAGAATGCGGGGAAATCCCGGGTTCGGGCGCAATCGGCCGCAGGGGAACCACCCCGTTTTCCCCGACCAACCCGACCCCTTCGGCCGCGATTCGGACGGCGCTGAGTTGCCGCCCGAACACGGCGCCGGTATCGATATTCAGCCGGTTGCCATGATGTTCGACCTGTCGCACCGGCGTGTGCCCATGCACCACCAGAACCCCGTGATCGCGCCGGTCGTCCAGAAAGGGCTGGCGTATCCACAGCATGTCCTGTTCGGTCTGCGCCGCGATATCGACACCCGGCCTGATGCCCGCATGGACGAACAGCGCCAGCGGATGCCGCCAGAACGCGGGCAGTCCCGCCAGCCAGTCCACATGCTCGACCGGGATCGCGCCAAGCGCCGCACGATGCAACGCCGCGCCGCGCAGGCCGGGATCGACGCCATAGCTGCGCAGGGTCGCCGCGGCGCCGATCCCCTCATGTGTCGCCCAATGCCGGCGCGTGTTCAGCGCCGGATCCATCCATTCGGGTTCCGCCAGGAAGCGCGGCAGGAAGCGGTCATGGTTACCCTTCAGCACCACCCAGTTGCGCCCCTGCGCCTGCCCCTGCATCAAATATTCGACCACGCCGCGCGAATCCGGCCCCCGGTCGATCAGGTCGCCCAGATGAACGATCAGCGCATCCTCGCCCGACAGCGCGGCGATGCGCCGGTGCAGCGCCCGCAGCTTGTCCAACTCGCCGTGAATGTCGCCGATGGCATGGACGGTCATGATCCCCCCTTGGGCAGCCCGGCCCGCAAACGGGCCGGGACGACCGCTCAGATCTCGAAGCTCATCGGCTTGACTTGCAGGAACTTGCCGGTGCCCTTCAGCGCGCCGACGACCTCGGGCGAGGCCGCCCCATCCAGATACAGCAACGCGATCGCGTCATCGCCCTGGCTGCTGCGGCCAAGCGTGAAGTTCGCGATGTTCACGCCCAGCTCACCCAGCGTCATGCCAAGCGCACCGATCACACCGGGCACGTCCTTGTTGCGGGTATACAGCATATGCTCGCCGATTTCGGCATCGACGTTGATCCCGCGAATCTGGATGAAACGCGGCTTTCCGTCGCTGAAGACCGTCCCCGCGATCGAGCGTTCACGTTCCTCGGTCACGACCGTGACCTTGATATAGCCGTCGAAGATTCCCTGCTTGTCCTGGTGGGTCGTGGCAAGCTGGATCCCCCGCTCCTTCGCGGCAACGGGGGCCGAGACCATATTCATGTCGGGGTTCGACACCTTCATCATCCCCGCAATGACCGCCGCGTTCAGCGCATTCAGGTTCATCGAGGCCGCAACGCCGTCGTAAAGGATGTTGATCGCCTTGATCGGCTCATCCGTCATCTGACCGACGAAGCTGCCCAGATGACTGGCCAGCTTGATCCACGGTCCCATGACCGCAGCCTCTTCCGCCGTGACCGAGGGCATGTTCAGCGCATTCTGCACCGCCCCGGTCAGCAGGTAATCCGACATCTGCTCGGCCACCTGCAAGGCGACATTCTCCTGCGCCTCGCTGGTCGAGGCGCCCAGATGCGGCGTCACGACGACATTGGGCAGGCCGAACAGCGGCGATTCGGTGGCCGGCTCGGTCGCGAAAACGTCGAAACCCGCCCCGGCGACGCGGCCATCCTGCAATGCCTCGGCCAGCGCCTCCTCATCGACCAGCCCGCCGCGCGCACAATTGATGATGCGGACGCCCGGCTTCAGTTTCGCGATGGCCTCGCGCGACAGGATATTGCGGGTCTTGTCGGTCAGCGGAACGTGGAAGGTGACGAAATCCGCACGGCCCAACAGCTCGTCCAGGTCGACCTTGGTCACGCCCAGCTCGCGCGCACGATCCTCCGACAGGAAGGGATCATAGGCCAGAACCTTCATCCTCAGCCCCAGCGCACGGTCGATCACGATCGAGCCGATATTCCCCGCACCGACGACCCCCAGAACCTTGTTGAACAGTTCGACCCCCATGAAACGGCTCTTCTCCCATTTCCCTTCATGGGTCGAAACGCTCGCCTCGGGCAATTGCCGCGCCACCGCGAACATCATCGCAATCGCATGTTCGGCGGTGGTGACCGAGTTCCCGAAGGGCGTGTTCATCACGATCACCCCCTTTTTCGAGGCCGCCGGAATATCGACATTGTCCACCCCGATCCCCGCGCGTCCGATCACCTTCAGATTGGCCGCGCCAGCCAGCAGCTTCTCGGTCACCTTGGTGGCCGAGCGAATCGCCAGACCGTCATACTGACCGATGATCTCGGCCAGCCTTTCCTTGTCCTTGCCGACATCCGGCAGATAATCGACCTCGACGCCGCGATCGCGAAAGATCTGGACGGCGGTTTCCGAAAGCTTGTCCGAAACAAGAACCTTGGGCATGTTCTCTATCCTCTGGATATGCGGGACCCTGCGGGCGCACCCGTCATCCCTTTTCTTCATCACTCAAATACCCCGGGGGGTTGCCGGCGGTGCGCCACTGGTTCAAGAACCAGCCGGCGACGGGCAGCGCCCCCGGCCTGCGTCGGGACGAAATTCAACCCTGCGCCGCGATCTCGGCGTCAAAGGCCCATTCGATCCACGGCATCAGCGCCTCGACATCCGCCGTCTCGACCGTCGCGCCGCACCAGATGCGCAGCCCGGCGGGCGCGTCGCGATAGGCGCCGGCGTCCAGCGCCACGCCCTCTTTCTCCAGCCGTTTGGCGACGGCCTTGGCGAAAACCGCACCGTCCTTGATGCGGGCGTCGGTAAAGCGCAGGCAGACGCTGGTGGTCGAAGCCGTCGCCGGGTCCACCGCCAGATCGGCGATCCAGTCCCTGTCCGCGATGAAATCGCGCACCGCGCGGGCATTGGCATTGCTGCGCGCGATCAGGCCGGGCAGCCCGCCAAGCAACTTCGCCCATTTCAGCGCGACGATATAATCCTCGACGCACAGCATCGAGGGCGTGTTGATCGTCTCGCCCCTGAAAATCCCCTCGTTCAGCTTGCCGCCCTTGGTCATGCGGAAGATCTTGGGCAGAGGCCATGCGGGGGTATGGCTCTCCAGCCGCTCGACGGCGCGCGGCGACAGGATCAGCACGCCATGCGCACCCTCGCCGCCCAGCACCTTCTGCCAGGAAAATGTCACCGCATCCAGCTTGTCCCAAGGCAGATCCATCGCAAAGGCCGCGCTGGTCGCGTCGCAGATGGTCAGCCCCTGCCGGTCCGCCGGGATCGCATCGCCATTCGGCACCCGCACGCCGCTGGTGGTGCCGTTCCAGGTGAAAACCACGTCGCTGTCGAAATCGACCTGCGCGAAATCGACGATCTCGCCGTAAGGCGCCTTGCGCACGGTCGCGTCGATCTTCAACTGCTTGACGACATCGGTGACCCAGCCTTCGCCAAAGCTTTCCCAGGCCAGCATCTCGACCGGGCGGGCGCCAAGGGCGGACCACAAAAACATCTCGACCGCGCCGGTGTCGGAGGCGGGAACGATGCCGATGCGGTAATCCGCAGGCACGTCCAGAATTTCGCGGGTCAGGTCGATCGCCTCGGCCAGCTTGCTCTTGCCCAGCGCGGAACGATGCGAGCGGCCAAGCGGCGCGTCAGCAAGCATGTTCAGATCGTAACCGGGGATCTTGGCGCAGGGGCCAGAGGAAAAACGCGGATTGGCCGGCCGCGTGGCCGGTGCTTGTGCAGTCATGTTACTACCCTTCCAGGTAAAAGCCTCGCGTTGGGGCGAGGTGTCCCGCCGACGGGACTAAACCCGCCCCGCCCGCCTTGCAAGCGTTTTTTTCCACGCGCGAAAACACCACCCTGCGGATTGCGGCCCTGCCCCGCTTTGGCTAGTAGCTGGCCCGACCCCATCCCTCGACCCGAGGTCCTCATGCAGACCATCACGCTTCTTGCCGCCCCCACCCGCGCCGACCTTTCGCCCGCGCTTGTCGAAGGGCTGCGCGCTCGCTGGAACGGGGGCCATTCGATCTGGCTGGCCGAGGGCGCGGCCGCCGAATTCCCGGTCGCCGATACGCCGGCAAACTTCTGGGACGAATGGCAGGGCTTGCAGGAACAGGGCTTCGACATGGCGGTCCAGCCCACGGCCGGCCGCCGCAAGGCGATCCTGCTGGCCGACATGGATTCGACCATGATCGAGCAGGAATGCATCGACGAACTGGCCGATTTCGCGGGCGTGGGCGCGCGCGTGGCCGATATCACCGCCCGCGCCATGAACGGAGAGCTGAACTTCCACGAAGCCCTGACCGAGCGTGTCGCCCTGCTGGCCGGGCTGGCCGAAACCGCCATCACACAGGTTCTGGACAGCCGCATCACCCTTGCACCGGGCGGGCGCGAACTGGTCGCCACGATGCGCGCGCAGGGTGCCTATACCGCCTTGGTTTCCGGCGGTTTTCTGGACTTCACCGGCCCCGTCGCCAAGGCGCTCGGCTTCGACGAACACCGCGCCAACACGCTGCTGGCGGATGGCGGCGTGCTGACCGGCCATGTCGGCCTGCCGATCCTGGGGCGCGAGGCCAAGGTCCAGGCCCTGCACGAAATCAGCGCCGCGCGGGGCCTGACGCCTGCCGACGCGCTCGCGGTGGGCGACGGGGCCAACGACCTGGGGATGCTGCAACTTGCCGGGGCGGGGGTCGCGCTGCATGCCAAGCCCGCCGTTGCCGCCCAGGTCGATCTGCGCATCAATCACGGCGATCTGACCGCGCTTTTGTATCTTCAGGGTTACGGGCGTGACGAATTCGTGACATGAGCGCCCCCTGAAACCCGCCCAACCTTGTGATTATCACGATTTGGTGACAAAACGCCCCTGATGACCCCACGCCTGAAAGCCCTTGCCGTTCATCTGCTGACCGCCACCGGCGCGGTTCTTTCCATGCTGGCCATGCTGGCCGCGGTGCGCGAGGAATGGTCGCAGATGTTTCTCTGGCTGCTGATCGCGCTGATCGTGGACGGCGTGGACGGCCCGCTGGCGCGGCTTTACGGGGTCAAGAAATACTGGCCGACCTATGACGGCGTGATGATGGACATGATCGTCGACTACCTGACTTATGTGTTCATCCCCGCCTTCGCGCTGTTCCAGTCGGGACTTTTGCCCGGCTGGACGGGCTGGCTGGCGATCATCGCCATCGTCTATGGCTCGGTCCTGTATTTCTCGGATACGCGCATGAAGACGCGGGATTTTTCCTTCGCGGGCTTTCCGGGTTGCTGGAACATGGTCGTCGTGGTCCTGTTCGCCCTGCAACCGCCCGAATGGTTCAGCCTGCTGGTGGTCGTGGTACTGACCTATGCCATGTTCACCAATATCAAGTTCATCCACCCGGTGCGCACGAAGCGCTGGCGGGCGATCTCGCTTCCGGTCACGGCGGGCTGGATCTTCTTCGCGGGTTGGGCGACCTTCATCGACTTCCATCCCGAAAGCTGGGCACGTTGGGGGCTGGTTCTGACCTCGCTCTGGCTGATCGGCGCGGGGGTCGCGCAGCAAATGACCGAAAAGCGGGGCTGACCGCGCCCGAAAGGGGGAAACATGATCGCACGCCTTGGCCTGAGCGCCGCTTTCGCCCTGATCGCCGGGATGGCGCTGGCACGGGACGACATCACCATCGGCATGGTGCTGGAACCGCCGAACCTCGACCCGACCTCGGGCGCGGCGGCGGCGGTGGACGAGATCGTCTATGCCAATATCTTCGAGGGGCTGACCCGCATCGGACCCGACGGCACCGTCCAGCCCGCCCTGGCCGAGCGGTGGGATATCCTGGACGAAGGCCGCAGCTACGTCTTTCACCTGCGCAGGGACATCGCCTTTCACGACGGCAGCCCCTTCGATGCGGATGACGTGGTCTTTACCCTGAACCGCGCCCGCGCCGAGGACAGCACCAGCGCACAGAAACAGCTTTTCGCGGGAATCGAAACGGTCGAGTCCGACGGCCCCCACACCGTCCGCATCACCCTTTCGGCCCCGGACGGCGGCTTTCCCTTCAACATGGCCTGGGGCGATGCCGTGATCGTCAGCGCGGACAGCATCGACCAGATCGCCACCCATCCCATCGGCACCGGCCCTTACCGATTCGAGCGGTGGCGGCAAGGCGACCGGGTGGAACTGCGCGCTTTCGACGGTTATTGGGGTGAGCCGCCGCAGATCCGCGAGGCGACCTTCCGCTTCATTCCCGATCCCGGCGCCGCCTTTGCCGCGGTCATGGCGCAGGACGTGGATGCCTTCCCGAACTTTCCGGCGGTCGAGACCCTGCCGCAACTGGAAACCGACCCGCGCTTTCGCGTCATCATCGGCACGACCGAGGGCGAGACGATCCTTGCCATGAACAACCGCCGCCCGCCGCTGGACGATATCCGCATGCGCCGGGCCATCGCCCATGCCGTCGACCGGCAAGAGGTGATCGACGGCGCCATGTTCGGCTACGGCACCCCCATCGGCACGCATTTCGCGCCCCACCACCCCGATTATCTGGACCTGACCGGCCTGTCGGCCCACGACCCGCAAACCACCCGCGACCTGCTGGCCGAGACCGGCGCGGATGTCACGCTGCGCCTTGCCCTGCCGCCCCCGCCCTATGCCCGCCGGGGGGGCGAGATCATCGCCGCGCAACTGCGCGCCGTCGGCATCCAGACCCGGATCGTCAACATGGAATGGGCGCAATGGCTGGAAACCGTCTTCAACGGCGGCGATTTCGACCTGACCATCATCAGCCATGTCGAGCCGATGGACATCGACATCTATGCCCGCGACGATTACTATTTCGGCTATGCCCGGCCCGAATTCGTGGCGCTGATGGATGACCTGCGCGGGGCGGTGGACGCGGATGCGCGCAGCGGGTTGCTGCATCAGGCGCAAGAGATGATCGCCCGCGACTACGTCAACGTCTGGCTGTTCCAGCTTGCGAAAACCGGCGTCGCCGATGCGCGTCTGGAAGGGCTGTGGGAAAACGCGCCGATGCCCGCCAACGACCTGTCGGCGGTGCGCTGGACCCGGTAACGCTCAGTTTCTCAGCACCAGGCAGCGCCCGCCCAGGTTGCGCAGCCGGTTGCAGAAGGTCAGCGCCTCGCGCCGGGTTTCATAGCCGACCTGCGCGGTATAGACGCGCCGCGCGTTGCCGTTCAGGCGGCGCTGGACGAAATCGACCCGCTTGCTGCCAAGGATCGGGCGCAACTGCCGGTTCAGGCGGCTGACCTGCTGCGCCGCCCCCGACTGGCTGGGATGCGAAGCCACGATGACCCCCCAGGGCCATGCCCTTTGCGGGGTCTGGAACTCGCGGATGCGGCGGTTCGCGGCCAGGGTGATGCAGGCGGGCAGGAACTCGGCCTTGGGGTCCAGCCGCAGGTCCAGCTTGTCGGCGGCGGGCGGGTTCTCGCGCCAATCCTCGGCGGTATGGCCGGTGATGGCCTGAACGTAGTCCAGCGTCTCCCACGGCAGGCGGCCGCCGTTCTCGCGAAAGCGCGCGGCGCGGTTCTCGCCGCCGTTATAGGCCACCGCCGCCATGCCGATATTGCCGAAACCGTCGGTCAGTTGCCGCAGGTAGCGGGCCGAGGCCTCGATGGATTTCGCCGGGTTGAAGGGGTCGTCCAGGCCCACGATCTGCGCCGTGCCGGGCATGAATTGCGCAATCCCCAGCGCGCCCGCCGGGCTGATCGCGCCCGGCTCGAACAGGCTTTCCTTCCACAGCAGCCGCGCCAGGAAATGCGGGTCGATCCCGTGGCTGGCCGAGGCGCTTTCGATCATCCGGCACACATCCGGCACATAGCTGTCCAGCGAAATGCAGGACACACCGTCCGCCGTGCAGCGCCGCCGGTCGTCATCGGCGGCGCGGGCTGGCTTGGCGGGTGGCGCGGGGATGGCGGCTATCGCCGGCTCGGCCTCAAGGGCGGACACCTGAATGGGCGCGATCAGCAGGGCCAGCAGGACCGCAAGGAAACGACGCATCGAAACACACCCGGCAACGGAAAACTCTGCCCGCTGGGTAGCAAGGAAACGCGCCATTGAAAAGCGAAACGCCCCGCGGCGGGCGGGGCGTTGCAACGATCGGGGCGCGGATCAGCGGCGGGCGACGGGGGCGTCGTAGGCCACGGCCTGCATCTGCATCGCCTGCATTTCGGCGGGCGAGACAAGGTAGCCGTCCGGCGTCTCGACCAGCGGGCCTTCGTAGCGGCGGCTTTCCTCGGGCGTGCGGACGCGGACCTGGGTGCCGCGCGGGGTGTTTTCAAACAGGTCGATGATGTCCTGGTTGAACAGGCGGATACATCCTGCCGAGGTCGCCTTGCCGATCGAACTGGGGTCCATCGTGCCGTGGATGCGATACATCGTATCCTGGCTGCCCTGATACAGATACAGCGCGCGCGAACCCAGCGGGTTGTTGATGCCGCCCGCGACGCCGCCCGCGACATCGCCGTAAAGTTCCGGCTCGGTGCGGACCATGTTCGCGGTGGGCGTCCAGGAGGGCCACGCCGCCTTGCGGTTGATGGTGGCCGAGCCGCTGAAGCCGGTCCCGGCCTTGCCGACGGCGATGCCGTAGCGCATCGCCTCGCCGTTCTCCAGCACGTGATAGAGGAAGCGCGCATAGGGATCGACGACGATGGTGCCGGGGGTTTCGGGGCCGTTGAAGGGCACGCGCTGGCGCATGTTCCGCTCGGTCAGGTAGGCGGGGCGCACGGCGGGGATCTGGATGGGCTGGCCGCCCGGTCCCTGGTCGATCCGCGCCTGGTAGATCGAGGGCGTCACGCGGGGCGACTGGATCGAGTTGTCCGGTGCGGACGGCGTGCTGGAACAGGCCGCGACCAGCCCCAGCGCAACAAGCCACATGAGCGGAGCTTTACGCATACGTCTTCTTCCTTCTGGCGCGACCGCGCCGGAAGGGCGGTCGGGAAACGGGTTTCGGGTCACGAACGGCAACGCAAAGCGCGCGGCGCAGGATCTCGATTCGTGCCACTTGATTAACCGTCAGTTAACCCGACCGGCGCCCGAGCGCGACAGCCAAACCGATCCCGGCCTGTAACAAAACTGTTTTCTATAGCGTTTCCGCAACAAAATCGCGCGATCACGGGCAGGGACGGCCTCAGGCCCGCGACGGCTGCGCCATGCCTGCCGCCACCGGGCCGCGCCGGTCGCGAAGATAGCGCGCATAGGCCAGGTCATCGGCCTGGATATCCGGCTTGCGGCCCGAGATCAGGTCGGCCAGCACCCGCCCCGACCCTGCCGCCATCGTCCAGCCCAGCGTGCCGTGGCCGCTGTTCAGGAAAAGGTTCGGCAGATGCGTCGCGCCAAGGATCGGGGTGCCGTCCGGCGTCATCGGGCGCAACCCGCACCAGAATTCCGCCTTGGCCGTATCGCCCGCCCCGCCGAAGAGGTCGTTGACCGACAGCGCCAGCGTCTCGCGCCGCCGGGGGTTCAGCGACATGTCGAAACCGGCGATCTCGGCCAGCCCGCCGACGCGGATGCGGTCGCCCAGACGGGTGATCGCGATCTTGTAGGTCTCGTCCATGACGGTCGAGACCGGCGCGCGCGATTCGTCCCGGATCGGGATGGTCAGCGAATAGCCCTTCAGCGGATAGATCGGCAGCTTCAGCCCCAGGTGGCGCACCAGCATCGGTGAATGCGGGCCAAGCGCCAGCACATAGCGGTCGGCGGCGACCGGCCCCTGATCGGTGCGGATGCCGGTGACGCGCCCGCCCTCGGTCTCGATGGCGCGGATATCGACGCCCCAGCGGAAGGTGACGCCCGCCGCCTCTGCCATCGCGGCAAGATTGTTGGTGAACTTGAAGCAATCGCCGGTCTCGTCCCCCGGCAGGCGCAGCCCGCCCGCGATCAGATGGGCCGAGCCTGCCAGCCCCGGCTCGGCGGCGACGCAACCGGCGCGGTCCAGCACCTCGAAGGGCACGCCGTCGGCTTGCAGCACGGCAATGTCCTTGGCGGCGGCATCGACCTGCTTTTGGCTGCGGAACACCTGCAAGGTGCCCTGCATGCGTTCGTCATAGCCGATGCCGGTCTGGGAACGCAGCTCGCGCAGGCAGTCGCGGCTGTATTCGGCCAGCCGCACCATCCGGCTCTTGTTCAGCGCATAGGCGGCCGAGGTGCAGTTCTTCAGCATCTGCGCCACCCATTTGGCGCGCTGCATGTCGAAACGCGGTTGCAGCACAAGCGGCGCGTGGCGCTGGAACATCCACCGGATCGCCTTTTGCGGCACCCCCGGCGCGGCCCAGGGCGATGAATAGCCGGGGCTGACCTCGCCCGCATTGGCATGGCTGGTTTCCAGCGCGGGACCGGACTGGCGGTCCAGCACGGTGACCTCATGCCCCGCCTTCGCCAGATACCAGGCCGAGGTGACGCCGATCACGCCGGCCCCAAGGATGACGACTTTCATGGACGCGGCCTCCCCCCGCAGATCGTTTCGGGGCAAGGATAGCAGCGCGGGCGGAAAGGAAATCCCGAACTGCGCCGTCCATTACGGATTTTTCGCATTATTATTCGATATTATTCCATTAATCCGGTGAAACATCCCGTAAACATGCCATCCGGCACAAGATTACCGCGCGGCGCAGCGAATCGCCCAACCGGGCGGCAGAGATTGCGGTCCCCCGTCCTGATGCTAAGTTGGGGCCAATCACGCCAATGGGAACGCCGCAAGTGTCCAACAGCAAAAGCCCCTTCGCCCCGTTTCGCCACAGGGATTTCCGCAAGTTGTGGGCTGCGACGCTGGTTTCCAACTTCGGCGGGCTGGTGCAGGCGGTGGGCGCGGCATGGCTGATGACGCAACTGACCGACTCGGCCACGCTGATCGCGCTGGTGCAGGCATCGAACACGCTGCCGATCATGCTGTTCGCGCTGGCCTCGGGGGCGCTGGCGGACAATTTCGACCGGCGTGTGCTGCTGATCGGGGCGCAGGTCTTCATGGCGGTCGTGTCGCTGCTGCTGGCGGTGGTGGCCTGGACGGATGGGCTGACGCCGTGGCTGCTGTTGTGCTTTACCTTCCTGATCGGGACCGGGCAGGCGCTTTACAACCCACCCTGGCAGGCCAGCATGGGCGATCTGGTCCCGCGCGAGGACCTGCCCGGCGCGGTCACGCTGAACTCGGTCGGGTTCAACCTGATGCGCAGCATCGGCCCGGCGGCGGGCGGCATCATCACCGCCGCATGGGGCGCGGCGACGGCCTTTACGGTGAACGCGCTCAGCTATGTTCCGCTGCTGGCCGCGCTGTTCATGTGGAAACCCAGGACCCCCCGGATGCAGACCCGGCCCGAGCCTTTCGTCTCGGCCGTCGGGTCGGGGCTGCGCTATGTCGTGCTGTCGCCCAACCTGATGCGGGTGCTGGCGCGGGGCGGGCTGTTCGGCTTTTCCGCCGTCTCGATCCTTGCGCTGCTGCCGCTGGTCGCCAAATCGCATGAGGGCGGAGGCTCGCTGCTGTTCGGCCTGCTGCTGGGCTGCTACGGGTTGGGCGCGATCATGGGCGCCGTCGCGAACCCCTATATCCGCGAGCGGATGCCGAACGAGATGATCGTGCGCATCTCGTTCGGCAGCTTTGCGCTGGCGGCGCTGGCACTGTCGCAGACGCAAAGCGTCGTGCTGCACGCGCTGGCGATTCTGCCCGCGGGCGCGGGGTGGGTGATGGCGCTGTCGCTGTTCAACGTCTCGGTCCAGCTATCGACGCCGCGTTGGGTGGTGGCGCGGGCGCTGGCGCTTTACCAGACCTCGGTCTTCGGCGGCATGGCGGCGGGATCGTGGGCATGGGGCGCGGTGGCGCAGGCGCATGGCATCGACGCGGCGCTGGCAACGGCGGCGGTGCCGCTGGTCATCGGCGCGCTGCTTGGCCGCTGGCTGACGATCCCGGAATTCGGCACGCTGAACCTGGACCCGGTCAACCGCTTCAAGGAACCGCAGTTGCGGCTGGACCTGCGCGGGCGGTCGGGGCCGATCATGGTCATGGTCGATTACGAGATCGACCAGAAGGACGTGCCGCGCTTCCTGGACCTGATGGTGCGGCGGCGCAACATCCGCCGCCGCGACGGCGCAAGGGGATGGGCGCTGCTGCGCGATCTGGAAAACCCCTCGATGTGGTCGGAAAGCTATCACATCGCCACATGGGACGATTACGTCCGCCACAACATGCGGCGCACCAAGAACGACGCCACCGTGACCGAGGAACTGCGCGCCCTGCATCGCGGCGACAGCCCGCCCAAGATCCACCGCATGATCGAGCGTCATACCGTCTCGCGTCAGGACGACCTGCCCCTGATCGGCAAGCTGGAGATCCCGTGAACCGGGCGCCCCCAACCCCGGCATCCGCGTCATGAGCGGCTGGCTGCTGCGCCGGCTGGTCTCGCTGGTGGCCAGCCTGCTGGTCGCCTCGGTCCTGATCTTCCTGGTGGTCGGGATGGTCCCCGGCGACCCGGCCAGCTACATACTGGGCACCGGCGCGCGCCCCGAGACGCTGGCCGCCCTGCGCGCCCAGATGGGGCTGGACGACCCCCTGCCCCTGCGTTACGCGAATTGGCTGGCGGGCATCCTGCGCGGCGATTTCGGCACCAGCCTGACCTACAAGACCCCCGTCGCGCAGATGATGGGCGAACGCCTGCAGGTCTCGCTGCCCCTTGCCCTGATGGCGCTTGCGCTGGCCGTGGCGGTCGCGCTGCCCATCGGCATCCTTGCCGCGGGCAGGCAGGGCAGGCCCGCCGACACCGCCGTCATGGGCGTCACGCAACTGGGTATCGCGCTGCCCAATTTCTGGTTTGCCATGCTGCTGGTGCTGGTCTTTGCGATCCGGCTGCGCTGGCTGCCCTCGGGCGGATTTCCGGGCTGGAGCGATCCGCTGGCGGCAGTCCGGTCGCTGATCCTGCCCGCCGTCGCGCTGGCGCTGCCGCAAGCGGCGATCCTCGCGCGGGTGCTGCGCTCGGCCCTGATCGAGACATTGGGGCAGGACTATATCCGCTCGGCCCGCGCCAAGGGGCTGACGCGCGGCGCGGCGCTGCGCCGCCATGCGCTGCGCAATGCCATGATCCCGGTGCTGACGATCCTGGGGATGCAGTTTTCCTTTCTGCTGGCAGGCGCGATCATCATCGAGAACGTCTTCTACCTGCCCGGCCTTGGCCGCATGATCTTTCAGGCGATCACGCAGCGCGACCTGGTCGTGGTGCAATCGGCGGTGCTGGTGATGGTCGCGGCGGTGATCGTGGTGACCTTCCTGGTCGACCTGGCCTATGCCGCCGTGGACCCGAGGCTGCGCCGGACATGAGATGGACCCTGACCATCGGAGCGATCCTTTGCGCGACCGCCACCGGCGCGGCGCTGCTGTCGCTGTTCTGGACGCCCCATGACGTGACGCAGATGGCCATCGCGGACCGGCTGCTGCCGCCCTCGGGTGCGCATTGGCTGGGCACCGACCATTACGGGCGCAACCTCATGTCGATGGTGATGGCGGGCGCGCAGGTTTCCATCGCGGTGGCGCTGGTCGCGGTGGCGATCGGCGTGGGCGCAGGCGTGCCGCTGGGGCTGATCGCGGCAGCGCGCAGGGGGTCGTGGCTGGACGACGCCATCATGCGCGGCAACGATCTGATCTTTGCCTTTCCCAGCCTTGTCATCGCCATCCTGATCACCGCGACGCGGGGACCTTCGGCGCTGAACGCGATCATCGCCATCGGGATCTTCAACATCCCCGTATTCGCCCGCGTCACGCGCGGCGCGGCGATGCCCTTGTGGACGCTGGACTATATCCGCGCGGCGCGGGTGGCGGGCAAGGGCGCGGCGCGGATCAGCGTCGAGCATATCCTGCCCAACTGCGCGAACCTGCTGATCGTGCAGGCGACGATCCAGTTCAGCCTGGGCATCCTGGCCGAGGCCGGGCTGGCCTATGTCGGCCTTGGCGCGCAGCCGCCCACGCCAAGCTGGGGACGGATGCTGGCCGATGCGCAGACGATGGTGGCGCAGGCCCCGCATGTGGCCATCGTGCCGGGGCTGGCCATCGTGCTGACGGTGATGGGGCTGAACCTGCTGGGCGACGGGCTGCGCGACGCGCTGGACCCGCGCACCGGGGGGCGGGCATGATCGCGCTGCGCGGGCTTGGCGTCGGGATCGGGGGGCGGGCGGTGCTGCACGGCATCGACCTGGACCTGCCCTTCGGCGGCATCACCGGGCTGGTGGGCGAAAGCGGGTCGGGCAAGTCGATGCTGGCGCTGGCGCTGATGGGGCTGCTGCCGCGGGGCGCGCAGACCCAGGGGCAGGCGCTGCTCGAGGGGCGCGACCTGCTGGCGCTCTCCGACCGGCAGCTAAGCCGCATCCGGGGCCGCCGCATCGGCATGATCTTCCAGGAACCGATGACCGCGCTCAACCCCCTGCACCCCATCGGCAAGCAGGTGGCCGAGACGCTGCGCATCCACCACGGCCTGTCCCGCCGCGCCGCGCTGGAACGCGCCCGCGAAAGGCTGGACCGGGTCGGCCTGCCCGCGCCGCGCTTTCCCGCCGGGCTTTATCCACATCAACTGTCGGGCGGGCAGCGCCAGCGGGTGGCCATCGCGATGGCCATCGCCGCGCGCCCCGATCTGCTGATCGCGGACGAACCGACGACCGCGCTGGACGTAACCACGCAGGCCCGCATCCTGGACCTGCTGCAATCGCTGGTGCGGGACGAAGGCATGGGCCTGTTGCTGATCACCCACGACCTTGCCGTGGTCGCGGGGCTGGCCGATCGCACCGCCGTCATGCAGGACGGCCGCATCGTCGAGCAGGCCGCGACGCCCCGCCTGTTCCGCGCGCCCGCCCATCCCTATACGCGCCGGCTTTTCGCCGCCTCGCGCCACCAGCCGCCGCGCGTGGACACGGACCCGCAGGCCGTGCCGCTGTTGCAGGTCACGGATGCCCTGCGCGAACACCGCCTGCCCCGCCCGCTGCGCGCGGTGGATGGCGTCAGCCTGACCATCGCACGGGGCGAATCGCTTGGGCTGGTCGGCCCGTCGGGCTGCGGCAAATCCACCCTGACCCGCGCGATCCTGGGGCTGGACCCCTTGCAGGGCGGGCGCGTCCTGCTGTCGGGGTCCGAGGTCCGGGCGGACCGGCCCGACCCCCGCTTGCGCGCACAGATGCAGGTGGTGTTCCAGGACCCCTTTTCCAGCTTCGACCCGCGCTGGCGGATCGAGCGGCTGGTCGCCGAGCCGTTCCACCTGACCGGGCGTCCCGCCGACTGGCGCGCCCGCGTCGCGCAGGCGCTGGCCGAGGTCGGCATCGACCCCGCGCTAGCCCGCCGCCATATCCACCAGTTTTCAGGCGGCCAGCGCCAGCGCATCGCCATCGCCCGTGCGCTGATCACGCGGCCCCGGCTGATCGTGCTGGACGAGGCTGTCAGCGCGCTGGACGTGCAGGTGCGCGCGCAGGTGCTGGACCTGCTGGCGCGGCTGCGGCGCGATCACGGGCTGGCCTATCTGTTCATCAGCCATGACCTGTCGGTCGTCCGGCAGGTCACCGACCGCATCGCGATCATGGACAGGGGCCGCATCGTCGAGACCGGGCCGACGCCCGACGTCATGGCCGCGCCCGCCCATCCGGTGACGCGGGACCTGATCGCGGCGATCCCGCGGATCCCGGACGATTGGCTGGCCTGAAAATATACAGGCCCTGCGCGAACGCAGGGCCTGTCCCCTCCCTCTTTGGGCAACGGCGCCTCCCCGCGCGGTCACCCCGGTATCTCGAATGCCTGAAATGCAGCCAGTGCTGCACGACTTGCGGCCAGTTGTGCATGACGAATCACCTTTCTGTCAACTGGTCCACTGTCGCATACCGTCACATTTCGCCGGATTCGGGCCGTGGCGGCGGCACAAAGCGGTTGCACCGCCGCGCCACGGGCGTAAACCCGAAGACAACACACGGTCAGGCAAACAGGAGCTTTCGATGTCCCGCACAGTCTATCTTGACGGCCAGTATCTGCCCGAGGCCGAGGCGAAGGTCTCGATCTTCGACCGTGGCTTCGTCATGGCCGACGGGGTCTATGAGGTCACCAGCGTCCTTGACGGCAAGCTGCTGGACTTCGCCGGGCACATGCGGCGGCTGACGCGCTCGCTGAACGAATTGGGCATGGACAATCCGCTGAGCGAGCAGGACTATCTGGACGCCCACCGCAAGCTGCTGGAATTGAACGGGATCACCGACGGGCTGGTCTACCTGCAAGTGACGCGCGGCAATGCGGGCGATCGCGACTTTGCCTTTCCGCCCGAGGGCACGCCGCAGACGGTGGTGATGTTCACGCAGGCCAAGCCCGGCCTTGCCGAGAACCCGCAAGCGCAGACCGGGCTGCGCGTGATCTCGGCCCCCGACCTGCGCTGGCATCGCCGCGACATCAAGACGGTGCAGCTTCTCTATCCCTCGCTGCTGAAGATGGAGGCCAAGGCAAGGGGCGCCGACGACGCCTGGCTGGTCGAGGACGGCTTCGTGACCGAGGGCACCTCGAACAACACCTATATCGTCAAGGACGGCACGCTGATCACCCGCGATCTGAGCAACGACATCCTGCACGGGATCACCCGCACCGCCCTGCTGCGCCTTGCCAGCGAGGCCCAGATCAAGGTCGAGGAACGCCCCTTCACCCTTGCCGAGGCGCAGGCGGCGGATGAGGCGCTCATCACCTCGGCCTCGGCCTTCGTGCTGCCGGTGGTCGAGATCGACGGCGCGCAGGTCGGCAACGGCCAGCCCGGTCCCATCGCAACCCGCCTGCGCGAGATCTATCTGGAAGAATCGCGCAAGACGGCGATCTAGAAAGCGAAAGGCCCCGCCTGACCGGGCGGGGCCGTCGCAGCCATCGGCGGCAGATCATGCCACCCAGGGCGGGGTGTGCAATTCATCCTGCGTCAGGAATTCGATCCCCGGCACGTCTTCGCTGCGCACGTCGCGCAGCAGCGCGATGTTCTGGCCGTCGATCATGACGCGCACGTCCTCGCCGTCCTGCACCAGCTCCAGCTCGGGGTCGTCCGAATAGCCTTCGGGCAGGGCGATTTCCAGACGGTCGCCCCGGCCCCAGACCACTTCCGCAGGACCCGAGGCATCGGCGCGCAGCACATAGACATCGTTGCCGTCCTGGCCATCGACCAGATCGTAGCCCCCGGCATAGATCGTGTCGTTGCCCTCGCCGCCATAAAGTTCGTCGCGGTCGTCGGGGTCGGAATCGTCGGGCGACCAGATAAGGTCGTCACCGCGCCCGCCGTGAACCGTGACCACGCCGCCGTTGTCATAGATTTCGTCATGCCCGCTGGCGCCGTCGTCGCGGCGGAATGCATCGTCGGGATTGTCGTCGCCGTAAACTTCGTGCCGCCCGCCGTTGGTGATGATCACGTCGTCGCCGCTGCCGCCGATGATGGTGTCGTTGCCCTCATCCGCGCCGGGATCGTATTCACCGTAAAGGTCGTCATCCGCGCCCAGATAGACCAGGTCGTCGCCGGGATTGGCGATGACGGTATCATTGCCCCGGCCGCCCCAGATCATGTCGTCGCCCGCGCCGCCGTCGATCACGTCGTCACCGTCCAGCCCGGTGATGGCGTCGTCGCCCTCGGTGCCGGTCATGGTATCGTCACCGTCGGTGCCTTCGTCCAGTTGGCGCTCGCCCATGTCGAAGCCATCATGATCGGGCGGCTGCGCATCGTCATTGTCCGACATCAGCGCGCCAAGCCCCGCCAGCCCGGCAAGCCCCAGCATCACGAACAGCATCTGACCCATATCGCATTCTCCGGTGTCGATTTCGCGGGCAGGATAGACCGGGGGCACCGGCGGCGGCAACCCGTCGATTCAGTGCCCCCGGTCAGTGCCCGAGTATCTGGCTGAGGAACAGTTTCGTGCGTTCGCTCTGCGGGTTGTTGAAGAACTCGGTCGGCGTGTTCTGCTCGACGATCTGGCCCTGGTCCATGAAGATCACGCGATGCGCCACGGCCTGCGCAAAGCCCATCTCATGGGTGACGCAGATCATGGTCATGCCGTCCTCGGCAAGCTGGATCATGGTGTCCAGAACCTCCTTGATCATCTCGGGGTCCAGCGCGCTGGTGGGTTCGTCGAACAGCATGATCTTGGGCTGCATGCAAAGCGAGCGCGCGATGGCCACCCGCTGCTGCTGGCCGCCCGAAAGCTGGCCGGGATATTTCAGCGCCTGTTCGGGGATGCGGACCTTTTCAAGGAAATGCATCGCGATCTCCTCGGCCTCGCGTCTGGGGGTCTTGCGCACCCAGATGGGTGCCAGCGTGCAGTTTTCCAGCACGGTCAGGTGCGGGAACAGGTTGAAGTGCTGAAACACCATGCCGACGTCGGAACGCACCTTGTCGATGTTCTTGAGGTCGTTGGTCAGTTCGACCCCGTCGACGACGATCCGGCCGGTCTGGTGTTCCTCGAGCCGGTTGATGCAGCGGATCATGGTCGACTTGCCCGACCCCGAAGGCCCGGCGACGACGATCCTTTCGCCCCGCGTCACGTTCAGGTCGATGTCGCGCAGCACGTGGAAGGTGCCGAACCACTTGTTCATCTTGTAGATCTCGATCGCATAGCCGCTGTCGATATCCGGTTGGGTCGGGTTCATGTGGGCCATGTTCACCTCAGCGATGGTCGCGCTTCAGCCGCCGTTCGAGATACATCGAGTATCGCGACATGCTGAAGCAGAGGACAAAGAAAATCGTGCCGGTAAAGACGTAAGGCTCCCAATAGGCGCCTTTCCATTCGAAGCTGGCGCGCACCGTGTCGGCCATCGCCTTGAGCGGGTCGAAAAGCCCCACGAAGGTCACCAGCGTCGTGTCCTTGAACACCCCGATGAAGGTCGAGACGATCCCCGGAATGGAAATCTTCAGCGCCTGGGGCAGCACGATCAGCCGCTGCGCCTTCCAGTAGTCCAGCCCAAGGGCGCCGGCGGCCTCGTATTGGCCGCGCGGCAGGGCGGCCAGCCCGCCCCGGATCACCTCGGCCATATAGGCCGAGGCGAACAGCGTCACCATGATGATGACCCGCAGGATGATGTCGAAACTGGTCCCCGGCGGCAGGAAATAGTTCAGAAGCAGCGAGGCGACGAAAAGCAGCGTGATCAGCGGCACGCCCCGGATGAACTCGATGAACATCACGGCCATCATCCTGACCACCGGCATGTCGGACCGCCGCGCCAGCGCAAGGATGATGCCAAGCGGCAGCGACATGGTGATGGCCGCGACGCCGATGGTGATCGACAGCACGAAACCCCCGAAGCGCGTCGAGGCGACCGGGGGCAGCGACACCGCCAGCACCGATTGCATCATTGCCGCAAAAGGCGCGGCCAGCAACCACCACCACAGCACCGTGCCCAGGACCGCCACCGCAAAGCCGATCATGCCGGTCACGCCCACGCGCGCCGCCAGCCGCCATGCGGCAAAGCCCACGCCGAAACCCGCCAGCACGCCGATTTCGTTCCACAGGCTGCCGCCCCACAGCAGCCACACCCCCAGGAAGGGATAAAGCAGCGTCAGCCCCAGCGACCAGTTGCGCGCGGTGTCGTTGACACCCGCCCAGGCCAGCATTGTCAGGGCGATCAGCGCCAGCGGGGTATTGCCCGCCCCCAGCAGCATGCAGCAGACAAAGGTCGCGACCACCGCGACCCCAGCCACGATCTGGCGAAGCAGGCGGCTTTCGGAAAAAAGCACGGGTCCCAGCGCGAAGAACAGCAACCCGAAGGCCAGCGTCGGGCGCCAGTATTCGGCGCGCGGATAGAAGCCGAACAGGAACTGGTTCCAGCGTTCCCGGATCACCGCGAAACAGGCGCCGGTTGCGCCCTGGCCGTGACGCTCGGCGACGATCTGGCGGCATTCGGATATGCTCGACGCATTCCAGACCGCATGGCTCAGCCACGGCCAGACGACCGCGACCACCCCCCACAGCATGGCCAGCCCCAGCACCGTCAGCGCCACGTTCAGCGGGCCGGAAAACAGGTTCCTGCGCAGCCACAGGATCGCGCCCGATTGCGTCGCCGGCGGGGGTTCGGGCGGCAGCATCGTGTCGCGGACGAAGGGGGTGGTCTGGGCGTGGGTCTCGCTCATCTCAACGCTCCTTCAGCTTGACGCGGCTGTTGTAGAGGTTCATCCCCGCCGAGATCAGCAGGCTTAGCGCCAGATAGACGCCCATCATCAGGACCATGCATTCCAGCTCGCGTCCGGTCTGGTTCAGCGTCGTGCCGCCAAGGGTGCCGCGCAGGTCCATGAAGCCCACCGCGATGGCAAGCGAGCTGTTCTTGGTCAGGTTCAGGTATTGCGAGATCAGCGGCGGGATGATCACCCGCAGCGCCTGCGGCAACACGACCAGCGACATCACGCGGCGCGGACGCAGACCCAATGCGGCGGCGGCCTCGGACTGGCCCTGGCTGACGGACAGGATGCCCGCGCGCACGATCTCGGCGATGAAGGCGCCGGTGTAGAAGGACAGCGCGATCCACAACACGACGAAGGAATTGTCCAGGTTGATCCCGTCGGCGAAGTTGAACCCGCGCAGCGTCGGCGGCACCAGGTGCAGCCCGAAGAACCAGACCAGCGCCAGCACCGGAACGACGAAGACGCCGATCTGCGCCCACCACGTCCGGGGACGGCGGCCCGTGGCGTCCTGCACCCGCGTGGCCCAGCCGGAAATGGCGCGGCGCGCGAAGAATGCGGCCAGCAGCACCGCCGCAAAGACCAGCACCGCGATATTGATCCCCTGCCGCCCCAGCGTCAGGACGCCGGGATTGTTCGTCATCGCCAGCGACGGGATCGCGGTATAGCGGTTGGTCGGCGCGATGGTGTCGAACAGCAGCATCGAGGCGGCGGGATCCTCGCCCCGATAGGCGTTCGGCGGGGGCAGGATCTCGCTGAAGGACGCCAGCACGATCAGGATCCACAGCAGCAGGGGGACGTTGCGGAAAACCTCGACATAGACGGTCATCAGCCGCGCGATCAACCAGTTCGACGACAGCCGCAGCACCCCGACCAGAACGCCGATGACGGTGGCCGCGATGCAGCCCAGGATCGACACCTGCAACGTGTTCAGCAGGCCGATCACCGTCGCCCGCAGATGCGTGTCGTCCGAATTGTAGGGGATCAACTGCTGCGGAATGTCGTAGCCCGCGCGCCGGAACAGGAAATCGAAGCTGAAGGTCTTGCCCATGATGGCAAGGTTGTGGACCGTGTTCCTGACCAGCCACGCCGCGACCAGCATGACCAGGATGAACACGACCGCCTGTATCGTCAGCGAGCGATAGCGCCGATCGTAGACAAGCATCGACAGTCGGAACGGCGGATCGACCGCGCCCGGATAAGAAACCATGATTTTCCCCTGTCTGCCCGGCCCTGCGGCTTGGATGCCGCTTGCTTTGCGTCCGGGCTTATCCTTGGCGGATACGCGGGCCATGCCGCGTATCCGGTATTCGCCTTGCGATCAGCGGAAGGGCATCGCGTACATCAGGCCACCCTGCGTCCATTGGGCGTTCAGCCCGCGCGCAAGGCCGATCGGGGTCTGTTCGCCGATGGTGGCGGCGAAGATCTCGCCATAGTTTCCGCCCGCCTTGATCGCGCGCAAGGCCCATTCGTCGTCCAGCCCGATCATCGCGCCAAGGCTGTCGCTGCTGCCCAGAAGCCGCTGCACCTCGGGGTTGTTCGAGGACCGGGCCAATTCGTCGATATTGGCCGAGGTGACGCCGTATTCCTCGGCCGCGATCAGCGCGTAAAGCGTCCAGCGCACGATATCGCCCCAGTTGCTGTCCCCGTGGCGGACGGCGGGGCCAAGCGGTTCCTTGGACACGATCTCGGGCAGGATGATGTGGTTTTCCGGGTCGGCAAAGGCGGCGCGGGTGGCGGCCAGCCCCGATGCGTCGGTGGTATAGGCATCGCAGGCACCGGCCAGATATTGCTGCTCGCCCTCGGCATTGCTGTCGATGTTGACCGGCTGATAGTTCATGTTGTTGGCGCGGAAGTAATCGGCCAGGTTCAGCTCGGTCGTGGTGCCGGTCTGGATGCAGATCGTCGCCCCGTCCAGTTCCTTGGCCGAGGAAACGCCCAGATCCTTGCGGACCATGAAGCCCTGCCCGTCGTAATAGTTGATGCCGATGAAATCCAGCCGCAGGTCGGTGTCGCGCTGGAAGGTCCAGGTCGAGTTGCGCGCCAGCAGGTCCACCTCGCCCGAAGACAGCGCCGTGAACCGCGTCTGCCCGGTGGTGGGCACATAGTTCACCTTGCCGGGATCACCCAGGACCGCCGCCGCGACGGCCTTGCAAAAGGCCACGTCGAAGCCGGTCCAGTTCCCATTCGCGTCGGGCGCGGCGAAACCGACCAGGCCCGTGTTGACGCCACAGTTCAGGACGTCGCGGGACTGCACCTCTTGCAAGGTGTCGCCCTCTGCCGCCAGGACGGTCCCGGCGGACAGCGCCGCCACCACCGTGGTTCCGAAGAATACCGATCTTTTCATGGACTTCCTCTCTGTCTTTGACGGCCTATCCACGCGGATCGCCGAATTACGAACCTTTTGCAGGTTTCTGCAAAAAAGCATGACGGAGTTTGACCGCAAGCGTCAAGGAATTATGCGCTTTCCGCAGCGTCTTGCGACAATGCCCAGAAACGGGCAGCATCCTGCAAAGCCTGGGCACGGGTGGCGGCGGCGGCCTCGGCCTCATCGTCGCGGCCCCATTGGCGGGCCTGGAAATCCTCGTCCAGGCGCGACAGGCGATGGGCCTCGGCCGCGTCCAGCCTGCCGTGCAGCACCGCCAGCCCCAGGATGATCGAGCCGGGCAGCGCGATCAGGTCATGCGCCGCGGTCAGGCCGAAATCGTCCAGCACGGCCAGGTGGCTGCGCAGGTTCAGCAGGCTCTGCGGCGGTTGGGCGACGGGGATGACGCCCTCGGTGATGCGCAGGGGCGCGGCAAGCCGGGTGGCGGCCCAGTCGATCAGCGGATCCCACGCCTGCGCCTGCATTTCCGCCAGCGATTGCGGCTGATCGGCGCGATAGCACAGCAGGTCCGTAGCGCCGTATTCGGCCAGCATGTCGGCCACCGCGTCGAACTGGACACGCACCTTTTCGATGGCCGAGTTGGCATAGCGCGTCATCGGCATCGCGCCGGGGTCGATCACCTCGCCGCTGTCGCGCCATTCCTGCGCGATGGCCTGCGCCAGTGCGCGGGTGGGCAGGGTCAGGGCCTGCTTGCCGGGCGTGCGCAGGACGCGGGCATCCAGCCAGACCTGCCAGCCGCCTTCGCCGTCCCGGACAAGGACGTCCTTCCAGGACCGCCGCGCCTTCCACTCACTCATCCAGCCACTCCTGCAAATGACGGGTCAGGGCGGGGTAATCCGCCGCGATGATCCGCGCGCCGCCCTGCGCCAGCCTTTCGCGCGGATGATAGCCCCAGCCCACCCCGAAAGAGGCAACCCCGGCGGAAACCCCCATGCGCATGTCGAATTCCGTATCGCCCACCATCACGGCGGCAGGCGCGTCCACCCCGGCCTCGGACAGCGCGGCCAGAAGCATCGCGGGATGGGGCTTGGAGGGATGGTGATCGGCGGTCTGCAAGCTGATGAAACGATGGTGCCAGCCATGCGCCTCGATCAGCGCATCAAGGCCCCGGCGGCTTTTGCCGGTGGCGATGGCCAGCAACACATCGTCGCGCCCCGACAGCGCGTCGAGACAATCCAGCGCCCCTTCGTAAAGCGGCGATTCCTGTTGCTGGCGCAGATGGAAGAACGCGGCGCGGTAACCCTCGACCACCTGGCGATGGACCTCGGGCGCGGCCTGCGGCAGCAGCGTGGCGACGGCGACCGGCAGCGAAAGCCCGACGATGGCCAGCACCTGGGCGGGCGAAAGGGGGGCAAGGCCCGCCTGCTCGAACCCCGCGTTCATGGCGGCGACGATCACCCTCTGGCTATCGACCAGCGTGCCGTCCACGTCGAAAACGACCAGTTTCATCATGCCTCTTCAAACGGGTCCTGTGGGGCGTCCCGTTCGGACCAGCCCAGCGTTTTCCAGGTGCGGCGCATGTGATCGGGCAAGGGCGCGGTGACGGTGATCCCGCGCCTGGTGATCGGATGCTCGAACCGGATCAGGCGGGCGTGCAGGTGCAGCTTGCGGCTGATCTCTCCGCCAAGCTGCGCGCCCCAGCCGTCGCCAAGGTTTTCCTGACCCGAGCCGCCATATTTCCCGTCGCCGACAATGGGGTGGCCCAGTTCCGCCATATGCGCGCGAAGCTGGTGGGTGCGGCCCGTGACCGGCACCAGCCCGACCCATGAAACCCGCGTGCCAAGCGCCTCGATCACCGCGAAATCGCTATGTGCGCGCTTGGCCCCCTCGGTCGCCTGCACCTGCGAGGGGTGGACGCAGACCATCTTTTCCCCCTCGCCCATGCGGCCCCGGCCTGGCGCCTTGACCAGCCCGTATTTGATCGACCCCATGCGCGGGTTCGGCACCCCTGCCACGGCAGCCCAGTAGATCTTGCGGGTGGCGCGGTGGCGGAACGCCTCGGACAGCGCGCGCGCCACGCGGTCGGTGCGCGCCAGCAGCAGCACGCCCGAGGTGTCCTTGTCCAGCCGATGCACCAGCTTGGGCCGGTCCTTGTAGCCGAACATCAAGGCCCCGGTCAGCCCGTCCACATGCCGGTCCCCCTGCCCGCTGCCGCCCTGCGAGGGCAGGCCGGGCGGCTTGTTCAGCGCAATGATATGGTCGTCCTTCCACAGAACGGCGGCCTGGATCATCTGCTGGTCGGTCTGGCTGACGGGTTTGGCGCGCGCGGGCGCAGGCGCGGGGGCCGCGTCGGGCAGGGGCGGGATGCGCAGTTCGTGGCCCGCCTCGATCCGGGTGCTGGCCTTGACCCGCCCGCCATCGACGCGCAACTGGCCGGTGCGGCACAGCTTTTCAACCGCCCCCTGCGTCAGTTGCGGAAAACGCTTCTTCAGCCAGCGGTCAAGGCGCTGGCCGCCGTCATCCGCACCGATCCTGATCGTCTGAACGCCGCTCATGCGAAGTAAATCCTTCCGATTGCCAGACCCGCGATGATCGCCAGCAAGGACAGCAGGACCGAGCCGAAGACATAGGCAAGGGCCAGCCCGGCCTCGCCCCGCTCCCACAAGGTCAGGGTGTCGAGCGAGAAGGCAGAGAATGTCGTGAAGCCGCCCAATATCCCCGTCAGCAGGAGGGGCGCAAGATGCTGATTGCCCCGCAATGCCAGGATCGCGGCCAGAAGGCCCATCAGGAACGACCCCGCGACATTCACGGCCAGCGTGCCCAGCGGCAAACCCGTCATCCGCGCCGCCGCCAGCGTGACACCGTAACGCGCCGCCGAACCGATGGCCCCGCCAAGCGCGACTTGCAGGAAGGCAAGGATCATTTCGCCTGTTCCCCGCGTCTTTTCCGGCGCAGCCCGGCGAACCATTCGACGCGCTTTTTCAACTCGCGCTCGAATCCGCGCTCGACAGGGGCGTAGAGGACGGGATGCTTCATGCCCTCAGGGAAGTAATCCTGTCCGCTGAATCCGTCCTCGGCGTCATGGTCATAGGCGTAGCCCGCGCCATAGCCCTGCTCCTTCATCAGCCCGGTGGGGGCGTTCAGGATATGGGCGGGCGGCATCTGGCTGCCGCTCTGCCGCGCCAGATCGCGCGCGGCCTTGTAGGCGGCATAGGTGGCGTTCGACTTGGGCGCCAGCGCCAGGTAGACCACGGCCTGCGCCAGCGCGAGTTCCCCCTCGGGGCTGCCAAGGCGTTCGTAAAGCGCCCATGCGTCAAGGCAATGGCGCTGCGCGGCGGGATCGGCCAGCCCGATATCCTCGACGGCCATGCGGGTGATGCGGCGGGCCAGATAGCGCGGATCCTCGCCCCCCTCCAGCATCCGCGCGAACCAGTAGAGCGCGGCGTCCGGGTCGCTGCCGCGCACCGATTTGTGCAGGGCGCTGATCAGGTTGTAATGCTCGTCCCCCGACTTGTCGTATTTCGCCGCGCGCCGCATCAGGCGCTTGGCCAGTTGATCGGGGTCCAGCTTGGCCGAAACCTTCCAGGCCATCACCTGCTCGATCAGGTTCAGCGCCGCGCGCCCGTCGCCGTCGGCCATCTCAAGCAGGCGATCGCGCGCCTCGGCTGTCAGGGCCAAGGGACGGCCCAGTTCCTTTTCGGCGCGCTGCGCCAGCAGCTCCAGCTCGGCCAGGGTCAGGCGTTCCAGCACCAGAACCTGCGCGCGCGACAGGAGTGCGGCGTTCAGTTCAAAGCTGGGGTTCTCGGTCGTGGCGCCGACCAGCACGATGGTGCCGTCCTCCATATGCGGCAGGAAACTGTCCTGCTGCGCCTTGTTGAAACGGTGGATCTCATCGACGAAAAGCAGCGTTCCCTGCCCCTGGTCGTGGCGGATGCGCGCCGCTTCGAACACCTTGCGCAACTCGGCCACGCCCGAAAAAATGGCCGAGATCTGGACGAAATGCCGGTCCGATTCACGCGCCAGCAGCCGGGCGATCGTCGTCTTGCCGACCCCCGGCGGACCCCACAGGATCAGCGAGGACAGGCTGCCCGCCGCCAGCATCGCCCCCAGGGGACCGTCGCGCCCCAGGATCCGGGCCTGACCGATGACATCGGACAGCCGCGCCGGTCGGATGCGATCCGCCAGCGGCCTTGGCGCGGCGCGGCCCGAAGGGGCTGCGGGTGGCGCGTTATCGAAAAGATCGGCCATGCGGGCGGCATGTTACGCCGCCCGCAGCCGGGGCGAAAGCCCCCTGCCGTGCCCGGCGCCCATCAATGCATCTTGGGCAGCAGGTTGATCGAAACGCATTGGAAATGGCCGTCGTCGATCCACATCACCCGCCCGATCGCCTGCGCATCCAGCCCCGAGGGCTTGAGCCAGCGCGGCCAGGTCGCGGCGACCAGCGCCACCAGCTTGCTCGCGCCAAGCGCACGGGCCGAGGCGGTCATTTCCGCAACCAGGTGCTTGTGGACGCTGCGCCGCTGCGATTGCGGAATCGTGTGATCCACGAACAGCCGGCTGGCTTCCCAGGTGCCCGGCTCGACCGGGGCCGGTCCGTCCAGCAGGTCCTGCGGGATCGAGCCGCCAAGCAGCCCGTCCTGCGCATCCTTGATCATGTAGGAATACATCCCGCAACGCGCCGTCGTCGGCGTCAGGCGAACCCCCGCCAGAACGCGGTCGAAATCGTGGATGGCGACCCACCGGCTCAGCGGCGTGTCGTATTGGTCGAACTCCATGTCTTCGGTTTGGGGCAGGTCCCAGTTCTTCTGGATGATGAAGCTCTGTTTGCGTGCCCGGAAAATATTGGCGAACAACTGGCCGTGATTGTGCAGGTTGGCGTAGGAAAGGGTGGTGGTTTGCATTTCTGTCTCCTGGGGTTTTGGGGGAAACCTCAGGTATATACGGACGCAGGCGCCGCCCTACAGAAGACGGTAATCCTTGGCCCGCTGAAGCGCCTCGGCCGTCGTGCGGGCCATCAACCTTTCCCGCGCCGAAATCAGCCGCGCCTTGAAGGCGCTTTCAGTGATCCCAAGTTTAGCAGCCGCTGCCGCATGACGATCCCCTTCCGCAATACACCGGAGGGCCTCTTTTTGAGCCTTGGTCAGGCTCTCGGGCGGTTCGGTTATGTCGTGAATCCGCCTTATCGTGGCCGAGATCACCTCGATCTCGTCATCCGTGAATTCCCGCTTGTCATGGGTGAAGCAGGCAATTGTGCGCGACTGCATCGGGCCGTGCGACACGACAAGCCCGTAGGTCAGGCCATGATCCGCAGCGTCCTGCAGGATCGAAAAAGGATCGGGTATCGGCAACACGCTCCAGCGGCAGGCGCCGGTCGTGGAAAACCCCCAGGCAATGGTGGGATCGCGCAGGGCATAGGCACGCTCGGAATAGCGTTGCGACCATTCCGCGGAATAGGTCTGGAACTGCATGAGCGGTGCAGCAAAACGGATATGCAGGCCGATGAAGTAGCCCGCCGGGCACATCTTCCTCAGCTTTTGCAGTGCTGCATTTATTTCTGCGCGTGAAGACATATCTCTTTATACAAATTGAGGCGGGCCGCAGCCCGGTGTAACCTGAGCAAGCATCAGTCTATGCGCAAAATCCTTAACAAGTCCATAATTGGCGGCAAGACTCATGGATGTGCCGTGCAGTTTATCCGCAACCTTGGGTTTCGCCGCATCGCAACAGGGCGGAATGCGGTCGAATGCCCGGAAAAAGCGGTGAACTCGCCATGTAATCGCGCCGAAAAGGAAAAGGCCCCGATGCAGATTCGCAACGGAGCCTGTTTTTCAGCCATGCGGCGGGAAGCTTATTCCCCGGCGGCCTCTTCGGCCTCAAGCCGTGCGCGGTCGGCGGCGCCCTTGGCGCTGGTGTCGCGATCGACCAGTTCGATGATCGCCATGGGCGCCATGTCGCCATAGCGGAAACCGGCCTTGAGAACGCGGACATAGCCGCCCTGGCGTTCCTTGTAGCGCGGGCCGAGGATTTCGAACAGGCGCGCGACATGCTGGTCCTGCTTCAACTGGGCCGCGGCCTGGCGGCGGGCGTGCAGATCGCCACGCTTGGCCAGCGTGATCAGCTTTTCGATGATCGGGCGCAGTTCCTTGGCCTTGGGCAGCGTGGTCTTGATCTGTTCGTGTTCGATCAGCGAACCGGCCATGTTGGCGAACATCGCCTTGCGGTGTTCGTGGGTCCGGTTCAGGCGGCGATAGCCATGAGAGTGACGCATGATATTCTCCTATAGACGTCTTTTGCTTTGTCCGGGCGGCCCTGCGTGGGGACCGCTCTCCTTGGGGTCGCAAGACCCGAATCGCCGGGGGCGCGGACGCCCCCGGCAAATATCAGAACTGGTCGTCGAAACGCTTGGCCAGGTCCTCGATGTTCTCGGGCGGCCAGTCGACGACATCCATGCCCAGGTGCAGGCCCATGCCCGACAGCACTTCCTTGATCTCATTCAAGGACTTGCGGCCGAAGTTCGGGGTGCGCAGCATCTCGGCCTCGGTCTTCTGGATCAGGTCGCCGATATAGACGATGTTGTCGTTCTTCAGGCAGTTGGCCGAACGGACCGACAGTTCCAGCTCATCGACCTTCTTCAGCAGGCGCGGGTCGAATTCCAGCCCGTCATCCGCATCCTGGCGGCCAGCCTGCTCGGGTTCGTCGAAGTTGACGAAGACCGAAAGCTGGTCTTGCAGGATGCGCGCGGCGAAGGCCACGGCATCCTCGGGCGTGATGCTGCCGTCGGTCTCGACCTTCATCGTCAGCTTGTCATAGTCCAGCACCTGGCCCTCGCGGGTGGGGGTGACTTCGTAGCTGACGCGCTTGACCGGCGAAAAGATCGCGTCGATCGGGATCAGCCCGATGGGCGCATCCTCGGGACGGTTCTTGTCGGCGGCGACATAGCCCTTGCCGTTCTGGACGGTCAGTTCCATGTGCAATTCGGCGCCGTCGTCCAGGTGACAGATGACGTGATCGCGGTTCAGGATCTGGATACCGGCGGTTTCGGTGATGTCACCGGCGCGCACCTCGCCCGGACCCTTCGCGTTCAGCGCCAGGCGCTTGGGCGTGTCGACGTCCATGCGCAGGGTGACGCCCTTCAGGTTCAGAACGATGTCGGTCACATCCTCGCGCACACCGGCGACGGATGAAAACTCGTGCAGAACGTTGTCGATCTGGACCGAGGTGATCGCGGCCCCCTGAAGCGACGACAGCAGGACGCGGCGCAGCGCGTTGCCAAGGGTCAGCCCGAAGCCGCGCTCAAGCGGTTCGGCAACGACGGTCGCCACGCGGGTCGCATCTGCGCCAGGCTTGACGTCAAGCTGGGTCGGCTTGATCAGTTCAGCCCAATTCTTGTGGATCATGCGTTTGCCTCCATACCAGTTTCCAGCCCATGTCCGACTGCCGGAAACGCCCGAGGTGAAAAGCGTAGAAGCGCCCCGCATCGTCGTGACGCGGGACGCGGGATTTCTGCCCGGATCAGACGCGGCGGCGTTTGGGCGGGCGGCAACCGTTATGGGCGATGGGGCTGACATCACGGATCGCGGTGATGTTGAAGCCGACCGCAGCCAGCGCACGCAGCGCCGATTCGCGGCCCGAGCCGGGACCCTGAACTTCGACCTCCAGCGTGCGGACGCCGTGTTCCTGCGCCTTGCGGCCCGCGTCTTCCGCAGCCATCTGGGCGGCGTAGGGCGTCGACTTGCGCGAACCCTTGAAGCCCATCGTGCCGGCCGACGACCACGAGATCGCGTTGCCCTGAACGTCCGAGATCAGGATCTTGGTGTTGTTGAACGAGCTGTTCACATGCGCCACGCCGGTGGCGATGTTCTTGCGTTCCTTGCGCTTGATGCGTGTCTTGTCGCGTGCCATTCCTCGGCCCCCTTATTTCTTCTTGCCGGCGATCGGCTTGGCCGGGCCCTTGCGGGTGCGGGCGTTGGTGTGGGTCCGCTGACCGCGCACGGGCAGGCCGCGGCGGTGGCGCAGGCCACGATAGGAACCCAGGTCCATCATGCGCTTGATGTTCATCTGCGTTTCACGGCGCAGATCACCTTCGACGGTCAGGTTGGCGTCGATGTATTCGCGAATTTGCAGGACTTCGGCATCCGACAGTTCGTTGACGCGACGGGTCGGTTCGATACCGACGGCCTCGACGATCTGATCGGCGAATTTCGAGCCGATTCCGTGGATATAGGTCAGTGCGATGGGGACACGCTTCCCCGTCGGAATGTTGACGCCAGCAATACGAGCCACGCGTTATCCTTTTCATGTTGCGGTTCCGTAGCCCCGGAACCCTTTTTCACAACCAAAGACCCGAAAGCCTTGCCTTCGGGCCTCAAGCAGCCACCCGCGCAGGCGGGTGATTCCCATACGAGATGAGCCGAGTTAAAGGAATTCCCCCACCCCGTCAACCCTTGCCGGGCAGAGCATCGAGAACCCCGGCCATCTGCCCCGCCACCTGGTCGATTTCGGCCAGGCCATGGACCGGATGCAGCACGCCCGCCGCATAATAATAGCCGATCAGCGGCGACGTCTTCTTGTAATATTCCAGCAGCCGCGTCCGCAGGCTGTCCTCATTGTCATCGGCGCGGCGGCGCAGATCGGTCGAGCCGCAGGCGTCGCAGACCCCCGCAACCTTGGTCGGGCGGGTCTTGTCGTGATAGACCTCGCCGCAGTTTCCGCAGGTGAAACGCCCGGTGATCCGCTCGACCAGGGCCTCATCGTCGACCTGCATCTCGATCACGGCGTCGATCTTCTGGCCAAGACCGGCCAGCAGGTCGCGCAGCGCATCGGCCTGCCCCAGGGTGCGCGGAAAACCGTCGAAGATGAAGCCCGCGCCGGTGCTGCCTTCAAGCCGTTCCCGAATCAGGCCGATGACGATCTCATCCGTGACCAACTGGCCCTTGTCCATGATCTCGGCCACGCGATTGCCCATCTCGGTCCCGGAACTGCGGGCGGCCCGCAGCATGTCCCCGGTCGAGAGCTGAACCAGCCCCCTTTCTTCTTCCAGGCGGCGCGATTGCGTTCCCTTGCCGGCACCCGGAGGCCCGAGGAGGATGATATTGATCGCCATGTTCACTCCCTCTTTATTTCACATCACCGTCTTGCAGGCGCGCGCTTGGGGCGCGGAGTGCCGTTCTTGCCGCGTTTGCCGCGAAGCTGGGACTTTTCGATCAGTCCCTCATACTGGTGGGCAAGCAGATGGCTTTGCACCTGGTTGATCGTATCCATGACCACGCTGACCACGATCAGGACCGAGGTGCCGCCGAAATAGAACGGAACGCCAAGCCGGTCGCGAACGATCTCGGGGAACAGGCAAACCGCCGCGAGATAGGCGGAACCAAGCACAAGCACCCGGTTCACCACGTAATCCAGGTATTCCTGCGTGCGGATGCCGGGCCGGATGCCGGGAACGAAACCGCCCTGGTTCTTCAGGTTGTCGGCGACGTCTTCGGTCTTGAAGGCCACGTTGTGGGTATAGAAATAGGCGAAGAAAATGATCATCCCCGCGAAGAACAGCAGGTAGAGCGGCTGCCCCGGCCCGAAATAGGCAAGGATCGTCGACATCACCGGCCCGGTTTCATTGCCCGAGAAAGTCGAGATCGTGATCGGCAGCAACAGCAGCGAGCTTGCGAAGATCGCCGGGATCACGCCCGAGGGGTTGACCTTGATCGGCAGGTGCGAGGACTGGCCGTCATAGACCTTCATCCCGACCTGGCGCCGCGGATACTGGATGCGGATCTTGCGCAGCGCCCGCTCCATGAAGACGACGAAGGTCACGACCGCGACCACCATGACAAGGACGCCGATGGTTTCCAGGCCCGAATTCTCGGTCACCCGGCCCTGGCTGAGGAATTGCGCAAGCTGCGCCGGGATCTCGGCCACGATGCCGACGAAGATGATCAGCGAAATGCCGTTGCCGATGCCGCGCGCCGTGATCTGTTCGCCCAGCCACATCAGGAACATGGTGCCGCCCACCAGCGTGATGACGACCGACGCCTGGAAGAACAGGCCGGGATCATGGGCCAGCCCCCCGGCCTCGAGGCTGCGGGCAAGGCCGTATGCCTGGAACAGCGCCAGCACGACGGTGCCGTAGCGGGTATATTGGTTGATCTTCTTGCGGCCCTGCTCACCCTCTTTCTTGAGTTGCTCAAGCGAGGGGATCATCGAGGCCATCAACTGCACGATGATCGAGGCCGAGATATAGGGCATGATGCCAAGCGCAAAGACGCCCATCCGCCCCAACGCGCCGCCGGTGAACATCGAGAGCATGCCCCCGATCCCCGATTGCGCCTGATTCATGAAGTTTCTCAGCGCTTCGCCATCGATGCCGGGAACCGGGATATAGGTTCCCAGGCGGTAGATGATCAAAAGCCCGAGCGTGAACCAGATTCGCTGGCGAAGTTCGGTCGCCCTGGTGAACGCCCCCCAAGAGAAGTTCGCGGCCATCTGTTCTGCGGCTGACGCCATTTCTTGCCCCATTCATGGCAGCGCCGCGGGTGGTTTCCCAAAACCCGCGGCGCGTGGAAAACTTGCAAGCTATCTATGGGGCCGAGCCGCCCCGATCAACAGCTTATTCCGCAGCGGCGTCTTCGGTCTGGACCGGACGGGTCAGGGTAACCTTGCCGCCGGCCTTCTCGACGGCCTCAATCGCGGCCTTCGAGGCCCCTGCGACCGTCAGGTTCAGCTTGGCCTTGACCTCGCCCTTCGCCAGCAGGCGAACGCCGTCCAGCTTGCGGCGGATGGCGCCCGAGGCGACCAGCGCATCCTCGGTCACTTCGGCCTTGGCGTCCAGCTTGCCCGCATCGACGAAGCCCTGAAGCTGGCCCAGGTTGATGACGGCGAATTTCAGGCGATTCGGCTTGCTGAAGCCACGCTTCGGCAGGCGCCGATACAGCGGCATCTGGCCGCCTTCGTAACCGTTCAGCGCGACGCCCGAACGCGAGGTCTGGCCCTTGATGCCGCGACCGCCCATCTTGCCCTTGCCCGAACCGGGACCGCGGCCGATGCGTTTCTTCTTGCGGTTGGCGCCTTCGTTGTCGCGAAGTTCATGCAGTTTCATATCGCTTCTCCTTGGCCGGAAACGTCCCGTGAAGCGAAAAGGGACGAACGCGGCATTTCTTGTCTGTTGATTCAACGCCCGAACGGCGTCGAAGGTCTTTAGCCCCAGGATCGCGCGCCGTCAACCGCCGCCGCCCCTGCCATCCTTTCCCCCGCGGCTGTTTCCAGGCTAGCCGCAACACCTTGACGAAAGGTTAAGCCCACGAAAAAACGCCCCGAAAAATCCGGGGCGTTTCATCTTTTCCTGGCGGCCTGTCAGCCGCGCTCTTCGATGATCGTCACAAGATGCGGGATCTTGTTGACCATGCCGCGAACGGCGGGCGTATCTTCCAGCTCGCGCGTGCGGTTCATCTTGTTCAGGCCCAGGCCCTTCAGCGTCTCACGCTGGACGGCGGGGCGGCGGATCGGCGAACCGATCTGCTTGACGACGATGGTTTTGGCCATTCCCACTCTCCTTACGCTTCAGCCGGCTTGTCGGCGGCACCTGCGGGCGCGGGCAGGATCTCGGCAACCTTCTTGCCGCGACGCTGCGCGACGCTGCGCGGGCTTGCCTCGGCCTTCAGGGCGTCGATCGTGGCGCGGATCATGTTGTAGGGGTTCTGCGTCCCCAGCGATTTCGCCACGACGTCCTGAACGCCCAGCATCTCGAACACGGCGCGCATCGGACCGCCGGCGATGATGCCGGTCCCCGGAACGGCGGTGCGCATCACCACGCGGCCCGCGCCGTGGCGGCCCTCGATGTCGTGATGCAGGGTGCGGCCATCGCGCAGCGGCACGCGGATCAGGCCGCGCTTGGCCTGCTCGGTCGCCTTGCGGATCGCCTCGGGCACTTCTTTCGCCTTGCCCTTGCCGAAGCCGACGCGGCCACGCTGATCGCCGACGACGACCAAGGCGGCAAAGCCGAAGCGCTTACCACCCTTGACGGTTTTCGACACGCGGTTGATCGCGACCAGGCGGTCGGCGAATTCGGGGTTTTCGTCGCGTTCTTCGCGGCGGCCCCGGCGGTTGTCACGTTCTGCCATCAGGCATTCCTTATCAAGCTGGCGCAATCGGCGCGCCGTTGAAACCAATCCAGGTGGGCCGCCCTGGCGGATGGCCCCCGGATCATCGGGACGGCGCGCCCTGTTGCCAAGGCGCGCCGCCCACAAACATCAGAACTTCAGCCCGCCTTCGCGCGCGGCATCCGCCAGGGCCTTGATCTTGCCGTGGAACAGGAAGCCGCCACGGTCGAAGACGACGTCTTCCACACCGGCCTTCTTCGCACGTTCGGCAATCGCGGCGCCGATCTTGGCGGCGGCCTCGACGTTGTTCTTGCCGACCACGCCCAGGTCCTTTTCCAGGCTGGAAGCCGAAGCCAGCGTCACGCCACGCAGATCGTCGATCACTTGAACGCTGATGTTCTTCGACGAGCGATGGACGGACAGGCGCGGACGACCATCCGAGGTCGCGCGCAGTTTGTTCCGAACGCGCAGGCGGCGCTTGAGGAACAGCTCTCTCTTGTTCAGTGCCATTTTTGCGCCCCTTACTTCTTCTTGCCTTCCTTGCGGAAGACTTCCTCACCCTTGTAGCGGATGCCCTTGCCCTTGTAAGGCTCGGGGCGGCGCCACTCGCGGATGTTCGCGGCCACCTGACCGACGACCTGCTGATCGATGCCTTCGACAACGATCTCGGTCTGTTTCGGCGCGGTGATCGTCACACCCTCGGGGGTTTCAAAGTCCACGTCGTGCGAATAGCCAAGTTGCAGCTTGAGGGTCTTGCCCTGCATCTGGGCGCGGTAACCGACGCCCTGGATTTCCAGCTCTTTCTTGAAGCCTTCGCTGACGCCCGTCACAAGGTTCGCGACCATCGAGCGGGTCAAGCCCCACTGCTGGCGCGCACGCTTGGACATGCCGCGCGGCGCGACGGCGACATTGCCGCCTTCCACCGACAGGGTGACATCATCGGTCGCAGTGAAGCTGCGGGTGCCCTTCGGCCCCTTCACCTCGATCACCTGGCCCTTGACTTCAGCGGTCACGCCCTTGGGCAGTTCGACCGGCTTCTTACCAATCCGAGACATACCGCCCTCCTTAGAACACGGTGCAGAGGACTTCGCCGCCAACATTGGCGTTGCGAGCCGCTGCATCCGACATCACGCCTTTCGGCGTCGAGACGATGGACACGCCAAGACCGTTGCGGACCTGGGGGATCTGCTTGACCGAGGCATAGACGCGACGGCCGGGCTTGGAGACACGGGCCAACTCGCGGATAACGGGCTGACCATCGAAGTATTTCAGGCTGATTTCCAGCTCGTTATGGCCGGTCGCGCCGGTCACTTCGTCGTAACCGCGGATATAGCCTTCGGATTTCAGCACATCCAGCACCCAGGCGCGCAGCTTGGAGGCGGGCGTGCGAACGGTCGATTTGCCACGCATCTGCGCGTTGCGGATGCGCGTCAGCATATCGCCGAGAGGATCGTTCATCGACATATTGCCCCCTTACCAGCTCGATTTGACCATGCCGGGAACCTGGCCGAACGAGCCAAGCTCGCGCAGCATGATCCGCGACAGTTTCAGTTTACGGTAATACGCATGCGGACGCCCGGTCAGTTGGCACCGGTTGTGCAGGCGGGTGGGCGAGGAATTGCGCGGCAGTTCAGCCAGTTTCAGGCTGGCCTTGAAGCGCTCTTCCATCGGCTGGGACTGATCGTGAATGATCTCTTGCAGCGCGGCGCGCTTGGCCGCGTATTTCTGGACGAGACGTTCGCGCTTCTTCTCGCGCTCGATCATGGATTTCTTAGCCATATCTTCTTTCCCCCGCGATCAGCTGTTGAACGGCATGTTGAAATGCTTCAACAGCGCTTTCGCTTCCGCGTCGGTCTTCGCGTTGGTGCAGATGATGATGTCCATCCCCAGAACTTCGTCGACCTTGTCGAAGTTGATTTCCGGGAACACGATATGCTCTTTCAGGCCCATGGCGTAGTTGCCGCGGCCGTCGAAAGAGGTGCCCTTGACGCCGCGGAAGTCGCGGACGCGGGGCAGCGCGATGTTGATCAGGCGATCGAGGAATTCATACATCCGGTCGCCGCGCAGGGTGACTTTCGCCCCAAGCGGCATTTCCTCGCGGACGCGGAAGCCTGCGATGGACTTCTTCGCCTTGGTAATGACAGCCTTCTGACCGGCGATCAGGGACAGCTCTTCGGCGCCCTGTTTCACCTTCTTGGTGTCCTTGACGGCCTCGCCGATGCCCATGTTCAGGACGATCTTGTCCAGACGCGGGATCTGCATGTCGTTCTTGTAGCCGAATTCTTCCTTCATGGCCGCCCGGATCGTTTCGCGGAACAGGGCCTTGAGGCGCGGCGTGTAATTTGCTTGGTCCAGCATCAGATCACATCCCCGGTCGTCTTGGCGTAACGCACCTTCTGGTCGCCTTCCATGCGGAAGCCGACGCGGGTGGCCTTGCCGTTCTTGTCCAGCAGCGCCAGGTTCGACAGGTCGATCGGCATCGCCTTCGGCAGGCGGCCGCCCTGGCTGTTCTGGGTCTGGCGCTGGTGACGGATCGCGATATTGATGCCGTCAACGATGGCCTTGCCCACCTTGGGCATGACGGCGGTGATTTCGCCTTCCTTGCCCTTGTCCTTGCCGGCCAGCACGACGACCTTGTCGCCCTTTTTCAGCTTG
>NZ_CAMEFG010000010.1 GCF_945915435.1 uncultured Paracoccus sp. | reverse complement strand
CTGGCTGATATGGACCAGCCCGTCCTGATGCACGCCGATATCGACGAAGGCGCCGAAGGCGGCGACATTGGTGACGGTGCCTTCCAGCACCATGCCGGGGCGCAGGTCCCTGATGTCCTCGACCCCATCGGCAAAGCTGGCGGTGACGAAATCGGGGCGCGGGTCGCGGCCCGGCTTTTCCAGTTCGGACAGGATATCCCGGACGGTCGGCAGGCCGAATTTCTCATCGACGAAATCCTCGGCCCGCAGGCCACGCAATGCGGCAGGCTGGCCCATGATCTGGCGGATGTCGCGCCCGCAGGCCGCCACGATGCGGCGGGCGACGCCATAGGCTTCGGGGTGGACGGCGGATGCATCCAGCGGCTCGGCCCCCTCGCGGATGCGCAGGAAGCCCGCGCATTGTTCAAAGGCGCGCGGGCCAAGGCCGGGCACCTTCATCAGCGCCTTGCGCGACGGGAACGCCCCGTTTTCGTCCCGCCACGAAACGATGGCCTGCGCCAGCGACGGACCCAGCCCCACGACATGGGCCAGCAGGGATGCGGATGCCGTGTTCAGATCGACGCCCACGGCATTCACGGCATCCTCGACGACGGCCTCCAGCGCGCGGGCAAGCCGGCGCTGGTCCACGTCATGCTGATACTGGCCGACGCCGATGGATTCGGGCGGGATCTTGACCAGTTCGGCCAGCGGATCTTGCAAGCGCCGCGCGATGGATGCGGCGCCACGCAGCGACACGTCCAGATCGGGAAATTCCTTCGCCGCCAGTTCCGACGCCGAATAGACGCTGGCCCCCGCCTCGGACACCACCACCTTCACCGGCGCCTTCACCCCCTTGGGCAGGCGCTTCAGCACATCCGCGACCAGACGCTCGGTTTCACGGCTGGCGGTGCCGTTGCCGATGGCGACCAACTCGATCCCGTGGCGCGCGATCAGCGTCATCAGCGCCGCCTGCGCGCCCTGAACGTCCATCCGGGGCTGGAAGGGGTAGATCGTCGCGGTCTCGACCAGCTTGCCGGTCGCATCGACCACGGCCAGCTTGACGCCGGTGCGGATGCCGGGGTCCAGCCCGATGGTGGCGCGGGGACCGGCGGGCGCGGACAGCAGCAGGTCGCGCAGGTTGCGGGCAAAGACCTTGATCGCATCCTCATGCGCGCGGCGGCGCAACTCGGTCAGCATGTCGATATACATGCTGCCCGACAGCTTGACCCGCCAGGTCCAGCCCGCCGCGCCGCGCAGCCAGTCGTCGCCCGGTCCTCCTTCGCCCGGCCCCCGCCCCAATTCGCCGATGGCCGCCGCGACCATGCGCTCGGCCCGCGCCGCGCCGGTATCCGCATCGGGCGCGATGTCGATTGTCACCACCTCTTCCCTGGCGGCGCGCAGCACGGCCAGCGCCCGGTGCGAGGGGATGTCGCCCAGCTTTTCCCGGTGATCGAAGTAATCGGAAAACTTGGCCCCCGCCTGTTCCTTGCCCTCGACCAGCCGGGTCGAGATATACCCCTCGGCCCGCATGAATTCGCGCAGCCGCCCCAGCAGGGTGGCGTTCTCGGAGAGTTCCTCGGCCAGGATATCGCGCGCGCCTTCCAACGCGGCCTTGGCGGTGGGGACGGCATCGGACAGATGCCCCCCCGCCAGCGCCTGCGGATCGGCGGAACGGTCGGCGCGGATCGCGGCCAGCAGCGCCTCCAGCCCGTTTTCGCGCGCGATCATGGCCTTGGTGCGCCGCTTGGGCTTGTAGGGCAGATAGATGTCCTCCAGCGCGGCCTTGGTCTCGGCCCCCGCAATGGCGCGGGCGAGTTCGTCGGTCAGCTTGCCCTGATCGCGGATCTGCCCAAGGATCGTGGCACGGCGTGCTTCCATCTCGCGCAGATAGGCCAGGCGCTCGGACAGGGCGCGCAGCTGGCTGTCGTCCAGCCCGCCGGTCGCCTCTTTGCGATAGCGCGCGACGAAGGGCACCGTCGCGCCGCCGTCCAGCAATTCGACCGCCGCCCCCACCTGCCGGACCGAGGCCCCGATTTCCTGCGCGATGGTGTGGAAAATACGCTCGGCGGTCTGCATGGCGGTCCTTCCTTGGTCAGAGCCGCCGTTCTACCCCCTCGCCCCCCGGCGATCCAGTGTCTTGTGATCCAGTGCCTTACGGGCCGGGCTGGTCGTCCATCTCGAAGTTGAAGATCGCAAGGCTGCGTTCGCGTTCGTTGAACTTCAGCCGCCGGTTCAGCGGCGCATTGGCCCGCGCGGCGCAGTTGGGCCTTTCGCACAGGTAGCAGTTCAGCCCGACATCGACCGGCGTGATCCGGTCCAGGTCGATCCCGTCGGCATAGACCAGCCGCGGCGCATAGGCGACGTCGCAGCCAAGCCCGATCGCCAGACGCTGCGCAGGCGCGCCATGCGTCCCGCCCGAGCGGGTAACGGTGCGCGCGATGGAAAAATAGCTGGCCCCCTCGGGCATGCGGATGACCTGGGTCTGCACCCGCTCGGGCACCTCGAAGGCGGCATGGATGTTCCACAAGGGGCATGTCCCGCCAAAGCGCGAAAACGGAAACCGCCCCGCGCTGAAGCGTTTCGAGATATTGCCCGCCCGGTCCACCCGCACGAAGAAAAAGGGAATCCCCCGCGCGTCGGGGCGTTGCAGCGTGGACATGCGATGGGCGGTCTGCTCGAAGCTGCATCCGAAGCGATGGCTGAGCAGTTCGACATCGTAGCGCACCGATTCGCAGGCGGCCAGAAAGCGGCCATAGGGCATCAGCACGGCGGCGGCGAAGTAATTGGCAAGGCTGACGCGCAGCAGCGCCACGGCGGCGGGGTCGTCCAGCGCGGCCTCGTCCACAAGCCGGGCGATCAGGGGTTCCTGTTCCAGCCGCGCCAGCAGGACCCCGATCTGGAAGCGGCGGCTGGCCTGTCCCAGCAGTTCCGACAGCATCAGTTCGCGCCGGTGCAGGTCGAAACGGCGCAGCCGGTCGCCCATGACGGCGGCGGGCAGGATGCGCACGGAAATCCCATGCGCCGACAGCCGCCCGGTCAGCGCGATATGGGGTTCGTTGCGGTGCAGCGCCAGTTCCTCGGCCAGCGCCTCGGCGGCACGGTCCAGCACGTCGACATGATTGCGCTGCGCATAGAACCAGTTGCGGATCGTATCGACGGGGCGCGAGATCTCGTCCAGCACCTCGACCTTGTTGCGGTCGGCGATGGGGTTTTCGTCGGATTGCGATTGCAGCACCAGTTCGCGGTGGCGTTCGTGCAGCCTGACGAAGGCCTCGGCAAGGCGGGGCGAGGCCTGCATGACCGCCTCGACCTCGGCGCGCGGCAGGGGACCCGCGCCCACCGCCGGGTCCTTCAGCGCGGCGTTGAAATCGGCATGCAGTTGCGCGTCGGTCGAGGGCGCAAGCTCGGCCACGTTCAGGTCGTAGACCTCGGCCAGCTTCATCAAGAGCCGCGCCGAGGCCGGGCGCTGGTCGGATTCGATCAGCGTGATGTAGCTGGAGGACACCCCCAGTTCCGCGGCCATCTGCGCCTGCGTCAGCCCAAGCGACTGGCGCAGCACCTTCAGCCGCTGGCCGATGATCAGCTTTTCGCCCCGTGCCACCTTACAAACCTTACATCCGGTTGCGTTCCGTTGTGACAACACTGACCACAACACCCAATGATTACAGGGAAATAATGCAGGCCGCCAGTAACATTACTAATCTGAACTTACGAATCACACATCAGGAGGCCACCATGCCGCTCGACCGCAATGCCCCCCAGCTTCCGCCCGTCGTCCTGCGCGCCGTGCCGGGCGCGGACCATGTCCTGACGCCCGACGCGCTGGCCTTCGTCGCCGCCTTGCAGGCCCGTTTCGGCCTGCGGCTGCACGCGCTCATGGTTTCGCGGACCCGCCGCCAGGAACGCATCGACCGGGGCGAGATGCCGGATTACCTGCCCCACACCCGCACCATCCGCCAAGGCATCTGGCAGGCCGCGCCCATCCCCGAAGCGCTTGAGGATCGCCGGGTCGAGATCACCGGCCCCGTTGACCGCAAGATGATGATCAACGCGCTGAATTCCGGCGCAAAGGTCTTCATGGCCGATTTCGAGGACGCGACCTCGCCCACATTCGCCAATATCATCGCGGGCCATGCGAACCTGATCGACTACCGCGACGGGACGCTGGAACATGACGACCCGCAAAGCGGCAAGTCCTATCGCGTCGGCCCGAACCCGGCGCTGCTGATCGCCCGTCCGCGCGGGTTGCACCTGTCGGAATCCAACGTGCTGATCGCGGGTCAGCCGGTTTCGGCGGCGCTGTTCGACTTCGGCCTGTCGCTGTTTCACTGCGGCCGCGCGCTGGCCGCCACCGGGCGCGGGCCGTTCTACTACCTGCCCAAGCTGGAAAACCACGACGAGGCGCGTTTCTGGAACGACGTTTTCCTTTATGCGCAGGAAAAGGTCGGGCTGGAACAGGGCACGATCAAGGCCACCGTGCTGATCGAGACCCTGCCCGCCGCCTTCGAGATGGACGAGATCGTCTGGGAACTGCGCGACCATATCGCCGGGCTGAACTGCGGGCGTTGGGACTATATCTTCAGCTATATCAAGACCCTGCGCAACCACGCCGCCTATGTCCTGCCCGACCGGGCCGAGGTCGTCATGCAGGACGCCTTCCTGGCAACCTATGCGGCGCGGCTGGTCAAGGTCTGCCACCGCCGCGGCATCCACGCGATGGGCGGCATGTCGGCGGCGATCCCGGTCAAGGACGACGAGACCGCCGACAGCCGCGCCTTCGAGGCCGTCCGTGCCGACAAGCGGCGCGAGGTGGGCATGGGCTTTGACGGCTGCTGGGTCGCCCATCCCGACCTGGTCCCCGTCGCGGCCGAGATCTTCGACGCCGAGATGCCCGAGCCGAACCAGATCCGCAAGCCGCGCCAGGGATGGCGGATCGAGCCTGCGATGCTGCTCAAGCCCCATCAGGGCCGCGTCACGATCGAGGGCGTGCGCACCAATGTCTCGGTCGCGATCGAATATCTGGCGCAATGGCTGTCGGGGCGCGGCGCGGTTCCCATCAACAACATGATGGAGGACGCCGCCACCGCCGAGATCAGCCGCGCGCAACTGTGGCAATGGATCCGCCACGGCACCCCCGTCGCGCTGGAGGGCGGCGAGGAGCGCACCCTGACCGCCGACTGGCTGGGCGAACTGATCCAGGCCGAGATCGTCGCCATCCTTGGCCGCGTCGGACCGGGCGGCTTCCACCGGGGCCATTACGCCCCCGCCGCCCGCATCGTGCAAGAGGCCGCCACGGCGGAAACCCTGCCCGATTTCATCACCATCCCCGCCTATGACGTGCTGAACGCGCTGGACTAGGCCCCTTTTTCCGGCGGGCGCCGTCCCGCCGCCCAACCAAAACCCGTCATGTGAAAGGACCAATCATGACCAAACGCAAAACCTACGCCGAACTGCGCCAGGAAGTGCTGAACCGCTATCCCTCGGGGCAGACTCCGGGCGGAGTTTCGGTCGATGACATCGTCCAGCTCAAGCTGCAAAACACCTACGACACCCATCTGGACATCGCCCGCGAGATGGCCGGGGTCATGCGCCGCGACATGGCCGAATACGACGCCGATCCGTCGAAATTCACCCAATCGCTGGGCTGCTGGACCGGCTTTCACGCCCAGCAGAAGGTCAAGGCCGTCAAGCGCCTGCGCGGCACGACCAAGGGCACCTATATCTATCTGTCCGGCTGGATGGTCGCGGGGCTTCGCAACCGCTGGGGCCACCTGCCCGACCAGTCGATGCATGAAAAGACCGCCGTGGCGGACCTGATCCAGGAAATCTACGTCTCGCTGCGCCAGGCGGACGAGGTAGCGCTGAACGACCTGTTCAAGGAACTGAAATCCGCAGGCTCCGAGGCCGAGCGCGCCGGGATCATCGCGAAGATCGACGGGTTCGAATCCCATGTCGTGCCGATCATCGCCGATATCGACGCGGGCTTCGGCAACGAACATGCGACCTATCTGCTGGCCAAGGAACTGATCAAGGCGGGCGCTTCGGCCTTGCAGATCGAAAACCAGGTGTCCGACGCCAAGCAATGCGGCCACCAGGACGGCAAGGTCACCGTCCCGCGCGAGGATTTCATCGAAAAGCTGCGCGCCTGCCGCCTGGCCTTCGAGGAACTGGGCGTTGACGAAGGCGTCATCGTCGCGCGCACCGACAGCCTTGGCGCGGGCCTGACCCAGAAGGTCCCGGTCAGCCAGCAGCCGGGCGACCATGCCGCCGAATACATCAAGTGGCTCAAGACCGAGCCGATCACCGACGCCAGCCCCATGCGCGAGGGCGAACTGGCCCTGTTCCAGGGTGGCGAATTCGTGCGCCCCGTCCGCCTGCCCAACGGGCTTTTCCCCTTCAAGGAAGGCACCGGCCGCGCCCGCGTGATCGAGGATTGCGTCGCATCCCTGCGCGACGGCGGCGCGGACCTTCTGTGGATCGAGACCGACACGCCGAACGTCGATGAGATCGCCGGCATGGTCGCCGAAATCCGCAAGGAAGTGCCCCATGCCAAGCTGACCTACAACAACTCGCCCAGCTTCAACTGGACGCTGAACCTGCGCAAGCAGGTGCGCGACCAGTGGATTACCGAGGGCAGGATCGCGGCCAGCGACTACCCCGAGGGCAACGAGCTGATGAAGTCCGATTACGACGCGACCGACCTGGGCCGCGAGGCCGACGACCGGCTGCGCCGCTTCCAGACCGACATCTCGGCCCGTGCGGGCGTGTTCCACAACCTGATCACGCTGCCGACCTTCCACCTGACCGCCAAGTCGGTGGATGAACTGTCGCGCGGCTACTTCGGCGACGACAAGATGCTGGCCTATGTCAAGACCGTCCAGCGCGAGGAAATCCGCCGCGGCATCAGCGCGGTCAAGCACCAGCACGAGGTGGGTTCCGATCTTGGCGACACGTTCAAGGAAATGGTCGGCGGCGAGCGCGCGCTGAAAGCGGGCGGCCATGCCAACACCATGAACCAGTTCGCCGCCGAGTAAACCATCCCGCAAGGGATCGGGCGCCGGACCCTCTCTGGTGTGGATTCGTAACCGGGTCCGATGCCCGCCGCGCCGCCCCCGTCGAACGGGGCGGCGCGTTCGTTTCTCAGGCGCGGGCCAGCAGCAGATCCAGCGCCTCTTGCGCGATGATGCGTTCCTCGTCGGTGGGAATGACCCATGCGCCGATCCGGCTTGCCGGGGTGCTGATGCGGGTGTTTCCCGCCTCGTTCGCCACCGGGTCAAGCTCCAGCCCCGTCCAGGCCAGACGCTCGGCCACCATCGCGCGCACGCGCGGCTGGTTCTCGCCCACGCCCGCGGTAAAGACCAGCCCGTCCAGCCCGCCAAGCGTCACCGCCAGCCGCGCCACCTCGCCCGCGATGCGCAGGCAGAAAAGGCCGATCGCCTCGGCGGCCTCGGGGCGGTCGCTGGCCAGCAGTTCGCGGCTGTCGGCCTCGAACCCCGACACGCCCAGCAATCCGCTTTCGTGGTAGAGCATCCTCTCGACGCGCGGCAGGTCCCAGCCCATCGGTCCCAGCAGGTGCAGGATCACGCCGGGGTCCAGCGCGCCCGAGCGGGTCGCCATCGGCACCCCGTCCAGCGTCGAGAACCCCATCGAACTGTCGCGGCTGATCCCGCCCTGCATCCCGCAAAGGCTCGCCCCGCTGCCCAGGTGCGCAGCTATGACACGCGCATCGGCAGGCAGGTCCAGCCGCGCCACCTGATCGGCGATATGGCGATAGGACAGCCCGTGAAAGCCGTATCGCTTGATGCCCCGGTCGTGCAGCGCGCGCGGAATGGCGAAGCGTCGCGCCAGCGGGTCCTGCGTGGCGTGGAAGGCCGTGTCGAAGGATGCCGTCTGCGCGATCTCGGGGTGCAGGTCGCGCATGGCGTGGATCAGCCGCAGGCTTTGGGGCTGGTGCAGGGGGGCAAGGTCCGACAGCGCCTCGATCCGCGCCAGCGCGGCATCGTCGATCAGCGCGGGACCCGCGAAATCGTCGCCCCCGTGGACGACCCGGTGGCCCACGGCGGCCAGCCGCGACAGGTTGAAATGCCCGCCCAGCCAGTCCAGCGCCCGACCCAGCAGGGCGGCAATGTCGCCCTGCGCCGCCAGCGGGTGGGTCAGCAACTGCCCGTCGCGCTTCAGCCGCACCTCGAACGGGTCGTCGCGAAAGTCGATGACGCCCGAACCGACCGGCTCGGCCCGGTCCCCGGCGATCCGGTAGAACCCCAGCTTGATGGTCGAGGAACCGGCGTTGAAGGTCAGGATCAGGTCGCCCGCCATCACTCGGCACCCCCCACCGCGCTGGCCGTCCTGCGCATCACCGCCAGCTTGGCCAGCGCCGCCGAGGCGATGCGCGCCGACAGCGGATCGGACCGGCTGGTCAGCACGATCGGCACCCGCGCGCCAAGGACCAGCCCCGCCGCCGTCGCGCCGCCGAAATAGATCAACTGCTTGGCCAGCATGTTCCCGGCCTCCAGATCCGGGACCAGCAGGATGTCGGCCTGCCCCGCCACGGGCGAGACGATGCCCTTGGTCGCCGCCGCCTCGGGGCTGATGGCGTTGTCGAAGGCCAGCGGCCCATCGACCAGCGCGCCGGTGATCTGCCCGCGCGCCGCCATCACCGTCAGCGCGGCGGCGTCCAGCGTGGCAGGCATCATCGGGTTGACCGTCTCGACCGCCGCCAGCACGGCGACGCGGGGCCGGTCCAGCCCCAGAAGGCGCAGCAGGTCCACGGCGTTCTGGCAGATGTCGCGCTTGTGTTCCAGCGTCGGCAGGATGTTGATCGCCGCATCCGTCACGATCACCGGCTTGGTATAGGCGGGCACGTCCATCGCATAGACATGGCTGATGCGCCGCTCGGTCCGCAGCCCGCCGCTGCGCGACACCACCGCGCCCAGCAATTCGTCGGAATGCAGGCTGCCCTTGACCAGGATCGAGACACGCCCGCAGGCGGCCAGTTCCACCGCGCGGGCGGCGGCGGCGTGGCTGTGTTCGGTGTTCTCGATCCGCATCCCGTCAAGGGACACGCCCGCCTCGTCCGCGCAGGCGCGGATACGGGCCTCGGGACCGATCAGCAGGGGTTCCAGCAGGCCCTCGTCGCGGACCTCGACCGCGCCCAGGATCGCGGCGCGCGAACAGGGATGGACGATGCCCGCCGTGACGGTGGGGGCGGCGCGGGCCTCGTCCACGAAGCGGTCGTAGCGGCTGCGCGGGCGCGGGACCGGCTCGGGCAGTCGGCCCGCCGTCCAGGTCACGCTGGCCGAGGGCGCGATGACCGTGGCCGTGCCGTCCAGCACCGTCTCGCCGCGCTGGTTGGTGCAAAGCGTGCGCAGGCGGACACGCTTGTCCTGCGCGATCAGCTCCTGCACCTCGACCGTGGCGGTGATGGTGTCGCCGGGGGATACGGGCCGCAGAAAGCGGGTCTGCTGTTCCAGATGGATCGTCCCCGGCCCCGGCAGCCGCGTTCCCAGCACGGCGGAAACCAGCGCCGCCGTCCACATCCCATGCGCGACCACGCTGCCCTGCGGTGCGCTGGCGGCAAAGCCCGCGTCCAGGTGGGTCGGGTTCACATCGCCCGAGACCGAGGCGACCAGCGCGATATCGTCGCGCCCGACGGTGCGGGTCAATTCGGCGCGCTGGCCCGGCTCAAGCTGGGAAAAGACGCGGTTGGTGAAGGTGACGGTCATGCAAACCCCTATTTTTGAAAGACATAGGTGCCGGGCGCATCGCCCAGCAGCGGCAGGTCGCCCCCCTGCGCCCCCATCGGCGGCGGCGCAGCGGGCTTGCCCGAGCGCGCGGCCAGCCATTCCTGCCAGGGCACCCACCACGAACCGGCCTGCGGCTGGTGCAGCGCCTGCCAGTCCGCGGGCGCCAGCAGCGGGTCGCCGTCGCGGTGCCTGCCGATGCGATAGCGCCGCCGCGGATGGTCCGGCGGGCTGACGATCCCGGCGTTATGCCCGCCCGAGGTCAGCGCAAAGGTCACATCGCCATCCGTGAACTGGTGGATCTTGTAGACCGATTTCCACGGCGCGACGTGATCGCGCTCGGTCCCCACGACGAACATCGGCACGCGGATGTTCTGAAGCAGCACCGGCGCACCATCGGCGGTAAAGCGGCCCGCCGACAGTTCGTTGGCCAGATACAGGCGGCGCAGGTATTCGGCATGCATCCGGTAGGGCATCCGCGTGCTGTCGGCGTTCCAGGCCATCAGGTCGTTCATGGGCGCGCGTTCGCCCAGCATGTATTCGCGCACCATCCGCGACCAGATCAGGTCGTTCGAGCGCAGCATCTGGAACGCCCCCGCCATCTGGTCGGCGCACAGATAGCCCCGGTTCCACATGATGCTTTCCAGGAAATGCATCTGGCTGGGGTCGATGAACAGCGCAAGCTCGCCCGGTTCGGTGAAATCGACCTGCGCGGCCAGCAGCGTCATCGAGGCCAGCCGCTCATCCCCGTCGCGCGCCATCGCGGCGGCGGCGATCGACAGCAGCGTGCCGCCAAGACAATAGCCGACGGCATGGACCTGCCGGTCGGGCATCACCTCGCCCACCGCGTCCAGCGCAGCCATCAGGCCAAGGCGGCGGTAATCCTCCATCGTCAGGTCGCGGTCCCCGGCGTCCGGGTTGCGCCACGAGATGGCAAAGACCGTGTGCCCCTGTTCCACCAGCCAGCGCACCAGCGAGTTTTCGGGCGACAGGTCCAGGATGTAATATTTCATGATCCATGCCGGGACGATCAGCACCGGCTCGGGGTGGGTCTTGCCGGTGATGGGGGCGTATTGGATCAGTTCGATCAGGTGGTTGCGGAACACGACCTTGCCGGGCGTCACCGCCACCGTCTCGCCGGGGCGGAAGTTCTCGGCGCCCACGGGGGGCTGGCCCGACATGGCGCGCGTCTGGTCCTGAACCCAGTTCTGCCATCCGTCCAGGAAGTTGCGCCCGCCCGTCTGGACCGTGCGGGCGATCACCTCGGGGTTGGTCCAGGGGTTGTTCGTGGGCGAGAACATGTCCAGCGCCTGGCGCGCGGCGAAGGACACGACATCCTCGTGATGCCGGTCCACGCCGGGCACTTCGCGGGTGACGTTGTGCAGCCATTGCTGCCCCAGCAGGAAGGATTGCGCCATCCACGAAAACGGCGGGCGCCTCCAGCCTTCGTCCGAAAAGCGGCGGTCGCCGGGCAAGGGGTTGATGGCGGGCGGGGTTTCGGGGTCCAGCGCGCTGGCAAGCACCCACGCCGCCAGCCGCTGCCACTTGCGCATCGCCTTGACCCCAAGCTCCATCCGCTTGCCGGGGGCCGAGGCCAGATGAAAGCCCCAGTCGAAGAACGCCATTGCCGTCGATCCGGGCGAGACGCCGCCCGTCAACCGGCTGGACCAGGCCTCGCGCATGCGGTCGATGGCACGGAAGGCCTCGATCCGCAAAGGGTCGTCGCCCACCGTCAGGGCAGGCTGCGGCGCGGGGGGCCGCGCGACCCGGTGGCCCCCCGTGGCTTTCGACGTGTCTTTCGGGGTGTCTTTCGGGGTGTCTTTCGGGGCAGGTTTTGCGGTGGCCGCTTCGGTGGCGGGCCGCGCCGGTTTCTTCGCCTGCCTTGCCTTGTTCATCCGGGAATCGTCCATTCCTTACCCCCTGGGCTGGCTGTCGGGTGCATCATGCCTGCCGGGGTTGGATCATGGAAAGATGCAGCTTGGCAACACCCGGTGCCAGCGGGCGGCAGATCGCCGCAGGCAAGGCGCTATCCGATCCTCACCCCGACGCGGGCACGGCGCAGCAGGTCGCGGGCGATGCCGTCCCAACTGTGATGGGCCTGCACCTGGTCCCGCGCGGCCATGCCCATCCTGCGCAGCGCCTGCGGGTCGGCGGCCATCGCCAACAGTTCACGCGCCAGCGCGCGCGGGCTTTCGGGCGGCACGACACGGCCGAAACGGCCCTCGCCCGTCAGCGCCTCCAGCCCGCCGGTGCGCGAGACGACGACGGGCAGCCCCGCCGCCATGTATTCGTAAAGCTTCAGCGGAGAGAAATGGCAAGGCTGATCCGGTCGGTAGAGGGCGACGCCCACGCTCATCCGCGCCAGATGGCCAGGCACATGGCCGGGGGGAACCGCGCCGGTGAAGGCGACCGCATCCGCCAGCCCAAGCGCAGCGGCCAGGCGTTCCAGCCGCGCGCGATCCGGCCCGTCGCCGACGATCAGCAGGCGGCTTTCGGGCAGGTCCCTTCGCACGAAGGCCAGGGATTCGATCACCGTATCGGCATCATGCCAGGGCCGCAGCGCACCCAGGACGCCCAGGGTGAACGGCCCGTCATGGGCGGCGGGCGCGGCAAAACGCGCGGGATTCACGCCGACGGGCACGACGCGGGGCAGGATCGCCCCGTAATCGCCGCAGTAATCGGCGACCGGCAGGCTGACGGCGGTGACCATGCGCGCGGCGGACATGGCGCGGCGCGTGCTGTCCTCGGCCTGCCGGGCAAATTCGCGCGGGCCTTGTTCCGGGGGCGCGCTGGCGTGAAGGATCGAGGCGATGCGCCGCGCCCTTGCCCATTCCATCGCGGCATGGGCGAAAAGCGCGTAACGCTCGTGGACCAGATCGAAGGGGGTGGCGATATGGGCGGCCTCCAGCGCGGCGGTCAGTTCGTCGTTCAGCGCAATCCGGCGCAGCGCGCGGGCAGGCCCGTCCTGCCCATGCCCAAGCGCGCGGCCCGGATCCAGCGGATGCAGCCGGACGCGGATCAGGTCGCGCGGCGCCGGGTCGCTGAGGCGGGGCGAGAACAGATGCACCTCGGCCCCCAGCCCCAGGAAGGCGCGCAGCATTTCCTGCACATGGACCGAGGCGGGCTTGTTGTCGAAAACCGCGAAATCGGGGTCGGAACAGACACAGGCGATACGCATCAGCAGGTTCCGCGCTGGCGGGCGACCACGGGATGCGGGGAAATGTCGGGGGGGTTTGCCATGAGGATACTCCGGCGCTTGGGCTATGAATTCCGCGGCAAGGCCGCTTTTGAAAAGTGATTGATCCGTTTACGCATCGGCGCGGCCCTTATTCCGGCCCAAAAGCTCGGGGCGGGGTGGTTTGTGCGATTCCCATGCGATATCAGCCGGTTGATATGGACTGCCTTTTGGAAAATCCGGGCGGGCCGACGGGTAATCCAGCACCGTGGCCGCCGCCACCGCCCCGCGGGCCGGATCAGCCGCTTTTTGCCACCGAGGCGCGGCGGAACGCGGGCGGGACGTATCGTTTTGCGGTATTCAATAGACCCAGGCTATCGACCAGCCCCGGCGCAGGCGGGTTTCCACCCGGACGCCCCTGCGTCAGCCCTGGTCGGGATGGCCGCGCATCAGCTTGCGGTCGATATAGTCGCGCAATTCCTCGATCTCGGCGCGGCTTTCGCGCAGCCCATCCAGCGCCGAATGCAGTTCGGTCGTGGTGCGGGCCAGCCGTTCGGTCAGTTCGGCCTCGCGCGTTTCAAGGGTCAGCGCCGCCTTGTCGCGAGCTTCCTCGGCGTCGTGCAGCTTTCGGGCCATACGATCCAGTTCATCCAGCGATTGCGGGCCGATCCGGCTGATGCGGCCGATCAGCGCGCGAACCAGCCAACCCAGCAGGAAGGCGGCGAACAGGACGGCCGCGATGGCGATGATGAGTTCCTGGCGATTCATGGCGTTCCGGGGTCAGGGTTTGCGGTTTGGGCCTTCAGGGCCGGGGAAGCGGGCGGGGCGTGTCGGGTCCGGGCGTCAGGACCGGAACCTCGCCGCCGATGGCGCGCAGGCCAAGCGTCGCGGCGGCTTCGGCAGGGTCCGAGCGCCCCAGGAGCATCAGAACCGCCCCAGTCGCGGCGCGCAAGGGCGCGTCTTCGGGGATGGCGGCGGCCCGGTCCAGCAGGTCCAGCACCGCCCCTGTCGCCGCGCGTGGCGCATCGCCGGGCTGGTTCAGGACCGCAAGGACCGCTGCGGTGGCGGCATGCGCCGGCGTGGCGGCAGCGCCCTCCAACTCGTCGATGGTTTCGACGGTGACCTCGGGCGACAGGGCCAGATCGGTGACGAGGATGGTCGCCACCATCGCCGCATGGGCAAGGTCGTGGCTGGCCGCACCCGGCGCGCCCTGCGGCACGGCGCCCGAGGGGACGGGGGTGATGCGCGGATCGGGCGCGGGCTGGCTGGCGCCCTCGGCCGTTCCGGTCACGCCGGTCACGGTGGCGGGGACGGCGATTGGTTCGGCCCGGACGGGTTCTTCGGACAGCAGGCGGAACTCGATCCGGCGGTTCGCCTCGCGCCCGGCCTCGGTGTCATTGTCGGCGATGGGCTGGCTTTCGCCGTAGCCATGCGCGGTCATCAGGGCGGTGTCGATGCCGTGGTCGGTCATGGCGCGCAACAGCGCCTCGGCCCGCTGCTGGGACAGGCGCGCGTTGAAGCTGTCCGAACCTTGCGAATCGGTATGCCCGCCCGCCTCGATGCGGAACTCGGCGCAATTCGTCATCGCCTCGGCCAGCAGGTCCAGCGTAGGCTCGGCATCGCCCGCGATGACCGAGCGGTTCGGCTCGAACCCGATCACCGATTCGCGCATGATCGTGTTCAACTGGTCGATGCATTCCGCGCCCGAGGGCAGGCCCAGCAGCGGGTCCAGCCGCCGATCGTAGCCGATCGCCATTTCATAGCCCGCCCCCGCGCCAAGCCGGTCGGCAAGGCGCATGGCGATGGTGTCGGATGCGCCCTGGCTGCCGGACACGCCCTCGATACGGATCAACTCGCTGCCGACGCGGATAGTGCCGCGTTCCAGTTCGGCCATCGCCTCCAGCGCGGCGATGGCGCGCACGGTCCAGCCGCCGGGCAGTTCGGGGTCAAGCTGCAAGGTGCTGTCCACGATCCCGAAACGCGAGCGGGCAAAGCTTTCCACCGTGTCGCGCATCCGTTCGTCCGCGATGCGCCCGCGCAGCACGACATGGCCGGGGCGCGGAACCTGCGCGGTGAATTCGGCGGGGCCTTCGGGCTGGTCGCCCTCGGCGCGGCGGGCGGTCAGGGCGAAGGGCTGCGGCAGGGCGGTCCCGAGCAGGGCCGACACCTCGTCGAAATGCGCCGCCTCGACCGAGGCCGGGGCATGCAGCGCGATTTCCGCGTCCGAGACCGTCACCGACCCCGCCCCAAGGCTGCCGAGCGCGTCGATGGCCAGCGCCGCCGCCTCGCCCCATTCGGCCGAGGGCGCGCCAAGACCCAGCCGGCAATCGGCCTGCCCCTCGGCCCCGGCGCGGGCGCCTGCGGCAAGGATCGCCTCGCGCGCGGGTTCGGTATCGGCGGTGCAGGCGTCGAAACGCGCGCCGTCCTCATCCAGCACGAAACGCAGCGTGAAGGGGGCGATGACCGGGCGCGGGGCGCTGATTTCCATGTCCAGCGCGATCCCCTCGGGCGCGTCGCGGGTCAGCGCCTGCTGCAAGGCATCGCGTTGCCCGGCGCTGTCGGCGGTGGCCTGGATGGCGACATGGCCCGGCTCGATGGTGATCTTGGCGCGGGGGGCCAGCCGTGCGGCGCGCAGGCCAAAGGAAAACGCCTGGTCCCAATGTTCGGGGATGGGATAATCGGCTGTTTCCAGCAGGTCCGAGACCTGCCCGGCCCCCGCCTGCCCCAGCCCGTCGATCACCGCCTGGCGGTCCAGCCCGGCGGGAACCAGCCCGATGATCGTGACCTCGGGTCCGTTGCGCAAAAGCTGGATCTGGAAGGCGGGGGGCGCGATTTCCTCGGCGGCGGCGATCTGCATTTCGTCCACGATGCGGCCAAGCCGCAGCGCGCCTTCGGCCTGCACCAGCGCACGGTAGCGCGTCACCTCGTCCGGGGCGGTCCCGCCCAGGTGGACCAGCGTGCCGTCGGCGCGGACCTGCGCCCAGTCGTTGCCGCCCTCGGCCAACGCCTCGCGGCTGTCGCGGGCAAGGCGCTGCTCCAACTGGCCGGTGGCGGTCTCGGCGGCCAGCCACGCGCCCCAACCGGCACCGCCAAGCGCCAGCAGGGCCAGCACACGGCCCAGCCTGCGGCGCCATCGGCCCGAGGCTTTCGTCCTGGTGCTGTCATTGGCTGGCATCAGCGCAAACCCCTGCCGGTTTTCGATCCGCGGGGTTTACCCCCCGCCGGGACGAATCGCAATCAGACCAGACCGGCCAGCGCAAGAAACAGCGCAAGCACCAGCCCGGCATCGCGGTTGCTGCGAAACAGCCGCAGGCACAGCGCGCCGTCGTGGTGATCCAGCCGGTAAAGCTGCCACGCCAGATGCGCGGCGAATCCGGCAAGCCCGGTCCAGGCCAGCCATGCCGCCAGCCCCGCGGGCTGGGCCGCCGCCACCGCCAGCCCCAGCAGCGCCACCGCCGCCGCCCCGAAGCCCGCCAGCCAGCGCGGCGTGTCCTGGCCAAACAGCCGGGCAGTGGACTTGACGCCGATCAGCACGTCGTCCTCGATATCCTGATGGGCATAGATGGTGTCGTAAAAGACCGTCCAGGCGATGCCGCCCAGCCAGGCGATGACCGGCGCGGGGGCGATGTTGCCCATATGCGCCGCCCATGCCAGCAGCACGCCCCAGTTGAAGGCCAGTCCCAGGAAGATCTGCGGCCACCATGTGAACCGCTTGGCGAAGGGATAGATCGCGACCAGCCCCAGCGAGGCAAAGCCAAGCGCGATCGCCGCCCCCCCCAGCGTCAGCAGGATCGCGAAACCGGCCAGCGATTGCGCGACCATCCAGATCACCGCGCCCCTGACCGTCACCTGCCCCGAGGGGATGGGCCGCGACCGCGTCCGCGCCACGCTGCCGTCGATATGACGGTCGGTGATGTCGTTCCAGGTGCAGCCCGCGCCGCGCATCAGCAGCGCGCCCACCACGCAGGCAAGCACGATCCACAAATCGAACCAGCGCGGCGCATCCGCGATCATCGCCAGCCCGACGCCCCACCAGCACGGCAGCAGCAGCAGCCACGTCCCGATGGGCCGGTCGGCCCGCGAAAGCCGCAGCCACGGGCGCCACGACGGCGGCGCGTGGCGGTCGACCCAGTTATCCTTCGGCGCATCCGCGACCGAGGCTGGCGCATGGTGTCCTGTCTGCATTAGGCTGCCCGTCATGACCAAGATCAGGCTTTTCATAGATCACCCGCTTGGGCCGGGACAAGGGATCCCCCTGTCCGGCGACCATGCGCATTACCTTTCCAACGTCATGCGCATGGGCGCGGGGCAGGATATCGCGGTCTTCAACGGGCGCGACGGCGAATGGCGCGCGACCATCGCGCAGCTTGGCAAGCGCGGCGGCACGGCGCAGGCGGTGGCGCAGACCGCCCCGCAGCGCGATCCGCCCGACCTGTGGCTGGTCTTTGCGCCGATCAAGAAGGCGCGCACCGATTTCATCGTCGAAAAGGCGGCCGAGCTTGGCGCGGCGCGCATCCTGCCCGTCCAGACCGACCACACCAATTCCGAGCGCATCCGCCAGGACCGCCTGCAAGCCCATGCCGTCGAGGCGGCCGAGCAATGCGGCGGCACCCATGTCCCCCAGGTCGCGCCCCTGACCCCCCTGCCCCGCCTGCTGGACGGCTGGGACGGCTCGCGGCGCATCCTGTGGGCGGACGAATCGCTGGCGGGGCCTGCGCGGCTGCTGTCAGAGCTGGAACCGGGTCCCTGGGCGATCCTGATCGGCCCGGAAGGGGGCTGGTCCGAATCGGAAAGGGCGCGGTTGCGCGGTTTGCCCCATGTCGTGCCGGTCAGCCTGGGACCGCGCATCCTGCGCGCCGATACCGCCGCCGTGGCCGCGATCGCGCTGTGGCAGGCGGCACTTGGCGACTGGAATCCCTCGTGACGCCGCGTCGCAACAACTTTCTTTCGCCGCACCGCAGAAAGATGGAATTTAACTGCCCTGCCCACGGAAACGAGAGCGCGTAAAAGTTAAGCAATTATGGTGTCTTATGCAGGAACTGCATAGCTGATCTGCCATCCCCGCCTCTGGCTTTCTGCACCTGCACAATCTATATGCTGGCTTATCCGAAACGGCCCGATGGTCGGGCAGTTTATCAAAGCAGGTGAAAAAAGATGTCGGCGATTGACACGAACCGCGTCCACGGCGGGGTGAGCGCTCTCGGTATGTTCTCCAAGGTCTGGGCAGCGGCTCAGAAATGGAATGACGCGCGCGTGACCCGTAACGCGCTGAGCCGGCTCTCGGACCGCGAGCTTGACGATATCGGCCTGAACCGTGGCGATATCGAACGCATTGCCCACGGCCGCTGAGAAGCGCCCCCTCGACGCAGAAAAACGAGGCAAGAGAACGGCCCCCGGACATCCGATGGGGCCTTTTTCTTTGCTTGTTTTCCGGGCAGGCGCCCGCGCGCCCGTCAGTCCCGGCGCAGGACCAGCACCGACCAGTCGCCATAACCGTCGCGGCCCTCGCAGGAAAAGCCCTGCGCGCGATAGGCATCCAGAACCTCGTCCGCCTGCGCCAGCAGGATCCCCGACAGGATCGCCCGCCCGCCCGGCGCGATATGGCGCGCCATGTCCGGCGCGATGTCGATCAGCGGCTGTTTCAGGATATTGGCGAAAACCAGATCGAAAGGCGCCGCGCGTTCCAGCAGGGGATGGTCGAAGCCCACGGCCTCGACGCATTCGACGCGGCCATCCAGCCCGTTGGCGATGACATTGGCCCGCGCCGTGTCCACGGCCACCGGGTCGATGTCGCCCGCCACGACCACCACCGGATAGCTGCGCGCCGCCGCCATCGCCAGCACGGCGGTCCCGCAGCCGATATCGGCGATGCGGTGGAATTCCTCGCCCGCGCCGACCAGCCGGTCCAGCGCCAGCAGGCAGCCGCGCGTGGTGTCGTGGTGGCCGGTGCCGAAGGCCATCGCGGCCTCGATCAGCAGGGCCTCGGCCTCTTCGGGCACGCGGTCGGCGTCGTGGCTGCCGTGGACGAAGAAGCGCCCCGCCTCGACCGGGGCCAGTTCGCGGCGGACATGGGCGACCCAATCCACCTCGGGCAGTTCCGAGACGGCGAAGGGTTCCGCCCCATGCGCGGCGGCCAGCAGGGCCAGCGCGATCTCATCGGGCTTTTCGGTGAAATAGAGACCGACTTCCCAGCGATTGCTGCCGTCCTCGATCTCGAACACGCCCGAGCCGACGGGTTCGGGCGCCAGGTCCTCGGCGATTTCGGCAAGCGCCTCGGCGGCCTCGCGGCCCGAGACATGGGAAAGGGCGGTCCAGGTGGGCATCAGTCGGCCTCGTATCCTTCGCGGATCGACGACTGGACGCCGGTGCCGCGCATGTTGCAGTAACCGTCGGGATAACGGTCCAGGTATTGCTGGTGATCCTCTTCCGCGGGCCAGAAGGGCGCGGCGGGCAGGATCTGGGTCGTGATCCCGCTGAAGCCCTCGACCGCAAGGCGGTTGTCGTAATCGACGCGCGACGCCTCGGCCAGCGCGCGCTGGTGGTCCGAGAAATACATGATGAGCGAACGATATTGCGAGCCGATGTCGTTGCCCTGCCGGTCGCCCTGCGTGGGGTCGTGGTTTTCCCAGAAAAGGCGCAGAAGCTGCTCGAACCCGATGCGGGAACTGTCATAGACCAGCCGCACGACCTCGGCATGGCCGGTCTGGCCGGTGCAGACCTGCCGATAGGTCGGATTCTCGACCGCGCCGCCGGCAAAGCCCACCTGCGTCAGCCAGACGCCTTCCTGCTGCCAGAACAGCCGCTCGACCCCCCAATAGCAGCCCATGCCGAAGATGATCTGGTCGAATCCCTGCGGAACCGGCGCGTCCAGGGGCCGGTCGAAGATGCGATGAATGCCCGAAGTCATGGTCAAAGGCCCTTTCGACTATCTGTTGTTTAGGTATGCGCTGCCGCGCCCCGGTGCAACGCCGGATCGCGCGTCCCGGTTTCGCACCCTTGCGCCGCCCGGTCGCCCCCGCCATCCTGCCGGGGCAATGGCATGGGGGGACCCCGATGAAGCAAGGCGCGCTGAACCTGATCACCGACATTCCCGGCCTGCGCGTCGGCAATGCCCGCGACGACGTGCTGCGTTCGGGCACGACCGTCCTTTTGGGGGACAGGCCCCTGACGGCATCGGTCAGCATCATGGGCGGCGCGCCCGGCACGCGCGAAACCGCGCTGCTGGCGCCCGACAAGCTGGTCGGCCATGTCGATGCGCTGGTGCTGTCGGGCGGCTCGGCCTATGGGCTGGACGCCTGCCAGGGCGTGACCGACCGGCTGCGCGCGGCGGGGCGGGGCTTTGCGGTCGGGCCGCTGACTGTCCCGATCGTGCCCGGCGCGATCGTCTTCGACCTGCTGAACGGCGGCGACAAGGGCTGGAGCGAAAACCCCTATCCCGCGCTGGGCCGCGCCGCCTATGACGCCGCCGCGCGGGACTTCGCCCTTGGCAGCGAGGGCGCGGGAACCGGCGCGATGACGCATCAGTGGAAAGGCGGCCTCGGTTCCGCCTCGGCCGTGCTGGAATGCGGCGCGACCGTGGGGGCGCTGGTGGTGGTGAACGCGCTTGGTTCGGTCACTGCGCCCTCGGGCCAGTTCTGGGCGGCCCCGTGGGAAATGGGGACCGAGTTCGGCGGGCGCGGGCTTGGCGGCCCCTTCGACGCGCAGGCCGAGCCGGTGCTGGCCAAGCGGTTGGGCGAGGCCACGACCATCGCCATCGTCGCCACCGATGCCGCGCTGGACAAGGCCGGGCTGCAACGCATGGCGACGGCGGCGCATGACGGCATGGCCCGCGCGATCCACCCCAGCCATACGCCTTTCGACGGGGACCTTGTCTTTGCCGTCTCGACCGGCGCGCGGGCACTGTCCGACCCGCCCGCGGATGCCTTCCTGCTGGGCCATGCAAGCGCCTGCGTGCTGGCCCGCGCCATCGCCCGCGGCGTCTACGCGGCCAGCCCCCGCCCCGGCGACCTGCAACCCTGCGTGAACGGCTGACGCCGACCGCAAAACTGGACAAACCGCCGCATGCGTGCTTGCCTTCGCCCCAAGCCGAACCGACCCCGCGACAGGAGCAAGCCCATGACCGATACCGACGACCTGAAATCGCTGCTTGGCGACCCCTCGCTGCTGGAAACCCGCGCCTGTATCGCTGGCGAATGGGTCGAGGGCGAAGGCGGCAAGACCTTCGACGTCACCAACCCCGCCACCGGCAAGGTGATCGCCAGGGTCGCCGATGCCAGCCGCGCGCAGGTCGCCCAGGCCATCCGCGCCGCGCATGAGGCGATGGGCGAATGGGCCGCCCGCACCGCCAAGGAACGCGCCAATATCCTGCGCAGATGGTTCGACCTGATGATGCAGAACCAGGACGACCTTGGCCGCATCCTGACCGCCGAACAGGGCAAGCCGCTGGCCGAGGCCAGGGGCGAGATCGCCTATGGCGCCAGCTTCATCGAATGGTTCGGGGAAGAAGCCAAGCGCGTCTACGGCGAAACCATCCCCGGCCATCAGCCCGACAAGCGCCTGTCGGTGATCCGCCAGCCCATCGGCGTGGTCGGCTCGATCACGCCGTGGAACTTCCCCAATGCCATGATCACCCGCAAATGCGCCCCCGCGCTGGCGGTGGGCTGCGGCTTCGTCGGGCGCCCGGCGTCGGAAACCCCGCTGTCGGCGCTGGCGCTGGCCGTGCTTGGCGAACGCGCGGGCCTGCCCAGGGGGATCTTCAGCATCGCGCCCTCGTCCAGTTCCTCCGAGGTCGGCAAGGAATTCTGCGAAAACCCGCTGGTGCGCAAGCTGACCTTCACCGGCTCGACCGAGGTGGGGCGCATCCTGTTGCGCCAGGCCGCCGACCAGGTGCTGAAATGCAGCATGGAACTGGGCGGCAACGCGCCCTTCATCGTCTTCGACGACGCCGATCTGGATGCGGCGGTGGAAGGCGCGATGGCGTCCAAATACCGCAACAACGGCCAGACCTGTGTCTGCGCCAACCGCATCTATGTCCAGGACGGCGTCTATGACGCCTTCGCGCAGAAACTGGCCGAGGCCGTGGACAAGCTGACCGTGGGCGACGGCATGAAGGAGGGCACCACCACCGGCCCGCTGATCAACCGGCCCGCCGTCGAAAAGGTGCAGGAACATATCGCCGACGCACTGGCCAAGGGCGCCAGGGTCGTCACCGGCGGCCAGCCGATCGAGGGGCTGTTCTTCCAGCCCACTGTCATCACCGGCGTCACCGACGACATGCAGGTCTCGACCGAGGAAACCTTCGGCCCGCTGGCCCCCCTCTTCCGCTTCAAGACCGAAGACGAGGTGATCGCCCGCGCCAACGACACGATCTTCGGCCTTGCCGCCTATTTCTACGCGCGCGACATCGGGCGCATCACCCGCGTGCAGGAATCGCTGGAATACGGCATCGTCGGCGTCAATACCGGCATCATCTCGACCGAGATGGCGCCCTTCGGCGGCATCAAGCAATCGGGCCTTGGCCGCGAGGGATCGCGCCACGGCATCGAGGACTTCCTTGAGATGAAATATATCTGCCTGTCGGTCTGATCGGGTAAAACCCGATCACGCAAAAAAGGCTTGGGCGATCACAGGGTGATCGCCCGCAATTTGGTTGGCGGCGGATCAGCGGTCGCCTTCCTCATCCTCGTCATCCGCTTCGGGCAGGTTGAAGAAGCTGTCGGCATCCAGGTCCGGCTCGGGCTTGCGATCCTCGTCCCGGCTCAGGCTGAAATTCTCCAGCCCCTGCATCGAGGACGGCAGGCGCGGCTCTTCGCCCATGCTCAGCGAGGTTTCGGTGCTGACCAGCTTGCGCCGCTCGTCGTCCGACATCACGTCGGTCGAGGATTTCTTCGCCGCCTTCTGCACCGCGGCGTCCAGTTCCGACTGGCGGCACAGCCCAAGCGCGACCGGGTCGATGGGGCTGATGTTCTGGATGTTCCAATGCGTCCGCTCGCGGATCGAGGCGATGGTCGGCTTCGTCGTCCCCACCAGCCGCGCGATCTGGGAATCGGCCAGTTCGGGGTGGAACTTGACCAGCCACAGGATCGCGGCGGGCCGGTCCTGGCGCTTGGACAGCGGGGTATAGCGCGGGCCACGGCGCTTTTCCTCGCCCTCGGCGGCAGGGTTGTGCTTCAGGCGCAGCTTGTAGCGCGGATCGGCCTGGCCCTTGTCGATCTCTTCCTGCGCCAGCTGGTTCGAGCCGACGGGATCGAATCCCTTGACGCCCGCAGCCACGTCGCCATCCGCGATGCCCTGCACTTCCAGTTCATGCATGCCGCAGAAATCGGCGATCTGCTTGAAGCTCAGCGTCGTGTTATCGACCAGCCAGACAGCGGTGGCCTTGGCCATCAGCGGCTTGCTCATCTGTGTCTCCTTCGCAATAGTTTCCTGGGCCGGGAAAACGGCCGAGGCGGATGCCATTCCATTTTCGGGGGGAATTGGCGGCAAATATATTCGACCCCGTCCCCGGATTAAAGAGCGAATCGCATGGTCCTTTGCAAAGCCCGCGCATAATCTGCGGGCATGAGGATCCTGTTCGCCGCACTTCTGGCCCTGCTGACGGCCGCCCCCCTGACCGCGCAGCATGTTTCGGGCCGCTTCGACTATTACGTCCTCGCGCTGAGCTGGGCGCCAAGCTGGTGCGAAACGACCGCCGATCACCGCGATTCGCTGTCCTGCGACAAGGGGCGCGGGGCGGGGTTCACCGTCCACGGGCTATGGCCGCAATACGAACGCGGCTGGCCCGACAATTGCCCGACCACGCAGCACGGCCCAAGCCGGGCGCAGACCCGCGCGATGATCGACCTGATGGGGTCCAGCGGGCTGGCCTGGTATCAATGGCGCAAGCACGGCACCTGTTCGGGCCTGTCGGCGCAGGGCTATTTCGACGCCACGCGCGAGGCTGCGGAAAGCATCGCCATCCCGCCCATCTTCGCGCAGATCGACCGCGACGTCTCGCTGCCCGCCCGCGTGGTCGAGGATGCCTTCATCGAGGCGAACCCCGCCCTGACCCGCAACGCCGTCACCGTGACCTGCCAGGACCGCCGCCTGCAAGAGGTCCGCATCTGCCTGACCCGCGACCTGCAACCGCGCGACTGCGCCCCCGACGCAAGGCGCGACTGTTCGCGCAACATGGTCATGCCGCCGCCGCGCTGACCGTCACGCAGCCCCGCCGAGGCGCAGGACGATCTTGCCGACATGCTGGCTGCTTTCCATGCGCCGATGCGCAAGGGCGGCCTCACCCAGCGCGAATTCGCTGTCGATCAGCACCCGCACCTCGCCGCTTTCGATCATCGGCCACAGGCATTCACGCAACTGCCCGGCAATCCGCGCCTTGGCCAGGTCCGATTGCGGCCTCAGGGTCGAGCCGGTGACCACCAGCCGCCGCGCCATGATCTGGGCGAAGTTCAACTCTGCCTTCGGCCCGGCCAGGAAGGCGATCATCACCAGCCGCCCATCGTCGGCCAGCGCGCGGATGTTGCGCGGGATATAGTCGCCGCCCACCATGTCCAGGATCAGATCGGCCCCGCCCGCCTCGCGCAGGACCGCGACGAAATCCTGGGTGCGATAGTTGATCGCCCGCGCGCCAAGGCTTTCGCAGGCCGCGCATTTTTCATCCGATCCGGCTGTGGCCCAGACCCGCGCGCCAAGGGCGGTCGCGATCTGGATCGCCATCGTCCCGATGCCCGAGCTTCCGCCGTGGACCAGGAACCGCTCGCCCGCCCGCAATCCGCCGCGCATGACCACGTTCGACCAGACGGTATAGGCGGTCTCGGGCAGGGCCGCGGCCTCGCGCAGGGTCAACCCGCGCGGGATGGCAAGGGCGTGATCGGCGGGACAGGTCGCATATTCGGCATAACCGCCGCCCGGCAGCAGCGCGCAAACGCGGTCGCCCTCGCGCCAGCGGGTGACGCCCGGACCCACGCCCGCAACGATGCCCGCACATTCCAGCCCGGGCAGGTCCGAGGCCCCCGCGGGCGGCGCATAGGACCCCGCGCGTTGCAGCACGTCGGGGCGGTTCACGCCCGCCCATTCGATGCGGATCAGGATCTGGCCGTGGCCGGGGATCGGCATGGGGCGGGTGCAGGGGCGCAGGACCTCGGCGCCGCCGGGCTGTGCGATCTCGATGGCTTGCATGGTGGCGCCTTGCGTCATTCCGATGCCCCCTCCTGCCCGGCCTGGGCGGAATCGGGGGCCGCATGGGCACGCCCGCGCGACCACCAGTGCCCCGGCAGGTCGCGCGCACCGGGCTTGCGGATCCAGCCCGTCGCCAGATCGGACGCGGCACCCACACCGGGCAGCTTGCGAGCGAAGGATTTCATCTTTTCGAAACGCATCAGCCCCTCAATCCGGCGATCCAGAAAGCGGCGGGTGTCCTGCAAATCCGGCGAATCGTCACCTAGCCAGTAAAGCGCCGTCGCGCCGTAAATCGCGCTGAGCGAGGCGCGCTTGGAATACCAGTTCACGTCCTGCGACGTGTCGCCGATCCCGTCCCAGATCGTATCCGCGCTTTCCCAGATCAGCCTTGCGCCAAGCCCCGCGTTCTGCGGCAGCGACAGGATGGCCGCGCCCGCCCGCGCCAGTTCCCGGTCGGTCCGCCCCAGCCGGTAGATCACCGCCGCCGCCACCTTGTCGCGGATGCCGCCCTGCGGCGGGTTCTGCGCCAGCCAGCGCGCCAGCGCCGCATCGCCCCGCCGGTGGCAGGCCGCCGCAAGATCGGCGCCACCGCCGGGCAGGTGGACGCGGGCCAGCCGCATGTCCATGCCGATATCGCGCGCGCCCGCCTCGATCGCGGTTTCGTTCATGCCGTCGAAAAGGGCGTGGGACAGCGCGGCCTCGATCAGCCGCTCGCGGCCAGTGTCGTCTGCGGTATCGTCTGGGGTCGGTTGGTCGGTCATGTCTTTACCTCAACTGGCGGAAATTCTGGACAAAGCCGATTCGCCCTGCTAGAAGGCCCCGTCCTGCAATTCAGCTTAACTCTAACCTAGGAAGGTGGTGACAACCACATGCAGGTAAGTGTTCGCGACAACAACGTCGAACAGGCACTTCGCGCCCTGAAGAAGAAACTTCAGCGCGAGGGGGTTTTCCGTGAAATGAAGCTGCGGCAGCATTTCGAGAAACCGTCGGTCAAGAAGGCCCGTGAAAAGGCCGAGGCCGTGCGCCGCGCCCGCAAGCTGGCGCGCAAGAAAGCGCAACGCGAAGGCGCGCTTTAAGCCGTCCGTCTGCCGGATGGCAGCCTTTGGACAAGCCCCCGGCCCGCGCCGGGGGTTTATTCGTTTTCCCCCCTCAGGTCGCCTGAAGCGGCAGCGCCGTGGTGAAGGCCACGGTGCGCAGCGAAAAGGACGAATGCATCTGTGCCACGCCCGGCAGCTTGGCCAGCCGCTGGCGGTGGATGCGGGCAAAGTCGTCGGTGTCGCGGGCGATGACCTTCAGCAGGTAATCCGCCGAACCCGCCATCAGGTGGCATTCCAGCACGTCGGGGATGGTGCGCACGGCGCGCTCGAACGCATCCAGCAGCTCATCCGCCTGCCCCGACAGGGTGATTTCCACGAAGACGATGGTGGGCCGCTCGACCTTGCGGGGGTCGAGCAGCGCGACATAGCCCCGGATCACGCCCGATTCCTCGAGCCGCTGGACACGGCGGTGGCAGGCGCTGGCCGACAGGCCGACCTTCTGCGCCAGATCGGCATTGGTCATGCGCCCATCCCTTTGCAGCGCGGAAAGGATGCGCCGGTCGGTTGCGTCCAGTTCGGTCATATCGGGATGTTCCTGCGTTAGGGGCCAGTCATCCGGCGGTTTCTTCGACATTATCGGTTATTGCGCCCAGGATTAACCCGAATCTTCCAATTTCCGCCGATCTTGGCCATCTTGCGCGCAACAGTTGAAAGGACCACCCATGAAAATCGGTTGCCCCAGTGAGGTCAAAGAGCAGGAATTCCGCGTCGGCCTGACCCCCGAAGCCGCGCAAGAGGCGGTCCTGCGCGGCCATCAGGTCCTGGTCCAGTCGGGCGCGGGCGAAGGGTCGGGCTTTGCGGATGACGAATATCGGGCCGTCGGCGCGACCCTTCTGCCCGACGCCCCGGCGGTCTATGCCGAGGCCGAACTGATCATCAAGGTCAAGGAACCCCAGACGGCCGAGCGCGCGATGCTGCGCAAGGGCCAGATCCTGTTCGCCTATCTGCACCTTGCCCCCGACCCGCAGCAAACGCGCGAGTTGCTGGACAGCGGCGTCACGGCCATCGCCTATGAAACCGTCACCGGCGCGCGTGGCGGCCTGCCCCTGCTGGCGCCGATGTCCGAGGTCGCGGGGCGTCTTGCCCCCCAGGTCGGGTCATGGGCGCTGCAAAAGGCCAATGGCGGGTCCGGCGTCCTGCTGGGCGGCGTGCCCGGCGTCCGTCCGGGCCGCACCGTCATCATCGGGGGCGGCGTCGTCGGGGCGGCGGCGGCCCGCGTCGCGGTGGGCATGGGCGCGAATGTCACCGTCCTGGACCGCTCGCTGGACCGGCTGAACTATCTGGACGACGTTTTCATGGGCACGCTGAACACCCAATATGCCACCGCCAATGCGCTGAACGAACTGCTGGCGGATGCCGATCTGGTCATCGGGGCGGTGCTGGTTCCCGGCGCGACGACGCCCCGGCTGGTCGGCAGGGACCAGCTTGGGCTGATGAAGCGCGGCTCGGTCCTGGTCGATGTGGCAGTCGACCAAGGCGGCTGCTTCGAGACTTCGCGCCCCACGACCCACCAGGATTCGATCTATGAAGTGGATGGAATCGTTCACTATTGCGTCGCCAACATGCCCGGCGCCGTGGCCCGGACCTCGACCCGCGCGCTTGGCAATGCGACGCTGCCCTATCTGCTGGCGCTGGCCGGCAAGGGCTGGCGGGCCGCAACCGCCGCCGACCCCCACCTGCGGGCGGGGCTGGCGATGCATGAAGGGAAACTGACCTCGGCCCCCGTGGGCGAGGCGCAAGGGATCCCCACCCTGCGGCCCGAGGATCTGCTGGAAATCTAGGCGCATGCGGCGCCCACCGGGGCGCCGCGGTTTCCGGTCCCTAGCTGCGGTTCGCGCGCAACTCGTCGCGGATCTGCAACAGGATTTCTTCCTGCGTCGGCCCTGCCGGGGCTTCCTCGACCACTTCCTGGCGGCGCGCGGCGCGTTGCAGGCGGTTTACGGCCTTGACCAGCAAGAACACCGCCCATGCGATGATCAGGAAGTTGATGACGGAGGTGATGAACGCGCCGTAACGCAGCGTCGCGGCATGATCGCCATCGCCGAAGCGCAGCACCAGATCGGAAAAATCCATGCCGCCGATGATGAAGCCGATGACCGGGTTGATCAGGTCCTCGACCAGCGAATTGACGATCGCGGTGAATGCCGCGCCGATGATGATACCCACGGCAAGGTCCATGACATTGCCGCGAGCGATGAATTCCTTGAACTCTTTAAGCATCCGCTTACCTTTTTCTTCAATATTGGCGCGATGGCGCCACTTTCCTGCCAGTAGCACAGCCTGACGAAACCGCAAACGAAAACGGAAAGCAGGGGCCGGGATGGGCGCGGTTTCGACCCTCTCGCCCCCCCATGCCCGCCTGCACCGCCCGGATATCGTCAAGCCCGACATGAAAAAGCCGGGATCATGCGTCCCGGCTTTCGCATCGCTTGCATGGGGTCCGTCAGAAGCGGAAATTCACGCCCAGCTTGACGTTGTGGTATTTCGGCGTGGCGCGGGTATAGCCGGTGGCGCCGTCATGCAGCCGCTCTTTGCCGAAATTGGCGAATTCGTATTCGCCGGTCACCGACCAGCGGTCGGACAGTTGACGCTCGACCCCCAGGCCAAGGATATAGCCGGTGCGGTTGAAGCTGTCGTCATAGCCGATCGGGCCGCCCGCGCCGGTGCCCTGGGTCTGGTAATCGACCTTGGCGCGCGCCGCGCCGACGATGCCGTAGACCAGCGTTTCGGGCTGGACAAGATAGCCGGTCTTGAACCGCAGGGCCAGCACGTTCTTGATTTCGGACTTGGCGTTGTAGCCGTCGGCGGCCTCGAAGGAATCCTCGATCTTGCCGCCCTCGAAACCCAGTTCGGGACCGTAAACCCAGTTGTCGCGCTGCCAGCGATAGCCAAGGCGCAGGCCATGGTTCGCGCCGCTCAGCTTCAGCGTTTCGCTGTCGTAGACGGCACCGTCGGGCGTTTGCGACACGCCGACGCGGTCCTTGCCGTTGAAGGCATAGCCCAGCGTGCCGCCGACATAGGCGCCGGCCCAATCGCTGCTGACCGTTTCAACGACCGGCGCGACCGCCGGCTGCACCACCGGGGCGACAAAGCCGCCCGCATGTGCCGCGCCCGCAACCGCCGCAAGGGGTGCCGCAATGGCCAGGGACTTGACGAATTTCGAAAGGGTCATGCGCTTACTCCAGCAACAGGAAGAACAATATTCAAACCACAATGACGGCGCAGGATGCGCCTCGCCGATTTGATAAGTCTGTTAACCATTCGCTGCAATCAAAACCGCCCGCTGCCGCCAAGCCCCGGCGGAAACCGCGGCTTTGAGGCAACAAGTCAGATATCCAGGTTCTCGACGCTCAGCGCGTTTTGCTGGATGAATTCGCGGCGCGGCTCGACCACATCGCCCATCAGCTTGGTAAAGATGTCGTCGGCATCGCTGAGATCGTCGATGCGCACCTGCAACATGGTGCGGGCATCGGGATCCAGCGTGGTTTCCCAAAGCTGTTCGGGGTTCATTTCGCCCAAACCCTTGTAGCGTTGCAGCGACAGGCCCTTTTCCCCTTCCAGGAAGATCGCGGCCAGCAGGTCCAGCGGGCCGTGGATGGGCTGGTCGCGGTCCTTGCGCACCAGATGGGCGGTCTGGCCATAGGTTTCCTGCAAGCCCTCGGTCATCGCGCCAAGGCGGCGGCTTTCGGCGGAACGCAGCATCGGGCCGTCCAGCAGGCGGCTTTCCTCGACCCCGCGCAGGACGCGCGACAGGCGGATGCCGCCGTCCTGGGTCGGGCGGCCGGTCCAGCCGCGTTCGAATTCCTCGGCGATCATGTCCAGCCGCTGCGCCACCTGGTCGGCGACGCCCTGCGCATCCTGATCGACCCGGCCCGGCAGCAGCGCGCCCGCGATGGCGGCCTGTTCGGTGATGTTGATCGGGTAATGCGTGGGATAGGCGCGCAGGATGCGGCGCGCGACGCGGGCATCCTCGATCACGCGCAGCAGGTCCTGGCCGGTGATTTCCTCGCCCGAGCCAAGGCGCAGGCTGGCGCCGTCGGCGCCCTGTTCGATCAGGTAATCCTCAAGCGCGGCCTCATCCTTCAGATAGACCTCGGACCGGCCCCGCATCACCTTGTAAAGCGGCGGCTCGGCGATATAGAGATGCCCCGCCTCGATCAGTTGCGGCATCTGGCGGAAGAAGAAGGTCAGCAACAGCGTGCGGATATGGGCGCCGTCCACATCGGCGTCGGTCATGATGATGATCTTGTGATAGCGCAGCTTCGACAGGTCGAATTCGTCCCGCCCGATCCCGGTGCCAAGCGCGGTGATCAGCGTGCCGATCATGTCCGAGGACAGCATCCGGTCGAAACGCGCGCGTTCCACGTTCAGGATCTTGCCGCGCAGGGGCAGCACCGCCTGGTTCTGGCGCGAACGGCCCTGCTTGGCGGAACCGCCCGCGCTGTCACCCTCGACGATGAACAGCTCGCTCAGCGCGGGGTCCTTTTCCTGGCAATCGGCCAGCTTGCCGGGCAGGCTGGCCACGTCCATCGCGGTCTTGCGCCGCGTCAGCTCGCGCGCCTTGCGGGCGGCTTCGCGGGCCAGGGCGGCCTCGATAATCTTGCCTGTGATCTGGCGGGCCTCGGCGGGGTTTTCCTCGAACCATTCGGCCAGCTTTTCGCCCACCAGACCCTCGACCGCCGGGCGCACCTCGGAACTGACCAGCTTGTCCTTGGTCTGGCTGGAGAACTTCGGATCGGGCACCTTGACCGACAGCACGCAGGTCAGCCCCTCGCGCGCGTCGTCGCCGGTGAAATCGACCTTTTCCTTTTTCGCGATGCCGCTGTCTTGCGCGTATTTCGTGATCACACGGGTCAGCGCGCCACGGAAACCGGCCAGATGGGTGCCGCCGTCGCGCTGCGGGATGTTGTTGGTGAAGGGCAGGACGGATTCGTGATAGCTGTCGTTCCACCACATCGCGACCTCGACCCCGATGCTGTTCTTTTCGCCGGTGATGAAGATCGGCTCGGCCATGACCGGCGTTTTCGAGCGGTCGATGAACTTCACGAATTCGCGCACGCCGCCCTCATAATGCAGTTCGGTGCGCAGTTCCTCGGCGTGGCGTTCGTCTTCCAGAATGATGCGGACGCCCGAGTTCAGGAAGGCCAGTTCCCGCAGGCGGTTTTCCAGCGTGGTATATTTATAATCGAGGTTCGAGAACGTCCCCTCGGCGTCGTTTTCCTTGCTGGACGCCAGAAAGCGCACCTCGGTCCCGGTCTGGCCCGGTTCGGCATCGCCCACGATGCGCAGCGGCTCGACCGTGTCGCCATGTTCGAAACGGACGAAATGTTCCTTGCCGTTACGCCAGATGCGCAGTTCCAGCCAATCCGACAGCGCGTTCACGACCGACACGCCCACCCCGTGCAACCCGCCCGAGACCTTGTAACTGTTCTGGTCGAACTTGCCGCCCGCATGAAGCTGGGTCATGATGACCTCGGCGGCCGAAATGCCCTCGCTGGGGTGCATGTCCACGGGAATCCCGCGCCCGTTGTCGCGCACGGATACGCTGCTGTCGGCGTGGATCTTGACGCGCACGTAATCGGCATGGCCCGCCAGCGTCTCGTCGATGCCGTTGTCCACGACCTCATAGACCATGTGGTGCAGGCCCGAACCGTCGTCGGTGTCGCCGATATACATGCCGGGGCGTTTGCGCACGGCCTCCAGGCCCTTGAGAACCTTGATGGAATCCGCGCCGTATTCGGCGGGGGTCGGGTTGTCTGCGCTCATGCGTAAATCATCCTGCCTTGCATGCGGCATTTATAGTGTCGTGATCCGGGAATGTCACGGGAGAGACACCATATTTAGGGGTTTCCGCCTGAAAGATCAATGTTCCCGCGGACGGTCAGGCCAGCCCGTCCTGATCCAGCAGCGTGCGCCCGTCGCGGCTTTCGATCTCGACCACCCACAGGTCGGGGTCGCGGGCGGCGTTGCGGGCGATTTCGGCGTCGATTTCAGGCTCGGGCGCGTCGTTCAGGCGGACCCACAGCCGCCGGTCGGTTTCCAGGTCCCATTCGCGCGTCCACAGGCTGGCCCGCCCGTCCAGCGTGGCGCATTTGACCATGACCGCCCCCGCCGTGTCGTCGCCGTGCCGGGTGACATAGGCGGGGATGCCGGCCAGCGCCAGCCTGCGCAGATAGGCCGCGATCCAGACCCCCGCGGCAAGGCGTGCTTCAGGCATTTCCGGCCTCAGCCATCGCCGTCGCGGAAATCCAGGCCCATTTCGCGGTAACGCTCGGCCTCGTCCAGCCAGTTCTCGCGCAGCTTGACTTGCAGGAACAGGTGGACCGGACGGCCCATGAACTCGGCCAGTTCCTGCCGCGCGGCCTGGCTGACGGCCTTGATCGTCTCGCCGCCCTTGCCAAGGACGATGCCCTTGTGGCCGGGGCGGCTGACATAGACGATCTGGTCGACGCGAGCGGAACCGTCCTTGCGCTCCTCCCATTTCTCGGTCTCGACGGTCAGCTGATAGGGGATTTCCTCGTGCAGGCGCAGGGTCAGCTTTTCGCGGGTGATCTCAGCCGCGATCATGCGCATGGGCAGGTCGGCGACCTGGTCGGGCGGATAGAGCCAGTCGTGTTCCGGCATTTCCCCCGCCAGCCATTCCAGCAGATCATCGCAGCCATAGCCCTTTTCGGCGGAGATCATGAAGGTCCGGGCAAAGGGGAATGCGTCGTTCATCTGCTGCGACAGCGCCAGCAGGGCCTCGGCCTTGACCCGGTCGATCTTGTTGATCGCAAGTGCCACGGGACGCCCCCCCACCCGTTCGCGCAGCGCATCCAGGATGGCGCGGGCGCCGTCGGTCAGGCCGCGATGGGCCTCGATCAGCAGGACGATCACATCGGCGTCCGAGGCCCCGCCCCATGCTGCGGCGACCATGCTGCGGTCCAGGCGGCGGCGCGGGCGGAAGATACCGGGGGTGTCGACAAAGACGATCTGGCTTTGTTCGTGCATGGCGATGCCGCGGATGCGGGCGCGGGTGGTCTGCACCTTATGCGTCACGATGCTGACCTTCGCGCCCACCATCCGGTTCAGCAGGGTCGATTTCCCTGCGTTCGGTTCGCCGATCAGCGCGACGAAACCGGCGCGGGCGGGGGTGTTTTCGGTGTCGGTCATGACTTGCCCTCAAGCTGTTTCAGCAGCGCCTGCGCGGCAAGCTGCTCGATGCTGCGCTTGGTGCCCTTGCCCTGCGCGCTGGCGTGGCGCCCGTCGTCCAGTTCGACCCGGATCGCGAATTCGGGCGCGTGGTCGGGGCCGGAACGCCCGGCCTGCACATAGCGCGGCGGCTTCATCCCCTGCGCCTGTGCCCATTCCTGAAGCGCGGTCTTGGCGTCGCGGGCGTCGTCCTCGACATTGGCAAGGCGGCTGGCCCACAGCCGCAGGATCGTATCGCGGGCCGCCTGGAAGCCCGCATCCAGATAGACGGCGGCCAGAACCGCCTCCATCGCGTCGGCCAACAGCGCGTCCTTGCGCCGCCCGCCGGAAATCATCTCGGAGCGGCCCAGCTTCAGCACCTGGCCCAGGCCGATCTCGCGCGCGATGGCGGCGCAGGTCTCACCGCGCACCAGCGCGTTGTAGCGGGGCGCTAGCTGGCCCTCGGACGCATCGGGATCGGCCATCACCAGCGCCTCGGCCACCGTCAGGCCCAGAACCCGGTCGCCCAGGAACTCCAGCCGCTGATTGTCGGGCCGCGTCGTGCTGGCGACCGAGCCATGCGTCAGCGCCCGGATCAGCAGTTCGGGCCGTGCGAAATCATGGCCCAGCCGGGCCGCGAAGGCGCGGATATCCTCGGACAGCTTCAATTCACGCCCTTGAAGAATCGGTCGGCCCGCCAGGTCCAGAAATACAGAAGCGAGTTTCCGGCCGAGGAAAACAGCACGAATTCCGCCCGCCCGATCAGGTTTTCCGCCGGGATCATGCCGACATTGGAAAAGCGCGAATCCTCGGAGTTGTCGCGGTTGTCGCCCATGAAGAAATAATGTCCCTGGGGCACGGTGAACTCGGCGGTGTTGTCGGCGGGTCCGCCGTCCATCATGTTCAGCACGTCGTGGCTGACGCCGTTCGGCAGCGTCTCGGTATAGCGGTCGACGTGGCATTCGCCCTCGGCCGTGCCCGGCGCGTTGTTGCAGCCGAAGAACTCGGACCGCGCCGCGCGAGGGTCCATCCGCTCGACATAGCTGCCGTTCGGGGTCTGGGGCACTTCCTCGCCATTGATCCACAGGATGCCGCCCCGCATCTGCACCCGGTCGCCCGGCAGGCCGATCAAGCGCTTGATGAAATCGACATTGCGCTGCGGATGGCGAAAGACCACGACATCGCCGCGCTCGGGCGTGCGTTCGAGGATGCGCCCCGAGATCGGGCAAAGCGCGAAGGGACAGGACACCGAGGAATAGCCATAGGCCATCTTGTTGACGAACAGGAAGTCGCCGATCAGCAGCGTGTCCTTCATCGACCCGGAGGGAATCCAGAAGGGCTGGAACAGCAGCGTCCGAAAAAGTCCCGCGATCAAAAGCGCCCAGAAGATCGTCTTGATGGTTTCCCACAGACCGTTTTCCTTGCGCGCTGTCTTGTCGGCCATGCCTGCCATTCCCGTCGTATGATGCCCGGCGTTCATGGTCCCCTTGACGGGTAAAAGTCAAGCGCGGCGCGACCCGTCAGGCGGCGGGCAGCGCCTCGATCAAGACGAAGGCCTGCGCCCACGGGTGGTCGTCGGTCAGGGTGACGTGGACGATGGCGCGATGGCCGGGGGGCGTCATCTCGTCCAGCCGCCGCGCGGCCCAGCCGGTCAGCGCCATCACCGGCTGGCCGGTGGGCAGGTTCGTCACCGCCATGTCCTTCCACGCGATCCCCATCGCCAGCCCGGTGCCCAATGCCTTGGAGCAGGCCTCTTTCGCGGCCCAACGCTTGGCCAGCGTCCCTGCCTCGTCCCGGCGCCGGGCGGCGCGGGCCAGTTCGGTCGGCGTAAAGACGCGGTTGCGGAAGCGGTCGCCGAAACGCGCCAGCGTGCCCGCGATGCGGTCGATATTGGCCAGATCGGTGCCGATGCCAAGGATCATGCCGGGGTCCCTGCCTGCCTGTTCGTCCCTGCCCCCTTAGCCCGTCGCCCGCGCGGGCGAAACCCGAAACCCCCGCGCCTTGGCAAAGCGGCGTCTGGACATTACCCTTGCGAAACGGGCAATAGTAGGCGCGTAACGCGGCCCAGCCCCCTTTTTTCCTGATATCCCCGGTGGTAATCGACCCATGACCGAATATTCGCTGTTCACCTCGGAATCCGTGTCCGAGGGCCATCCCGACAAGATCGCCGACCAGATCAGCGACGCCATCCTGGACGCCATCCTGGCCGAGGATCCGCGCGCCCGCGTCGCCTGCGAAACGATGGTCAAGACCGGCGTCGCCATCATCTCGGGCGAGATCACGACCAGCGCATGGGTCGATCTGGAATCCATCGTGCGCGGCGTCATCAACGACATCGGCTATACCTCGTCCGAGGTGGGATTCGACGGCGCGACCTGCTCGGTCATCAACATCATCGGCAAGCAATCGCCCGAGATCAACCAGGGCGTGGACCGCGAAAGCCTGGAGGAACAAGGCGCGGGCGACCAGGGGCTGATGTTCGGCTATGCCAGCGATGAAACCGACGTGCTGATGCCCGCCCCCATCACCTACGCCCACCGGCTGGTGGAACGCCAATCCAGGGTCCGCCGCGACGGCACGCTGCCCTGGCTGCGCCCCGACGCCAAGTCGCAGGTGACGCTGCGTTACGGCGACGACGGCAGGCCGCAGGCCATCGACGCGGTCGTGCTGTCCACGCAGCACAACCCCGAAATCTCGCTGTCCGACCTGCGCGAGGCGGTGATCGAGGAAATCATCCGCCCCGTCCTGCCCGCGGGCCTCTTGTCGGATGCGACCAAGTATTTCATCAACCCCACGGGCAAGTTCGTCATCGGCGGGCCGGTGGGCGATTGCGGGCTGACGGGGCGCAAGATCATCGTGGACAGCTACGGCGGGATGGCGCGTCACGGCGGCGGGGCGTTTTCGGGCAAGGACCCCAGCAAGGTGGACCGCTCGGCCGCCTATGCCGGGCGTTGGGTCGCCAAGAACATCGTCGCGGCGGGCCTTGCCAGCCGGTGCGAGATCCAGGTCAGCTATGCCATCGGCGAGGCGCAGCCGACCTCGATCAGCCTCAACACCTTCGGGACGGAAACGGTGGCGCTTGGCCGGATCGTGGGCGCGGTGCGCGAGGTCTTCGACCTGCGCCCCTTCGCCATCATCCGCGACCTGGACCTGCTGCACCCGATCTATCGCCCGACCGCGACCTATGGCCATTTCGGGCGCGCACCCTATCCGCTGGCCGGCGGCACCGCCTTCAGCTGGGAAGAAACCAACCGGGCCGAGGCGCTGAAGGCCGCGCTGACCTGAACTCCCGCCGGGAAACGAGGAAACGGCAGGGGCTTTCCCTGCCGTTTTCCTTTGGGCCGCCTAGTCCAGGTCGTAATCCAGAAGCGTGCCGTCGATGCCGAATTCGGCCTCGAATTCGCGGCCATCCTCAAGCCAGCCTTCCAGCTCGATGGTGCCGTCGCGGTCGAATTCGATGGATTCCAGCGTGCTGCCCGCAGGCCATTGGGCGTGGTCCAGCACCGGCTGCGGGATGAGGTGGCGGATGGCGGATTCCTCGAATCGGTCGTTTCCGCGCGCCTCGATTTCCTTGATGTTGCCTTCGCGGTTCAGATCGATCTCGATCCGCGCGCCGTCGGGCAGGCTGCCCGTCACCCTGGCCAGCGTGCTGCCGCGATCGACCTGCCGGATCCGCAGATCGCTCAGCCCGAAATCCTCGATCACCTGCGGCTTGGGCAGGCCGGACAGGTCGCCGCCGACGCCCTGCTGCTGACTGGCGGCGGTCGGCGGTGCATCGGGGGTGGTGTCCTGCGCAAAAGCGGGCACGGTGAAAGCGGCAATGGCCGAGACGAGCAAGATCCGTTTCATTATCAATCCTTCATCGCGATTGGCACCTGACAAATGCCCAGGGGCGCGCTTTCGTTCCCTGCGCCGGCTATGAGATCACCAGATCGCCATATTTCTCGCGCACCCGCACCATCGCCTGACGGTAGGGGGCAAAGATTTCTTCGAACACGGCGGCCAGTTCGGGGGTCATCTCTGCCCTGGGACCGACGTTCACCGGGTCCAGCGGGATTTCGCTTTCAAGGGGCGGGATGTCCAGAAACGCGCAGATCGCATCGACGGTCTTTTGCGGATCGGCCCACATGTCTTCACACTGGATCAGGCGCACGCGGCCGGGACCGAAGGCGGCGACCAGCCTGTCCACATGTTCCTCGGTCTGCGACTGGGGCAGGATGTTGGGCGACAGCAGCAGCGCGCGCAGGGCATCGGTGGGCAGCGCGGAAAGGTCGCTGTCCTGGCCGCCGAATTTCAGGTGGAACTTGGCGTGGCTGAAGGCCCGCGCGACGGGATCGCGAAAGCAATAGGTGACGCGCAGGTCACCGGCGAGCCGCCCCACCTCTTCCAGCCCCTGGGGCGGGATGGTGCAGGTCAGGTTGGAAAAATCCGCCGCCCATTGATCGTCCCGGATGCCCTTGAACATGTCCTCATACCAGCCGGGGGTGTTGACGGGGCGCAGGTAATCCGCCGCCCATTGCAGCAGGTATTGATAGCGATAGATCGCCCTGTCCGAGGACAGTTCGTTCAGCGCGAATTTCTGCGCCTTGCGCTTGCGCACGAAGTCGCTGAGAATCCGAACCGATCCATAGCGTTGCGACAAATAGTTCAGTTCCTTTTCGGGGGAAAAGAAGATCTGCCGGTGTTTCTTGAGAATGCCGAACAGATAGGTCGTCCCCGCCTTCATCTGCCCCGCGTTCAGGTAAAGCCGCCGCAGCCGTTTGGTCATCTTGCCCTGCCCTCAGATCGCCAGCAGCCGGTCCACGTAATCCCCGATCGAGGTCGCGGACCAGACCGGCTTGCCGTCCGTGTCATCGTTGCGCAGCTTATGCGACAAGCTTGCGGCGGTGTCACCCTCTTCGGCCATGACGACATGGGCATGGCCCGCCAGCTCGGCCAGCGCACCCGAGGGGCGGATGACGGTCTGCACACCCAGCGACAGCGCCTCGCGCGCGGCAAGGCCAAAGCTTTCCTGCACCCGGCTTGGCATCAGCATGACATCGATGGCGCCAAGGGCCTGGGCGGCATAGGTCCAGTGAAACGGATCGGCGACGGTGACGCCCGGTCCCTGCTGGCCGATATACCAGGGCCGCGCCGTGCCGCGGCCGATGTCGAACAGCACGACATGCGAATCTGCCCCGCCATTGGCCTGGTCGATGAACTGGCGGATCAGCGTCCAGCCCTTGGTTTCGCCCGGACCGCCGACGAATCCGTAAACCGCCTTGCCCGCCTGCCTTTCGGCAAGCCCCGGCGCGGGCGGCAGGCCGGTGCCGGGGGGCAGGATCATCTCGGCCCGGTCGGGGTTGGACAGCACATGCGCATTGCCGGGCGCGTCCCCGAAGATCTCGCCATAACCGCGGCGCAGGAAGTCCGAGGGAAAGACGACCGCGTGGCAGCCGTTCAATATCTGCCGGGCGCTGCGATAGGTTTCCTCGATCAGCCCCGGAAACCAGGCGCATTGGCGGCACGACAGCGCCCCGATATCGCGGTGGCAGCGGGTGCCGTCGGGCAGGGTGCGGAACCCTTGCAGGCAACCCCAGAAGAAATCATGCGCCACGATCCGGGCACGGGCCAGCCATTTGGGGTCGCGCAGGAAGTCCATGATGCCCATGTTCTGCACCGCGTGAACGACGATGACGTCGGGCTGCACGATCTCGGCCACCTCGGCCAGGAGCGAGGTCGCGACGGGGCTGGAAAAGCGGTTGTCGGGGCCGGGAAAGACATTGTTGATCGCGACGGTGCGGCCAAAGGGCGTATCGAAGACCGTCATGTCCTGACCGGCGGCGCGGTGGGACAGGCAGACGTTCGTGACCTCGTGCCCCTGCTGCACCAGCCCCCATGCCAGCTTTTCGGCCACCACCGTCGCACCCCCGATGGAGGAGGGGAAGAAATAGAGGTTGATGTTCAAGACCCTCATGCGCGTGCTTCCGCCTGGGTTGCCAAGATCCCCAACCCCTGGACAAAGACGCGGCGATAGGTGGCCGCCGCGCTTTCGGGACCGTAGAGGGCATTCACCGCCGCGCGCAGATGGGCGATGTTGTGGCTGCGCATCTCCAGCGTGGTGGCGCCGTAGCGGCCGGCGCCGGCCCAATCCTCATCCTCGACCGCCAGCAGGTTCGCGCCCATGCCCTCGCCGATGGGCGCGTAAGCCCCGACCGGCGAAAAGATCGCCTGGGTTCCCGCCAGCGCGGCATCCATCACCCGGATCGGCGTCTTGGCGCTGTTGAAGCCGGTGCGGGCCAGCGGGATCAGCACCGCCTGCGCACGCGAGATATGGCCCAGATAGATATCATATTCCTCGAACGGGATGGCGACGATATTGCCTTGGCGAAAGTCGATCTTGCCCAATTCGGTCGCGGCAAGGTGGTTGCCCATCGTGACCAGCGACCAGGGCCGTTCCGCGATCTGATCGTAGGCGCGCAGGAAGGCGGACAGCATCTGCAATTCGGTCGTGATCGACCCCGAGGGCGTCGTATAGGCAAAGGTATATTCCGCCAGCCCCGGCGGGCGGGCGGTGCAGTCCTCTTCCAGGAAATTGGGCAGGACATGGATCGGCTTGTCGGCCAGCGCCGAACCGGGCTTGCCATAGATCCGGCCCAGGTAATCGGTCGAGACGATCAGCCCGTCGCAAAGCCGCGCCGTCTGCAACAATCGGTCGGCCAGCGCCATCAGGTTTTCGCCCATGCGCTGCGGAATTTCGCGCAGGATGCCCGATTGGCGGACCGCATCCGAGCCGACGATCAGGTCGTCGAACTCAAACACGAGGCGCGCACCCGTGGCGCGCAATTCATCCAGCAAGGGCTGGGCCAGCGCCGTGCGATAGACGATCACCGCATGGGCGAAGGGCAAGAGCGAGCGGATGCGCCCCAGTTCCTCAGGGTGGGCATGTTGGGCGCGGATGCCGATCTTCGACAGGTAGCGGATCTTTTGCAGAATGCGGTAATGGACGCATTGGCGGATCTGGATATCCGACAGGATCAGCACGAAATCGCGCGTGACCGGCGCGGGGGGCAGCGACTGAACCGCGCCCGCGATACGCGCGGCGATATCGCTGGTGAACTGGTCTTCCAGCCGGGCGGGACGGGGCGGCCCCTTGTCCGTCCGCATCCGCAGCCGCGCCATGATGCGCGAGCGCAGGAAATGCACCGTCCTTCTGACCGCGACACCCGTGCCCTGTAGCTGCGCCACCTCTTTGAAGGCGCGGTGGTAGTGCTGCAATTTCCGCATCATGGCTGACAGGCTTTTCCCGCGGGTGATCGGTTCGGTTCAGCCAGATAACCCGCATTGGTCTGTCGTGCAATGAGATGCCCCGACACGATCAGGCGACCGGCGGCCTTGGCTTACCATCCGGCGGGTAAAGAAGGGGTTAAGAAAACCGCCCTATTCCCGCGCCTGCTGCATTTTCCGGCGCATTTCCCCGATTGCGCCCGCCAGCCCCAGAAAAACCGATTCCGCGATCAGGAAATGGCCGATGTTCAGCTCGGCCAGTTCGGGAATCGCGGCGACGGGGCCGACCGTGTCGAAAGTCAGGCCGTGGCCCGCGTGAACCTCGAGCCCCAGCGAATGGGCAAGGGCGGCACCCTCGCGCAGCGCCTGCAATTCGGCGTCGCGCGCGGCGGTCGCGCCTTCGGTGTCCAGGTCGCAATAATGGCCGGTGTGCAACTCGACCACGGCGGCGCCGATGCGGGCGGCGGCGCGGATCTGGTCGGGCTGGTGGCCAATGAACAGCGACACGCGGCAACCGGCATCGCGCAGGGGGGCGATGAATTCGGCCAGCCCCGCCTCGTCCCGCGCGACGTCCAGGCCGCCCTCGGTCGTGCGCTCCTGCCGCTTTTCGGGGACGATGCAGACGGCATGGGGGCGATGGCGCAGGGCGATCCGCTGCATTTCCGCCGTCGCGGCCATTTCCAGGTTCAGCGGCAGCCGCAATTCGTCCATCAGGCGCGAAATGTCGTCGTCGGTGATATGGCGGCGATCCTCGCGCAGATGGGCGGTGATGCCGTCGGCCCCGGCCTCTTCGGCGATGCGCGCGGCGCGCAGCGGGTCGGGCCAGGGCGTGCCCCGCGCATTGCGAATGGTCGCGACGTGATCGATGTTGACACCAAGGCGCAGCATGAATTCCTCCTGATCTGCGCGCAGGTTAGCCCAGTCCCGCAGCGGGGGCGAGTCCCGTCTCGGCCACCCACCACCCCGGACGCGAGAGGTTCCGCGCCGCCCGCGCCGCGGCATCGGCATCGGGAAAGATGCCGAAACAGGTCGCGCCGGACCCCGACATCCGCGCAAGCAGCGCCCCCCCGTCCCGCAGCGCCGCAAGACAGTCGGCGATTTCGGGCAGAAGGGCGATGGCCGGGGCTTGCAGGTCGTTGCGGGTCCGGCGCAGCCAGGCCAGCAGATCGTCCAGACCGGCCCATCCGGCGGGCGTCGGCAGGGGCGGGTTCGCCTTGTCGGCCAGCGCGGCAAAAACCTGCGGCGTGGACAGCCCCTTGCCGGGATTGACCAGCACCATGTGAAAGGGCGGCAGGGGCGGCAGGGGGTCCAGAACCTCGCCCAGCCCCCGCATCCGCGCGGGGCGCGAGGCAAGGCAGACCGGCAGGTCCGCGCCAAGCCGCTCGGGCTGCGCGGGGCGGACGCCAAGCCCGCGCAGCACCGCCGCCGCATCGGCGGAACCGCCCCCGATGCCCGAAGCCAGCGGCAGGTTCTTTTCCAGGTGAATCGCGGCCTCGCGCCCCGCCAGCCGCGCGGCGCGCAGGCAAAGGTTGCCCTCGCCCGCGTCCAGCCCCGCCGCGAAGGGACCCGAGACACTCAGCGACAGCGGCCCCGGCACAAGCGTGACCCGATCGCCCCGACCGGCAAAGACGACCAGCGAATCCAGCAGGTGATAGCCGTCGGGCCGCTGGCCGGTGACATGCAGCGCAAGGTTGATCTTGGCGGGCGCAAGCAGGCTGACCGCCCCCGCCTGCACCGTCCCCGCCAGCGTCATTCCTGCCCGTCCCCTGCGTCCGCCTCGTCGGCCATCACGGCGTCCAGGCCCCGGTCCAGCTTGTCGCGGATGCGGGCGGCGTCTTCCTCGGTCTCGGGGTCCAGGCTCAGCGCGCGCTTCCACTGGATTTGCGCCTCGCGCTTGCGGCCCACCATCCAGTAGATGTCGCCCATGTGGTCGTTGACCAGCGGATCGCCGGGCATTACGGCGGCGGAACGCTCCATCGGATCGACGGCTTCCTGATAGCGGCCAAGGCGGAAATAGACCCATGCCAGCGAATCCAGGATATAGCCGTCATCGGGGCGCAGTTCGACGGCGCGCTCGATCAGGTCCAGCGCCTCGTCCAGGCGTTCGTTGCGGTCGACCAGGCTATAGCCCAGGTAGTTCAGCACCTGCGCGGATTCGGGCTGGATTTCCAGCGCGGCGCGAAAATCGCCCTCGGCCCGGTCGAAGCGGCCCGAGCGTTCCAGCGCGATCCCCCGCGCATAAAGCGGAAACCAGCGCATGTCGCCGGTCTCGGGCAGCAGCGCCAGCGCCTTGTCATAGGCGGTGACGGCCTGCGAGAATTTCTGCTGCTGGCGGAACAGGTCGCCAAGCGCGATCCAGCCCTGCGCCAGTTCGGGATGGGCGGCGGTCAAGGCCAGCGCGGCCTTTTCGGCATCGTCCAGCCGCTCGGCCTGCGCAAGGGCATCGATACGCGACAGTTCGGCGATGGGGCGCATGGCGCCCTGTTCGCGCAGCCCGTCGAATTCGCGCTCGGCCAGTTCGAACTGGCCGAAGCCTTGCAGAAGCTGGGCCGAGATCAGCCGCGCCTCGTCCAGGTCAGGGGCAAGGAACTGGGCCAGCCGCGCCTGCACCAGCGACAGCGGATCGGGACCCTGCGGCGACACCAGCGCGACAGCAAAGGTCAGAAACACCTGCGCCATCCCGTCGGCAGGCGAGGCGATGGAATCGAAGGGCACCGTCTCGCCCGCCGCCAGCCGGTCGCGCAGCGCGACAAGGCCCGGCTCGTCGGCAAAGCCCGGCTGGCCTTCCAGCAAGACCATCGCGGCGGCGTTCTGTTCCAGTTGCGACAACACTTGCGCACGGGCAAGGATGCCCAGGTAATGGTCCGAGGCCGCGCTTTCGGTCAGCAGTTGATCGGCAGCTTCGTAATCGCCCACCAGCGCCTTGGACAGGCCCAGGTTATAGGCCACGATGGGACGCGCGCCCCGGATCGAGCCCAGTTCCTCGAAGGCCGCCAGCGAATCGTTGGCCCGGCCCGCGCCAAGCAGCGCCCATGCCCGCAAGAGGCCCTCCAGCAGGCTGGCGTCGTCGGGCTGGTCGTCGGCCCGTGCGGCCTCGATGCTGGTTTCCAGCTCGGCCACCAGGTCGTCCCATTGCCCCGAACCGGCAAGCGAGACCCAATGCGTCAGCCGCGCCAGGTCGGTGCCTTCGCCCTCGGCCATGACGCGGTCGGCCAGTTCGGCGGCCTGGTTCATCTGCCCCGCCGAGATCATGGACACCAGCGCGCTGTCCTGCAGATAGGGATCGCCCTCGTCGTGGGCCAGCGCCCGCTGGTAATAGCGCGAGGCCGCGCGATAGTCGTTTTCCATCGCCGCCGTGCGCCCGGCCAGGTAAGGCCCGGCCAGCCCGCGCGTCAGCGGCACCTGCGGCAGGTTGTCCTGCGAGGGGTCCTCGCCCTCGGGCGCAGGCGCATCCGCCGCCGCTTCCTGGGCATGCAGGTTCGGCGCATGCAGGGGCACGGCAAGCAGCGCGATCAGCGCCAGCGGGATCATTGCGGTTTTCACGTTCTCAGGCCCAATCAGACAAGACTGCTGCAAGCGACCCTAAACGCGGCACGGGGGTTGGGCAACGCCATCCCCCGCCACCGGCCCGCGCTTGCCGATCACATATTCGGGTAATTCGGCCCGTCGCCGCCCTGCGGGGTTGTCCAGTCGATGTTCTGCGACGGGTCCTTGATGTCGCAGGTCTTGCAATGGACGCAGTTCTGGAAATTGATCTGGAAGCGCGGGCCGCCCCCGTTCTGATTGGCCGCATCCTCGACCACCTCGTAGACCGCCGCCGGGCAGTAACGCTGCGCGGGTTCGGCATATTCGGGCAGGTTCACCGCGATGGGGATCGCCGGGTCGCGCAGCTTCAGGTGGCAGGGCTGGCTTTCCTCGTGGTTGGTAAAGGAAAACGCCACATTGGTCAGCCGGTCGAAGCTGAGTTTCCCGTCCGGGCGCGGATAGTCGATCGGCTGGAAATCCGCCGCCTTGCCGGTCGCCTGCGCGTCCGTCTTGCCGTGTTTCCACGTCCCCAGCGGGTTCCAGCCGGTCAGGTTCGCCACCCACATGTCGAAACCGCCAAGCGCGAGGCTGGCCGTCAGCCCCAGCTTCGACCAGATCGGCTTGACGTTGCGCACGGGCTTCAGGTCCCTGGCGATGGCGCCGCTGCGGACCTCGGCCTCGTAATCGGTCAATTCGTCGCCCTCGCGGCCTGCCGCGATGGCCACCGCCGCCGCCTCGGCCGCGGCGATGCCGGACAGCATGGCGTTGTGGTTGCCCTTGATGCGCGGCACGTTCACCAGCCCCGCCGAGCAACCCAGGAGCGCCACCCCCGGCGCAACCATTTTCGGGATCGACTGCCAGCCGCCTTCGGAAATCGCCCGGGCGCCGTAAGCGACGCGCTTGCCCCCCTCCAGCAGTTCGGCGACCATCGGGTGATGCTTGAAACGCTGGAATTCACTATAGGGCGACAGGTAGGGGTTGGCATAGTTCAGGTGGACGACGAAGCCCACAAGCACCTGGTTTCCCTCAAGATGATAGATGAAGCTGCCGCCCCCCGCGTTCTTGCCCAGGGGCCAGCCCATCGTATGCGTCACCGTGCCGGGGCGGGCCTTGGCGGGGTCGATCTCCCAGATCTCTTTCATGCCGAGGCCGAATTTCTGCGGCTGATGGCCCTTGGAAAGTTCGTATTTCGCGATCAGTTCCTTGGCGAGGCTGCCGCGCACACCCTCGGCGATCAGGACGTATTTGCCGCGCAGGATCATGCCCGGCTCGTAATGCGGGCCGGGGGTGCCGTCGGCGTTCAGCCCCATCTCGCCCGCGACGACGCCCGCCACGCGGCTGCCCTCGTAGACCAGTTGCGAACAGGCCATGCCGGGAAAGACCTCGACCTCCAGCGCCTCGGCCTGTTCGGCCAGCCATCGGCAGACATTGCCCATGCTGACGATATATTTGCCGTGGTTCGACATCAGCGGCGGCATCGGCCAGTTCGGCACGCGAACCTGACCGGCGGGGCCGAGGATATAGAAATTGTCCTGCGTCACCTCGGTCGTGACGGGCGCGCCCTTTTCGCGCCAGTCGGGAATCAGCCGGTCCAGTCCGGACGTGTCCAGCACCGCGCCCGACAGGATATGCGCCCCGATCTCGGACCCCTTCTCAAGCACGACGACCGACAGTTCGGGGTCGATCTGCTTGAGCCGAATCGCCGCCGACAGGCCCGCCGGACCGCCGCCGACGATCACAACGTCGTAATCCATCGACTCGCGCTCGATTTCCCCCATAGCTCGGTCCCCCGCCTGGCAATACGTTTCGCCCGACAGCAGTAACGCGGTTTTCCGCCATGGGCAACGCTTGCAAGCCCGCGCAGATTGCCGCCGCATCTTTCGGACGCATCGTCATGCGGGCTTGCATGACGCCCGCGATGGGTTCACGATGCCCTGGTGTTTTTACCCGAACGCCCCTGCCGTCATGGCGGGGGCGTTCGAACAGCATCGGTATGCTACTGCCGCCGAAAGGACGTCGAATGGAAAAGATCTTGTTGACCCGTGCCGGTTTCGATCAGTTGGACGAAGAACTGCGCCAACTGCGCGGGGTCGAGCGCCCCTCGGTCATCCGCGCCATCGCCGAGGCGCGCGAACATGGCGACCTGTCGGAAAATGCCGAATACCACGCCGCGCGCGAAAAGCAGAGCTTCATCGAGGGCCGCATCAAGGAGCTTGAGGCCATCATCGGGCGCGCCGAGGTGATCGACCCCGCCAAGCTGTCGGGCAGCATCAAGTTCGGCGCCACCGTCCGGCTTGTCGATGAGGACACGGACGAGGAAAAGACCTATCAGATCGTCGGCGAACACGAGGCCGACCTGGAGCGCGGGCTGCTCAACATCCGCTCGCCGCTGGCACGGGCGCTGATCGGCAAGGAAGAGGGCGACAGCGTCGAAGTCGTCACCCCCGGCGGCGGCAAGTCCTATGAAATCCTGACAATTCGCTATCAATAGGGGTGTTTGCGCGCGATGAATGACCTGCGCGAAAGACTGACCGGGGCCGGGGCCGTCCGGCTTGGCGCCATCGCAACGCTTGTCTGGGTGGCGCTGGTGGCCTTGTCGTGGTTCCTGGGGGCCGGGGACACGCGGCAGGACCTTGCCGAGCGCCTGCTGCACTGGGCCGGAATCGTCACGCCGGTCGCGCTGATCTGGCTGGCGGTCTGGACCGCGGGCGCGCTGGACGCCCTGCGGCACGAGGCGCAGTCGCTGCGCGACACGCTGGACGCGATGGGCCAGCCCCGGCACGATCCGCGCGGACGGGGGCCGGGTTCGCTGGCGCCGGGCGACAGCGCGACCCGCCCGGTCGCGCCCGCCCACACGCCCGCCGAACCGCAGCCGCGCGCCGAACAGTTGCGCCCGCCCGCGCAGCCGCGCCCGGCCCGTGCGGCCGAGCCGCGTCCCGCCCCGCAAGGCGACACCCGGCAGGGCGACCTTGCGCTGGACCCACCCCCGCCCGAGGTTTCCGCCCATGAACTGGTCGCCGCGCTGAACTTTCCCGACGGGCCGGACGACCGCTATACCATCGCCGCCTTGCGCAAGGCGCTGGCCGATCCCGAGATCGCCCGGCTGATCCGCGCCGCGCAGGATGTGATCACGCTGATGGCGGCAAGGGGCATCTACATGGACGACGCCCCGCCCCGCTATCCCGATGCCGCGCTGTGGCGCCGCTTCGCGGATGGTGCGCGCGGCACGGCGGTCCAGGCCCTGTCGCTGGACGCCGACGCCAATGCGCTTACCCTTGCCGCCGAGATGCTGCACGGGGACGAGGTCTTTCGCGACGCCGCGCATCATTTCCAGCGCCATTTCGACCGCCTGATCCTGCGTGCGGCGCAGGAATTCGACGACGAGTTGCTGGCGGCCCTGTCCGACACCCGCTCGGGCCGCGCGTTCACCATGCTGGCGCAGGTGAAGGGCACCATCGGCCAGGGGGTCGAGGCCGAATCGCAGCCCTGACGCCGTTCCTGCCGGACGCTATGGCACGTCGCGGCGCATGACCGCCGCGCGGCCAAGCCACGACGCCGACCACGGCCAGCCGATCCGGTGGCGGCCTTGCGGCGAAAAACCCGCCGCTTCGTAGAAACGCAGGGCCGCGCGGTTGCGCAGGGCGACCTCGGCGCGCAGGCCGGGATAGCCGCGCCGCGCGGCATCAGCCAGGGCGTGCGCCAGCAGCGCCCGCCCGACGCCCCGCCGCTGCCAGCGGTCCGCGATGGCCAGCCCGTCGATCACCATATCCGCCGTCGCCGGTCCCGGACGGAAAAGCGGCATCAGCGCCCCTGTGACCCCGGCGAATGCGCCCAGGGCCGCGCGGGCGTCGGCGGTCATCCCAAGAAACCCGCCGCCGGCGTCGCGCAGGCCCAGAAGGCCGATCAGCCCGCCGCCGCCATCCAGCGCGGCCAGCGCCATCCGGGGCTGCATGGCGGCGCGGATAAAGCGCTCAGCCCGCGCGGCAGGCACGGGAAAGGGCAGGACTTGCGCACCGAAATGGCGCAGGTAAAGCCCCGCCGCCGCGTCCTGCAACCGCGGCGCGATTCCGGCTTCGATCCGAAAGGCGGAAAAATCGCCCGCCGTGGTCCTTGTATTCCCCATGCGCTTTCGCCAATCTGCCGCCAACAGGACAGGCTTTCCCCGATTTTCCGATATGGCACCGATTCCGCAACCCTTGCCTGCGGGCAACCAGTCTCACGCCCAGGGGCATGAGGCGCGCGTGCTGGCGCGCAGCCCCGCCCAATGCTTCCACCACGGGCTGCTGCACAGCCTGCCCTTCCTGCTGGTGATCCTGCCCTTCGGCCTGCTGTTCGGGGTCTTCGCGGCCGAGGCGGGGCTGGACCTGTGGCAGGTCCTGGGCTTTTCGCTGCTGGTGCTGGCGGGCGCGTCGCAGTTCACCGCCGTCCAGTTGCTGGCCGATCAGGCGCCGGTGTTCGTGGTCGTCGTCTCGGCCCTTGCGGTGAACTTGCGGATGGCGATGTATTCGGCCTCTATCGTGCCGTGGATCGGGCAGGCGAGGCCGGGGGCCAGGGCGGCGGTCGCCTATCTGATGATCGACCAGACCTATGCGCTGGCGATGCAGCATTACGAAAAGCATCCCCGGCTGAGGCTGGACCAGCGGCTTGCCTATTTCTTCGGAACCGCGCTTGGAGCCTGCCTGCCCTGGGTGGTGGTCAGCCTGATCGGCGCGAAGCTGGGCAACGCGATCCCCGAAAGCTGGGCGCTGGATTTCGCGATCCCGATCACCTTCCTGGCCATGATCGCGCCGATGCTGCGGACGCTGGCGCATCTGGCGGCGGCCTTCGTGGCGATGGTGGCGGCGCTGGCCTTCGCCTTCCTGCCCTCGGGGCTGGGAATGCTGATCGCGGCGCCGCTGGCGATGGCCACCGGCGCGCTGGTCGAAACATGGACCGAGCGGCGCAAGGCGGGGCTGGCCTGATGTCGGACCTGACCATCTGGATCGTCATCCTGGTCCTGGGCGTGGGCACATTCCTGCTGCGCTGGTCCTTTCTGGGCGCGCTGGGCAACCGGCCCCTGCCGCTGTGGGCGACAAGGATGCTGCGCTATACGGCGGTGGCCGTGCTGCCCGCGCTGGTCGCGCCGCTGGTCCTGTGGCCCCCCGCGACCCAGGGCCAGACCGATCCCGCCCGCCTGCTGGCCGCCGTCGCGGCGCTGGCGGTGGGTGTCGTCACCCGCAACACGCTGGCCGCCATCCTTGCGGGTGGCGGGACGCTGTTTGCGATGCTGTATCTGCTGGGCTGATCAGCGGACCTGCTGCAAGCGGCCCTCGGGCCCGTAACCCACGATGGCACCGGATTTCTGGCGCAGCAGCACGTCGTGGTTGTTCGCCGGATCGCCGTCCATGTGACGTTTGGAGGTCACGTTCGGCAGGGTCAGGAACCATTCGCGCAGCTTGTTGGGGTTGAAGCCCGTGGGCGCGCCCTCGAACCCCGGCAGGCGGCGCAGCGTCTGGCCCGTGGCCACGGCGCAGAAGCTCTTGTTCGTTGCGCCCTGCTGCTCGGCCGAGCGGATGGCGGCATCGGCAAGCTCGCGGCTGACAAGGATCGTATCCTCGGCCACCCAATAGGTTTCGCGGGCGTGATAGTCGATGTAGAAGTTCTTGAAATTCGGCGTGATGCCGTAAAGCACGTCATGGCGTTCGGGAATGGCGGGATGTTCCCACGACCCGGCGGGGTCGAAGATCACCCGCTGGCTGCCGTTGATCAGCAGCGCGGAATGCCCGCCCTCGCCGCGCGGAATGCCGATCACCGTGAACAGCGTGATCGAGGGCGGCTCGTCCGAGACATAGCGCGCGTTGCGCACCGCCTCGTCGCTGGCCCATTTTCTGTCGGCGCCGCATGCCGCGAGAATCGCGGGCACGCTCAGCGCAAGGAAGGTCCGCCGATGCAATGGGGTCAGCTCCGCTTGTTCTTTGAGGTCAGGAATTGGCCAGCGCCAGGAAGATCACGACCAGAATCGACAGCACGACGACCCAGCTTGCCAGTTTCAGAAAGCCCTGAAAGGTCCTTTGCTGTTCGCGGGTGTCCATTTCCCCGACGGTATGGTGGGTGACTTCGTGATGATCGGCCATGAGTGATCCCTGGGTTTGCAGCGTTTGACAGACGGATAACCGATGAATGCGGCGCTGTCACGCCCCCCCATAGCACAGCGCCGTCCGCGGTCTTGCCGCAGGGCCACACCCGGCCCGTGGCGGCAAGATGGTTGATGTGGCCGACCGCCTCGGCCAGCGCCAGGCCATAGGCCGCCGGGCCGACCTTGCGGCGAAAGAGGATGTCGAAACACCCCGCCGCCGTTCGCGGCCCGTGGCGCAGCGCCTCGACCATCCGGTCCAGCACGATCCGGTGGTTTTCGGCCATCTGGGCCAGCCGCTCGGGCAGGCCGGCATAGGGCAGTCCGTGCCCCGGCAGGACAAGCTGGCCGGGGCGCGCCAGCCCGCCAAGCCGGTCGCAGCTTTCCAGCCAGTCGCCGACGGTATCGGCCAGCGGCTCGGTCGGATAGACCCCGAGATTGGGCGAGATCGAGGGCAGAAGCTGGTCGCCCCCGATCACCAGCGCCCCGTCCTGCGACCACAGCGTGACATGTTCGGGCGCATGGCCGTTGCCCATATGCACCGCCCATTCACGGGTGCCGATGGTTACGGTCCCGCCCTGCGCCAGCCGGGTAAAGCCGGGCGGCAGCGGGTGGCAGGTGTCGGCCATGTTGAAGGGACGCTCGGCCCCGCGCGCGGCCAGCATCGCGGCGGGCATCCCGGCGGCGCGCCAGAAGGCCAGCGCCTGTTCGGTCGGACGTTCCTGCACGTCCAGTACCTGCATCCGCGCCATCAGCCATGCGGTGCGGCTGGTCAGCAGTTCAGCCCCGCGTCCGACGAACCAGCCCGCCAGCCCCATGTGGTCGATATGGTGATGGGTCACCAGCACGCGCCGGACCGGGCGGCCCCGCAGGGGACCGTCCAGCAGCGCGCGCCAGATCGCGCGGGTGCGGCCCGAATCGATGCCAGTGTCGATCACCGTCCAGGCGTCGCCGTCCTCCAGCGCGTAAAGGTTGACGTGGTCGGGCCGCATCGGCAGCGGCATGCGCAGCCACAGCACGCCCGGCGCCAGCAGCACCGCCTCGCCCGGCGGCGGAGGCGGCGTCGCGACCGTCCGAACCATGCCCCCTAGCCCGGCACCCCGGCCAGCGCGCCGTCGCTGATCGCTTCCAGATCGGCAAGGCCCGCACGGGCCTCGGTCAGATCGGCGGCGAAATGGGGCAGGACGCGGGTGATGTAGATCCGCGCCAGCGTGACCTGATCCCCACCCCCCGCAGCGGCGGCGCGCAGGTGGAAATGCGCACCAAGAACCCGCGCGAAGGCGGCAAGATAGGGCACCGCGCCCGCGAAACGGTCGTCCGGCTGGCGTTCCAGCAGGTCCTGGGTCGCTTCCCGCAATGTCTCGGCGGCCTGCCAGACGTGATTGGCCAGATCGGGCAGGCCGGCCTGGGCGGATTGGGCGCCGTCCAGAACCTCGTCCAGCAGGTTCATCGCGGCGGCCCCGTCGTCGGACAGCTTGCGCCCGACCAGGTCCATCGCCTGAATGCCGTTCGTGCCTTCGTAGATCGGGGTGATCCGGGCATCGCGCAGGAACTGGGCGGCGCCGGTTTCCTCGATATAGCCCATGCCGCCGTGGACCTGCACGCCCATGTCGGCCACGCGGCAGCCGACATCGGTGCCATGCGCCTTGGCGATCGGCGTCAGGAACGCCGCGCGCGCCGCCCATTCCGCGCCGCCGGTCGCGCGCGCCATGTCCAGCGCCACGCCGCAGGCAAGGCAGATCGCGCGCGCGGCAAAGACCTCGGCCCGGCCGACGGCCAGCATCCGGCGCACGTCGGGGTGGCGGATGATCGGGCCCATCTGGTTGCGCTCGGTGGCGTATTCGACGGCCTGTTGCAGCGCCGCCTCGGCCACGCCGACGCCCTGGATGCCGACGCCCAGACGGGCACTGTTCATCATCGTGAACATCGCGGCCATGCCCTTGTTTTCCTGGCCGATCAGCCAGCCCGTCGCGCCCTCGAAGCTCATCACGCAGGTGGGGCTGCCGTGGATGCCCAGCTTGTGTTCCAGGCTGACGACCCGCAGGCTGTTGGCGGTGCCGGGACGGCCGTTCTCGTCGGGGATGAACTTGGGCACCATGAACAGGCTGATCCCCCGCGTTCCGGCAGGCGCGTCCGGCAGGCGCGCCAGAACCGCGTGGCAGATGTTTTCGGTCAGGTCGCCATCGCCCCAGGTGATGAAGATCTTCTGCCCGGTGATGCGATAGGTCCCGTCGCCCGCCGGTTCGGCCCTGGAGGTCAGCGCACCGACATCGGAGCCGGCCCCCGGCTCGGTCAGGTTCATCGTCCCCGACCATTCGCCCGAAATCAGCCTGGGCAGGTATAGCGCCTTGATCGCATCGTCGGCGTGATGTTCCAGCGCGTCGATCTGGCCCTGGGTCAGCAGCGGGTTCAGTTGCAGTGCAAGGCAGGCGCCCGACAGCATCTCGTTCACGCCGACGTTCAGCGACAGCGGCATTCCCATCCCACCATGCGCCGCATCCGCCGACAGCCCGATCCAGCCGCCTTCGGCCAGCGCGGCAAAGCCCCCCGCATAGCCCGGCGACGACCGCACCACCCCGTTTTCCAGCCGCGCCGGGTTCAGGTCGCCCGCGCGGTTGAGCGGGGCAAAGACCTCGGACGCGATCCGGCCCGCCTCGGTCAGAATGGCCTGAACGGTGTCCGCCGAGGCCTCGGCAAAGCGGTCGGTGGCCGCGACCTCGGAAAAGCCCACGACATGGTCCAGGATGAAACGGATCTGTTCGACTGGAGCGCGGTATGCCATATGTTCAAAACCTTCGGTTGGCAGCCTGGCGTCGGATCAGGCAAATGTTAATGGACCTCAGCTTATCGTGAATATGCAACCCGGCAACCTCGACCCGACGTCAATTCGGCAGGGCCAATGAAGCAGGCGACCGCGATCCTGACGGCGGACGATGCCGGCATCGCCGCCGCCTGCGCGCTGCTGGCGCAGGGCCATCCCGTGGCGATCCCGACAGAGACGGTCTATGGCCTTGCCGCCGACGCGACCGACGGGCGGGCGGTGGCGCGCATCTATGCCGCCAAGGGGCGCCCGGCCTTCAACCCCCTGATCGCCCATGTCGCGGATATTAAGGCCGCGCGGCGCATCGCCCGCCTTGGTCCGCAGGCCGAGGCGCTGGCGCACGCCTTCTGGCCCGGCCCGCTGACGATGGTGCTGCCGTTGCGTGCGGATGCCGGGATCGCCTCGATCACCACGGCGGGGCTGCCCACCATCGGGCTGCGCGTGCCCGCCCATCCGACCGCCCGCGCCCTGCTGCGCGCCTTCGGCAAGCCGCTGGCGGCGCCTTCGGCCAACCCCTCGGGGCGGGTCAGCGCGACGGCGGCGGGCCATGTCGCCGATCCGGCGCGCGGGCTTGGCGGGCGCATCCCGGCGGTGCTGGACGCGGGCCCCTGCGCGGTCGGGGTCGAATCGACCATCATCGGCTGGACGGCGCAAGGCGATCCGGTCCTGCTGCGCCCCGGCGGCATTCCGGTCGAGGCGATCGAGGCCCTGCTGGACCGCCCCCTGCTGCGCGCGGGCGCAAACCCGGACGCGCCGACCTCGCCCGGCCAGCTTGCCAGCCATTACGCGCCCGACGCACCCCTGCGGCTGAACGTGACCGATCCCGCCCCGGACGAGGTGCATATCGGTTTCGGCCCCGACAGCGGCGGTGCGCTGAACCTGTCGCCAGCGGGCGACCTGACCGAAGCCGCCTCGCACCTGTTCGACCTGCTGATCCGGGCGGACATGACAGGCAGGCCGATCTCGGTCGCGCCGATCCCGGAACAGGGGCTGGGGGCAGCGATCAACGACCGGCTGCGCCGGGCGGCGGCCCCCCGCCCTTGATCAACCGCGCCCTTGATCACGCGCGCCCGGCGGCGGATGACAGCGCCAGCGGGTCGATCCCCAGGCCGCGCATGGCCTTGAGCCATTTCGTGTCGTTCTCGGCGCCAAAGATGATGTCGTCGCCCCGCTCGGCCGTCAGCCAGCCGTTTTCCAGAATTTCATTGTCCAACTGCCCCGGACCCCATCCGGCATAGCCAAGCGCCAGCAGCGCGGGCTGCGGCCCCCTGCCCTGCGCAAGGTCTTCCAGGATGTCGCGGGTGGTGGTCATGGCAAGGTCCTCGCCGATGCACATGGTGCCCTCGGTCTGGTCGTCGCGGGGGCGGGCGCGGTGCAGGACAAAGCCGCGACCCGGCTCGACCGGGCCGCCGAAGCCCACGGGGACGGGGTCGGCTGACGCGCCGCCCTCGATCCCAAGCTGTTGCAAAAGCTGGGCGAAACCCAGTTCGGGCAGCGGGCGGTTCACCACCAGCCCCATCGCGCCGTCATCCGAATGGGCACAGACCAGGATCACCGATCTTTCGAATCGCGGATCCAGCATGCCCGGCATGGCGATCAGCAATTTGCCGGTCAGGTTGCTCGACTGGTCCATGCGCATTCTCCTGTCGCTTTTCATCAAGATCGGGGCTTGGGGCGGATTAGGCAAGGGATTGGCGAAGTTGTGACTTCACCCTGCCCCACGCGCGCGGCATTGTCGCGGGCATGAAAGTGATCGCATTCCTTCTTGCATCGGCGCTGCCGCTGGCGGCGCAGGACCTGCCGCCGGGGCTGGAATCGGCCCGCCTGCTGCCCGGATGGGTGACCGGCGACGGCCACCGCATGACCGCGCTGGAGCTGGTGCTGGAACCGGGCTGGAAAACCTATTGGCGCAGCCCCGGCGAAACCGGCATCCCGCCCAGCTTCGACTGGTCGGGTTCGGAAAACATGGGAAAGGTGACGATCCACTGGCCCCGCCCGCAGGTGATCGAATCGGCGGGCGAGGCCAGCCTGGGCTATCACGACCGGCTGGTGCTGCCGATCCGCATCGCGCCGCAGGCCGAGGGGCACCCGATCCGGCTGGCGGGTTCGGTCGAATTCGGGCTGTGCCGCGACATCTGCGTGCCCGCCCATGTCGCGCTGGACCCCGCGCCCGCGGGTGCCGAGGCAGATCCCGCGATCCTGCGCGCGCTGGACGACCAGCCCGCCCGCGCGCAGGTCCAGCCCCCCTGCCGGGTCGAGGAAATCGAGGACGGGATGCGCATCACCCTGACCCTGCCCGACGGCCCGACGCCCGAGGCCGCCGCGATCGAGCTTGGCGACAGCGCCATCTGGTCCTCGCCCGTATCGCTTGAGGCGGGGGGCGGCGGCGCGACGGCATCGGCGGAATTCGTGGACGACAGCGGCAAGCCCTTTCCCATCACCCCCGCCGAGGTGCGCCTGACCCTGATCGCGGACGGCGAGGCGACCGAATACCAGGGTTGCCGCGCAGGGGACTGATTCGGCGGCTACCCGTCCAGCCGCGCCGCCAGCGACAGAAGGTCGGCCCATGCCTCGCGCTTGGCCAGCGGCGTGCGCAGCAGATAGGACGGATGCGTCATCGGCAGCGCGGGGCGGTCGTAGGCGGTCGTCCAGTTCCCCCGCAGCCGCAGGATACCCTGCCGCCCAAGCGCCGCCTGGCAGGGCGTATTGCCCATCAGCACGATCAGTTGCGGGTCGATCAGTTCGACATGGCGCTGAAGGAAAGGCTGCATCATCGCGATCTCATGCGGCTCGGGGCGGCGGTTGCCCGGCGGGCGCCATGTCAGGACGTTGGTGATATAGAGCGCCCTTTGCGCATCGACGCAATCGCGCGCCAGGCCGATGGCGGCGAACATGCGGTCCAGAAGCTGCCCCGCGCGTCCGACGAAGGGCAGGCCGCGATTGTCCTCTTCCTCGCCCGGCGCCTCGCCGATGATCATCACGCGCGCCTTGGGATTGCCGTCGGCAAGGCAGAAGTTGCGCGCGCCCTTGCGGATCTCCAACCCGTCGAAGGACCGCATCGCCTCGGCCAGCGCCTGTAACGAATCCGCGGCGGCGGCCATGCGGCGCGCGGTCTGGACATGATCGCCCTCGCCCGCCGCGACCGGGGCGGGTGGTTCCTGCGCGGGGGCTGCGGGCCGGGCGGCCGCGGCCTCGGCCAGCCGGTCGATGGGGGCGTCCAGGCATGGCTCATCCGCGCCCATTTCGGCCTGCCATTGCAGCAGGGCCAGCGCCGTTTCCGCGTCCAGCGCGAATCCCCGGTAGCTCAGATCAATCATGCCCCGAAGCTAGGGCCTGCCGCGCGGCGCCACAAGCTATTGCGGCTGGCTCAGCGGCTCGGTCCCGCCGCCCATGCCGATCAGGCGCTGGATCAGCGGCTGCGCGGTCGGCCCGATCCGGTCGCAGGCGGTGGGATCGTCCAGCAGCTTGAAGGCCGCGCCGTAATATTCGCGGTCGTAGGACGAGGGGTCCAGCCCCAGCCGGGCGGCCAGCTTGTCGCCGGTCCCGGTGATCAGCGTCCACTCGCCGCTGGAAATCTCGTATCCCCGGCAGTTCGAGGTGATGACGTTCACGTTCGCCAGCTCGGCAATCAGCGCGCGCGCTTCGGATTCGGGCAGTTGCGAGACGTCGGGAAGCTGCACGGTGATCCCCCCGTCGGCGAATGCCGGGGCGGCGGCGACGAGGATCCCGGCGATGGCGGCCTTGCAAAATCGCATCTGGTTCCCTTCCGTATTCGAGTTCTGCCGCCATCCCGCCCGATCCGGGGCCGGGCCGCAACCCAATTCAGCGTGATCCACCGCCCCGTGCCGGGGATTGATCCCGCCCCCGCATCCTGCCACGGTCCGTCCCATTCCATCGCGGCAAACCGGCAAAGGAGAAAACCATGCGCGGGTTCTTTGTTCAATCCCTGGAAAAAATCGTCGATGTCATGGCCGTCCTGTCCATCATCGGGGTCGTTCTCGCGGCATTGGGCGTCATGTTCTTCGGAACGCCGCAGGGCGGCGGTTTCCTGGCCGGGCTGGCCGTCCTGGTGGTGGGTGCGCTTTATGTCGTGCTGATCTTCGGCGGCATCTACCTGGCGCTTGGCATCTACGAAAACACCCGCCGCACCGCCGAGGCGACCGAGCAGCTTGCCCGCCGCTGACCCTTGCGGAGGGTTCGGGCCGCATCTTGTCGCGCTTGACGCTATGCGGCCCGGACGATAGGCGAAAGCCAGCTTTTTTCATGCAGAGGACTATCAAGATGACGACCTATTCCCTGCTCATTCTGCCCGGCGATGGCATCGGACCCGAGGTCATGGCCGAGGTGCGCAAGGTCATCGGCTGGTTCGAAGCGAACCGCGGCCTGAGTTTCGACGTGAGCGAGGATCTGGTCGGCGGCGCCGCCTATGACGCGCATGGCGTGCCGCTGGCGGATGCGACGATGGAAAAGGCGCAATCGGTCGATGCGGTTCTGCTGGGGGCGGTCGGCGGCCCGAAATACGACAACCTGGATTTCAGCGTGAAACCCGAACGCGGCCTGCTGCGCCTGCGCAAGGAAATGGACCTGTTCGCCAACCTGCGCCCGGCGCAATGCTTCGACGCGCTGGCCGATTTCTCGTCGCTCAAGCGCGAGGTGGTCGCGGGGCTGGACATCCTGATCGTGCGCGAACTGACCAGCGGCGTCTATTTCGGCGAACCGCGCGGCATCCATGACGACGGCAACAACCCCGAAAACGAAGGGGGCCGCGTCGGCATCAACACCCAGCGTTACACCAGCGGCGAGATCCGCCGCGTCGCCCGCGCCGCGTTCGAGCTGGCCCGCAAGCGCGGCAACAAGGTCTGTTCGATGGAAAAGGCCAATGTGATGGAATCGGGCATCCTGTGGCGCGAGGAAGTCCAATGGGTCCACGACAACGAATATCCCGACGTGGAACTGTCGCACATGTATGCCGACAACGGCGCGATGCAGCTTGTCCGCCACCCGCGCCAGTTCGACGTGATCGTGACCGACAACCTCTTTGGCGACATCCTGTCGGACGCGGCGGCGATGCTGACGGGCAGCCTTGGCATGCTGCCCTCGGCCAGCCTCGGCGCGCCGATGGCGAACGGGCGGCCCAAGGCGATGTATGAACCCGTCCACGGCAGCGCCCCCGATATCGCGGGGCAAGGCAAGGCCAACCCGATCGCCTGCATCCTGTCCTTCGCGATGGCGCTGCGCTATTCCTACGATCAGGGCGCCGATGCCGACCTGCTGGAAAAGGCGGTCGAGAAGGTGCTGGCCGACGGCACCCGCACCGCCGACCTGCTTGGTCCCGAAGGCGGCACCCCCGTTTCCACCGCCGAGATGGGCGACCGCATCGTCGCGGCTCTTGGCGCGCTGGCCTGACAGCTTTCCGGCGCAAGACCGCAGCAGCAATACCGGGACCGCCGCCATCACGGCGCGGTCCCCTTTCTTATTCTTTTCAATGCGCTGCCGGATGGGACCAGAAATGGGTTGTCCGGTCGGCAGGATTTCGCTTGCCGTGACGGGGTGGTCCCGGCCTATCCTTTGTTTACCCGATCATGGAACGGCAAGGCGCGATATTGACGAGTAACCGGCAGTCCCTGCCGCTTTGGGCGGACGTCGCCTGTCCGCAGGGGCGCGGCGGGGCTTGCCCCGGTAGATGTGCCCGCGCCTGCCGTCCTGCCGGTGAAATGGCAGCGGCCATGACGGGGTCCCCTTGGGGGGATTGGGTGATGCAAGAAGGTGGCGGCGCGGGGTCAGGTCTGGCCCTGCGCCGTTTCGCATCAGGCCCGCGCCCGGACGATTCCCCGGATCGCCCATGCGAAACCGACCGAGATCGCGCGGAACTTGATCGCCTGCCAGTCCCGGTATTCGCGCAGCAACCCGGCCGAGACCCAGCAATCCCCCCGGTTGCCCCGCCTTTCCCAGCCGATCAGCCCCGCCGCCCGCGCGCGCGACAAGAGCCGCGACACATGGCTTTGCGAGATCATCTGCCGCGCCGCGATCCCGGTCGAGGTCACCGGCCCGATCCAGATCCGGTCCCGCCCCTGGCCGGGGCGGGCGCGGGCCGCGATCTCATGCAGGATGTTGCTGCCCGTCACCGCCCGCGTGAACAGCGCGATGGCGGGCGAGGGCGTGCGCCACGCCGGACGGCGCAGCATCTCGGCCGCCAGCAGGGGCTGGGCCAGACCCAACGCCTCGGGACGCTGCTGCGACAGGGCCAGCCGCCCGCCCCCGTCCAGCAGGTCCAGCGCCTTCAGATGCGGGTCGAACCACAGGCGGAACAGGGCCAGCGCCCTGGGCGTCGCGTGGAAGTCGTGGCGGCGGCGGTCCTCGCAGCCAAGCGGCTGGATCAGGTCGTATTTCCGCGCCTCTTGCAGGAAGGACAGCACCGTGTTGCGGCTGGCGATCCGGGTGCCTTGCAGCACGCGCAGCATTTCGCCGGGCGAAACCGGCGCGCGCCGGGCATCCCGCGCATGTTCAAAATGCAGGGCCAGCATGGCCTGCGTCAGCATCCAGCGCCGGCCGTCGGCCAGATAGCGCACGACGTTGGGATGGCCGCGGTTCAGCGCCAGCAAGGTATCGGCATTGCTGGCAAGGCAGTCGGGAAAGCCGGGATGCGCCAGGATTTCCCGAAGGCCGAGGGCTTTCGGATATTCCATGACCAGACACCTGCCCAGGCTGGCATTCGCGCGCCTGTCCAGTCTACTACATGCCGGGCCGCAAGGATAGCGCGAACCCGGCCCTCAGCCCGCTCCGCGCAGCGCATCCGCGATCAGCCCAAGGGGATGGCGCAGCGCCTTGCCGCTGAGCCGCCCAGCCTGGCAGCGGCAGGAAAAGCCGGTGGCGGCAAGGGGAATCGCGTCCTCGACCGGCTGACGCCAGCTTGCATCGTAAAGCCGCAAGGACATGTGCTGGTGGCGCTGCCGATGGCCGAACAGCCCCGCCATGCCGCAGCAACCCGCGGGTTGCGGCATGGCGTTGATCCCGATCGCGGCAAAGACCTGCCGCCACATCGCCCCGGCCTGGGGCAGGGCGGCGGCTTCGGTGCAATGGGACATGATCCGCAACCCGGTCCCCGCCGCGGCACGGGGCAGCGCGCGGCCCTGCGCGATCTGCTCTGCCAGGAACTCTTGCGGCAACAGCAGACGGGGCGGGGCCAGCCCGGCCTTGGGCCCCGCCTTGGGATAATCCTGCCGCAGCATCATCACGAAGGCGGGGTCCAGCCCGATCAGGGGCGCCCCCGTGCCTTCGGCCAGGCACAGCAGCCGGGACAGCCGCGCGGCCAGCGGGCGGAAACCGGCAGCGCCCATGTCATGGGCAGCCTTGCCCGCCGGGCGCATCCCGACCAGCATCGGGCGATAGCCAAGGGCGGTCAGCCCGTCGATGGCGTCGCGCGCGACCTGCCCGTCGAAAAGCGCGGTGAACCAGTCCTGAAACAGCAGGACCGCATCGGGCGGCAAGGGCTTGCGCAGCCCCCTTTCCGTCAGGCGGTGCCGCGCCGGGACGGGCACGGCCAGCCTTTCGGGCAGATCGACGCTGCGCAGCGCATGCTCGGCCACGCGTCGGGCAATGGGCCACAGCGGGCGCAACAGTGGCGACAGGCGCAGGGCCAGGGGGCTGAAACGCTCGGCCAGCAGCACCAGCCGATCCGGCAGGGGGCGCCGCTTGCGGCTGTAGTGGTCGGCGTAGAAGGCCGCGCGCATCGTCGGGATATCGACCTGCACCGGGCAGCTTGTCGCACAGGCCTTGCAGCCCAGGCAGGTGTCCAGCGCCGCCATCAGGTCGGCCTCATCGACGGGCGGGCCGCCTTCGCGGGCCAGCTTCCACGCCCTTAGCGCATCGGCGCGGCCCTTGGGCGAGTGGCGCAGGTCCCCCGTCGCCTTGAAGGACGGGCACATCGGCACCGTCGCCTGATAGCCAAGGCATTGCGCGTTGCCGTTGCAGCGAAACGCCTTTTCCAGCGCATCGCCGGGGGCCGGGTTGAAGGGGCGAAAGGGCGTCGTCGCGATCCCCATCAGCGGGCGCGCCAGCGCGACCAGCTTGCCGGGGTTGAAGCGTTCGTCGGGGTCGAAGGCCCGCTTGACCGCCTGCAACCCGCCATAGGCCCGCGGTCCCAGCCATTCGGGCAGATAGGCACCGCGCACCCCCTTGCCATGTTCGCCCCAGAAGATGCCGCCATGCTTGCGGGTCAGCGCAAAGACCGCGTCCGAAACCGCCACCAGCTTGTCGCGGTCCGCGCCCTCGTCGATGTTCAGCGCCGGGCGGATATGCAGGCAGCCGACATCGACATGGCCGTGGATGCCGAACCCCAGGCCGTTTGCGCGCAGCACGTCCAGGAAATCGTCCACGAAGGCGGGCAGGTTTTCGGGGGGAACCACGCAGTCCTCGACAAAGGCGACGGGGCGGCTTGGGCCGTCCACCTTGCCCAGCAGCCCGACCCCGGCGGAACGGATCGCCCACAGCTCGCGGATCTCGGCGGCCTCGCGGGTGTGGTGAAGGGCAATCAGCCCCGGCAGGCGGCGCAGGCGGGCCATGCAGGCAGCGATGCGGCTTTCCATTTCGGCGCCGTCATGGCCGTTGAACTCGATAAAGACATAGGCGACCGGGCCTTGGGGGCGCAGCACCTCGGGCAGGCGGGTCAGGATGCCCGCCTCTTGCGCGATGCGCTGGACCCATTCGTCCATCACCTCGATGGCGGTAGGATCGTCGTCCAGCAGCGGGGCGCCGGCGGCCAGCGCATCGCGGAAACCGGCGAATCCCGCGACGATCAGGCGCTTTTCCGGCGGGATGCGGCGCAGCGCGACGCGGATGCGGGTGATCGGGCCAAGCGTGCCCTCGGCCCCCGGAAACAGCCGCCACCACTCAAAGCCGCCGCCTTCGGGACAGGCGCGTTCCAGATCGTAGCCGGTAAAGCGCCGGTTCAGGCGCGGCGTGGCGGCGACCAGCGCCGCCCTGCCCTGCCGCGCGCCCGCCTCGGCCCGCGCAAGCATGGCGCGCCCCCAACCGGGCACGGGATCCATGCTGGACAGCAGCCCCTCGGGCCGGGCGATCTCCAGCCCCAGGATGTTGTCCGAGGTCTTGCCGTAGATCCGCGACCCCTTGCCCGAGGCATCCGTCGAAACCATCCCCCCGATCGTGCAGCGGGTCGCGGTCGAGGTCTCGGGCGCGAAGAACCACCCGTGCGGGCGCAATTCGTCGTTGAGCGCATCCAGCACGACGCCAGGCTCGACATCGGCCCAGCCCTCGACCGGATCTATATGCAGCACGCGGTTCATATGGCGGCGCATGTCCAGGATCAGGCCCCGGTTCAGGCTCTGCCCATTGGTGCCGGTGCCGCCGCCGCGCGGGGTCAGCGCGACATCGGCGAAGGCAGGGTCTTTCAGCGCGCGCAGCACCCGCACCACGTCCAAGGCGTGCCGGGGCGCCGCGATCACGTCGGGCCAGATCTGATAGACCGAGTTGTCGGTGGACATGGCCGCGCGCAGGGCGCTGTCGGCCTGGATTTCCCCGCGAAACCCCTGCGCGCGCAGGGCGTCCTTCAGCAGGGCAAGGGGCTGGCTGTCAGACATGGCGTTTCCCGGACAGGTTTTTCCCCTTGAACCACGAATTTCGGATTCGTAAAAATAGAATGAAATGAAGATGAATTCGCAAAATACGAATATCAACCTGCGCCACCTGCGCGCGCTGCATGCGATCCGCGACGAAGGCTCCTTCGTGCGCGCGGCGGACCGGCTTGGCGTCGTGCCCTCGGCCCTGACGGAAACCGTGCGCCAGCTCGAGGAAAGCGCGGGCCTTGCCCTGTTCGACCGCCGGATGCGCCCGCCGCAGCCGACCCCCGAGGGGCTGGCGCTGATCGACGAAACCCGCCCCGCCATCCAGGCGCTGGACCATGCCCTTGCCCGGCTGCACGACAGCGCGGGCCTGCGGCAAGGGCGGCTGATGCTGGGCGCCTCGCCCTCGGCGGTCGCGGGGGTGCTGGCGCCCGCGCTGCGGCGCTTCCGGGCCAGCCATCCGGGGGTCGGGCTGGTGCTGCACGACGGCCCGGCGGACGAACTGGCCGCAAAGGTCGCCGACGGCACGCTGGACCTGGCCATCGCGGGCTATTCCGGCGCCTCTGCCCTGCTGGACCTGCACGAGATCGAACGCGACCCCTTCGGCCTTGCCACCCCCGCGGATCACCCCCTGACCCGCCTGGGCCACCCGCCCCGGCTGGACCAGATCGACCCCGCCCAACTGGTGCATCTGGACAAGGGCACCGGCACCGCGCGGCTGCTGGCCGCCCATCCCGGCCTGCCCGAGGCGCTGAAATCCGGCCCCCTGCGGGTGCAATCCACCTTTGGCCAGCTTTGCCTGATCCGCTCGGGCATCGGGATCGGCCTGCTGCCGCGCAAGGCGGTGCTGCTGTTCGACGACCCCCGCATCGCCTTCCTGCCGCTGGCGGACCTGTCGCTGGAACGCCGCATCTCGCTGATCCGGCCCGCGCGGCGGGCGCTGTCCCATGCCGCGACGCGCTTCCTGCGGATCTGCGAGGCGACCGTCTTCGCCCCCGCCGCGCCATCTTGAAAAGCCGCGCCATATCTGCACGCTTGGCCCCATATGCGGCTGGACGGACACGAGATGACGCAAGGCGACATGCGCAAGATCATCCATGTGGACATGGACGCCTTCTATGCCTCGGTCGAGCAGCGCGACAATCCCGAACTGCGCGGCAAGCCGCTGGCGGTGGGCGGCGCGGCGGCGCGCGGCGTGGTCGCCGCCGCCAGCTACGAGGCGCGGGTCTTCGGCGTCCGCTCGGCCATGCCCTCGGTCACGGCGAAGCGGCGCTGCCCGCAACTGATCTTCGTCCGCCCCCGGTTCGAGGTCTACCGCGCCGTTTCCGCCCAGATCCGCCGGATCTTCGCCGAACATACCGACCTGATCGAGCCGCTTTCGCTGGACGAGGCCTATCTGGACGTGACGGTGAACAGGCAGGCCATCCCCTCGGCCACGCTGGTCGCGCGGGCGATCCGCGACCGGATCAGGGCGGAAACCGGGCTGACGGCCAGCGCGGGGGTCTCCTACAACAAGTTCCTGGCCAAGATGGCAAGCGACCTGAACAAGCCCGACGGGCAGGCCGTCATCACCCCCGCGCAAGGCCCCGGCTTCGTCGCCCGGCTGGCGATCGGCAGGTTCCACGGCATCGGCCCGGCCACCGCCGCGCGGATGGAACGGCTGGGCATCCTGACCGGCGCCGACCTGCGCGCCAGAACGCCCGAGTTCCTGCGCCAGCATTTCGGCAAGGCGGGCAACTGGTATCACCAGATCGCGCAGGGCATCGACAACCGCCCGGTCGAGCCGCACCGCCCCCGCAAATCCATCGGGACCGAGGACACCTTCGCCACCGACATCCACCAGCCCGGGCAGGCGCGGGACGAGATCCTGCCGCTTGTGGACCGGGTCTGGCAGCAATGCCGGGGCAGGGGGCTGTCGGCGCGCACCGTCACCATCAAAGTGAAATACGCCGACTTCCAGCAGGTCACCCGCCGCCGCACCACCCCCGACCCCCTGCGCAGCCGGGACGAGATGGCCGCGCTGACACTGGCGCTGCTGCTGCCGCTGTTTCCCACGGCCAAGGGGGTGCGGCTGCTGGGAGTCACCCTGTCCTCGCTGCAAGAGGCGCCCGAAAACGACACAAGCCATCCCGAACAATTGCAACTGCGCCTCTAGCCGGACCGGCTTGCGCAGGCCAGGCACGGCGGGCAAGGTGGACACCCTGCCCCAACCCCAAAAGGCCGCCCATGACGCAAACCGAAACCACGACCGCCCCCGCGCTGTCGGACCGGCTCAAACACGCGACGCGCAGCACGCATGAGGTGCTGGACAGCTCGATCATGCAGCTCGAACCCTTCCGGGACGTCGCGAACTACACCACCTTCCTGCGCATCCAGCATGCGCTGCACGCCGATGTCGCGCCGCTTTACGAACGCGCCGACCTGCAAGCCCTGATCCCGGGCCTGGCCGAATTCTGCCGCCTGCCCGCGGTGACGCAGGACGGCGCCGACCTCGGCGCGAACCTGCCCGCACAGCCGCAATCGGCGCTGCCCCAGGGCACCGACCTGCCCGAGGCATTGGGTTGGCTCTATGTCGTCGAAGGCTCGAACCTCGGCGCGGCATTCCTGATCAAGGCCGCGCACAAGATGGGCCTGTCCGAAACCCACGGCGCCCGCCACCTCGCCGAAGCGCCCGAAGGCCGCGCCGCCCATTGGCGCCGTTTCAAGGACGGGCTGAACGCCGCCGAACTGACCCCCGCCCAGCAGGATCGCGTGATCGCCGGCGCCAATGCCGCCTTCGCCCGCGTGCAGGGGCTGGTGGACGGCTGCCGCGCCTGATCCTGCCCCCACGCCAGCCATCCGCCAGCACGCACTCCCCCGATAAAAACCGCCGCCGGAAAAACCCGACGACGGCATGCCGGGCGACCCGCCCCCTTTCTTCATCACCCAAATACCCACGGCACGACCGCGCAATCCGCGCCGCGCCGCAGAAATCGGCGCTAGCCCCCGATCCGGCCCGGCGCCTTGTCGCCCCGCGTCTTCCACAGCGACCAGGCCACGCCGACCGACAGGATCGCGAAGGTCACGCCAAGCGAGATGCTGGCCGGAAACTTCTCCCACCCCAGCAGGTCGGCGACGAAGACCTTGGACCCGATGAAGATCAGCAGCACGCCAAGCGCATATTTCAGGTAGTGGAAGCGGTGGATGATCGCCGCCAGCGCGAAATACAGCGCCCGCAACCCCAGGATCGCGAAGATGTTCGAGGTATAGACGATATAGGGGTCCGAGGTGATCGCAAAGACCGCGGGCACCGAATCGACGGCAAAGATGACATCCGCGATCTCGATCATCACCAGCGCCAGCAGCAGCGGCGTGGCGAACAGGCGCAGCTTGCCGGTCGCAGGGTCCGGTTCGCGCACCAGGAAGGAATGCCCGCGCAGATCGTCGGTGACGCGCAGGCGGCGGCGCAGGAACTTCAGCAGCGGGTTGTTCGCGATGTCCACCTCTTCATCGTCCTTGGCCAGCAGCATCTTCGCGCCGGTAAAGACCAGGAAGGCCGCAAAGACATACAGCACCCAGTGATAGTTGTTCACCAGCGCCGCGCCAAAGCCGATCATCAGCCCGCGCAGCACGATCACGCCAAGGATGCCCCAGAACAGTGCGCGGTGCTGGTATTTGCGCGGAATGGCGAAGAAGCCGAAGATCATCGCGATGACGAAGACATTGTCCATCGCCAGCGATTTCTCGACCACGAAGGCGGTCAGGTATAGCCCCGCCGCCTCAAGGCCCAACTGCCACCAGACGAAGCCGCCGAACAGCACGCCCAGGGTGATGTAGAACGCCGAAAGCTTGAGGCTTTTCGCGACCCCGATTTCCTGGTCGCCCTTGTTCAGCACGCCAAGGTCCAGCACCAGCAGCACCAGCACGATCGCAAGGAAAGTCAGCCACAGCCAGAGCGGCTTGCCCAGAAACAGCAAGAAGAGAAAGTCCATTTCCCCTGTCGTCCTTTCGATGGGCGCCAGAGGGCATGGCCGGGCAGGCTTCGCGGAAACGAAAAACACCGGGCATGCCATCGGGCGCTGTTACCCGATGCGGTCCGACATCACGAAAAGCGTGGATCGCCTGTCGCCAGAGGGGCCCGGCCCGCGAGATCAGAACTTAGCGAAGGGCGATCCGGTTTCAAGCACCCGGCCTGAAAAAACCGCACCCCGCGACCCGCAGGACGCGCGCCGGACCCTGGATTTCCGGCATCCTGCCAAATCTGTGGCAGGCGGGCAACGCTGCGCAAAAATTTTCGTGATCACCGCCCCTGCCCCGTCGCGCCTCGGCATCACCCACGTCCGCGCATTCAATTCCCGGTTGCGCAGTCCTGCCTTTTTCACGACAGCCGCCGCGCCCGGACAACCTGCGGGCGGTGTCGCCCGCCTTTTCGCGGATCGCCCACCCTTTCCGCATGGCTTGCCATTTTGTGCCAATAGTCCGTAAAAATGCGATAATCGTTCCAGGTCTCCGATCACGCGCAGGAAGGTCGCCCCACCATGAACATGCCTTTCAAGCAGGATGCGCGCCTTGGCCGGCTCAGCACCGTCCTTGGCCCCCAGAACCTGGCCTTGCTGCGGTTTTACGGCAGCGACTACATGAACGCGCCCTTTGAATACGATGTCGAGGCGCTCTCACCCGTCCCTTCGGTCGATTTCGACCAGCTTCTGGGCACCCATGCGACCGTGATCGTCCAGACCCGCCACGGCGCGCGGCATTTCGACGGGATCGTGACGCGGGTGCGCTACGCGGGGGCGGGCGAGAACGGCTATCGCTTCAACCTTGCGCTGCGTCCGTGGTTCTGGCTGGCCGACCAGCGCTTCAACCAGAAGATCTTTCACGGCAAGACCGTGGACCAGATCATCCGCGAGGTGCTGGCCCCCTATTCCGGCGCCGGTTCGCCCGCGCTGGAATTGCGGCTGGCCAGCGACTATCCGGTGCTGGAATATACGGTGCAATACCGCGAAAGCGACTTTGCATTCGCCAGCCGCCTGATGGAACGCTTCGGGATCTCGTATCATTTCGAGCATACCGAGGGGAACCACACGATGGTTCTGACCGACAGCGACACCAACCACAAGACCGTCCCCGGCACCCGGCGCGCCTTCAAGCCCGTCGATGGCCACCACCAGCCCGAGGACGAACATTTCTGGGACCTCGAACCCGAGCGCAAGATCAAGACGGGCGCGGTCCGGCTGATCGACTACAACTTCAAGACCCCGCGCGCCGACATGATGGCTGAACAGGTGGCGGATGCGAAATATGCCTTTGGCCAGCTTGAAAGCTACGAATACCCCGGCACCTACCTGGACCGCGAGGAAGGCCGCCGCATCGCGCGCATCCGAAACGACCAGTTCCAGGGCGGCGACCGGCGCAACCGGGCGGTGGGCGATTGCGTGTCGCTTGGCGCGGGCATGGTGGTCGAACTGGATGCGAACGGGGTCGAGAACATCGGCGATCCGCGCCAGCTTTGCCTTGCCGCGCATCATACCTTCGTGTCCGAAAGCTATGGTTCGGGGGCGACGATCAGCGACGGCTATTCCTACAGCGGCAGCTTCGTGCTGATGCCCGCCTCGGCCCCGCTGGCGCCGCCGCGCAAGACCCCCGCCCCCATCGTGCAAGGCCCGCAGACCGCGATGGTCGTGGGCGAGGGCGAGATCGACTGCGACGAATACGGCCGCGTCCTCGTGCGGTTCCACTGGGACCTGGAAGGCGCGATTTCCATGCGTTGCCGGGTCAGCCAGCAATGGGCGGGCGCGGGCCTGGGACAGGTCGTCATCCCCCGCATCGGGATGGAGGTGATCGTCGATTTCATCGACGGCGACCCCGACAAGCCGCTGGTGACGGGCTGCGTCGTCAACGCCTCGAACGCCAATATCTACGACCTGCCGGCCAGCAAGACCCGTTCCGGTTTCAAGACCAAGTCCCACAACGGCGGCGGCAACAACGAATTGATGTTTGAGGACGAGCTGGGCATGGAGGAAATCTTCCTGCACGCCGAAAAGGACATGAACCGCGTCATCGAGGACAACGAGACGACGCGCGTGAACCGGGGCGACCGCTCGATCACCGTGGCGACGGGCGACGAGACCAAGGCCATCGAATCGGGCAACCTGACCGAGACCGTGGCGCTGAACCGTTCGAGCACCGCCAACACGATCAACGAAACCGCCCTTGCGGGCGAGGCGGGTCCGGGCAACATCACCTATCACGCCGACGACGACATCGCGATGAAGGCCAAGGACGGCAAGATCGCGCTGGAAGCCATGCAGGACATCTCGAACAAGACCGAGAACAATTTCACCGTCGAGGCCGACATCAACGTCACCACCCACGCGGTAGAGGAAACCCACATCACCGCCGACCAGCGCATCTTCCTGGGCGTCGGCGAAAATTCCGGGATCGAGATCACCGCCGATCATATCGTGATCCATTCGAACGGCGCCTCGATCGCCTTCACCGCCGAGGGCCTGAACCAGATCGGTGCCATGATCCACCTCAACAAGGATTCGTGATGTTTGTCTTCAACGAGGGAACGATGGACGTTCCCCACGGCTGGCGCGACCAGACGATCAATGTCGTATCCAGCAGCGGCCCGCTTGAGCCGGGGCTGACCCTTTCGATCACCCGCGACGACATTCCCTGGGGCATGGCCTTCAACGAATATGTCGAGGATCAGTTGAACCAGGTCTCGGACGCGCTGACGGATTTCAAGCTGCTGGCCCGCAAGCCCGTCACCATCGCCCGCGCCGCCGCCTTCGAGGTCGAAATCACCTGGATGTCCAAGCAAGGCCCGATGCATCAGATCATCACCACGGTCCAACTGCCCGAGGGGCGCGCGATGGTCGTCACCGGCTCGATGCCGGGGATGATGACGCCCGGCCAGGCCAACGAAGTGCGGCGCATCGTCTCGACGCTGAACCTGCAACAACCCAAGCGGAGCTGACGACATGGGCGGGATGGCTGCTGGCGCGACGACCGGGGCCGATCTGGCCAATCAGAACCTGGGCGCAAGCCCCGAGATCATCGACAACTCCGCAAGGTCCGATTTCGTGCGGGGCTGGGACAACACGCTGGACTTCATCGACTCGGAGGCGGGTGGGTATGTCATGGCCGGGGTGGGGGTCGCCGTGCCCACGGCCATCGCGGGCGGAGCCACCCTGATCGGCGGGGCAGGCATCGGCGCGGCAGGCTCGGCAGCGCTGGCGGCGGCAGGGCCTGCGGCGCTGGCGGGGCTGGTCGGGCTGGGGGCCGCCAAGCTGGGTTCCTTCGGCGGTGAGTTCCTCGGCCATGCCGCCATGAGCACGGTCGGCAGTTGGCTGGGCTATGAACCGCTGCCCGAACAGGGCGAAATGCCCGCGACCGTCGGCCACCCCATCGCGCATGTCAGCACATGGGCGACGATCGGGGCGATGGCGCTTGGCGCATTGGCGGCGGTGGCAGTGGGCGCCTTCATCATCGGCACGGGCGGCATGGGATTGGGCGTCGTCCTGCTGGCGGCTGCGGCGGGCGGTCTGGTCGGCGGGCTTGGCGCGGGCTTCGCCTCGGCCGCCGGGCAATACGGCAAGAACAAGGGCGAGATCGCGACCGGCTCGCCCAACGTCCATTTCCAGGGCAAGCCCGTCGCCCGCGTCGAGGACCTGGTGAATTGCGAAAACCACGGCCCGACCAAGCAGGTCGCGGAAGGGGCCGAGACGGTCTTCGCCAACAACAAGCCCATCGCCCGGATCGGCCACAAGACGAATTGCGACGGCACGATCAACGACGGGGTTCCCTCGATCGCGATCGACATGGACACCAGCCCCTATGCGCTGGACATCGACCCCGGCATGTTGCAGCGGATCGTGCGCACCGGGATCGTGCTGCTGGACTTCCTGCCCGGACCCAAGGGCAACAAGGGCGATACCCCCGGCGGCACGCCCACGCCCAAGCCCGACGCTTCCATGCCGGTCAGGGCACCCGATGGCGATGCGCCGACCGCCCCCAAGCCGGACCCGGTGTCGAACACCAGGCCCGATGGTGACGGCGGCCCGAACAATCCGGCCCCCAAGCCGGATCCGGGACCCAGCAACAAGCCGCCGGCCAGCAGGCCCGACGGGGACGGTGGCCCGAACAACAAGCCGAACAACAAGCCCGATGCGGACAATGCCGGCTCGACCACGCCGAAGCCCCGCCCTGACGACGGCGCCCCTGCCCAGCCAAAGCCCAGGGACCGGCAGCCCGAGAATACGCAATCCGAGCCGGTAAAGAGCAAGCCCAAGGCCACCGAAACCAAGGCCGGCGACCCGGTCGATGTCGCCTCGGGGCAGGTCAGCGAGACGCGCACCGACATCGCCATTCCCGGCACCATTCCGCTGGTGCTGACGCGCAGCTATGCGCCGGGATGCGAAGGCATCCAGGGCCGCCACTGGGCCGGCACATGGGCACAACATCTGGTCGTCAACGGCCCCGAAATCATCTATCAGGACGATGAAGGCGTCCTGATCACCTTCCACGCACCCAACGAACAGGTCAACGCCACCAACATCCGCTTTCCCCACCTGACCCTTGCGGGCGAGCGGTCGGGGATGCTCTATGTCTTTGACAGGCGCAGCCAGACCTTCACCATCTTCGAGCATCGCATCCGCAACCGCGTCCTGCTGAGCCGCCTGCAAGACCGCAACGGCAACCGTATCCGCTTCGTCTATGACGACAGCGGGCTGAAGGAAGTCCTCCATTCGGACGGCTTCAGCCTGTCGGTCGAAAGCCGCGACATGGTGATCCGCCGCGCGGTGCTGAATGCGCCCGGCAGCACCGATTGCGGATTCGTCTGGAACTATACCAGCGCCAATATCCTGTCCGAGTCGATCTCGTCCCAGACCGGCACCCTGCGCTATACCTATGACGAACAGGAACGCCTGACCGGCTGGGCCGACACCCGCCTGACCCGCGCGCATTACGAATACGGACCCCACGGCCGCGTCATCCGCAACTGGTCGGATTCGGGGCATATGGGCTGCACGCTGGAATACGACCTCGACGCCCGGCGCACCATCTCGACCGACGCCGTCGGCGCGGTGACGATCTTCGACTGGAACGAGCGCGGCCTTGTCTGGCGCGAGATCGACCCGCTGGGGGCCGAGTGGCTGACCGAATGGGGCCGCAGCTTCAACGTGCTGTCGCGCACCGATCCCTTGGGCAACGTCACCCGCTACAGCTATGATTCGCAAGGCGATCTGGTCGGGTTGGCCTATCCCGACGGCACCAGCGAAAGCTGGAGCTATTACCTGTCCGGCCGCGTCCGGTCCCATACCGACAGCAGCGGCGCGACGCATCTGTTCCGCTATGACGACCGGGGCAACCTGGCCTCGGTCCAGCAGCCGGACGGCAACATCCTGCGCTATCGCCGCGCGCCCAACGGGCAGGTGCTGCGCATCGACTATCCCGGCGGCAAGCAGGAACGTTTCTATTACGACATGCTGCAACGCCCGCGCATGCTGCGCACCATCGCCGGATTCGAGCAGCAGATGAAGCATGACGCCGAGGGGCGGCTGGTCCGCTTTTCGGACGAGATCGGGACTGAGACCACCTGGGACCACAGCCGCGGCCCGGAAAACCCGCGCGGCAACATGCGCAGCGTCACCCTGCCCGACGGCTCCACCACCCATGCCGCCTATGACGGCGAGGGGCTGCTGACCACCGTCACCAACGGCGAGGGCGCGACCCGGCGCATGGAATACGGCGCGTTCGACCTGCTTCTGGGCATGACCGACGAACAGGGCCACCGCCTGCGCTTTGAACATGACGCGATGACCCGGCTGACCGCCATCGTCAACCAGAAGGGCGAGCGGTATGAGATCTCTTACGACACCGCTGGCCGCATCCGGGCGGAACGCGATTATGCCGGGCTGGTCACGCGCTACGACTACGACGCGGCGGGCCGCCTGACCGGCGCGCTGATGCCAGACGGCTCGCGCCGGGCCTATCTGCGCAACAAGGCGGGCCAGCTGACCGAACTGCAATTCATCCGCGGCGCGGAACTGTCGCGTTCGCGCTTTGCCTATGACGTCGCGGGCCGCCTGATCCGTGCCGAGACCGCCGAAAGCGTGGTCGAATACGGCTATGACATCATGGGCCGCATCACCAGCGAAAGGCTGAACGGGCGCGAGATCCGCTCGGAATACGCGCCCGACGGCTCTGGGCGCATCGCGCGCACGGGCGACGTGCTGCCGCTGGCCTCCAGCTACAACGCGGCGGGCCAGGTCGAGGAGTTGCGCATCGGCAACCATGACGCGCTGCGCTTTGCCTACGATCCGCGCGGGCTGGAAACCATGCGCAGCAGCCAGGCCGGATTCGCGCTGACGCAGGGCTACAGCAACCTCGGCCTGCTGGTCGAACAGATCGCAGGCCCCCTCTCTGCCCTGCCCGAAGAGGTCCGCTACGGCGCGCTGACCGGCGATCACCGCAACGACCACATCACCCGCGCCGGCGCGCTGGCCCACCGCACCTACCAGTGGGACCGCGCCCATCGGCCCGTCTCGGTCAACGACCGGATCACGGGCGAGAAGCGTTTCGACTACGACCCGCGCGGCCAGGTGGTCGGCGTCACCAAGACCAGCCGCCACGGCGACACGACCCTGGTCAGCCGCTTCGGCTACGATCCCAGCCAGAACCTGACCGAGATCGCGACCGGCATGGCACGCGAAAAGGTCAGCCAGGACGCGGGCCGGGTCCGCCAGCGCGGCCACGTCCACTACACCCACGACGACGCCGGCCGCGTCATCGAAAAACGCATCGAGGAACCCGGCTTTCGCCCCCGCATCTGGCGCATGGGCTGGAACGCGCAGGGCCATCTGGTCCGGCTGGAAACCCCGCAGGGCGCGGTCTGGCGCTATGTCTACGACGCGCTCGGGCGGCGTATCCAGCGGCTCAAGGTGGTCTCGGGCGGGCGCGAGGACGCCGATTCCCCCGGCTTCATCCCGGCAGGCCAGGGCCGCGCCTACCAGTGGGAAGGCACCCGCATCGTTGCCGAGGCCCCGCTGGGTCCCGACGGCGCCCCGGACTGGGAACAGGCCGCGCATTGGATCTACGATCCGGGATCCTATCGCCCCCTCGCGCGGGCGGCGGGCGACGAATTGCACTATCTCGTCACCGACCACATCGGCACCCCGCGCGAGATGTTCACCCAGGACGGCACCGCCGTCGCCTGGCGGCAAGACCTGTCGCTGTGGGGCCAGCCCGAGGCCCTGGACCTGCCGTCCCGCAAATACGCCGCCAACCTCGACCACGCCCCCACCTGCCCCATCCGCTTCCAGGGGCAGTGGGAGGACGAGGAAAGCGGCCTTTACTACAACAACCAGCGCTACTACGATCCCGACGCGACGCAATATCTTTCGCCCGACCCCATCGGCCTGATGGGCGGCCTGCGGCCCCAGGCCTATGTCGCCGACCCGAACAGTTGGGTCGATCCGATGGGGTTGGAGGGGTGTGGCTCGACAGTGCCACAGTATTCTACACCTTTCCAACCCCTCACACCATCGCAACGCAGTGCGATCCAAGCGAGGATTGACGCACGCACGGCGACTCGTGCAGAATATCAACATCTGAATTGGGACCGACGTTTCAGTAATCGCCGTAACCGTGGTGTAAGCCGTTTTTGGGCGCAGGAGCGGCGCGCACTGCGTGCCGGTGGCCCAGGCACCCGAGACTGGTCACCACAACAGCGTAACGATATTATTGCCGGACGAACCCCGACATTCGATGGTCAACCTATCGAAGGACACCATAAATACAACGCTTTGGATCATCCGCAGCTCGCTGATGACCCCTCTAACATCTATCCGGCCACTCGCAACGAGCATCAGCATCGTTGGCACGGCGGGAACTGGCAGAACGACACTTATGGCGTACCGAATAACCCGAATTACCCAGAGGATTTTTAGATGAGCAAAGTTGCAATACTGGTTCAACAAGAGAAAAATCTTCCTGCTGTGGCAAACCTGGCTAAGATCCTTTCACTTTCCTTGGGGGAGGCAAGATCACGCATTGCAGAAGGCAAACCATTATATGAAGGCCTTCTTTTTATGAATAACCATCAGGAGGTTTCCACCCGCCTGAGATCACTCGTAACCTTGCTTGAGCAAGTCGAGATTCCTTTTCGGATATTTGAACTGGAGGAAGACGAAAACTTTTCCTTTGCTCCGCACGACGAAACCGAGATCGATAGCGAAACCCTCGAAAACATTCTATTGGAATGGGAACGACGACAGCAGAGTTATTAATAGTATCCTCATCACGCGAGATGTTTACCTAAGACGGCACCGCCGTCGCCTGGCGCAAGACTTGTCGCTGTGGGGCCAGCCCGAGGCCCTGGACCTGCCGTCCCGCAAATACGCCGCCAACCTCGACCACGCCCCCACCTGCCCCATCCGCTTCCAGGGGCAGTGGGAGGACGAGGAAAGCGGCCTTTACTACAACAACCAACGCTACTACGACCCCGACGCGACGCAATATCTTTCGCCCGACCCCATCGGATTGATGGGCGGCCTGCGGCCCCAGGCCTACGTCGCCGACCCGAACAACTGGGTCGATCCGATGGGGTTGAGCGGGTGTGGAGGAAAGAGACCACGCAATTCTGATAAGAAACCACCCACCATTCAGGAAAAGCGCGCCCATCACAACGCACGCGTTGACGATGTCAGGAGACATCTTGAAGCCGAGGGTTATGAAGTTGTCGAAGGTCCGTCATTCAATGGCCCTGTCAACCGAGGGCGCACAGTACCTGACATCGGCTACCGCGGGGACGATGGCATGGCTCATCTGATTGAGATCAAGACAGGAAATGCCGATCTTACGCAAAGACAGACTGAAATCTACCCCTTGTTAGGAACTGGCGATGCGATACCTGTGGGGCAGAGAGCAGCCAACTTGGGGCTAGACCCTGGAAGGCCCTTGTCAGAACAGGGTCATCCTGATGGAATACCCGTGACCATTATTAGCTTTCCGAGACTTGCGGGTTAATGAACCAAAAAGAGATAGTCGATATTTTCAAGCAACTTGGCTGGAAAACCAAGCGAGGCGGCACATCCTGTCGGATGGACCTTTCTGATCGTTTTGTACAAATACAGCCTCGGTTGAAAATTTTGCCCGATCAGCAGAAACTTGATCTTGCTCTTTCTGTCCCAACCGAGAAATTTTCAAGTTATGTAGATATCATCTCGGGTGCAAATAACAAAACCACACCCTTGATCGTTGATTTTAAGATCAATCAAGTCATATATTCTCAGGAATTTTCTGGAGAAGATATCTTGAACATATCAAAATCCATAATCAACTGGGCAGAAGAGCAGGACCTGAATTCAGGTCTAGAAAAGTATGCCAAACTTCCACCCACTTCCGCAGGCGCTCTTCCGTTACGGCACATTGCAGCATTAGCAATTCCAGACAAGCGCGATAAATTGAAGGATTATAAGAAATCCTTTGCAGCGGGTGGAAATGCAGGCTTTGCGCCCTACATCACCGAAGACTACATAGACCATGCCATCGCACTTTTGCAAAGTTAGAAATGTGCGCAATCAATCTTCTGAGTCTGCATAAGCTCTTCATTTCTTGGCGCCATACTACCTTCTTCCTCTCAGGCAAGTCTAAAGTTTTCTAAATTGTTTTAATGATCCAGCTTAATAAGCATATCAACTCTCCTGCAAAGACGCACCCCGAGCTGCGCAAGCGCACGATCCGGGAAGTGTTCGAGGAAGAGCGTGCGAGCCTGGTTCCCTATGTCGGCCCCTTCGACGGCTTTCATGCCGTGCCCGCTTCGGTATCGAAGA
>NZ_CAMEFG010000009.1 GCF_945915435.1 uncultured Paracoccus sp. | reverse complement strand
CGGCCTTCCGCCCCCCAGACGGACGCGCTAACCAGGCTGCGCCACGGCCCGACGCTGGCCATATAGAGCGAAGCCGCCCCTTAGCACAAGGGGGTGCAAGCAGGTATTTTCGCATTTCCAGAACGAATTAACGCAGCGCCGAAAGGCGGTCGCGCAACGCGCCCAATTCGGCCGGGGCGGGTGGGGCGACGGTGCGCAGACGCACGGCGGCGGTGACCAGCCGGTCCAGCCAGTCGGCAGGTTGAACCCGGTCGATCCCCGAAAACAGCGGCAGCGGTTCGGCAGGGGCGGGGCGCGGCTTCTTCGCCGCCGGGCGTGGCCGGGCCGGTTCGGTTTTCGCGGCGGGGGGGCGTTGACCGGGTGCGGGGCGCACCAGTCGAACGGCGGGCGGGGCGTCCTCGGCAGGTGTTTCACCCAGCCTTGCGGCCCCGATCTCGCGCAGGCCCGCCCCGCGATCCGAGGCGATCAGGCGCTTGGCGCCGCGGATGCTCAGCCCGTCCTCGCGCAGCACCTGACACAGGCCCGCGACCAGCCGCACATCGTCGGGGCGGTAATAGCGCCTGCCGTCCGCGCGCTTGACCGGGGACAGTTGGGTAAACTGCGCCTCCCAATAGCGCAGGACGTGGGGTGCGACCCCGACAAGGCGGGAAACCTCTCCGATGGAACGAAAGGCGTCGGGGGATTTGCTCATGGCACCTTAGCGTTTGTTGCCCGCTGCGACCCGGTCCTTCATCAGATGCGAGGGGCGGAAGGACAGGACGCGCCGCGGTGTGATCGGCACTTCTTCGCCGGTTTTTGGGTTTCGGCCGATTCGTTCGTTCTTGTCGCGAACCGAAAACGTGCCGAAGGACGAGATCTTGACCTGTTCGCCCCGGACCAGCGCGTCCGAGATATGGGTCAGGACACTTTCGACCAGCTGCGCCGATTCGTGGCGGGACAGCCCCACCTCTCGAAACACTGCTTCAGCCAGATCCATGCGAGTCAGGGTGGAGTCGCTCATTGCCTCAACCTTTCTTTTCGTGGGCAGGATGGTCGTTTCGATGCTGCAAGTCAACAACCTGCATTGTGAATTTGTTCCCCTTTTCCACGGGTTGCCAGCGAAATGACGCCGGCTGCGTCTCAGCCTTTGGAATCGATTTGAATTCCGCCCGCGTTATCCTATCTGAATCAGCGGTCAGGTTGAGAGGTATCGCCATGGCAGGAGGGTGGGCGCGCGACGGCGCCGTGAACGAACAGATCGAGGCTTCGGTCTCGGACGAACTGGCCCGGATGCGGGCGCAAAACCTTGCCCCGCGCGGTCCCAGCCGCGCCGAATGCGAGGATTGCGGCGAGCCTATCCCCGAGGCGCGGCAGAAGGCCGTGCCCGGCGTGCGGCTATGCGTGGAATGCCAGCAGGAACAGGACCGTTCCTATCGCGACCGGGGCGGCGTCAACCGCCGCGGGTCCAAGGATTCGCAGTTGAAATAAGGGCTTACCAGCGCAGGACGACGCTGCCCCAGGCCAGGCCGCCGCCGATCGCCTCGGCCACCAGCACATCGCCCGGCTTGAACTGTCCCCGGCTGTCGGCCACCGACAGCGCCAGCGGGATCGAAGCCGCCGAGGTATTGCCGTGATCGGCGACCGTCAGCACGACCTTTTCCATCGGCAGGCCCATGCGGCGGGCGGTGGCCTCGATGATGCGCAGGTTGGCCTGATGGGGAACCAGCCAATCGACCTGCTCGGGCGAAAGCCCGGCCTTGTCCAACGCAAGATGGGCGGTCGCGGCCAGCTTTTCGACCGCGTGGCGGAAGACCAGGTTGCCCTGCATGCGCAGGTGCCCCGCCGTCCCGGTCGAGGCGACGCCGCCATCGACATAAAGCAGATCGCGATAGCGCCCGTCGCTGTTCAGGTCCAGCGCAAGGATGCCGCGGTCGGTATTGTCGCCCTTGCCCTCGGCTGCCTCAAGCACGACCGCACCGGCGCCGTCGCCGAAAAGCACGCAGGTCGAGCGGTCGGTCCAGTCCATGATCCGGCTGAAGGTTTCGGTCCCGATCACCAGCAAGCGGTCGGCCAGGCCCGCGCGCAGCATCGCATCGGCATTGGCCAGCGCATAGACGAAGCCCGCGCAGACCGCCTGCACGTCATAGGCAAAGCCGCGCTGTATCCCCAGCCCCGACTGGATCATCGTCGCGACCGAGGGGAATGTCAGGTCGGGGGTCGAGGTCGCGACGATCACCGCGTCGATGTCGGCGGCGCTCAGCCCGGCCTTGTCCAGCGCGGCCTGCGCGGCGCGCATGCCCAGGTCGCTGGTCGTCTGGCCGTCCTCGGCGAAATGGCGCCGCTCGATCCCGGTGCGGGTGCGGATCCATTCGTCCGTGGTGTCCAGCATCTGCTCGAAATGCTTGTTGTCGACGATCCTCTCGGGCAGGTAGTGACCTGTGCCCCTGACCACTGCCCGACGTGTCATCAGCTCTCCTTGGCTACGCCGGTGTCGCTGTCGCCCGGCGTGGCGTCCTTTTGCGATTCGTTTGCGATCGCCGCTTGCGATTGGGCGACCCGAGCCGCCAGTCTGTCCTGAAAGCCGGATTGTGCAAGTCGAAACGCCAGCTTGATCGCGGCGGAAACCCCGGTCGCATCGGCTGCACCATGCGATTTCACGACCGTTCCGTTCAGTCCCAGGAAAACGCCGCCGTTCACCCGGCGCGGGTCGATCCGCTTTTGCAGCCGCTTGAGCGAGGTCATCGCCAGCAATGCGGCGAACCTGGACAGGATCGAGTTGTTGAAGGCGTCGCGCATGAACCCGCCCACCAGCTTGGCGGTGCCTTCGCCGGTCTTCAGCGCGATATTGCCGGTAAACCCGTCCATGACGATCACGTCGACCTTGGACGAGGCCAGATCGCCCCCCTCGACAAAGCCGATATAGTCGAAATGCCCGCCGCTTTCGGCGGCGCGGGCGATCATTTCCTGCGCCAGCTTCAGTTCGGCCTTGCCCTTGTGTTCCTCGGTCCCGACATTCATCAGCCCGATGCGGGGATGTTCGACGCCAAGCCCGTTGCGCGCGTAAGAGGCGCCCATCAGCGCATATTGCAGCAGGTCCGGCGCATCGGCGCGCACATCCGCGCCCACGTCCAGCATGATGTTGAAGCCCTGCGGATTGCGCGACGGCCAGAGGCAGGCGATGGCGGGGCGGTTCACGCCGGGCAGCTTGCGCAGGCGAATCATCGAAAGCGCCATCAGCGCGCCGGTATTGCCGCAGGAAACGGTCACCGTCGCCTCGCCCGTGCGGACCGATTCGATGGCGGACCACATGCTGGTGCCTTCGCCGTTGCGCACGACCTGGCTTGGCTTGTCATGCATCGTCACGACGCCCGCCGCGTCGCGGACGGTGCAGCGGTCCGCCAGCACCTTGTGGCGTGCGATCAGCCGGTTCAGTTCGTCCCGGGGTCCGTGAACGACAAAGCGGACGTCGGGATTCTTCCCGGCGCTTTTCGCCATGCCCGCGACGACCACGGCGGGGCCGCGGTCGCCCCCCATGGCGTCAACCGAAATCACCACGCTGCTGCCGCTTTCGGCTGCGCGCGGTGAATTGGTGGAGGCGGCTGAAGACATATCCGCGGTCTGTCCGCTCAGGCTGCGTCGTCGTCCAGATCGACTTCGTTCGCCTGCGCAACGATTTCGCGGTCGCCGTAGTGGCCGCAGGACGGGCAGACGTGATGCGGGCGCTTCAACTCGCCGCAGTTGGTGCATTCGTTGGGGTTGCCCGCAACCAGCGCATCATGCGAACGGCGCATGTTGCGGCGCGAACGGGTAACTCGGTTCTGAGGGACGGCCATGTCTCAACCTCGGGTGGTTCGGGGGACCGTCGCCTTTGCGCGGCCCCGTGTGATGCGTTTCGTGTCGATGCGAGGCAATAGGCCAGACAGAGCGTGGCCGCAAGTCGAAAGGGGCCACGATCCGGGACCGCCCCGCCGATCGAATGAAGGCGCGAACATAGCCGGATTCCCGCATGGCGCAAGCGGAATATGCGCCGCCGGCAAGGCAAAAGCGCATATTTCGGCGGCACTGTGGCCCTGATGCCCCGTCCTAGCGGCCCAGCTTGGCGTGGACCTCGGCGATATCGACCTCGCCCTTGGGCATCTTGTTGTCGGGATCGTCGAAATCGTAGCGGAAAAGCTGGAAGTCCTTCTTGTAGACCTCCCACATCAGATGGCGCGACAGGTCGTCGAAATATTCGCTGACCTTGTGCAGGCGTTTCGGCCCGTGGCCTTCCGATTCGTTGAAGCGCGGGACGTCCTCGACATCGAGCTTGACCGGGGTGGGGGCGGCGTCCAGGACGCGCTGCATGCCCTCGTTGAACCTTTCGGTGAAAAAGATCTGGTCGTAGCGCCCGCCGTTCACGATGAAGGTGGCGATATGGCCCGACATGGCCGACCAGTGGATGTCCGGCTCCATCGGGCGGCGCCAGCGGATGGTGTCGCGCGCGAACAGCAGGAACCGGCGGAAGCTGCGGATCTGGTCGAACTCGAACCCGTTTTCGGGGTTGCCGACGTCGATGCCGTATCGCTGGATCAGTTGGGGGACCAGGTTGCCCCGATACCTGCGCCCGTTACGCTGGATGCCCGCGATCTTGTCGAAGAAGGACGACAGGATGCGCGCATAGGGGTTGCGCACGCAGGTGAAGGTGACGGCATCGCCCGCCAGCACGCGCCGCTCGATCGCTTGCTGGCTGTGTTCCTGCGCCCATTTGTGCAGGCCCGCCGTCGAATCGTGGATATCGCCGTCGAAATACCGGCCATGATCCGAATGGAACATGATCTGTCCGATGGACGAACATGCGCATTTCGGAACCACCCGATAGACCATGCTTTCGCTTTCCGTCATCCATGTGCCCGGAAATCCCATGTCCTGTCCCTCTTACTCGCTACAACATGCCGGCTGATATCCGCCCGGCTTGCCCTACCTGCTAAAATCGTTAGACACAAAATGCAAATGGCAGCCGGAACAGCGGCCGGTTTTCCGCTGAAGTCAGTGTTGTTGATTGGTATTTGGCCATCATGGCGAAGATCGCATTCATCCTGTTGTGCCACAAGGATGCGCCGGGCGTGATCGCGCAGGCGCGTCGGCTGACCGCCTCGGGCGATTTCGTCTCGATCCATTTCGATGGCCGCGCGGACCCCACGGCCCATGCCGCGATTCGCGCGGCGCTGAACGACAATCCTTCCGTCACCTTCGCGCAGCGGCGGCACAAATGCGGCTGGGGCGAATGGTCGCTGGTCGCCGCCACGCTCGAGGCGGTGCGGGCCGCCGTCGCGGCCTTTCCCACCGCTTCGCATTTCTACATGCTGTCGGGTGACTGCATGCCCATCAAGTCCGCCGAATATGCGCATGGCTTCCTGGATGCCGAGGATTGCGATTATATCGAGAACTTCGACTTCCTGACTTCGGACTGGATCAAGACCGGGCTGAAGGAAGAACGGCTGATCTATCGCTTCTGGTTCAACGAACGAACGCAGACGCGGCTCTACTATGCCTCGCTGACGATCCAGCAGAGGCTGGGGCTGACGCGGAAGGTGCCCGCCGACATCCGGGTGATGATCGGTTCGCAATGGTGGTGCCTGCGCCGCCAGACCGTCGAGAAGGTGCTGGAGTTCTGCGATGCCCGCCGCGACGTGCTGCGCTTTTTCGCGACGACCTGGATCCCGGACGAGACCTTCTTCCAGACGCTGGTGCCCCATCTGGTGCCGCGAAACGAGATCAGGGCGCGGACGCTGACCTATCTGATCTTCACCGATTACGGGATGCCGGTCACCTTCTACAACGACCAGTATGACCTGCTCTTGCGCCAGGACTACCTGTTCGCCCGCAAGATCAGCCCCGAGGCGCTGGAACTGCGCGCCCGGCTTGGCGAGCTGTGGACGGCCGAGGGGGTGCATTTCCCGACCTCGAACGAGGCGACGGGGCTTTTCCGTTTCCTGACCGGGCGCGGGCGCGTGGGCCGCCGTTTCGCGCCGCGCTTCTGGGAAACCGAGGGTTCGCTGGGGCGCAACAACTCGTTGCTGCTGGTGGTGTCGAAGAAATGGCATATCGCCAAGCGCCTGACCGAGGCGATCCGCCAGCACACTGACATTCCCGCCGTCGATTACCTGTTCAACGAGGACGAGGCCCATCTGCCCGACCTTGGCGGCGTGGAAAAGACGGTCGAGAAACGCCAGCGCCACCGCCGCGCGCTGCTGCGGCTGCTGTTCGCGCAATTCGGGCAAAACCGGCTGGTGATCTGCCTCGATCCTTCCGCGCTGGACCTGATCCAGGATTTCCTGGGCGACAAGGCCGATACCCGGCTGCTGCTGATCGAATCGCTCTTCGACGACGACTATCTGCGCGGCCATATCGAGCGTGTCGGACTGGCGGGCCGCAATGTCGATCCCGAGGTGGTCGAGCGGTTGCTGCCCACCGTCCGGCGCGACCTGCTTTATGAGGCCGAGCGCCTGCGCGACATGGAATTCGCGCGGTTCCATGTCATTTCGCCCGCCCGCGACATGGCCGCCAATGCCGGGGAACTTGCGAAGTTTCTGGATATCGCGCCCGATGTCGCCCATGATCTGGCGGCGACGGAACATCTGTTCAGCGACTGAGAGGACATGAGGACGAAATGCCCGAATACGACGACCAGAACATCTTTGCCCGCATCCTGCGCGGGGAAATTCCCAACGATACGGTGACCGAGACCGAACATACGCTGGTCTTTCGCGACATTCGCCCGCAGGCCCCGGTCCACCTGCTGGTGATCCCCAAGGGTCCCTATGTCAGCCTGGACGATTTCGCCGCCAATGCCTCGGATGCCGAACTGGTCGATTTCATGCGCACCGTCGCGAAGGTGTCGCGGGACGAGGGCGTCTCGATCGACGCCGGGGCGGGCTTTCGCGCGGTCGCCAATACCGGCGAACACGGCGTGCAGGAGGTGCCGCATTTCCACATGCATATCCTGGGCGGGCGCGTCCTTGGCCGGATGCTGCCCGAATAGGGCGCCCGCGTCAGGCCGATCCGGCGGCAGGCCGCTGGCCGGTCATCGACAGGAACACATCCTCGAGGTCAGGGGTTTCGCTGGCGATGTCGTTGATCGGCAGGCCGGCCCCCCGCAGCGCGTCGATGATCGCGTCGGCACGGATGCGCGAAGGGGGGTAGGACACCGCCAGCCGCCCGTCCTCGCGCCGCGCGGCACGGACATGGTCGGGCAGCGCCGGGATCGCGGCCATGCCGCCGGTGTCCATCACCAGCGTCTTGGCGTCGGCCTGTTCCAGGATCCGGCGGGTGTCGTCGCACAGGACCAACTGGCCGCGGTCGATGATGGCGATGCGGTCGCACATCTCTTCCGCCTCTTCCAGGTAATGGGTGGTCAGGATGATCGTCATGCCCTGGCGGTTCAGCTTGCGGACGTTGGACCAAAGCATTTCGCGCAGGGCGATGTCGACGCCCGCGGTGGGTTCGTCCAGCACCAGGATGCGCGGGCGGTGGACCAGCGCCTTGGCCAGCAGCAGGCGCCGCTTCATCCCGCCCGACAGGCTGCGGGCATAGCTTTCGGCCTGCTCGGTCAACCCGACCAGTTCCAGCAATTCGTCGGTCCAGCGTTCGGACCTGGGGACGCCGTAAAGACCCGCCTGCACCTCGAGGCTGGCGCGGGGGGTGAAGAACGGGTCCATGTTCAGTTCCTGCGGCATCACGCCGATCGCCGCGCGCGCCTGGCGGGGATTGCGGTCCTGGTCGAAGCCGTGGATGAGAACGCGGCCCGCCGACTTGCGCACCAGCCCGGCAAGGATGTTGATCGTCGTCGATTTGCCCGCCCCGTTCGGTCCCAGCAGGCCGAAGATGCTGCCCGCCGGGATCGACAGGTCCAGCCCCTTCAGCGCATGTTTGGCCGGGCTGGTGCCGCTGGCGGCGTAGGTCTTGGAAAGACCGGTGATCTGGATGGCGTTTGGCTGTCGAGGGTCTGGCATCGCGGCTTGGCTGTGGCTAATATCGGGGCCGGTTAAACCCCGTTTCGCGTCAAAGCTCAAGGAACCTCCATGACCATTCCGGCACCCGAGACCCAGACAGTCACCACCTGGAAGGTCGCCTGTGAAGGCGACGAAAGCCTGGCAGTGGGCCATCCCAGGGTCTGGCTGGTCATCCCGCCCGAACAGGGTTGGGTCGAGTGCCCCTATTGCGACAAGCGTTTCGTCATCGACCGCGATCACGCGCAGGCGGGTCACTGACGCCCGACGGCGGTCCGTCCAGGCAGGTCGCATCGCCGCCCCCCATCGAGGGGGCCGTCGATGCGCCGCGGCCTTCGGCCACGGTTTCGCCGCCGGGCCGCACGGCCCTTTGCCCCGCGCCCGGTTTCTGTCAAAACAGGGCGAGATTCGCGAGATTAAGGAGCGTCAGATGAGTTTCGGCAAGGGCCATCACCTTCACCTGATCGACGGATCGGCCTTCATCTTCCGCGCCTATCACGCGCTGCCGCCGCTGACGCGCAAATCCGACGGGTTGCCCATCGGGGCGGTCGCGGGTTTCTGCAACATGATCTGGAAATACATCCAGGACGCCGGCGGCTCGGATGCGCCGACCCATGCGGCGGTGATCTTCGATCATTCCTCGAAGACCTTCCGCAACGAGATCTATCCGCTCTACAAGGCCAACCGCCCCGACCTGCCCGAGGATCTCAAGCCCCAGTTCCCCCTGACGCGCGAGGCGACGCGGGCCTTCAACATCCCGTGCATCGAGGTGCAGGATTACGAGGCCGACGACATCATCGCCACGCTGGCCTGCCATGCGCGGGACGCGGGCGGGCGGGTGACGATCATCAGTTCGGACAAGGACCTGATGCAGCTTCTGGGCGGTGGCGTCGAGATGATGGACCCGATCAAGGGCAAGGCGATGGGCCCCGACGAGGTGCGCGAGAAATTCGGCGTCGGGCCGGATCGCGTCGTCGACGTGCAGGCGCTGGCAGGCGATTCCATCGACAACGTGCCGGGCGCGCCGGGCATCGGGATCAAGACCGCCGCCCTGCTGATCAACGAATACGGCGATCTTGAGCAGCTTCTGGCCCGCGCGGCCGAGATCAAGCAGCCCAAGCGCCGCCAGACCCTGATCGACCATGCCGAGCAGATCCGCATTTCGCGCCGGCTGGTCGAGCTGGATTGCGAAACCCCTCTGGATTTCACGCTGGAAAGCCTTGAGGTCCGCGACGCCGATCCCGAACCCCTGCTGGATTTCCTGTCGCGGATGGAGTTCCGCACCCTGTCGAATCGCGTCGCCGGCCGTTTCAAGGTCGAGGCGCCGGTGATCGCCATTCCCGCCCAGCCCGTGGCCCAGGACACCGCCGACGACACCCCCCCGCGCATCGACCATCAGGGCTATGTCACCATCCGCGACGCCGCCACGCTGAAGGAATGGCTGGACGAGATCGCCACGCTTGGCGCGGTCGCCATCGACACCGAGACGACCTCGCTTGACGAGATGCGGGCGGAACTGGTCGGCGTTTCGCTTTGCACGGGGCCGGGGCGGGCGGCCTATCTGCCGCTTGGCCATGTCGAGGGGTCGGCGGACCTGTTCGGCTCGGTCGAGCGGGTCGCGGGGCAGATGGACCCCGCCGAGGCGCTTGGCCTGCTGGCACCGATGCTGGAGAACGACGCGACGCTGAAGATCGGGCAGAACGTCAAATACGACTGGAAGATATTCGCCCGCCACGGCCAGAGCCTGCTGGGCCGCCCGATCCGCATGCACCCGGTCGAGGATACGATGCTGATGTCCTTTGCGCTGTCGGCAGGCGACGGCGGGCACGGCATGGACGAGTTGGCCGAGCGTCACCTGGGCCACCGCTGCATCCCGATCAAGGAACTGATCGGTTCGGGCAAGTCGCAGATATCCTTTGCCCAGGTCGAGATCGACAAGGCCGCGCGCTACGCTGCCGAGGATGCCGAAGTCACCTGGCATCTGTGGCACCGCCTGCGCGGGCAGTTGTCGCCCAACCGCGTGACGACGCCCTATCGCACGCTGGAACTGCCCATGATCCCGGTTCTGGCGGATATGGAGATGGCGGGGATTTCCGTCGATACCGGCCACCTGGCGCGCATGTCCAACGCCTTCGCGCAGAAGATGGCGCAGCTTGAGGACGAAATACATCAGCTTGCGGGCGAGCGTTTCAACGTCGGCAGCCCCAAGCAGTTGGGTGAGATCCTGTTTGGCAGGATGGGCCTCGCCGGCGGCAAGCAGGGCAAGACCGGCGCCTTTTCCACCAGCGCCGATGTGCTTGAGGACCTTGCCGCCGAGGGCCACGACCTGCCCGCCCGCGTGCTGGACTGGCGCCAGATCGCCAAGCTGAAATCGACCTATACCGACGCGCTGCAAACCCATGTCGATCCCGATACGGGGCGGGTCCACACCAGCTATTCGATCACCGGGGCGCAGACCGGGCGGCTGGCCTCGACCGAGCCGAACCTGCAAAACATCCCCGTGCGCACCGATGAGGGCCGCCGCATCCGCGAGGCTTTCGTGGCGGCACCGGGCCACAGGCTGGTCAGCCTGGACTACAGCCAGATCGAGCTGCGCATCCTGGCCCATGTCGCCGATATTCCCGCGCTGAAACAGGCGTTTCGCGACGGGATCGACATTCACGCCATGACCGCCAGCCAGATGTTCGGCGTCCCGGTCGAGGGCATGGATCCGATGATCCGCCGCCGCGCCAAGGCGATCAACTTCGGCGTGATCTACGGCATCTCGGGCTTCGGCCTTGCCCGCAACCTGCGCATTCCGCGCGCCGAGGCGCAGGCCTTCATCGACACCTATTTCCAGCGATTCCCGGAAATCCGCGCCTATATGGACCGCACCGTGGCCGATGCCAGGGAAAACGGCCATGTCCGCACGCTGTTCGGGCGCCGCATCCTGACACCCACGATCAACGACAAGGGACCGGCGGCGGGCGGTGCGCGGCGGCAGGCGATCAACGCCCCCATCCAGGGCGCAGCCGCCGACATCATCCGCCGCGCCATGATCCGCATGCCGCAGGCGATTCGCGGCCTGCCCGTCAGGATGCTGTTGCAGGTCCATGACGAACTGGTGTTCGAGGCCGAGGAATCCGCCGTGGACGAGCTGATCGCCGTCGCGCGCCAGGTGATGGAGAACGCCCCCGATCCCGCGGTCCGTCTGGCGGTTCCGCTGGTGGTGGACGCGGGGCAGGGCGACAACTGGGCGCAGGCGCACTGAGCGCAGGTTTTCGGCGAAAATCTGCCATGTTTTCAGATGCTCGCTTAATATTTGCGCGGCGGGTCCTATTCTGGCGCGGTGCAGGGGCGACGGTTGCCCCACCCTCGCCGGAGATCATATTCATGTTCCGTTACGCATTCGCGATTCTTTTCTCGATCATTTCTTCGGCCGCCGTGGCGCAGGACCGGGTTTACGAGACCGCCTCGGGCCAGATCAGCGCGCCGGTGGGCCTGACGGTGCAGGTCCGGTCGCTGACGGTCGGGGACAGCCTGACAAAGGTCGACCTGATCGCCAGCTTCGACGGTCGCGCCAGCCGTCTCTCGGCCGATCTGAATGGAAACCAGAACGCCTATATTTCCTGGGGACCCGAAGAACAGGAGCGTATTTATCTGCGCCGCGTCGCCGAAAACCCCCAGTTGACGATCGAGAACGGCCAGACCATGCAGGGCGAACTGATCTTCCCCGGCGTCATCCCCGCCGGTGTCCAGCAGGTGGAACTGGTCTTCAACCCCGGTTTCAGGTTCGACCATCCCCGCGCGCCGGGCATCAACCTGCCGCTGGAACTGGCCGAGTGATGCGCGCCCGAATCCTGGCCTTGTTGCTGGCGCTGCCCGTGGTGGCGATGGCGCAGAACGTGCCTGCGCCGCCAACGCCTCCGGCGATCCCCGAGATCCAGGTTCCCGAAATCCGCGTGCCCGAGATAGCTGTGCCCGACATTCGCGTGCCTGAAATCCCGCAGGCTCCGGTTGCCGAAATCCCCCCGCCTATCCCGTTCCCGGATATGACCGCCGAGGACGGCCCGCCGTCGACCTTCGCCCCCTTCGACCTGCCGCCTTCGCGTTTCGAGCCGCTGGACGAGGGCGGCAGCTTCGGCCCGACCGAGACCGGCTCCAGCTTCGGCCAGATCGAGATCGACCCCGAACTGCAAGAGCAGACGCTGGAAATCCTGTCCGATTTCGGCGCCGCCCCGCAGGATTCGCGCCTGCTGGTCACGCTGCCCGGAGACGTATTGTTCGATTTCGACAAATCCGACATCCGCCCCGATGCCGAACCCGTGCTGGAACGGCTGGCGACGGCCTTCGCCGCGCTGGACGGCAATGCCATCCTGATCCTTGGCCATACCGATTCCAAGGGCGCGGACGATTACAACCAGGCCCTGTCGGAGCGGCGTGCCGATGCGGTCCGCGACTGGCTGGCCGGGCATGACGTGCGCGCGGATGCGATGACCACCGAAGGGCGGGGCGAGGCCGAGCCGGTGGCCCCGAACCAGCATCCCGACGGTTCGGACGATCCCGAGGGCCGCCAGCAGAACCGGCGCGTCGAATTCATCGTCACGGCAAACTAGGCCGCCGGGGGCGGCGATCCGCCGGGAAACCTGCGTTTCCGGGGGCGGATTCGGTCCTTGGTTCTTGCTATGGCCCGCAAAATCCCATAGCTAACGCGCTGACAGCGGCAGGGCTGGCGTGGGCCGGGCCTTGGCGTCGCATGGCGTTGGGGGTCAGGCCCCTTGGGCCGCACCATGATGGATGAAGGAACACAGATGCAGGTCACGGAAACCCAGAACGAAGGGCTGAAGCGCGGCTACAAATTCACCCTGACGGCCGACGAACTGGCCGCCAAGGTCGATGCCAAGCTGAAAGAGGCCCAGCCTGAAGTCGAAATGAAGGGCTTCCGCAAGGGCAAGGTGCCGATGGCGCTGCTGAAAAAGCAGTTCGGCCCCCGCGTCCTCGGCGATGCCATGCAAGAGGCGATCGACACAGCCCTGCGCGAGCATCTGGAAAAAAGCGGCGACCGCCCGGCCTTGCAGCCCAAGATCGAGATGGAAAACGGCGAAGGCTGGAAAGAGGGCGACGATGTCGTCGTCGATGTCACGTATGAGGCGCTGCCTGCGATCCCCGAGACCGACCTTTCCGGCATCGAGCTTGAGCGTCTGGTGGTGAAGGCGGAAGAGGCCGCCGTGACCGAGGCGCTGGAAAACCTGGCCGACAACGCCAAGTCTTTCGACGACAAGAAAAAAGGCGCCAAGGCCGCCGACGGCGATCAGGTCGTGATCGACTTCAAGGGCATGGTCGATGGCGAGGCGTTCGAGGGCGGCACCGCCGAGGATTATCCGCTGGTCCTTGGCTCGGGCAGCTTCATCCCCGGCTTTGAGGATCAGCTTGTCGGCGCCAAGGTCGGCGATGCGGTCGAGGTCAAGGTCAAGTTCCCCGAGGAATATGGCGCACCGAACCTGGCCGGCAAGGACGCCGTTTTCGAAACCACGGTGAAGGCCGTCAAGGCGCCCAAGAAGGCCGAGATCGACGACGAGCTGGCCAAGAAATTCGGCGCCGAGGATCTGGACGCGCTGAAGACGCAGATCACCGAGCGGCTCGAGGCCGAGTATCAGGGTGCGTCGCGCCAGATCCTCAAGCGCGCGCTGCTGGACAAGCTGGACGAAATCGTCAGCTTCGACCTGCCTGAAGCGCTGGTCGATGCCGAGGCGGCGCAGATCGCCCATCAGCTTTGGCACGAAGAAAACCCCGATGTGCAGGATCACAACCACGACCACATCGAACCGACCGACGAACACAAGAAGCTGGCCGAGCGCCGCGTCCGTCTTGGCCTGCTGCTTGCCGAGATCGGCCAGAAGGCCGAGGTCAGCGTCTCGGACCAGGAAATGACGCAGGCCGTGCTGCGCCAGGCCCGCCAGTTCCCCGGTCAGGAACGTGCCTTCTTCGAATTCGTCCAGCAGAACCAGCAGGCCCAACAGCAGTTGCGCGCCCCGATCTTCGAAGACAAGGTCGTGGACCACATCGTCGAGGGCGCCAAGGTCACCGAAAAGACCGTGACCAAGGAAGAACTGGAAAAAGCCATCGAGGCGCTGGACGAAATCTGATCGTCCCGCCGAAAGGGCCGCCCGCCGGGGCGGCCCTTTTTCACTCCGCGCCGTCGTTCTTGCGGCGCAGATACCTGTCCACTTCGGAATTGAGCTCGGCCCCCAGCATGATGATGATCGAGGCGATCCACAGCCACATCATCGTCACCACGATTGCGCCGAGCGAGCCATAGGTCCGGTTGTATTCGGCGATATTGGCGACATACCACGAAAACCCGATCGAGGCGGCGACCAGCGCCACTGACGCCACGAAGGCGCCGGGGATCGCGCGCGGGCGCTTGCCGTTCCGGCTGGCGGGCGCCCATCGGTAAAGCATGGCGATGGCGACGGTCAGCGCGGCCAGCAGCACGGGCCAGCGGGCAAGGGCGATCAGGCTTTGCAATTCGGGCGGGAAATGCAGCCAGCGGGTGACGGCGGGCAGTAGCGTGATGACGCCAAGCGTCGTCAGCACCAGGAAGATCGCGCCAAGGGTAAAGGCCAGCCCGATCAGGTTCAGGTGGATCAGGCCGCGCGTTTCGCGCTGATACCAGGCCAGGTTCAGCGATTCGATCATCGCCTTCATGCCCCCGGTCGCGGAATAAAGCGCCATCAGCGCCGCCAGGATGCCCGTCGCCGACAGGGTCGCGCTGGAGGTCGCGGTGATATGCCGGATCTGCCCCTGCACGATGCCCACGACATCGCCGGGCAGGAAGCGGGCGAGCATCTCGATATGCTGGCTGATGGTCTGGGGGTCCGCGAAAAGGCCATAGATCGAAACGAAGGTCGTCAGCACCGGCACCAGCGCCAGCAGCACGAAAAAGGTGACGCCGCCCGCCACCGACAGCACGCGATCCTGGCTGAACTGCCCCACCACGCCGCGCAGGATATGCCACCAATCGCGCCAGCGCAGGTGGCGCATGCGCATGCGCGCGCCCTGTTGCGCATCGCTGCGGATTGCTTGCATGGGTCGCGGCCCCGTCCGGCTAAAGGCGGTGAAATCGGTCGGTATCGGCGTCCGGTGCGTCGTCGCGGTGTCGGGGTTCGGGCTGCCGGGGTTCCGCGCGGCGGTTCAGCAGGCCGCGAACCAGTTCGGCGGTATCGCCGAACTCTCGCGCGATGCTTGCGGCTTGCGAGGCGACGCTGCGAAACCCGGCGACCGCGGAACCCAGCGAGCCGACGACGCCATCGACGGTCCCGGTCAGGCGGCGGGTGTTTTCCTCGATCTCATCCATCAGATGCGGCTGCGGCGGCTTGCGGCGCGGCGCGGGCTGCGGGCGTGGGGCGACGGGTTGCGGGTCCTTGCGGCGGTGCGGCTTCGGTCCGGGTTCGCCCGCGATCAGATCGACGACATGGCGCATCGCCAGCACCGTGCCCGCCGTCGCGGCGGCGACCGCGATGCCGGTCCCGCCCCAGACGATCAGCCGCGCCGTCAGCGAGGGCCGCGGCCAGGCGCGTTTACCGTCGGGCGACACTTCGCCATGCGGGATGACCCGGCGCGATTCGTGGCGCTGCCCGTGCGGGATGTGGCCCTTGGGGACCGGACGCGGACCGAAGCGGGTCTGGCTGGTCCGATCGGCTTCGGTTTGGGGGGTGAACTCGTCACGGTCGCTCATCTCGCATCCTCTTCTGTCCGAACTTGCAGGATAAACCTTCCACGGGCGGGGATTGTTCCGGCGCAGGGGCGGGGCGCGCAACAAAAAACGCGCCGTCGAGGCGGCGCGTTTTCCGGTTTCTTGCGGTGATGCCCGATCAGGCGTCGCCGCGCGGGGCGATGTCGCCTTCGTCGTCGTCGCGGCCTGCGGCGCCGATGTCGTCGAACAGCTCGGCGATCTCGAATTCGGCTTCGGCCTCGGCTTCGGCGGCCAGTTCACGAATGGACTTGCCGGAAGCCTGCAACTCGGCCTCTTCCTGCGAGCGGGCGACGTTCAGCACGATGGTCGTGTCCACTTCGGGGTGAAGCTGGACAGAGACCTCGTGCAGGCCCAGTTCCTTGATCGGCGCGTTCAGGACGACCTGACGGCGCTCGACCTCGAAACCGGCGGCATTCGCGGCATCGGCGGCATCGCGGGTCGTGACCGAACCGTAAAGCGCGCCGGCGTCGGACGCCGAACGGATGATGATGAAGGTCTGGCCGTTCAGTTTTTCGGCCTGTTTCTGCGCCTCGTCACGGGTTTCCTCGTTGCGGGCGGCCAGATCGGCCTTCTGGGCCTCGAATGCCTGGATATTGGCTTCCGAAGCGCGCAGGGCCTTGCCTTGCGGCAGCAGGAAGTTGCGCGCGTAACCGTCCTTGACCCGGACGACCTCGCCAAGCTGGCCCAGTTTGGCCACGCGTTCCAGCAGGATGACTTGCATGATCGTCTCTCCTTACTTCACGGCGTAGGGCAGCAGGGCCAGGAACCGCGCGCGCTTGATCGCACGGGCCAGCTCACGCTGCTTCTTCGCCGAAACGGCAGTGATTCGCGAAGGAACGATCTTGCCGCGCTCGGAAATGTAGCGTTGCAGCAGACGCGTGTCCTTGTAGTCGATCGCCGGAGCATTATCGCCCGAGAAGGGGCAGACCTTGCGGCGGCGGAAAAAGGGCTTGTTCGCCATGTCTTTCAGATCCCCTTGCTCAGTTACGGTCTTCGCGGTCGCGACGTTCGCGGCGCTCGCCCCGGTCGCGGTCCTCGCGCTTCTGCATCTGGACCGACGGGCCTTCCTTGTGCTCATCGACCTTGATGGTCAGGACGCGCATGACGTCGTCGTGCAGGCGGGCCAGGCGTTCCATTTCCTGCACGGCGTCGGACGGCGCGTCCGAGCGCAGGAAGGCGTAATGGCCCTTGCGGTTCTTGTTGATCTTGTAGGCGAGCGTGCGGACGCCCCAATATTCGTGATCCACGACCTTGCCGCCGTTATCGGCCAGCACGGTGGAAAAATGTTCGATCAGCCCTTCGGCCTGCGCATTCGACAGGTCCTGGCGGGCGATCAGCACATGCTCGTAAAGCGGCATGGCGTTCCCTTTTCGATTCAGGCGGGCTTCACAGGCGGGTCATGCCCTTCCGCGCCCCGCCACGAGAGGCTGCGCCGGTTTCGCGATTGCGGAAGGATGCGGTCTTATAGCGGCACCGCCCGATTTTGCAACAGGATTCGCGCGAGCGATGATCGCGCCGCCATCACGGCAAATTCAAGAGCGAAAGCCTTGGTTATCGTGCAGGGTCGGCTTAGTCGTTCATTCAAAGCAACCAGTTCAGGGTAATACCATGAAATCGTCTTTCTTTGCCATTGCCGCCGCAGGCGCCTTCAGCCTTTCCGCCCTTGTCCCCGCCGTCGCGCAAGACAGCGTGCCGTCGGGTGAATATACCTTCGATCCCGATCACAGCGTCATTTCGTTCCATTACGACCACCTGGGCTTTTCGACCAGCTACGGTCTGGTGCGGGGCGTGACCGGCGCGATCAACCTGGATGTCGAAAACCCCCAGAATTCGTCGGTCGAGGCCAGCTTCCCGCTGTCGAACCTGCTGTCCGTGGCCGAGGAGATGGACGGGCACCTGCGCGGCGAGGATTTCTTCAACTCGCCCGAGGGCGATCAGCAGATCACATTCACCTCGACCAGCGTCGAACTGGACGATGACGGCGATGAGGCCCGCGTGACGGGCGATCTGACCCTGAACGGCGTCACCAAGGAGGTCGTGCTGGATGTCGAACTGAACAAGGCCGGCAACCATCCGATGGGCAATGTCCCGACCGTCGGTTTCTCGGCCGAAACCAAGCTGAACCGTTCGGATTTCAACCTGGGCGCCTTTGCCCCCGCGATCGCGGATGAGGTCGAGATCGAAATCTCGGTCGAGGCCAGCCAGCAGGCCGAATAAGCCGCTGCCGTCCAAGCGAATCGAAAAGGGCCTTGCGAGGCCCTTTTTGCCGTGCAGGCCGGTGCCTGCCACTTGCGGTCCCCCAAGGCGTGACCTGCCCGGCCCGACGGTCGTGGGTGACGGGCAGGGGCACGAATGCCCTCTGCCCCTGTTTTGTGTCCTTACATCGGTGCGGGCAGCGGCGTTTCGTCGCGGCGCATCGGCAGGATCGGGTGGACGACCTCGGGCTGGTCGCCCGTCAGCGTGTGCAGGAAGGCCACGATGTCGTCGACCTGCTCATCCGACAGTTCGGTGCCAAGCTGGGACGAGGACATGATCTGCACGGCCTCTTTCAGGTCCCAGACGACGCCCGAGTGGAAATAGGGCGCGGTCAGCGCGATATTGCGCAGCGGCGAGGCACGGAAGACATATTCGTCGTCCACGGTCTGCGTCACCTCAAAGCGCCCGCGGTCGCCTGCGGGCAGGACCTCGGCGCCCGGACGGGCGATCACGCCGAAGGGGTGATAGTCCTGGCCACCGAAGTTCACGCCGTAGTGGCAGGCGGTGCAGCCGGTTTCCATGAAGGCTTGCAGCCCGCGCTTTTCCTGTTCGCTCATGGCATCGTCGTCGCCGTTCAGGAACAGGTCGAACTTGCTGTTGGGCGTGATCAGCGTCGCCTCGAACTGCTCGATCGCCTCGGCGAAATTGTCGAAGTTCACCGGATCGTTGTCGCCCGGAAAGGCGGTCTGGAAGGCCTCGACATATTCGGGCATCGAGTTCAGCGTTTCCACCACCGCATCCGGCGTGTTGCTCATCTCGACGCTGGCCTGGACCGGACCCTTGGCCTGTTCGGCCAGGTCGGCGGCGCGGCCATCCCAGAACTGGGCGGCGTTGAAGATCGCGTTCAGCATGGTGGGCGAGTTGCGCGGCCCGGACTGCCAGCCGTGACCGATCGACACCGCCAGCCCATCAACGCCGCCAAGGCCGACGTTGTGGCAGGTCTGGCACGAGATCAGGCCCGAACTGGACATGCGGGGATCGAAGAACAGCCAGCGGCCAAGCTCGATCTTCTCGGACGTCAGGGGCACGCCCTCGGGCTGATCCTCGGTCTGCTTGATCACGCTGATTTCGGTGGGGATGGCTTCAAAATAGAATTGTGCCTCTTCCCGCAGTTCCGCATCTTCCGCCGCCAGGGCGGGAAGTGCGGAAAGGGCGACGGCTGTTGCCGACAAAAGGGGGACGAGTTTCATTGGCTCTCCATTGGCTTACTTGCTCGCGCGCGAGTCACTCCTAGCATTCACAATCGCAGGCGACATTGATCTGGGTCACATCCCGCCGCGATGTTGCCCCCCGACATCACCCCGTGGCGCGCTTGTCACTTGCCTGTGCGCGGTGCTGCGGGTAAATGCCGCCTCATGCTGCCCGAAGACAAGCTTGCCCAGATCATCCAGCGTTTCGAGTATCTCGAAGCGCAGTTGAACGCAGGGGCATCGCCGGACCAGATCGCCGCGATCAGCCGCGAATATGCCGAACTGAAACCCGTCGTCGCCCAGATCACCACCTGGCGCGCCGCCCGCGCCGAACTGACCGAGGCGCAGGCCATGCTGGCCGACCCCGAGATGCGCGAACTGGCCGAGGACGAACTGTCCCGCCTGCGCGGATTGCTGCCCGGCCTGGAGCAGGAGCTGCGCGTCGCCCTGCTGCCGCGCGACGCCGCCGACGCCCGCCCCGCCATCGTCGAGATCCGCCCCGGCACCGGCGGCGACGAGGCCGCGCTTTTCGCGGGCGACCTCTTGCGCATGTATCAGCGTTACGCCGAGGGCCGGGGCTGGGGCTTCCAACTGCTCGACCTCAGCGAATCCGAACTGGGGGGCGTCAAGGAAGCGGTCGCGCGGATCGAGGGCGAGGGCGTCTTTGCCCGGCTGAAATTCGAATCGGGCGTTCACCGCGTCCAGCGCGTGCCGGAAACCGAATCGGGCGGGCGCATCCATACCAGCGCCGCCACCGTCGCCGTCCTGCCCGAAGCCGCCGAGGTCGATATCGACATCCCCGCCAGCGACATCCGCATCGACACGATGCGCGCCAGCGGGGCGGGCGGCCAGCACGTCAACACCACCGATTCGGCGGTGCGCATCACCCACCTGCCCACCGGTATCGTCGTGACCAGCAGCGAAAAATCGCAGCACCAGAACCGCGCCAACGCGCTGGCGGTGCTGCGCGCGCGGCTGTTCGACATGGAACGCTCGCGCGCCGACGCCGAACGCGCCGCCGACCGCAAGTCGCAGGTGGGCAGCGGCGACCGCAGCGAGCGCATTCGCACCTACAACTTTCCGCAGGGCCGGATGACCGACCACCGCATCAACCTGACGCTTTACGCGCTGGACCGGATCATGCAGGGCGACCTGGACGATATCCTCGATGCGCTGGTCGCCCATGACCAGGCCGCGCGGCTGGCCGAGGCCGAATGACACCGCTGGCGGCCGAGGCGCTGCGCGTGGCGGCCGCCCGGCTGGCAGTGGCGGGGGTGTCCGATCCCGAACGCGATGCGCAGGTCTTGCTGGCCCATGCGCTGGACGTGCCGCGCCACCGGCTGCGCGACGCGCTAGCGGCGCCGCTGGGGCAGGCGGCGCAGGATCGTTTTCAGCGCGCCGTCCAGGCCCGCGCCAGCCGCCAGCCGGTCAGCCAGATCATCGGGCGGCGTGCCTTCTGGAAACATGAATTCGAGGTGACGCGCGACACGCTGGACCCCCGCCCCGAAACCGAGACCCTGATCGAGGCCGCGCTGGAACGGCCCTTCCGGCGGGTGCTGGACCTGGGAACCGGAACCGGGGCGATCCTGGTCTCGCTGCTGGCGGAACGTCCGCAGGCAGGCGGCACAGGGACCGACATTTCGCAGGCCGCGCTGGATGTCGCCGCCCGTAATGCCGCCCGGCTGGGGGTCGTGGCCGATTTCGTCCGGGCCGACTGGTTCGCGGGGGTGACGGGGTGCTATGACCTGATCGTGTCGAACCCGCCCTATATCGCGCTGGCCGAGATGGACGCGCTGTCCCCCGAGGTCCGCCACTGGGAGCCGCGCAACGCCCTGACCGACGAAGGCGACGGGCTTGGCGCCTATCGCCTGATCGCAGCCGGTGCGGCTTCCCACCTTGCCCCCGGCGCGCGCCTGATCGTGGAAATCGGCCCGACCCAGGCCGCCGAGGTCGCGGCGATCTTTCGGCTGGCGGGTTTCCCTGAAACCGGGATTCGCCGCGATCTGGATGGCCGCGATCGCGTGATCGTGGCCCAATGGCCCGGTTGAACTGCTAAAAACCGTCGCAAGGGGCGGTATTTCTGAAATTTGCCCTTGTAAGGCGGGCGCTGGCATGTTTATTCGAAACTGTGACGGGGGCAGGGTGCCCACGCACGGGTCAACCGTATCAGCTAAGCTAGGCAAAGATTTCGGGCGCGCCTCACCCAGATGGGTCGGTTGGCCGCAGACCCCCAACCATATCCGGCGCTATTCCGGTTAACCTGACAAACAAGCTGATGAGATCATCCAAATCACGTTCGCGCAACAAGTCGAACCGCCAACGCTCGTTGGGAAACATTGTCAACCGCGTCTTCGATTCGTCGGGACCCGAGGGCAAGGTTCGCGGAACGCCGCAGCAAATCATTGAGAAATACCTGACGCTTGCCCGCGACGCGCAACTGTCCAACGACCGCGTGGCCGAGCAGAGCTTCCTGCAACATGCCGAGCATTACACCCGCCTTCTGGGCGAGGCGCAGCGCGAGCAGGCCGAAAGGCAGCAACAGCAGCAAGCCAGCCAGCGCGACGACGACACGCGCGAGGACGGCGGCGATCCGCGCAATGGCGGCGGGCGGCAGGGCGAGAACGGCTCGGCCCGCCATCGCGGCGACCAGCAACCCCGGTCGCAGGCCCCCCGGCAGGACGAGGCCGGTGCCACGCCCGATCCCCAGCCGGTGGTCGAGGCGCCTGCGCCCGAACCCGAATCCGGCCCGCCCGCCGTGCAGGCATCGGACATCGGCCTGCCACCGGTCATCGCCACGGATGACGAGGCCGGTCCGGTCGAGACGCCCGAAGCGACCGCCGACACCGCAGCCGCCCCCGAGCCGCCGCAGGAGGCACCCCGCGCCGCCCCGCGCCGCCGGACCACGCGCAGCACCACCCCGCGCACGCGCAAGAAGCCCGCTGATCCCGAGCCCCCCGTCTCGAAAGAGCCTGCCAGCGAGGGCTGAACCCCGCCTTTCGTCCGGGCCGCATCGACCGCGCGAATCCGGTCCCCGCGCGTTTCCCGGCAACGGGTTGCGCGGCGGGGGAACTGTGCCTAGCATGATGCTATGAGCCTTGGGGGGAGGCCAGCCGGAATGCTCGATATACTGATCGTCGAGGATGAGCCGATCATCCTCGAAACCCTCAGCTTCCTGTTGTCGCATGAAGGTTGGACGGTGGATTCCGTCGGCCACGGCGATGAAGTGATGGGTGCCATCCGCCGCAAGCGGCCCGGCGTCGTCCTGCTGGACGTCATGCTGCCGGGGCGCAGCGGCTTCGACGTGCTGCGCGCGCTGCGTGCCGATCCCGACCATGCGGATACCCCGGTGCTGATCCTGACCGCGCGGGGGCAGAACCACGACCGGCAACTGGCGCAGGACCTGAAGGCCGACGCCTTCATCACCAAGCCCTTTGCCAATGATGCGCTGGTGGCGGGGGTCCGCCAGCTCATGACCCTGCGCGCCGGCCGCGCCCGGCAGGGCTGACCCCATGCCCGCGCCGAATCGCCACCGCGACGCCGCCTTTGCCGTGCCGCTGTTCGGTGCGGTGCTGCTGCTGCCGGTGTTCGTCAACCTGTTCAACCGCCGCCTGGCGATCTGGGGCGTCCCGCTCGAGGTGATCTATCTTTTCGCGGTCTGGCTGGGCCTTGCCGCAGGGGCGTTCTGGCTGTCGCGCCACCTGCGCCCCTCGGATGAGCCGACCCGTCGGCGAAGGGCGGGGAAGGACGGCGGCTGATGCTGTCGCCCGATTTCGTCATCCTGACCGCGGTCGCCTATGTCGGCCTGCTGTTCCTGCTGGCCTATCTGTCGGACGGGCTGGACCGGCGGGGGCGGGGCGGGTTCCTGCGCTCGCCCCTGGTCTATACGCTGTCGATCTCGGTCTACTGCACGAGCTGGACGTTTTACGGCGCCGTCGGCACGGCGGCGCTTTCGGGGCTGGAGTATCTGGCGATCTACATGGGACCGACGCTGGTCTTTGCGGGCTGGTGGTTCCTTCTGCGCAAGCTGTTGCGGATCGGGCACAGCCAGCGCATCACCTCGATCGCGGACCTGCTGTCCTCGCGCTTCGGCAAGTCCAGCGGGCTGGCGGTGCTGGTCACGTTGATGGCGGTCTTTGCCATCACCCCCTATATCGCGCTGCAACTGAAGGCGATCACCGGCTCGATCCAGGCGGTGTCCACGGCGCGGGGAAGCGGCGGCCCGCCCGCCGGGCTGGATGAAACCAGCCTGGCGCTGGCCGTCGCGGCGGGGATGGCGCTGTTCACGATCCTGTTCGGCACCCGCAACGTCGATGCGCGCGAGCAACACCTGGGCGTGGTCGCCGCCATCGCCTTCGAGGCGGTGGTCAAGCTGCTGGCGCTGGTCGCCGTGGGGCTGTTCGTCACCTTCGGGCTGGGCGGCGGCCCGGTCGAGATCCACGCCCGCGCCATCCAGGCCGCGGTGGATGTCCATGAAGGCGCGGGTTTCGGCAGCCGCTGGGTCACCGTGCTGCTGCTGTCGGCCATCGCGATCATCTGCCTGCCGCGCCAGTTCCAGATCACCGTGGTCGAGAACGCGGACGAGGATCACCTGCGCACGGCAAGCTGGGCCTTTCCGGCCTACCTGATCCTGCTCAGCCTGTTCATCGGGCCGATCGCGCTTTACGGGCTGGCGACCATGCCCGCCGGATCGAACCCGGACATGTTCGTGCTGACCCTGCCGATGGCCGCCGGGCAGGACGGGCTGGCGCTGTTTGCCTTCATCGGGGGGTTTTCCTCGGCCACCTCGATGATCATCATCGCCTCGATCGCGCTGTCGATCATGGTCTCGAACCACATCGTCCTGCCGCTGGCGCTGCGCATGTCCGACGACCTGCCGGGCCGCGACAGCCGGGGTATCGCGCGGCTGATGCTGTATAGCCGCAGGCTGTCCATCGCCGCGATCCTGCTGCTGGGGTTTCTCTATTTCCAGATGACCGGCGATTCGGGGGCGCTGGCGCCCATCGGCCTGATCTCTTTCGCCGGGGTGGCGCAGTTCATGCCGGCGCTTCTGGCCGCGCTTTACTGGCGCCGCGCCACGGTCAGGGGCGCGGTCTGGGGCATGGCGCTGGGTTTCGCCGTCTGGGCCTGGACGCTGTTCCTGCCCAGTTTCGCCAGCGGCAGCGCCGATATCGCCCGGCTCGTGGCCCACGGTCCCTGGGGCATCGCCCTTCTGCGCCCCGAGGCGCTTTTCGGCATGGTGGGCCACGACCCGCTGGTCCACGCGACGTTCTGGAGCCTCAGCCTGAACACGGCGGTGCTGATCGTGGTTTCGCTGGCCACCCGCCAAAGCGGGCTGGAGCAGGTGCAGGCGCGGGTTTTCGTCGATGTCTTTGCCACCGATCCTACCGGCGCGGATCCCGCCCCACGCCGTTCCGCCAGCGCCGAGGACCTGTTCTTCCTGGCCGAGCGTGTCCTGGGCCACCCGCGTGCGCGCGATCTGTTTCGGGCCAGCGGCATCCCGCGCGGCCCCGAGGCGCGCCAGCGGATGGTGCCCGCCGAGTTCATCCACCGGCTGGAACGCCAGCTTGCCAGCGCCATCGGCGCGGCCTCGGCCCATATCCTGCTGTCGAAGGTGGTCGGCGGCGACGCGCTGTCGCTTGAGGAAGTCGTGCGCATCGCCGACGAAACCCGGCAGGTCATTTCCCACTCGAACGAGCTGGAGCGCAAATCGCACGAATTGCGCCTGACCGCCCTGAAGCTGCGCGAGGCGAATGCGAAATTGCAGGCGCTGCACCGGCAAAAGGACGATTTTCTCAGCCATGTCAGCCACGAGGTGCGCACGCCGATGACCTCGATCCGCTCGATTTCCGAGATCCTGATGAAAGAGCCGGGGCTGGATGCCGGGCAGCGCCAGCGTTTCGTCAGCCTGATCCATCGCGAAAGCGCGCGGCTGACGCGGCTTCTGGACGAGATCCTGGATCTCAGCGCGCTGGAACATGGCGAACGCAACTGGACCAATGCGCCGGTCGAGGCCGAGGCCGTGCTGCTGCGCGCCTTCGACGTCTGCGAGGCGTGGGCGCGCCAGCATTCGATACGCCTTGTCCGGCGCAGCGAGGCGCCCGAGGCGATGATCCTGGGCGATCCTGACCGGCTGTGCCAGGTGTTCATCAACATCATCGCCAATGCCATCGCCCATAACCGCAATCCCGATCCGCAGGTCCTGGTCTGGTCGGGCCTGCGCGATGGGCCGGACGGGGGGCCAGACGGGGGGCCGGACGGGCGCGAATATGTCGTCGAGGTTTCCGACAATGGCGAAGGGATCGCGCCGGAATACCGCAGCGCCATATTCGACAAGTTCATGCGGGTCGGCGGGCCGCAAACCGCCGTCGCGGGTGGTGCGCCGGGGCTGGGGCTGGGGCTGAACATCAGCCATACGATCGTCGGCAAGCTGGGCGGGCGGATCGCGTTGGTCGATGGGCCGCTGCCGGGGGCGACCTTCCGCATTTCCCTGCCGTTGCTGGCCGAGGGGGACCAGATGCGCGATCAACCTCGGGCCAGCGAGGTCTCTTCCTGACGGTGGCCGCAGTTTTCGCGCGGGCAAAGCAGGCAGGACGGCCCGACGGGCACGCTGATGCGGCTGTCCGCCAGGTCCAGCCCGTGGGCGTAGACGGTGCGGTCGGCGTGGTGGATGTCGCAGGCCAGCATGATCGAGAAGGCCAGCGGTCGCTCCTGCCAGCTTGCGACCCGCTTCGACACCGATTTCGCGATCAGCAGGAAACGCGATCCGTTGGGAAATTCGGCCACCTGCCGCAGGATGCCCGGCGCTCCCGCCGCGCCGTAGATCGGCCACAGCAGGCAGCCATGCCCGCCGCCGGGCAGGGTCAGGCCCGGCAGGGGGAATCGCTTGGTCAGCCTGCCAGACGGGTCGGCGCGCAGGAAGCCGAAGGGCAGGCCCTCGTCATTGCGGCGGCGCAGGGTGATCAGCCGATGGGCGACCTGCTCGAAACTTGCGCGGTAGTGGTGGCTGAGCAGGTCGATGTCGTAGCGATGCGCCTCGGCATTGTCGCGAAACGCGCGGTAGGGCATGATCATCGCCCCCGCGACATATGAGGCAAGCGCGGTCAACGCGATTCCCCGCGCCTCGTCCGAGCGCAGCGCCAGGCCCTCGCAGGTGCGGGCCAGAACCTCGGTCGCGCCCAGTTCCGCGATCTGGCGGCAGAGGCGGAACTGGCGCGTGGCGTAGCGCGCCGATCCGCGCAGCCAGAGCGTTCCCGCCCTGCCGTCCATCCAGACCTGTTCAGCCGGTCCCGGTCCGTCGCTTCCGCCGCCTTCCGGCCAGACGCGGCAGGTGACGCCATATTCGCCGTGCAGATGCGCCGACAGTGCCGGTTCGCCGAATTCGCCCGCCACCGCCCCGCGCAGGGTCTGGGCGGCTTCTTCCAGTTCGGGGAAGTGGTTGCCCGCGGTGATGAAGGCATCCTCGACCTCGCGCATGGGCGAGATCGAGCGGCGTTGCAGCGAACTGCTGTCGAAATAGCGCACCAGCCCGTTGATCGACCCGGTGACCTCGCGCGCCTCATGCGTGATGGCGGCGATGAAGCGGTCGCGATCCGCCTCGGCCAGCCCCTCGACACCCGAGACGATCTCGGCGCTGGAGCGGATGCCGGCGATGCGGTTCAGCACCTCGTGCAGCATTTCGGCCAGCATCGGGTCGGAATGGAAGCGGTTGGCATAGGCCTCGATCTCGGCCCCGGCATCGCTGTAGCCGCGATGCAGCGCGATGACGACCTGCACGATCTCGGGGAAGCCGGCGATCAGTTCGCGCAGGTCGGTCTGATCCAGCGCCAGCCCCTGCAACAGCGGGTCGCCCAGGATCTCGCGCAGGCGGTGCAACTGCCTTTCGGCCCGCGTGCCGGTCAGTTCGTCGACGTCAAGCCGCAACTGCGCGGCGATGCGCAGCAGCAAGCTGCCCGCGATATCGCGCTTGTTCTTTTCGATCAGGTTGAGATAGCTGGCCGAGATACCCGCCTGACGCGCCAGCGCCGCCTGGGTCAGGCCCATCTCGATCCGCTTGCGGCGGATATGGCTGCCGGTCAATGCGCGCATGATGTCCCGTTGCGGTCCCGTATTGACAGAAGAACTCTTTCGTCAGCCCCGCATGTTTACAAGAAAGCGCATGAGTATCAAACGATTGTTTGCGCCGTTGTCAGATATCGCGGCGAAAGTCCTCAATCAGCGACATGACGACGGCGCGGAATGCCTCGTCCTGCCCGGCCCCTGCGGCGATGGCCTGCGCGTAAAGGCGGCGCTGGCGTTCGGCGGCGCTGCCCTTGGCGACCATGTCGCGCAGCCCCGCGACGGCGGGCTGGCTGTCCAGCGCGTCGGCATCCTCGGCGATGGCGGCCAGCCAGTCCTCGGCCAGTTGCTCGAAGGGGACCACCCGCCCGGTGCCGAAGTCGATCAGCCCCTCGGTCATGCCATAGCGCAGTGCCCGCCAGCGGTTTTCGCCCAGCAGGAAGTTGTCATATTCGCGCCAGCGCAGATTGTGGCGCGACATTCGCCACAGCATCCGCATCGTCGCCTGGATCAGCGCTGCCAGCGTGATCGTTTCCGACAGGCGCGGGCAGGCGTCGCAGATCCGCGTTTCCAGCGTGGGAAAGTTGCACGAGGGGCGCAGGTCCCACCAGATCTTGCTGGCGTCCTCGATCACCCCCGTCCCGGTCAGCGCCGCGACCGAGCGGTCGTATTCCGCCCAGCTTCCCATGCGTGGCGGCAGCCCGGTGCGGGGATAGCCGCCAAAGACCGTCGTGCGATAGGATGCCAGCCGCGTGTCGTCGCCCTGCCAGAACGGGCTGGAGGTCGAAAGCGCCAGCAATTGCGGCAGGAACCAGGAAAACTGGTTCATCAGGTCGATGCGCATGTCGCGGTCGGGGATGCCGACATGGACATGCATTCCGCAGATCAGCATCCGCTGCGCGACCCCGCCCATCTCGTGCCAGATCCGGTTGTAGCGGTCCTTGTCCGTATGGGGCTGGTCGCGCCAGTCGGCGACAGGGTGGCAGGCGACCGAAACCGGGGCCAGCCCGAATTCCGCCGCCTGTCGCGCGATGCTGCCGCGCAGGCGCGAAAGCTGCGCGCGCGCGTCGGAAATATCGGCGCAGACGGGGGTGCCGATCTCGATCTGGCAGCGCAGGAACTCGGGGCTGACCTGATCGGCAAGTTCGGCCTTGCAGGCGGCCATCAGCGCATCGGGGGCAGGGCGCAGATCACCCGTTTCGGCATCGACCAGAAGATATTCCTCTTCGATGCCGATCGTGAATTCCATGTCCTCGGCCATCGCGCTTCCCCTTGCTTGAACAGGGGGACAACCCGCGGCCGGTCGGGTTGTTCCGCGCGCCGCCGCCCGAACCCCCGTCAGCCGGGGGTGCGGGCCTTGGCGCCGGGCATGTCGATGTTGATTTCCAGGCTGGACAGGTCGTCGCTGCGTTCCAGCTTGATCTCGACCGCGTCGCGGTCGATCTCGATATGGCGGCGGACGACCTCGAGGATGTCGCGTTGCAGCGATGCCAGGAAATCCGGATCCGAACCGCCGCCGCTGCCGCGTTCATGCGCCAGCAGGATCTGCAAGCGTTCCTTGGCGGTCTGCGCCGAGCTTGGCTTGCGTGAACGAAGGAATCCGAACATGGTCAGCCCCCCCGTCCCAGAAGGCGCTGGAAGAAGCCGCGGCGTTCCTCGCCCTGCACGGCGCGGACTTCGGTGGTTTCACCCAGCAGGCGCCCGACGGCGTCCTGATAGGCGCGGCCCGCCGCCGATTTCTCGTCCAGCGCGACCGGCATCCCCTCGTTCGAGGCCTTCAGCACCGAACTGCTTTCGGGGATGATCCCAAGCAGCGGGATGGCCAGGATTTCCAGAACGTCCTCGACGCTCATCATCTCGCCCCTGGCCGAGCGGGCGGGGTCGAAGCGGGTCAGCAGAAGCTGGGCCTTGACCGCGCTGCCGTCGCCCTTTTCCGCAAGCGCGCTCTTGGAGTTGAGCAGCCCCAGCACCCGGTCGCTGTCGCGGACCGAGGACACTTCGGGGTTGGTCACGACGATGGCCTCGTCGGCGTAATACATCGCCAGATGCGCGCCGCGCTCGATCCCTGCCGGGCTGTCGCAGATGATATAGTCGAAATCCTCGCGCAATTCGTCCAGAACGGCCTTCACGCCCTCTTTCGTCAGCGCGTCCTTGTCGCGGGTCTGCGAGGTGGGCAGGATCGACAGGTTTTCCAGCCGCCGGTCCTTGATCAGCGCCTGCTTCAGCTTGGCGTCGCCCTGGATGACATTGATGAAATCGAAGACGACGCGGCGTTCGCAGCCCATGATCATGTCCAGGTTGCGCAGCCCCACGTCGAAGTCGATCACGACCGTCTTGTGCCCGCGCATGGCAAGCCCTGCGCTGATGGCGGCGGACGAGGTCGTCTTGCCGACGCCGCCCTTGCCGGAGGTGACCACGATAACCTTGCTCACGAACGCTTCCTTTCGGTCATTGGTATTGGAAGGGGTTACTTGAGGGATTCGATTTGCAGCCGGTCGCCGTCCAGCCATGCCTGCACATGCTGGCGTGGCGTGTCGGTGCCCATCTGCTCGCTGGTGCGGTAAAGCCCGGCGATGGCCAGCAGTTCGGCGTCCAGCGCATTGCAGAAGATCCGGGCCGAGGTATCGCCGTTCACCCCTGCCAGCGCGCGGCCCCGCAACCGGCCGTAGATGTGGATATTGCCCGCCGCGATCACCTCGGCCCCCGAACTGACGGGACCGACGACGATCAGGTCGCCACGGTCGGCAAAGACCGTCTGGCCGGAACGGACGGGCTGGGTGATCAGCCTTGCGGGTGCGGGGGGCTGTTCGACGACGGCGGGCGGGGTGGCCGCGGCAGCGGCGGGGCGCTTGCCGGGACGCGAGACGCGCTCCAGCGGCGCGTCGCGGCCCGCGGCCAGCGCCACCAGCCCGATCTCGCCCGCCGCCTGCGCCTGCACGTCGTCGCCCGACTGGATGCCGATGACGGCCAGCCTGCGGGCGCGCAAGGACTCGATCAGGGCCATCAGGTCGGCGGTGCTGTCGATGCCCTGCGCCTTTTCAAGGTCGATCACGACCGGCGCATCCTGGAAGAAGCGCGGGGTCTGGCGCAGGCGCATGTCCAGCGCATCCATGAATGCGTGGTCGGGGTGCCCTTCCAGGTGCAATGCGACCGCAGTCAGGAAACGACCGCGGATCTGTAGGGGTCTGACCGAGGCGACCGATTGGGCCGTCCTGCTGCCGTTGTGCATATGCTCTGCCGCTCTTTTCTTGTTCTGGCTTGTTCCGGGGCACCGCAACGCACGCGCCCAGGGTCGGGTTCTTCTAATCGTTCCGCGCGCCATCGTCCACGCCATGCGATGCCCTGACCCCATATCGGCAAAACCGCGCCGCCGGGGCAGGGGCGCGTTTCGCGGTCCGGGCGCGGTCACGAATGGGTGATCGGTGGTGCCGCAACGCGAACGGCCGGGTCCGCGCCCGGCCGCCTGCCTTGCCGATTCGGGCCTGCTCAGAAGGTCCGGGCCAGCGACAGCTTGAAGTTGCGCCCCGGCTCGGCCAGATAGGACAGGTTGTTCTTGTATTGGCGGTCAAAGACGTTTTCCACGCCCAGGTCCACGGCCAGCCCGGCCAGCGGGCCGGTTTCCGGTTCGTAGCGCAGGGTCAGGTCGTGGACCGCCCAACCCGGCCCTTCCGAGGTGGTGCCCGGACGCGCCAGTTCGACCCCCTTGGCGGCATGCATGTGCCAGGCCAGGTCGAATTCGCGCCAGCGTTGCCCGACGGTCAGGGTCAACTGGTCGGCGGCGGTATAGATATAATCCTGCCGGATCAGCCCCTCGGCTGCGGTATAATAGTCCTCGCTGTGGTTGTTGATCGTCAGCGCGCCGCGCGCGTAGAAGCCCTGCGCCATGTCATAGCGGGCCTCAAGCTCGACCCCGCGCATGGTGAAGCCGGTATATTCCGCCGATGCCGAGGTCGAGACGCCATAAAGCGCGTCCCAGATCACCGTCTGGTAGGCCGAGGCCGAGGCGGTCAGCCGGTCGCCCGCCGCCACCAGGTCGTTGCCCGCGTATTTCAGCCCGGCCTCCCACACCCGGCTTTTCTGGACCGTATCGCCGTAATAGGTGCCGCGCGTGGGCGAAAGCGAGGGCGCGACGTCCAGCGTCGCCAGCCCCTCGCCATAGGTGAACGAACCGAAGGCGCTGAAGCCCGCGCCCAGCCCCTTCTCGATCCCCAGGCCCGCCGTGCGGGCGGTGGTGGTGAATGGGCCGAAGGCGGCGCCGCCCTGTTCGGCACCCTCGATCTTCTGCCGCTCGACCCGCAGGCCGGCGGACAGGTTCAGGTCGCCCGCCAGTTCCATTTCATCCAGGACGAAGACGCCGAAGCGCGTGAACCGGCCCGAGGGCGTATAATTCGCCGCATCGCGTTCCTGCCGCTGCCAGTCCAGCCCCGCGCGCAGGTTGTGGGCGACGCCCGCATGGGCAAAGCGGGCCGTGTTCTTCAGCGTGATGCGGTCGGTGTCCAGGTTATAGCGCCCCTCGAACATGGCGGCGGGGGTGCCGGGGACCAGCGCCTCGATATCGACGACCTGCTCGGAGCGGGTGTATTTCAGTTCCAGGTCGATCAGGTCGTTGCCTGCGGGATCGTAATTCCACGCGACCGAGGCCACGGACCCCTCGCGGTCGCGGTTGACGTTGCCGAAGATGGGCGAGCCGGTGGCCTGCGCATAGGGCACGTCGCGTTCGGCGCTTTTCGAATCGGTGTAGGACAGGGTGACGGTGTTCGCCTCGTCGATGCGATAGCGCGCCTTGACCAGCAGCGAGGGCAGGTTGAATCCCTCGTTGGCGATGGTGTCGCCGTCGCCGTCCTCTTGCTCGGCCAGGCGGCGGCGGGAATAGTTCAGCAGGAAGTCGAAGCGATCATCCGCCTGCCATGCCAGCGTCGAGGACGTCACCCAGCCGTCGCCGTTGGAGTTGGCGCCCAGCAACTGGCGAAAGCGGTAGCCGGGCTGGCCGCCGGTCAGGTCGGCGCCGTTGATCGTGTCCAGCCGCACCGTGCCGCCATTGATCCCCGAACCATATTCCAGCGAGGCCAGCGGCCCCTTCAGCACCGAGGCCGAGCGCAGCAGCGCCGGGTCCGCCGCCTGTCCGGTCACGTTCTGATAGACCCGCCCGCCGTCGGTGTTCGTCCCGTCGATGGCCACCTGGACCGAGGGGTCGCTGGCCATATGCGCCGTTCCGCCGAAACCCCGGATATTGGGCGCCGCGCTCAGCACATTGCCGCGATGGGCGGCGCTGATGCCGGGCACATCGCGCAGGATGTCGGCGACCGACCCCGCTTGGCGCCGCGCGATCTCGTCCGCCGAAATCGTGGCGACCGGCGCGGTTCCCGCCGGTCCCTCGTCCGTGGCGGTCAGCACCACCTCGTCCAGCCGCACCTGGGGCAGGGGTGCCTGCTGCGCGGCAAGGATCAGCGGCCATGCGGCGGCGGTGAAGAGAGAGGAGGTGAAAAGGGCGCTCGGTCTCATCGATAGCTCCGTTGGAGAAGGGGATGAGGCTGGCGGGCGCTGGCGTTTCAACGGGCTTGTAGTCGTATCCTAGTGAAAGTGTCAAGAAATCATGCGGGTGTCGATCCCGTGTCTTGAACCAGCAGGTTCGCCTGCCGGTGCGCCAGGGCGTCGATCAGGTCGGTCCGGGTCACGATGCCGATGATGCGCTGGCCTTCAAGCACCGGCACCGCGTCGCAATCGCTGCGTGCCAGCAGCGGCAGCACCTCGGCCAGGGGTGCCGTCGCCGCGACCGAGGGCACCGTGACCGACATCACCTGCGCCGCCGAGGGCGGGGTGCCGGACTGCGGGCTCAGCAGCGAGCCGATCGAGCGCAGGAAGCCCTGATCCGTGCGCTCGGCCAGTTCCTGCCCGCGCCGGATCAGATGGATCTGGAAGATCAGCCCAAGATAGCGCGCATCCGGTCCCACCACCGGCAGCGAGGTGAAGCCGTGGTCCCGGAACAGCCGCGCGACATTGGACAGGCGGGTATCGGGGGCGACTGTGACCAGGTCGCGGGACATGACATCGGCGACCTCGATCCCTTCCATCTGGTGCTGGGCGGCCAGCATCTCGACCGCGCCGACCAGCCGGGCCAGATCCTCGACGCCGATGTTGGTGGTCTGGCGGAACTGTTGCAGGATCCCGGCCAGCTCGGCGCGCGTGACATGCAGCCGGTCCACGTTGTCGGTGGTGCCGTGGCGGTTGACCTCGTCCTGCTGGCGGAAGGGATAGCGCCGCCCGGTCAGCCGCGCCCAGATCACCGCCACCGCCGCAAGGCAGGCGGTTCCGGCAAGGACCGGGGACAGCGCGAAGCTCCAGCCGAGTTCGCGGATCTGTTCGGCCGACAGGGCGGCGGTCAGGGCGACCGCGCCGCCGGGCGGATGCAGGGCGTTGCACAGGTGCATGGCGAAGATCGCGCCGCCGACCGCCACCGCCATGCAAAGCGCGGGATCGGCCACGAAGAATACTGCCCCGACGCCTGCCAGCCCCGATACCAGGTTGCCGACCATCGCCGACCAGGGCTGTGCCAACGGGCTGTTGGGCACGGCGAAAAGCAGGACGGCGCTGGCGCCGAAGGGCGCGATCATGAACAGGCCGTAATCGTGGCGGGCCAGGAAGATCACCGCGACCGCCAGCAGGCCAAGCCCGGCAAAGGCGCCGATGCTGGCGCGCAGGGCCTCGCGCAGGCCCAGGAAGGGCATGGAAGGTCCAAGCTGCCGCAAGAACCTTGCCAGGGGGCCGGAGGGGGGCATCGCGGTCATTCCTTTCGGGAGGGGGGTCAGCCCTGCCGCGCGGCCTGGACGGCGCGGGCAAGCGTGCAGAACTGTTCCAGCCCGACCTCTTCCGCGCGGGCGGTGGGGGGGATGCCGCATTCCTCAAGCAGGCGCTCGATTTCCGGGTGGATCGATTTCAGCGAGGCGCGCAGCATCTTGCGGCGCTGGTTGAAGCCCGCCGCGACGACCGAGGAAAGCACCTTCGCATCGGCGGGATAGCGCGGTTGCGGCAGGGCGGTCAGGTGGACGACCGAGGAATGGACCTTGGGCGCGGGCACGAAAGCCTCGGGCGGGAGCGTCATCACGATGCGCGCGTCGGCCCGCCATTGCGCCAGCACCGCCAGCCTGCCATAGGCCTTGCCGCCGGGGCGGGCGGTGATGCGCTCGGCCACCTCTTTCTGGAACATGAGCGTCAGGGACTGCCAGAAGGGCGGCCATGCGGGCGGGGTGAGCCAGCGGATCAGCAGTTCGGTTCCGACGTTATAGGGCAGGTTGGCGACGATGCGCACCGGCGGCGCGACATGGGCCAGCGGGTCGATTTCCAGCGCGTCGCCGTTGATGACGGTCAGGCGGCCAGGGTAGGCGGCGGCGATCTCGGCCAGGGCGGGCAGGGCGCGGGCGTCCTTTTCGATGGCGAGGACGTGGCGCGCGCCTTCGGCCAGCAGGCCACGGGTCAGCCCGCCGGGACCGGGGCCGACCTCGATCACGTCGCACTGGCCGAGATCGCCTGCGGCGCGCGCGATCTTGGCGGTCAGGTTCAGGTCCAGCAGGAAGTTCTGGCCAAGCTGCTTTTTCGCGCGCAGGTCGTGGCGCGCGATCACCTCGCGCAGGGGGGGCAGGTTGTCGAGCGCGCTCATGGTTGCGCCGGCCGGGGGGCTGTCTGCCCCCCGGACCCCCCGAGGGTGTTTGAATGATGAAGAATCATCGGCGTTTCTGTGTCATGTTCTTTTGGGCCATGCTCTTTTGGGCCATGTCATGGGCCATCCGCAGGGCGGCGATGGTGCTGGTGGGATCGGCCAGCCCCTTTCCGGCGATGTCGAAGGCCGTTCCGTGGTCCGGCGAGGTTCGGATGAAGGGCAGGCCGAGCGTCACGTTCACCCCGCCCGCGAAGTCCAGCGTCTTGATCGGGATCAGCGCCTGGTCGTGATAGGCGCAGATCGCCGCATCGTAGTTTCGGCGCGCCGCCGCGTGAAACATCGTGTCGGCGGGCAGCGGGCCGGTCAGCGCGAATCCCTGTTCGCGCAGGCGGTCCGCGAGCGGGGCGATCCAGTCGCCTTCCTGATCGCCCATGACGCCGTTTTCGCCCGCATGGGGGTTCAGCCCGGCCAGGGCGATGCGCGGATGCGACAGGCCGAAGTCGCGGGCAAGGGCGGCGGCGGTGATGCGGATGGTGCGTTCCAGCAGCTCGGGCGTCAGCCTGTGCGGGACGTCTTCGAGCGCGATATGGATGGTCGCGGGCACGGTCCGGCAGGGTGGGTCAATGGTAGTCGAGGCCAGCATCATCGCGACATCTGCCCCGCCCGCGAGATGGGCGAGATATTCGGTATGGCCGGGAAAGGGGAAGGCGGCGCCCTTGACCAGTGCCTGCTTGTTGATGGGCAGGGTGCAGATGGCCGCGGCCTTGTCCTGCCGGGTCAGGGCGACGGCGCGGGCGATGACCTCGACCACGGCGGGCGCGTTGGCCGGGTCGGGCTTGCCGGGGGTGCGCGGTGACGGGAAGGAGTGGGGCAGCACGGCCAGATGCCCTGGCGGCACCGGCTGCGCGGGATCGGTCACGCCGGTCCAGCGGGTGCCGGGGGGCAGGTGGGCCGGGTCGCCAAGCCAGGCGAAGGGCACCCCCGCGTCAAGCGCAAGCGGGGCCAGTTCCGGCCCGATGCCCGCAGGCTCGCCACAGGTCAGCAGGATCGGGGGCATCCGCATGGTCCCGGATCAGCGCCGGATGATGGCATTGGCCTGCAACTCGGCCAGGTAGGCGTCGGCGGCATTCGAGATCTTGCGGTTGAAGACCACGTTGCGCACCGTGTCCAGATCGGGCAGCGCGTTGGAATCGGGGGCCTGCTCGGCGGGTTCGTCGGGCGCCACCGGCACCTGCGGCTGTTCGTCCGCCGAGGCCATCAGCGCAGGGGTGCGCTTGCACAGCATCACGACCTCGCCCCCGAAGGCGGTGGCCTCGTCGTCGTCGAGGCTGGCGAGGTAAAGCCCGATGTTCTGCGGGATCGCGCCAAGATTGCGCGTCTCGTGGACAAGGCGGTCGGCGGGCAGCCCGTTGGCCCGCACGAAGAGATCGCCGCAACTGCGCACGGTGGCGGCGATGCGGGCGGCCTCGGCGGGGTCGCCGTGGCGCAGGTGGACATATTCCAGCACCTGATCGCGCGCGCCCGAGCGCACCACGCCGCGCGTGTCGCGCAGCATGAACAGCACCACCGCGCCCGGAACGGTCAGCGGCTGGCTGACGCTGCCCGGCTGCAACGACAGGACGATGGGTTGCAGCGAGGGCGGCAGGTTGGCCAGCGGTGTCCAGGGCAGGCGTCCGCCTTCCTCGCGGCTTTGCACGGCGGAATATTGCCGCGCGGCGGCGGCGAATTCGCTTTCGGACGAGACGTTGGCGAGGATGTCCTCGGCCAGGCCCATCGCCTGGGCCTCTTGCCCCTCGGGTGCGGGGATGATCAGTTCGGACAGCAGGACGTCGGTGACGCGCGGGGTCTGGACGATCTTCTGGAATTCCTGTTCGACCTCGGCATCCGAGACGCGGACGGTCGGCACGACGCGGGCGCGCACCACGTCGCGCCAGACCACGCCCGAGACGATGAAATCGTGATAGATCTGCGGATCCACCCCGTTCTGGCGCAAGAGCTGCTCGAACTGGGCGGTGTCGAGGCCGCCGCGCCCGGCGAATTCGGCCAGCGCCTCGTCGATGGCTTCGTCCGTGGGGCGGATGCCGATCGAATCGGCGGCCTGCATGCGCAGCCGGTCCTCGATCACCGCGCGTTCGGCGGCGGCGCGGCTGGTGTCGGGGGCCTGCAACAGTTGAAGGAAGCGGGCACGTTGCTGGATGTCGAACTCGGTCACGACCGAGTCGTTGACATAGACGACCGGGCGGAACGGATTGGATTGCGCCAGCGCAGCCTGCCCGCCCAGCATCATCGCGGCCATTGCCGCGCCAAGAATTGCTCGCCGCATGAAAACCCCTCGCAGCATTGTTTGGCCGGACATTAGCGCAGGCAGGCGCGCCGCGCCACCGTTCCGCGGATATCTTTCTGGCTGCCGAAGCCTGCCAGGCGGATACCCAGCTCGAACGAGGTTTCGGGCCGCAGTTCGTCGGACGAGGTAAAGCGCCGCTCGACCGCCATTTCCAGCGACACGCATTCGTTGCGATATTCCAGCCCCAGCAGGGCCTTCTGCGCGCGGTCGGCGACGAAATCATAGCGCGTCTCGGCGATGCCCCACCAGCCGTCCGCGATCTGCCAGCCGCCGGTGGTGGTCAGTTCGGACACCCGATCCTCGCGCCCTTCCAGCGCGTCGCTGGTCATCCACAGGTAGCCCGCCGACAGTTGCAGGTCGGGGCGCGCCCAGCCAAGCCGCAGGTCGTTGCGGCTGATCGACAGGGAATCGTCGAACAGGGCGCGGTTGGCGATGGCCAGCCCGTCGGGGTGGCTGTATTGCGCCGCCAGCAGCCAGTCCGAGCGCCGCCCGTCCAGCGCCGAGGAATTCGCGAAGGCCGGATCGGTGCGGCTGCGGATCACGCGGCCCGCCGTCAGCGACAGGGTCGAGCCGTCGCGGTCCAGCCGGGTCCAGCTTAGCCCCAGGTTGGCGCGCAGCCCGGTTTCCCGCGCATCCCACCCCGGAAAGCGGTTGAGGGAGAAAAGGTTCCCCTCGTCGAACTCGATCAGGTGGCTGTCCTCGTTGGGGATATCGTCGCCCCAGTCTGAACGGCGCGACCAGACCAGTTGCACGACGGGTTCCAGGATATGGGTGGCGCCCCCATCGCTGCGAATCAGCGGCCAGCGCAGTTCCGTTGCCAGAACCGGGTCGATGCGCATGAACCAGTCGTCGAAGCGGCTGTCCTGCCGGATGCGGTAGACATCGGCATCGATGCTGGTCTGCACCGCGCCGACGAAGCCATGCGGCAGGATCTGGCTGCGCCGCCAGTCCAGCGAGACCGAGCCGCGCACCCCGTCGCGCCCCGTGATGTCCTGCGACGAGCGGCGGCGATGGCCATGCAGAGACCATTCGAAGCCCGCCTCTCCGCCGATCAGCGCGGGCCGCCAGCGGCGGTGCCACATCACGTCCACGACGCGGTTGGGGTCGTTGGCCTCGTCCGCCTCGTCGCGCAGGGATTCGTATTTTCCCGCGCGGGCGAAGAAGAAGCGGTCGCGGCGGACGCGGTCGATCATCAGCCCGCTCCATAGCCGGTCGGCGTCGGTGATGCCGTAGTCCAGCAGATAAGAGCGGTCGCTGACCGACTGGATCTGGCCGGTCAGGCGGTAGCCGCGCGGCAGCATGAACTGGCCCGCGCCGAACAGGTAGCCGCGCGTTTCGCCCTGGCGGATGTCGTCGCGCGACAACGCGCCGTCCCATTCCATCACGCCGTTGCGGAAGGCGTGGCGATAGCGCAGGTCCAGCGTGCGGGTGCGGCTGGTGGACAGGTAGGGCGTCAGGGTGACGTCGGCGTGATCGCCAAGCGTCACGAAATAGGGCAGCTTGATGCCGAAACCCAGCCGCGAGGTCGTGCGGAACTGCGGGCGCAGAAGGCCGGTCATCCGCTCGACCGTGGGGTCGGGCGCGGTCATGGCGGGCAGTGCGGCCAGCGGGATGCCGAAGGCGCGGAATTGCGGATTGTCGAAATGAAGTTGCCGCGTCAGCGCGTCATGGGTGATCCGGCGCGCGCGGATTTCCCACAGCGGCGTCGGGTCCGAGGCGCAGACCCGGCAACTGGATGCCACCACCCGGTCCAGCGTGGTCAGGCGGCCGTCCTGGCTGCGGTGGGCCTCGGCGGCGGCCAGTTGCAGCTCTCGCGCAAGCAGCAGGCGGGCGCCGCGCAGGATGCCGTCCTGCATGTTGGGTTCAAGCTGGGCGGCCTCGGCGATCAGGACCGCCTCGTCGGTGCTACCTGCCAGCGCGGGCTGCGATATGTGGATCGGCCCGCGCAGCGTCACGCCCCCGGACTGGCCGTCGTAGACCACCTGCTGCGCCACCAGCCGCGTGCCCTGATACCACACCACTACCCCGCCCGAGGCGGTCAGGGTGCGGTCGGGCGACAGCGAAAGATCCTCGGCCAGGATGGTGGCGGCGGTGCCGTCGGCGGGTTCGGGCCGCGAGATGCGGATCTCGGGCTGGGCCACCCGCAAGGGGCGGGGCAGGGTCAGGCCGGTGGTGCCGTCGCCCGTGCGTTCGCCGAGATGGAGGCTTTCCGTCGGGGCCAGCGCGGGTCCGCCGGGGCGCGGCGGTTGCGGGACAGGGCGGATGGGCGCCACCGTGGCCGGGACCCCCGCAAGGGGGGCGGCGGCGTCGGGTGGGACGGCCTGCGCAAGGGTGGCCTGCGGGGCCAGCGTCCAGCCGCAGGCGGCCAGCGCCAGGGCCAGGATCGGGGCGGGTGCAGAAAAGCCTTTTGCGGCCATCAGCCGTCCTCCAGTTGCAGCAGGGCGCCAAGCGCGAAGAGCAGCCCCACCAGCGGCGGTGCCCATCCTGCCAGGAGGGGCGGGATATCGCCATTGTCGCCCAGCACCTGCGCCATGTTGCGAAAGAAGAACAGGACGATCCCGCAGGCGAAGGCGGCCAGGACCAGCGTGCCCATCTTGCGCCCCCGGATGTGCCGCATGGTAAAGACCGCCGCGATCAGGATCATCGCGGCCATCAGCAGGGGCCGCGCCAGTTCCATCTGGAACCAGACCTTGTGGCGCTGTGCGGAAAAGCCCGCGGCCTCCAGCGTGGCGATATAGCCGGGCAACTGCCAGACCGGGACCGAATCGGGCTGGCCGAAGCCGTCGCGGATGCGTTCGGCGGTCAGTTCGGTCGGGATCTCGAAACTGTCCAGCACCCGCGCGGCGGTTTCGGGGTTGGGCGCGGTCAGCGGCCATTCCTTGGCATCCGTCAGCAGCCAGTTTCCGTTCGACAGCCGCGCCTCGCGCGCGTCGATGCGTCCGACCGGCCCTTCGGTCGGCGTGAACAGCATGAAGGTCGCGTCGTAAAGTGTCGCCGCATCGGGGCTTGCGCGGCTTGCCCGGATGACGATCTGCCCGCTTTCGGCCTGCCCGCCGGGGCGGGTGAAGCTGAGGCTCTGGCGCAGCCAGACCTCGGAATCGCCAAGGCTGATGGTGTCGCGGTCGCCCGACTGGATCCCGGCCACCAGCGCGTCGTATTGCTTGGAGGTCGCGGCGACCATCGGGTTCAGGATGGCGACGGACAGCACGCCGAACAGCATCGCCGTGATGGCGGGCGAGGCCACCGCCCGCATCCCCGACCGCCCCGAGGCGCGGATCGCCACCATCTCGGACGTCCGCGACAGGTTCACGAAAAGCGCGATCCCCGCCAGCACGGTGATCAGCGGCAGGATGGCGTAGAAGCTGCCGGTGATGTTGAGGATCGACAGATGCGCCGCGCCGCTCAGCCCGATGTTTTCATCGGCAAAGCGGCGGACCTGCTCGACCATCTCGACCAGGAACAGGATCGCCAGGAAGATCAGCGCGATCAGCACCAGAAGCCGCGCAAAGCGCCGTGCAAGATAGGCCGACAGGATCATGGCCGCGCCCCCTGCGCCGCGGGCCGCGCGACGCGCCGGGGCCGGGCGGCCCACCACAGCGCGCCGAACCCGATCGCCGCCCCCACGGCCGAGGGCAGGAAGGCCAGCGGCCAGCGCGTCGCGTCGCGCGCGACCTGGTTGGCCGCCGCCGTGTCCAGGAACTGCACCAGGATCAGCGCCACCACCGACCAGACCAGTTGCCGCCAGACGCCGAAGCGGCTGTAGCCGCCCAGAAGCAGCATGGCAAAGCCCAGCATGGCGGCGACGGGGGACAGCAGCGGCCTGGCGATCCGCTCGAACGCCTCGGCGCGGGCCTTGTCGGGGCTGGCGCCGGTCGCCTGCAACAACTCGGGCCCCGCCGCCAGCAGGGCGGGGGTGGAATAGGCGCGCAGGTCGCGCTTGCGTGCGTTCGAGGGACCGATGGCGCTGCCGATGTCCAGCGACATGTTGGCAAAGCGCGTCAGCGACAGCCGCTGTTCGCCGCCGCGCCGTTCCAGCACCTGCATCGAGCCTTGCATCATCACCAGCACCGGCCCGCTGTCGGAACGGATCAGCAGCGCTTCGGACGCGGAATAGGTCGTCTGGTTGTCCGGGTCGCGGGTGTCTTCAAAGAACATGTCGCGCAGCCGCCCGTCCGCCGCGATGTCGCGGATATACAGCGTCAGCCCCTCGGCCGGGAACTGGAACATGCCGGGGCGCAGGAACTGGGCGGTGACGTTTTCGGCCAGTTGCGCCTGCCGGTCGGCCATATGGGCGCGCGCCATCGGCACCAGCCCGTGGACCAGCGCCGCCGACATGGTGGCGACGATCAGGCCGTAAACCAGCACCGGGCGCGCCAGCCGGAAGGGCGACATGCCCGCCGCCTGCATCGCCACCAGTTCCGATTCGCCCGACAGCCGGTTGGTGCCATAGGCCGCCGCCGCGAAGGCCGCGATCGGCAGCACGACCGAGATCACAAGCGGCAGGGTCAGCGCCGTGAACTCCAGCACCACCAGTGCGGTCTGCCCGTCCGAGATCAGTTGCTCGAACAGCGAAACGGCGCGGTTGATCCAGTAGACCGAAACCAGCACCAGCGCGAAGAACCCGAACAGCGTCAGGAACTGCGACAGAATATAACGGTCGATACGCGGCATGTCGTCCTGCAGAAGGGTCGCGGTCTGCTTAACCTCTGCCAAGCGATTGGGGAAGTCCCGGCTCTGGTCAAGGGCGGACTTGGGCACTAGGTTTTCCCCTGACGAAATTTTCCGCGAGAGCCACAGATGACCAGACCCGTCGAAATCGCCTTTACCGAAACCGACACCTCCGGGCTTTCCGGTCGCAAGGGACGCATCGCGGTCCTGATCGGCGCGAATGCCCGCCCGCCCGCCGGCCTGCCCCGCCCCACCCGCGAGGCGGTCCTGCGCGCGCTGGAATCCGGGGCGTGGAAGGCGGTCAAGCCGGGCGGCGCGCTGGAACTGGCCTGGCCCGCCGGGCTGGCCGCCGAGGCGCTTCAGCTTGTTTCCCTGCCCGCCCGCGCCAGCGTGGACGAGGCGCGCAAGGCAGGCGCGGCCATCGGTGCGCGGCTTGGCAAGGTGGAAACGCTGGTGCTTGCCCCCCGCCACGCGCAGGCCGCCGAGGTGGCGCTGGGCATCGCGCTGCGCGCCTATGACTTCGACACCTACAAGACCCGCAAGGACGGTGACAGCGCCGATGCGCCCGCCGAATCCCCGCTGGACCCGCGTGCGCCGTCCGAGGTGCGGACCCCCGTGCCGGGCGCCTCGGTTTCTGCGGACGATGAGGCGCCCGACCCCGAAAAGGCCAGCGTCACCTTCATGACCCCCGAACCCGAGGCGCTGGCCCGCAAGGCTGCCGACGGCGCGGCGCTGGCCGAGGGCGTCTTTTTCACCCGCGATCTGGTCAACGAACCCTCGAACGTGCTGACCACCGGCGATTTCGCCGACCGCCTTCTGGCCATGCGCGAGATCGGGCTGGAGGTCGAGGTCCTGGACGAGGACCGGCTTGCCGAATTGGGGATGCGCGCCCTGCTGGCCGTGGGCCAGGGCAGCGAAAGCCCCTCGAAGGTCGTCGTCATGCGCTGGAACGGGGGCGGCGATCAGGCCCCGCTGGCGCTGGTCGGCAAGGGCGTCGTCTTCGACACCGGCGGCATCTCGATCAAGCCCGCCGCCGGGATGGAGGAGATGACGATGGACATGGGGGGCGCGGGCGTCGTCGCGGGCGTCATGCGCACGCTGGCCCTGCGCCGGGCGCGGGCCAATGTCGTCGGCCTGGTCGGGCTGGTGGAAAACATGCCCGACGGGCGCGCGCAGCGTCCGGGCGATATCGTGAAATCCATGAAGGGCGACACGATCGAGGTCATCAACACCGACGCCGAGGGCCGCCTGGTGCTGGCCGATGTGCTTTGGTATGCGCAGGAACGCTTCCAACCCGCCGCCGTGATCGACCTGGCCACGCTGACCGGCGCGGTCATCATCGCGCTTGGCCATGACAATGCCGGCGTCTTCGCCAATGACGATGCGCTGGCCGACGCGCTGCTGGGCGCCGCCAAGGCCGAAGGCGAAGGCGCATGGCGGCTGCCGCTGGGGCCGTCCTACGACAAGCTGATCAAGTCGCGGCTGGCCGATATCAAGAACACCGGCGGGCGCGCGGCAGGCTCGATCACGGCGGCGCAATTCCTGCAACGCTTCATCCGCAAGGGCACGCCCTGGGCGCATATCGACATCGCCGGGGTCGCGCTGCCGCCCTCGGAAACGGCGCTGGCGCCCAAGGGGGCAAGCGGGTGGGGCGTGATGACGCTGGACCGGCTGGTGCGCGACCAATACGAGGCCAAGGGCTAGGGTCGTGGGCGCGGCGCTGTTCTATCACCTGACCCGCTCGGCGCCCGAAGCGCTCTTGCCGGTGCTGATCGGCAAGAGCCTGGACGCCGGATGGCGGGTCGAGTTGCGGGGCCGCAGCGCCGGGACGCTGGCCGCGCTGGACCAGCGGCTCTGGCAGGGCGAGGGGTTCTTGCCCCACGGTCTTGCCGGCGGGCCGCATGATGCGCGCCAGCCCGTGCTGCTGACCCTGCCGGACCAGCCCGCGACGAACCTGCCCGCCTGCCTGATCGCCATCGAAGGGGTCGCGGTCGCCGCGCAGGATTGCACGGCGCTGGAACGGGTCTGCATCCTTTTCGACGGGAACGACGACGCCGCGCTGGACGTCGCGCGCCAGCAATGGCGCGACCTGACCGGGCAGGGGGTAGAGGCGCAATACTGGTCCGAAGCTTCGGGGCGCTGGCAGCGCAGGCAGTAGCCGCTAGCGTTCCAGCAGCAGGCGGTCGGCCTCCATGCTGACGCGGGCGAAGCGGCTGAGATAGGTCATCCCCAGCAACGACAGCTCCATCTCGCCGTCGATCACCACCGCCATCACGCGGTCGTCGGCGATATCGCCGATGCGGAAGCTGTCGATCATCACCGGCGCCGTCTGCACCAGCCCGTTGGCCGTCCGCGCCTGCCCGATATAGGCCAGCCCGTCCGTGTCGATCCCGATCCGTTCGGCGTCGCGGCGCGACAGCGCGATGGTGGTGGCGCCGGTATCGACGACGAAGCGGACCGGGGTGCCGTTCAGTTTCGCCGCCAGGTGATAGTGGCCGTCACGGCTGCGCGGGATCTCGATCCGCCCACCCTCCAGCACCTGCTGGCGCGGGGCGGCGCGATTCGAGAAATCTTCCCACAGCCCGGCGGCGGCGACGACGCCGACGAAGATCAGCACCCAGGCCAGCATCTGGCGCGACGCCTGGCCGGGGCGCTGGCGGAACTCGACCAGGACGAAGCCGCCGATGGCGACCAGCAGCAGGACCAGATAGGCCAGCCGACCGAATTCATCGCCCATGACGCCCACCTTCATGACCGCGCCTTTCCGGTGCGGGGCGTGAGATCGCAAGGTTGGCGCAGGAAGCTGACATCATGCCCGTTTATCGCGCGCCATGTATCCGATGCCAAGCCATGTTATCATGCATCGGGATATGGCCGGGCACCCGATCAAGGTTGCAAATTCACGCATTCGGGTTTTGCATTCCGCGCCGCGACATCTTAAATGAGTGACCGGGCCGCCAGTTCGCCCGGCAAGGAGCAAATCATGCTGAACAATATCGGTATCCCCGGCCTTCTGCTTATCGCGGTGGTTGTGCTCGTGCTTTTCGGCAAGGGCAAGGTGTCCTCGCTGATGGGTGAGGTCGGGAAGGGAATCACCGCCTTCAAGAAGGGCGTGAGCGAAGGCAACAAGGAAATCGAAAGCACCGAGGACGCGCTGCGCGACGTTCCGGGCGAAAAGGCGCGCGACGTGACGCCCAAGACGACCGACCAAGGCTGATCCTGGAAAGGTTGTCCCATGCTTGACGTCGGCTGGAGCGAGCTGATGCTGATCGGCATCGTCGCGCTGATCGTTATCGGCCCCAAGGAACTGCCGCAGCTTTTCCGCACATTGGGGCGGCTGACCGGGCGCGCCCGGCAGATGGCGCGCGAGTTTTCTTCGGCGATGGAAGATGCCGCCCGCGAGGCCGGCGTGGACGAGGCGGCGAAAAGCCTCAAGGACGTCAAATCGCTGACATCGAAGAAATCGCTTGGCCTCGACGCGCTGGACCGCGCGGTGGACAAGTTCGAGAAATGGGAACCCTCGCGCCCGCTGGCCAATGGCAACGGCGCGCAGGGCAAGGGGCAGGCCGATGCGGTCAAGCCCGATCCGGCGGCGCCCGTGCCGCCCGCCGCCCCTGCAAGGGCCGCCGAAAAACCTGCGGATGCCCAGACACAAGACGCCCCGGCACAAACCGCCGACGGACAGGATGCCGCCGCCAGCCAATCGCGCCGCCGCATCCATGCGATACGCCGTTCGGACATGAAAGATCGCTGACTTGGCCAAGAACGCTTCGACCCAGGACGACATCGACGACAGCGCCGCCCCCCTTATCGAGCATCTGGCCGAATTGCGCAGCCGCATCATCTGGGCGGTGGTGGCCTTCATCGTCGCGATGGTGCTGTGCTATACGGTGTGGAAGCCGATCTACAACTTCCTGACGCAGCCGATCTGTTCCGCGCTCGAGGTGCGGGGGCAGAATTGCCAGTTGCAGATCATCAAATTGCAGGAAGGTTTCTTCACGGCCATCAACATCTCGTTCTTCGGCGGTTTCGTCCTGGCCTTTCCGGTGATCGGCTATCAGCTTTGGCGTTTCGTCGCGCCGGGGCTTTACCGTTCGGAAAAGGCCGCATTCCTGCCGTTCCTGGTCGCCTCGCCGGTGATGTTCCTGATCGGGGCGGCCTTCGCCTATTACGTCATCCTGCCGATGGCCTACACCTTCTTCCTCAGCTTCCAGCAGGCCCCGGTCGTGGCCACGGCGGATGAGGTGACGACGACCGGCAACGTCGCCGGGATCGCCTTCCAGGGCTCGATGCAGGAATACCTGAACCTGACGATCAAGTTCCTGCTGGCCTTCGGGCTCAGCTTCCAGCTACCCGTGGCGCTGACGCTGATGGGCAAGGCGGGGCTGGTCAGCGCGCACAGCCTTGCCTCGGTCCGCCGCTATGCGGTCGTGGGGATTCTGATCCTTGCCGCCGTCGCCACGCCGCCCGACGTGATCTCGCAGATCGTGCTGTTCACGGTGGTCTATGCGCTATACGAGATCTCGATCCAGCTTGTCCGGCGGATCGAACGAAAGCGCGAACAGCAAGAACAGGAAGCCGATGTCTGAAGAATACCTCGCCCGGATCGCCGACGCGCTTGAGCGCCTGGCCCCCGCGCCCGCGCCCGCGCCTGCCTTTTCCGAAGCCGGGGCCTATGTCTGGCAGCCCGATCCCGACCGGCTGGTGGCCGTGGACAGCGTCAGCCGGGTCGATCTGGTGCAACTGATCGGCATCGACCGCGCCCGCGACACGCTGTTGCAAAACACCCTGCAATTCGCGCGCGGCCATGCGGCGAACAACGCCCTGCTGTGGGGCGCGCGCGGGATGGGGAAATCCTCGCTGGTCAAGGCCGTCCATGCCGAGGCCCGGCGCGAGGGCCTGCCGCTGATCCTGGTCGAGATCGCACGCGAGGATCTTGGCTCGGTCGCCCGGCTGCTGGCGATCCTGGCCAGGGCCGAGGACAAGCGTTTCATCCTGTTTTCCGACGACCTGTCCTTCAGCCACGACGATACGCAGTATAAATCGCTCAAGGCCGTGCTGGATGGCGGGATTTCGGGGCGGCCGTCCAACGTGGTGCTTTACGCGACCTCGAACCGGCGCCACCTGATGCCGCGCGACATGATCGACAACGAACGCGCCACCGCCATCCATCCGGGCGAGGCGGTCGAGGAAAAGGTCTCGCTCTCGGACCGTTTCGGGCTGTGGCTGGGGTTCCATCCCTGTTCGCAGGACGAATACCTGGCGATGGTGCGCGGCTATTGCGATGCCTATGGATTGGGCATCGACGACGATCAACTGCGCGCCGAGGCCATCGAGTGGCAGGCCACGCGCGGGTCCCGCTCGGGCCGGGTGGCGTGGCAATTCTTCACCGACCTTGCAGGCCGCCACGGCATTGCCGTCTAGGCGGTCATGCCGCGCCGGATCTGCCCTGATCGCGTCTGAAATCAACCGGAACTTAACGGTAATCCCACAAGCCGGTTGCAATGCGCCAAACTCCGGCGATAGTCTGGGAGTCGCAGAAAAAAGACGGCCACAGGGGGCGCGCAATCTTGTCCAGGACTTCGGCTGACGATGCGTTCGTCGTGTTTGATCGTGTTCAGAAAAGCTATGATGGTCAGTCGCTTGTCGTAAAGGATCTGAATCTTCAGATCGGCAAGGGTGAGTTCATGACGATGCTTGGCCCTTCGGGGTCGGGCAAGACGACCTGCCTGATGATGCTGGCGGGGTTCGAGACCGCCACGCATGGCGAAATCCGCCTGGACGGGCGCAACATCAACGACGTGCCGCCGCACAAGCGCGGCATCGGGATGGTGTTCCAGAACTATGCGCTGTTTCCGCATATGACGGTGGGCGAAAACCTGTCCTTCCCGCTGGAAGTGCGCGGCATGGGCAAGGTCGAGCGTGAATCCCGCATCATGCGCGCGCTGGACATGGTCCAGATGGGCAAGTTCCGCAATCGCCGCCCTGCCCAGCTTTCCGGCGGGCAGCAGCAGCGAATCGCGCTGGCCCGTGCGCTGGTCTTCGATCCCAAGCTGGTCCTGATGGATGAACCGCTGGGCGCGCTGGACAAGCAGTTGCGCGAACATATGCAGTTCGAGATCAAGGCTTTGCACGAACGCCTCGGCATCACCGTCGTCTATGTCACCCATGACCAGGGCGAGGCGCTGACCATGTCCGACCGCATCGCCGTCTTCAACGATGGCCGCATCCAGCAGCTTGCCCCCCCCGCCACGCTTTACGAGGCGCCGGAAAACAGCTTCGTCGCCGGTTTCATCGGTGAAAACAACGCCTTGCCCGGTGTTATCGAAAAGCTGGACGGCGACAATGCGCTGGTCCGCCTGGCCAATGGCGCGCTGATCGACGCCACTGCCGTCAACATCCGTGAAAACGGTCAGCCGACGACCGTCTCGATCCGGCCCGAACGGGTCGAGTTCAAGCCCGAGATGATGCCCCCCGATGCCCATACGATCGACGCCGAGGTGCGCGATGTCGTCTATATGGGGGATATCCTGCGCACCCGGCTGCGCGTCGCGGGATCCGATGATTTCGTGATGAAATGCCGCAATACCCTGGGCCAGACGCGCCTGTCGCCGGGCCAGCAGATCAAGATCGGCTGGCATCCCCGCGACGCGCGCGCGCTGGACCCGGTAACAACGCAACAAGGGAGCGTAAATTGAAAAAGACACTCATCCTGACTTCGGCACTGGTCGGCGTGGCGGGTGCCCCGCAGGCGCAGGAAGGCCAACTCAACCTGCTGTCCTGGGGCGGGTCCTATGGCAACAGCCATGTCGAGGCCTATGCCAAGCCCTTCGAGGCCGAAACCGGCATCCGCGTCACGATCAGCGATGCCGACAACCCCGCGACGCCGCTCAAGGCGCAGGTCGAGGCGGGCAACGTGACGACCGACATCGCCTCGGTCGAATATGCCGATGCGGTCCGCCTGTGCGATGAGGGCCTGCTTGAGGAAATCGACGCCTCGGTCCTGGTCGATGCCGAGGACGGCACCACCCCCGAGGACGATTTCATCGACGGTGCGATCACCGAGTGCTTCATCGGCACCGACGTCTATTCGATGGTCCTGGCCTATAACGACGACCAGTTCCCCGATGCCAAGCCGTCGGCCCCCGCCGATTTCTTCGACACCGAGAACTTCCCCGGCAAGCGCAGCATGCGCAAGGGCGCCAAGTTCAACCTGGAATTCGCCCTGATGGCCGACGGCGTTCCCGCGGATGAGGTCTATGACCTGCTGGGCACCCCCGAGGGCGTCGACCGGGCCTTTGCCAAGCTGGAGGAGATCAAACCCGACGTCATCTGGTGGGAGGCCGGGGCGCAGCCGCCGCAACTTCTGGCCGATGGCGAGGTCTCGATGGCCTATGCCTTCAACGGCCGCATCTTCGCTGCCGCGCAGGAAGACGATCTGCCCTTTGAAATCGTCTGGGACGGCCAGATCTACGAGATGGAAGGCTGGGTCATTCCGCAAGGCGCGCAGAACGTCGAGGCGGCGCATGAATTCATCGCCTTCACGACCGCGCCGCAGCATCAGGCCCGCGCGGCCGAGTTCATCAGCTATGGTCCGCCGCGCCGCTCTGCCGCCGCGCTGGTCGGCAATATGGAGGGCACGGATATCCCGATGGGTCCGAACCTGCCCACCTATGCCGAGAACATGACCAATGCGCTGGCGTCGAACCTCGATTTCTGGGTGGATCACGATGGTGAGCTGAACGAACGTTTCAGCGCCTGGCTGGCCCAGTAAAGCCGGGGTCCGGGGCGTTGCGCGCGGCCCGGACCTGCCGCCTTGCAAACAGGAATTCCTTGCCCGGCGTCGGGTCGGGGGTGTGTTGATGAACCTTGAAGGAACCGATGTCCCAAGCGCTTGATCCCCATGCCGCAACCGTGGCCAAGGCCGCTGGCGTCGAACCAGGTCCGCGGCTGACGACCGCCGATGGGCGCCCGCTGACACGCGCCCTTGCGCGCAGTTCACGCAAGGCGCGGCGCCGCGCCTTCCTGCTGGTGCTGCCGTTGCTTCTGTTCATCCTGATCACCTTCGTCGTGCCCATCGGGCAGATGCTGCAACGCTCGGTCAAGAACGACGGATTCTCGGCGAACATGCCGCAGATCAGCGCCTGGTTCGCGGAAAACCCCCGCGGGACCGAACCTGACGAAGCCGCCTGGGCGGCGCTGGCCGCCGACCTGCAACAGGCCGCCCGCGACCGCACCATCGGCATCGTCGGCACCCGGATCAATTATGATATGGCGGGCACGCGCTCGCTGTTCACCTCGGCCGGCCGGCAGGCCCGCAACGGGCTGGAGCCGCCCTATCGCGACGCCATCCTGGACATCGACGCCCGCTGGGAATCGCCCGCCCTGTGGTCGATCATGCGCGAGGCCTCGTCGGCCTATACCGCGAATTTCTATCTTGCCGCCCTGGACCGCACCCGCAACACCCAGGGCGATATCGTCATGGCCCCGTCCGAGCGGCAGGTCTATATCATGCTGTTCCAGCGCACCTTCGTCATGTCGGCGGTCATCACCTTCATGACCTTCCTGCTGGGCTTTCCCGTGGCGCATCTGCTGGCGACGCTGCCCCTGCGCAAGTCGAACCTGCTGATGATCTTCGTGCTGCTGCCCTTCTGGACCTCGCTACTGGTGCGCACGACCTCGTGGATGGTGCTGTTGCAGCAGCAAGGCGTCATCAACGACATCCTGGTGTGGCTGGGCATCATCGGAACCGGCCAGAGGTTGCAGATGATCTACAACCAGACCGGCACCATCATCGCGATGACGCATATCCTGCTGCCCTTCATGATCCTGCCGCTGTATTCGGTGATGCGCACGATCAACCCCAGCTATGTCCGCGCGGCGCGCAGCCTTGGCGCGACAAGCTGGACGGCCTTCCGGCGCATCTATTTCCCGCAGACCTTGCCGGGGCTGGGCGCGGGGGCGCTTCTGGTCTTCATCCTGGCCGTGGGCTATTACATCACGCCCGCGCTGGTCGGCGGATCGTCGGGGCAACTGATTTCCAACATGATCGCGATGCACATGATGCAGACGCTGAACTGGTCGATGGCCGCCGCGCTGGCCGCGCTGCTGCTGGCCAGCGTGCTGCTGCTTTACTGGGTCTATGACCGGCTGGTCGGCATCGACAACCTGAAACTGGGGTAGGACATGGCGCTTCCCAAATACGCCTCGCCGCTGGAAAAGATCTGGCATTACGCCTATCTGGTGATTTGTGCGCTGATCTTCTTCTTCCTGATCGCGCCGATCGTCGTGATCATTCCGCTGTCGTTCAACCCCACGAATTCCTTCACCTTTTCCCCGGCCATGCTGTCGCTGGACCCCGATGGCTATTCGCTGCGCTGGTATGACCGGCTGCTGACGCTGGGCATGTCGAACGGCGGCGCGCCGCGCGATGCAAGCTGGTGGGCGGATGCCTGGAACAATTCGCGCTGGGTCAATGCGGCCAAGAACTCGATCATCATCGGGGTGTTTTCCACCATCGTTGCGACGGTGCTTGGCACGCTGGCCGCGCTTGGCCTGTCGCGGCCCGAGATGCCGTTCCGGCGGGTGATCATGGCCGTGCTGATCTCGCCCATGATCGTGCCGATCATCATCACGGCGACGGGGCTGTTCTTCTTCTACTCGAACCCCTGCGAGCCGCTTGGCTGGTTCGGCTTTTCGGGCGAATGCGGACGGCTGACCAGCACCTATCTTGGGGTCGTGCTGGCCCATGCGACGCTGGGGATACCCTTCGTCATCATCACGGTAACGGCGACGCTGGTCGGTTTCGACCATTCGCTGTCGCGCGCGGCGGCCAGCCTTGGGGCGAACCCGCGCACGACCTTCTTTCGCGTCACCATGCCGCTGATCATGCCGGGCGTCATCTCGGGCGCGCTGTTCGCCTTCGTCACCTCGTTCGACGAGGTGGTGGCGGTGCTGCTGATCGCGGGACCCGAGCAGCAGACGATCCCGCGCCAGATGTGGAACGGTATCCGCGAGCAGATCTCGCCTTCGATCCTGGCGGTGGCGACGTTGCTGGTGATCTTTTCCATCGCGCTTTTGACCACGGTCGAGTTGCTGCGCCGCCGCTCGGAAAGGCTGCGCGGGCTGTCGCCGGGCTAAGCGCCCCTCAGGGCAGGACCGAGATCCAGAACCACACCGACAGGATCGACAGCGCCGTTGCGACCAGGACGGTCGAGGCTGCCACGCGCCGCGCCACGCCATACATCGAGGCGAAAAGATAGGCATTCACTCCCGGCGCCATGCTGGCCGTGATCACGGCCGAGCGTATCGAAGGCACCGGCAGGCCGAAGATTATCGTCAGAAGCCAGACCACCACCGGGTGGATCACCAGCGAACAAAGGCAGCAAAGCGCAATGGCCGTCGCGTCGCCCTCGGGCCTGTAGCGGTAAAGGATGCCGCCAAGGCCGAACAATGCCGCCGGCAGTGCCGAGGCCGCCATCATTCCGGCAGCGGACCAGAAACCGCCGGGCAGGGCCAGCCCCGCCTGCATCAGCAGGTTTACCGCCAGCCCACAGCAGATGCCGATGACCAGCGGCGTATGGAGCACCCCCGACAGGGCGCGCAAGGCGACGCGACCGATCGGCAGCCCCTGCCCGCGCGCCCGCGTGAACTCCATCACCGTGATGCCGAATGTGTAAAGCAGCGGCGAATGGATCGCGATGATGGCGAAGTTGCCCGCTATCGATTCGGGTCCATAGGCGCGCTCCATGATCGGAAGGCCCAGCAGGACCGAGTTGGAAAAGAGGCAGACGAAGCCGATGGCGACCGCCTCTTCCGGGCTGCGCCGAAGAAAGCGCAACGATACGCCCCAACCGATGAACCACGACAGGAAGGCGCCGCTGTAGAAGGCCAGCCACATCAGGGGGTTGAAGCTTTCCGCCAGGTCCAGCCGCGCAATCGACACGAAAAGCAGGGTGGGGACGGCGAAGCTCTGGGCGTAGGTCATCACCCCCTCGACCGCATTGTCGGAGAAAATCCTTTTCCATGCGGCAAGATAACCGAAGCCGATGATCAGGAAGACCGGCAGGATGACGTCGAATAGAACCGTCATCCGATTTCCAGAACCAGCCCGTCATGGGCCGGCACGACATTATGCGGGGTGTCGCGCATCACGGCGTCGTAATCCATGTCCAGATGCATGTTCGTGATGATGCCACGCCGCGCCCGCGATCGTGCGATCCATTCCAGCGTCAGTTCAAGATGAGCATGGCTGGGATGGGGCGTCCGGCGCAGCGCATCGCAGATGAAGGTATCGCAATCCATGATCGCGGGCCAGGACGCGTCGGGAATGCGGCGCACATCGGGCAGATAGACCAGCGCGGGACCGCTGCCCGAAATCCGAAAGCCGAGCGCCATGATGTCGCCGTGATCGACCTCGAAGGGGGTGAGGCGGATCGGGCCGCCTTCACCGTCGATCAGCACATCGCCCTCGATCCGGTTCAACTGCGCGATCGGCGGATAGGTCGAACCGGGGGGCGTGGCGAAGATATAGGAAAATCGCGCCTGCAGCGCCTGTTCGGTCAAGGCGTCGGCCCACAGCGGGATCATGCGCCGCATGTTGAAGGCGATCTGGCGCAGGTCGTCGATGCCGTGGATGTGGTCGGCATGCGCATGGGTGTAGACCACGGCGTCAAGTTCGGCGATATCGGCATCCAGCAGTTGCGGGACCAGATCGGGACCCGTATCGATCAGAACGCGGGTGACGCCTTGCGCCCCGACCCGCTCGACCAGAAGCGAGCAGCGGCGGCGGCGGTTGCGCGGGTTCGACGGATCGCAATCGCCCCAGCGGTTGCCAAGGCGGGGAATGCCGCCGGACGACCCGCAGCCCAGGACCGTCGCACGGATCATGGGCTTGCCTTGCTGAAAAGCCTGTCGAAATTGGCTGTGGTCGCAGCCGCGAATTCGGCGGGGGACAGCCCGAAAACCTCGGCCCCCGCGCGGGCGGTATGGGCGACGAAGGCAGGTTCGTTGCGCTTGCCGCGATGGGGCGGGGGGGCCAGATAGGGCGCATCGGTTTCGACCAGCACCCGCTCCAGCGGGACTTCGGCGAATATCTCGCGCAACTGGGTCGAGCGGGGGAAGGCGGCGATCCCCGACATCGAGATATAAAAGCCCAGGTCCAGCGCCTGCCGCGCCAGTTCCGCCCCGCTGGTGAAACAATGCAGCACGCAGGCGTAGGCGCCCGCGCGATACTCTTCGGTCAGGATGCGGGCCATGTCCTCATCCGCGTCGCGGGCGTGGATGATCAGTGGCAGGGCGGTGCGACGCGCGGCCTCGATATGCACACGCAGGCTTTCCTGCTGCTGCGCGGCGCTGTCGGCGGTATAATGATAGTCCAGCCCAGTCTCGCCTATGCCGACGAATTTGGGATGGGACGCCAGGGCGACCAGTTCCTCGACCGCGACCAGGGGTTCGTCGGCGGCATACATGGGATGGGTGCCCGCGGCATAGAACAGCCCGTCATGCGCCTCGGCCAGCGCGCGAACCTGCGGTTCGTTCTTCAGGCGCGTGCAGATGGTGACCATGCGCTTGACCCCGGCGGTCCGGGCACGGTCGATCAGCGCGGTCAGTTGCCCGTCGAAATCGGGAAAGTCGAGGTGGCAGTGGCTGTCGACCAGCTCGGGCACAAGGGAATTTTCGGTCATCGGCAGGGGTCCGGTCAACTGGAGGGTTTGCGTTGCGCCAGCCCGATCAGCATATCCAACACCAGTGCGGAAGGGTCAAGGTTGACGGCCCGCCCGGCCCGTGCCCGTGCCGAAAGCTGTGCCTGGGCGGCGGCCCAGTCACGCGCCACGCGGTCGTCGGGGGCGATGCGGGTGAACAGTTCGGCCTCGCCAGCAGCGGCCTCGGGCAGGGGCGGGCCGAGCAGCCCGGCCCTTGCGGCGCGCGATAAAAAGCGGTCGAGCAATGTCACGACAAGATCGAAGGGGTCGCCCTCGGGACCGGGGCGGGTACCCGCCAGGTCGGCAAGCCGCGCCGCCGCCTGGCGGTCAAGACGGGGCAGCGTGGCGAAAAGGTCGACGATCTGCTGATAGATCGCCAGCCCGTCCTGGCCGACAAGGCGCAGTGCCTCGCCAACCGAACCGCCAGAGAGCGCGGCAAGCCTGTCCCGGCCATCCTCGACGCCGAAACGGTGCAGAATTTCGTCCATGTCGCGGCCTGACACGGGGCCAAGCCGCAACAGGCGGCAACGAGACCGGATCGTGGGCAGCAGTTGCGCGGGTTGATGCGAGATCAGGAATATGATGGCGTTCTCGGGCGGTTCCTCCAGCAGCTTCAGCAGGGCATTGGCCGCGGAGGTGTTCATTTCATCGGCGGAATCGATGATGGCGACCCGCATGCCGCCATCCGTAGCGCTGAGGTGGAAAAAGCTCAGCAGTTTGCGCACCTCGTCCACGGTCAGTTCCGAGCGGGGGCGGCCCGTCTTGTCGTCGACCGACCGGCGAACCAATTGCAGGCGCGGCTCGGCCAGGGCGGCGATGCGGCGCGAGAGCGGATCGTCCGGGGGGATTTGCAACCTGTCGGGCTGTCCGGCCAGAAGCCAGCGCGTCAGCGTCCATGCCAGCGTGGCCTTGCCGGTGCCGCGTGGACCCGTGATCAGCCAGCCATGATGCAGACGTTCGCGCCGCGCCGTATCCATGAAGTCCTGAATCGCCGCGCCGTGGCCGATGGTGCGCTCGGCATGACGGGGGTGCGGTGCGCCCGGCACCTGGTCGGTTTCGAATGCGGGCTGATCCGTGTTCATGGCAAAGCGGCCAGAACGCGGGCCGAGACCTCTTCGACGCTGCCGGTGCCGTCGATCAGGCGCACCCGTTCAGGGGTGCTTTCGGCCAGTTCGCGAAATCCGGCGCGCAGTTTTTCCTGGAAGGGCAGGCCCATATCCTCGAACCGAACCTCGGCGCCGCCGCGTGCGGTTCCGCGCGCAAGGGCGAGTTCGGCGGGCAGGTCGATGACAAGGGTCAGGTCGGGTTCGATCCCGATCATCAACTGGTGAAGCTGGTCGACGGTCTGCCGCAGATCGCCCCGCGTCGCACCTTGGTAGATGCGGGTCGAATCCGCGAAACGGTCGGAGATAACCGTTCGTCCGGCCTTCAGGGCGGGGCGAATCAGTCGTTCGACATGATCCCGCCGCGCGGCGGTGAACAGCAGCAGTTCGGTTTCGGGCGACCAGCGGTCGGGTTCGCCCTCGACCAGCAGCTTGCGGATTTCCTCGGCGCCCGGACTGCCGCCGGGTTCGCGCGTCAAGGTTACATTCTTTCCCGCGTCGCGCAGATGGGCCGCAAGCCGCCTGGCCTGGACCGATTTGCCTGATCCGTCGATGCCTTCGAAGCTGATGAACATGGAAAGGCCGGCTCAGTTCATGATCGCGCCGACGGCGCGGTTGCCAAGGCGCATGGCCGCACCCTGCATCCGGCCGACGACCCCCGCAGCTTCCACATCCGAGGATACGATCAGCGGCACACGCGATTCGCCCGCGCCCGGAACCTTGACGACAAGATCGCCGACACGGGTGCCAGCCGCCAGGGGGGCATCCAGCGGGCCGTGGTAAACGGCCTCTGCCGTGACCCCGCTTTGTGCGCCTGCGGGGATCAGGACGCGAACGCCTTCTTCGGTGGTCAGGCCCACCTTGCTGCGATTGCCAAGCCAGACGGGAGCCTCGGTCACGATTTCGCCCTGGGGAATGACCGTGCGCATGGTGAATTGGCGGAATGCCCAGTTGACGATCCGTTCGGATTCCTCGGCCCGCGAGCGTTCATCCGCAAGGCCGTTCACGACAAAGACGATCCTGCGGTCGCCCTGTGTGGCCGAGGCGGCAAGGCCGTAGCCCGCCTCACGTGTATGGCCGGTCTTGAGACCGTCCGCCCCGATCCCCAGGTTGAGCAGCGGGTTGCGGTTGAAGCGGTTTGCGGGCGCGCGGTTGTCGAAGGGAAATTCCTTCATCGCGAAATAGGGATAAAGATCGGGGAAATCCTCGATCAGCCGGAGCGAGAGGATGCCGAGGTCGCGCGCGGACATCACATGGCCGGGCGCGGGCCAGCCCGATGCATTCATGAAGGTCGATTGCGTCAGGCCAATGGTCCGGCCACGTTCCGTCATCTGGCGGGCAAAGGCTTCCTCGGTTCCCGAAAGGCCTTCGGCGACGACGACGCAGGCGTCATTGCCCGACAGCACGACGATGCCCTTGATCAGTTCCTCGACCGTGGGCCTGTCGTTTTCGTTGAGAAACATCGTCGAGCCTTGCATCTGGCGCGCCTTGGTCGATACCGGGAAGCGGGTATCCATCTGGACGCGGCCTTCCTCAAGCGCCTCGAACAGCATGTAAAGCGTCATCAGCTTGGACATCGATGCGGGCGGCAGGGCCTGGTCCGAGTTCTTTTCCATCAGAACGGTGCCGGTCGCCATGTCATAGACCCACGCCGCGCGGGCATTGGTGTCGAAGGCCCCGGCGGGCAGGGCGAAGGCGGACAAAAGGGCGAAAAGGCTGAATATCCTGGCCCGCATGGCATTTCCCTTGGCTGCGAATTCGCGTCTATCGTTACAGCAGCGCACCGCGTCCCGCAATGACGGGCCGGATGGGATGCGTCATTTGTGATCCCTTTTGCCGGGCCGGCATTCGCAAGGTCAGTAGCTGCGGATCAACCCGACCAGGCGGCCCTGCACATGAACCAGGTTTTCGGGCAGCAGCCTTGTTTCATAGGCGGGGTTGGCAGCCTCCAGGGCGATCAGTCCGCCGCGGCGGCGGTAGCGCTTGAGCGTTGCCTCGTGCCCTTCGACCAGGGCGACGACGATATCGCCATTGTCGGCCGAATCCTGTTCGCGGATGATGACCACGTCACCGTCGTTGATCCCTGCGTTGATCATGGAATCCCCGCGCACCTCGAGCGCGTAGTGATGCGCGCGGCTGCTGATCATGTCGCCCGGCACCGCGATATGGTGCGAGACTTCCGAGATGGCCTCGATCGGGACGCCTGCCGCGATACGGCCCATCACGGGCAGTTCGACCGCCGAGCCGCTGGTCACCGGCATCGCCCCGCGCGGTGGCGGAGGCGGGCTGGCGGGCTTATCGCCTTCGATCACGCGCGGGGTGAAATCGCCGCCCTTGTTCAGCGCATCGGGCAGGCGCAGAATTTCCAGCGCGCGCGCGCGATGCGGCAGGCGGCGGATGAAGCCCCTTTCCTCAAGCGCGGTGACAAGGCGGTGGATCCCCGATTTCGACCGCAAATCCAGCGCATCCTTCATTTCGTCGAAAGACGGCGGGACGCCATCCCGCGCCATGCGTGACTGGATGAACTCCAGCAACTGGATCTGCTTTTTCGTAAGCATGTTCTGTTCCCTAAACCCGCCCGATCAAATCTGTTCGACTTATGTTCTAGAGGCGTTCACCCCATCCGTCAACGAACAGAGCAGATTCCTCTGAACAAATGGTTAACAACAGGGAATTTTTTGTCACAAAGCCAGATATTCGACGATTTCGCCCGGCTCGCGCGCCGGATCATGCGCGGGGCGCACCATCAGCGCATCCGCTTGCGACAGGATTTTCAACTGCGACGAACCCTGATCGGTGAAGGGGTGAAGCTGGGGCAGGTCGTCGCCCTGCACCAGCCGGGCGCGCAGGTAGTGCTGCCGGTCGCCCTCGGGCCGCAGGGGGGCGGCAAGGCGCGCGCGATGCAGTTCCGTTCCGATATCAACGCCCTGCATGCGATAGATCAGGGGCCGCATGAAGATCGTCGCGCAAACGATTGCCGAAACGGGATTTCCCGGCAGGCCAAGCATGGCGCGGCGGCCCATCCGGCCCGCCATCAGCGGCTTGCCGGGACGCATCGCCAGCTTGTAGAAGGCACGCTCCATCCCAAGGTCGGCGGCGACCTTGCCGACGAAATCGTGATCGCCGACCGAGGCCCCGCCGATGGTCACGATCAGGTCGGCGTCGCGGGCCATGTGAAAGCCCTGGGTGACGCTTTCCTCGGTGTCGCGGGCGATGGGCAGCAGCGTGACCTCGGCCCCGGCCTTGCGCGCGATGGCGGCGATGGCAAGGTCGTTCGAGCAGATGATCTGCCCCGGACCGGGCGTTTCGCCGGGGCGCACCAGTTCATCCCCGCCGGGCATGATCGCGACGCGGGGACGTCGCGCGACCTGAACCCTGGGCACGTTCATCGCGGCCAGCAGGCAGATATCGCCCGCGCGCAGGGGGCGATGGGGATGGAAGCCGTAACCTTGGGCGAAATCACTGCCTTGCGGGCGGATGTTCGGGTTGTCGCTGCCCCCGGAAACCGTGATCCGGTCGCCCTCGCGCCGGACGTTTTCCTGCATCACCACGCGGTCGTAGCCTTGCGGGACCGGGGCGCCGGTGAAGATGCGCACGGCGGTTCCGGGCCGGGCCTCGCCCTGCCACGGGTGGCCCGCGGACGACGTGCCGATGACCTGCACCGGACCCGGCAGGTCGGCGCCGCGCAGCGCGTAGCCGTCCATCGCCGACGCATCAAAAGGCGGTTGCGTCAGCGCCGCGACCGCCGGGGCCAGCAGCACCCGGTCCAGCGCGTCGGCGATGGCGATCTCTTCGCCCTCGGGCGGGGGGGCGAGGTCGAGGACCAGCGCAAGGGCCTTGTCCGTGGTGATCATGCTTCCACCTTGAAATCGCCGGATTTTCCGCCGGTTTTCGACAGCAGGCGGATGCCTTCGATCCGCATGTCCTTTTGCGCGGCCTTGAGCATGTCGTAGATGGTCAGGCAGGCGGTGGAAACGGCGGTCAGCGCCTCCATCTCGACGCCGGTGCGGCCGGTGGTGGCGGCGGTGGCGGTCACGCGGATACCGGGCAGGGCGGGGTCGGGGGTCAGTTCGATGGCGACCTTGCTCAGCGGTAGTGGGTGACACAGCGGGATCAGGTCGGCGGTGCGCTTGGCCCCCATGATCCCGGCCAGCCGCGCCACGCCCATGACGTCGCCCTTGGCCGCGCCGCCCTGCGCCAGCGCCAGCGTTTCGGGCGCCATGATCACGACCCCCTCGGCCACGGCCATGCGCGCGGTTTCCGCCTTGCCGGATACATCGACCATATGGGCCTGCCCGCGATTGTCGAAATGTGTCAGGCTCATGCCGCCAGTCCCAGGATCTCGCGGGTGGCGGCGGTCACGTCGGCCTGCCGCATCAGGCTTTCGCCGATCAGGAAGCGGTTGATCCCGGCCCCAGCCATCCGGTCCAGATCGGCGGGGGCGAAAAGGCCGCTTTCGCAGACCAGATCGCGGTCCGGGGGCACATGGGGCGCAAGGTCCAGCGTCACGTCCAGGCTGACCTCGAATGTGCGCAGGTTGCGGTTGTTCACCCCGATCAGCGGCGATTTCAGCCGCAGCGCGCGGTCCAGCTCGGCGCGGTCGTGAACCTCGATCAGCGCGTCCATGCCCCAGTGGAAGGCGGCGTCTTCAAGCTCCGCCGCCAGCGTGTCGTCGACCGAGGCCATGATAATCAGGATGCAATCGGCGCCCCATGCGCGGGCTTCGGCCACCTGATAGGGGTCATAGAGGAAATCCTTGCGCAGCGCGGGCAACTCGCAGGCGGAGCGGGCGGCGGTCAGGAACTCGGGCGCGCCCTGAAAGCTGGGCGCGTCGGTCAGCACGGACAGGCAGGCCGCGCCCCCCGCCTGATAGGCGCGGGCCAGCGCGGGCGGGTCGAAATCGGGGCGGATCAGCCCTTTCGAGGGGCTGGCCTTCTTGATCTCGGCGATCAGCGCGTGGCCGGTGGCGGCCTTGTCGCGTAGCGCGCGGGCAAAGCCGCGCGGGGCGTCGGCGGCGCGGGCGAGATCCTCGACGCCCGACAGAGGGCGGGCGGCCTTGGCGGCGGCGATCTCTTCCAGCTTGTAGGCCTTGATGCGGTCCAGAATATCCATGTCTCAACCTAACCCTGCAAATCGCGGCGGGAAAGCCCCGCCCAGTCTATCGGTGCCTCGCCCCGCGCGGCCAGCCAGTCGTTGATCCGGCTGAAGGGGCGCGACCCGAAGAAGCCCCGCCGCGCGGAAAGGGGCGAGGGATGCGCGCTTTCGATCACCAGATCCTGCGGTCGCGGCAGCCCGGCAAGGGCCTTTTGCGCATGTGCCCCCCAAAGCAGGAAGGCAAGCGGACGAAGTTCCTGCGCGCGCGTGACGGCCTCGCGCGCAAGCCTGCCCCAGCCCCATTTCGCGTGCGCACCTGCCTGACCGGGCGGAACCGACAGCGAGGTATTCAGCAGCAGCACCCCCTGACGCGCCCAATGAGCAAGATCGCCGCTGGCGGGGGAAGCGCCGATGTCGTCCTGCATTTCCTTGTAGATATTGCGCAGGGACCGGGGCAGGGGCGTCGTTTCGGAAACCGAAAACGCCAGCCCGTTCGCATGTCCGGGGGTGGGATAGGGGTCTTGCCCCAGCAGGACGACGCGGACCTTCTCGGGCGGGGTCAGGTCCAGCGCGGCGAAGAGGCGCGCGGGACCGGGCAACCAGTCGCCGCTCAAACGGTCGCGGATCGCGGGCCAGTCGCGGGCGAAGAAGGGCAGGTCGGCCCATGCCTCGGGCGGGGTCATGCCGGGGCGCCGGAGTGGCCCACGAGCGCGGCCAGCTTGGCCTTGGCCGCGCCCGAATCGATGGATTGCCGCGCGATCTCGACCCCCTCGCGCAGGTCGGTGGCGCGGCCCGCGATCAGCAGCGCGGCGGCCGAGTTCAGCAGCACCGCATCGCGATAGGCGCCCTTTTCGCCGTCCAGCAGCGCACGGGCGGCGGCAGCGTTCCGTGCGGGATCGCCGCCGATGATCGCCTCGAACGGGTGGACGGGCAGGCCGGCATCCTCGGGTGAGACCTCGAATTCCGCGATCTCGCCATCCTTCAGCGCGGCGACCCAGCTTGGTCCGGCGATGGACAGCTCATCCGTGCCGTCGCCGCCGTGGACCAGCCAGGCAGAGAGGGTGCCGAGATCGCGCAGAGTTTCGGCCATCGGACGGTTCCAGCGGCGGTCGAAGGTCCCGGTCAACTGGTGCCGCACCCCGGCGGGGTTGGTCAGCGGTCCCAGCAGGTTGAACAGCGTGCGGGTTCCCAACTCGGCCCGCGCGGGGCCGACATGGCGCATCGCGGGGTGGTGGACGGGCGCCATCATGAAGCAGATGCCGGTGGCGTCCAGCGTGGCCTGCGCCACCTCGGGCGAGGACATGATGTCGATGCCCAGATGCGACAGCGCGTCGGCAGAACCCGATTTCGACGACAGGTTGCGGTTGCCATGCTTGGCGACCGGCACGCCCGCCCCCGCCACGACCAGCGCCGAGGCGGTCGAGATGTTCAGCGTCCCCTTGCCGTCGCCGCCGGTGCCGACGATATCCATCGCCCCCTCGGGTGCGGTGATGCGGTTCATGCGCGCGCGCATGGCGCGGGTGGCGGCGGTGATTTCCTCGACCGTTTCGCCGCGCACGCGCAGCGCCATCAGCAGCCCGCCGATCTGGGCCGGGGTCGCGCGGCCTTCGAACAGGGCGGCGAAGGCGGCTTCGGCCTCGTCCCCGGTCAGCGAGCGTTCCGCGGCCAGGCCGATGATCGGGCGAATGTCCACCGGCGCGCTCATGCGGCCTCGCCCGACAGGTTCATGCAGCGGCGCAGGAAGTTTCGGATCATCTGGTGGCCATGTTCGGATGCGATGGATTCGGGGTGGAACTGCACGCCCTCGACCGGCAGGCTGCGGTGGCGCAGGCCCATGATCGTGCCGTCGGGGCTGGTCGCCGTGACCTCCAGCGCCTCGGGCAGGCTGTCGGGGTCCACGGTCAGCGAGTGATAGCGCGTCGCCTTGAAGGGCGAGGGCAGGCCCTCGAACACGCCCTTGCCGTCATGGGCGATTTCATCGACCTTGCCATGCACGACCCGGCCCGCGCGGATGACATGGCCGCCGAAGGCCTCGCCGATGGCCTGATGGCCAAGGCAGACGCCGAAGAGCGGCAAGCCCCGTTCGGCGGCTGCGCGGATCAGCGGCACGATGATGCCCGCCCGCGACGGCGCGCATGGACCGGGTGAGATCAGGATGCCCGAGGCGCCGCTTGCCAGCGCCTCGTCCACGGTCAGGGCGTCGTTGCGGCGCACCTCGACCCTTGCCCCTGCCTCGCCCATGTAATGGACCAGATTCCAGGTGAAGCTGTCATAGTTGTCGATCAGCAGGATCATGGTGGCCCTTGCTATTGGGGGATGAACCCCGGAAAAACTGCCGCTATAGATGTGCCAAAGGGCCGTGGCGGGTCAACCCCGCGCGGTCAGAAAAGCTGGTATCGGACAGGCGGCAAGATGGCGCGAGGCTTTGGGGCGGGACTGTTGCACGGGACATTGCTGGGCGCATTCGCGCTGGCGGCGGCGTCCCTGATCCTGCCGCCGCCGGTGCCGGACCTTGCCCCGCCCCAGGGCGCGCCGCAGGCCGATGCGCCCGAGCTGCGCGGTGCGGGCCGGACCCACGACGGCGATCCGGCGCCGCTTGCGCCCGATGCGCCCCATCCGATCGGTGCGCGCAATGCCGCGCCCCTGCAACCGCCCGCCGCCGCATCGGAACCCGCCCCCCGCCCGGCGGCCGAGGTCGGGGACCAGCCCCTGCCCGCAACCACCGTCCCGACCGCGCAGGTCCAGGCGACCGAGACCACGGCACCCGCCTTGCCCGCGCAGGGCGGCGACCGGGCCGCAGCGGCAGAGCGGCCCGGCGGCCTGCCGATGCCCGATGCCGACCGCGCCCCCGACCCCGGCGAGGCCCCGGCGCTGCCCGCCGCCCAACCGCCCATGTCCGGGGATTTGCCCCCGTCCCCGTCCGTGCCCCCAACCGCGCCCGTGCCGGATGACGGCGAAACGGATGGCGAAGGCACGGTCCCCTCGCTTGCGCCGAACCTGTTCCTGCCGCCCGATATCGGCAGCTTGGGCCTGACCCCCCGCAACTAGAGCAACCATATGCTGCCCCTGAACCCGACCTTCGCCCAGACCTTCCGCCCCCCGGTGATGGAGGCGCGGCGCTGGCTCGATGGTGTCGCCTTTCCGCCCGACCGTCCGCTGATCAACGTCAGCCAGGCCGCGCCGCTGGAGCCGCCGCCCGAGGGGCTGCGCCGCGCCATCGCCCAGGCTGCGCTGGAACTGCCGCAGGCGCATCTTTACGGTCCCGTCCTTGGCAACCCCGACCTGCGCGAGGCAGTCGCCGCCGAATGGACCGCCGCTTATGGGGCGGACGTCCAGCCCGCCCAGGTCGCGATCACGCAGGGCTGCAACCAGGCGTTCTGCGCCGCGCTGGCCTCGCTTGCCGGGCAGGGGGATGAGGTCGTCATCCCGGTGCCGTGGTATTTCAACCACAAGATGTGGCTGGACATGCAGGGCGTCCGCGCGGTGCCCTTGCCCTGCGGTCCCGGCATGATCCCCGACGCCGATCACGCCGCCCGGCTGATCGGCCCGCGCACCCGCGCCATCGTGCTGGTCAGCCCCAACAACCCCTCGGGGGCGGAATATCCCGCCGCGACGCTGCGCGCCTTTTTCGAACTGGCCCGCGACAGGAAGATCGCGCTGGTCGTGGACGAAACCTATCGCGATTTCGACAGCCGCGAAGGCGCGCCGCACGACCTTTTCGGCGATCCCGATTGGGGCGATGTGCTGATCCAGCTTTATTCCTTCTCGAAGGCCTATCGCCTGACCGGCCACCGCGTCGGCGCCATCGTCGCCAGCACCGCGCGCATGGTGCAGCTTGAGAAGTTCCTGGACACCGTCGCGATCTCGACCGGCCAGCTTGGCCAGATCGGCGCGGCATGGGGCATGGCCAACCTGCGCGGCTGGCTTGCGGGCGAACGGGCCGAGGTCCTGCGCCGCCGCGATGCGATGGCGGCGGGCATGGCCAGGCTGGAGGGCTGGCAGGTCAAGGGCTGCGGCGCCTATTTCGCCTGGGCGCGCCACCCCTGGGGGCTGTCCTCGGCCGAACTGGCGCAGCGGCTGGTGCGCGAGGCGGGCGTGCTGCTTCTGCCCGGCACGATGTTCATGCCAGAAGGCGACCCGACGGGGCATCAGCATGTTCGGATCGCCTTTGCCAATGTCGATGCCGATGCTATCGCGGAATTGATGTCCCGCCTTGCCGCCTTCCGCCCCTGATCGCCTCTTGTCGTTCGGTGGAATGCCGCGTTTCGCTTGCTCAACCCGAAGCGGCATCCTAAAGACGGCGCAACGAACAAGGAAAGCGGGACAAGACCATGAGCAAGGCCAAGTCGAAAGGCAAATCGACCATCGTCTGGGTGCTGATGGGGTTGCTCGTGCTTGGCCTTGGGGGCTTCGGGATCGAGAACTTCTCGGGCGGCGGTTCCAACGTGGGGCAGGTGGGCGAGGTTCGGATCACCGCCGACGACTATTCCCGCGCCGTGGACGGCGAGATGCGCGCCTTTGCCGCGCAGACCGGCCGCATGATGACCGGGGCCGAGGCGCAGGCGGTCGGCATCCCCGACAACGTGCTGCGCCGCCTTTTCCTGGCCGCCGCGCTGGAAGAACAGGCCCGCAGGCTGGGCGTCTCGATCGGCGACCAGGCGGTGGCGGACCAGATCCTTGCCGCCCCGGCCTTTCGCGGCATCGGCGGCAATTTCGATTCGGCGGTCTATGCCAATGTGCTGCGCCAGGAAGGGCTGAGCGTCGCGCAGTTCGAACAGCAGATTCGCATGGACGAGGCGCGGGCGATGATCCAGCGCGCCGTCGCCAGCGGGGCCAATGCGGGCGATGCGATGGTGGACCGCTGGACCACCTGGCTGCTGGAAACCCGCGACATCCGCTGGCACGAACTGACCGCCGGCGACCTGCCCAACCCGGTCGAGGAACCCGACGATTCGGCGCTGGAGGCATGGCATCAGGCCAATGCCGACCGCTTCACCGCGCCCGAGATGCGCCGGATCACCTATGCCTGGATCAACCCCGACATGATCGAGGGCAGCGTCGAGCTGGACGAGGAAACGCTGCGCGCCACATACGAACGCCGCATCGACGAGTTCCAGCGCCCCGAGCGGCGCATGGTCGAACGCATCGTCTTTGAAAGCGAGGACGCCGCCCTGGCCGGCAAGGCCCGCGTCGAGGCGCGCGAGCTTTCCTTCGAGGAACTGGGCGCCGAACGCGGCCTGTCGCTGGCCGATATCGACCTGGGCGAGGCGACCCGCGAATCCCTTGGCGCCGCGGGGGATGAGGTCTTTGCCCTTGAACAACCCGGCATTATCGGACCGCTGCCCAGCAATTTCGGCCCCGCGCTCTATTCCATGAACGCGATCCTCGAGCCCGTGGACATCCCTTTTGATCAGGCCATCCCCGAATTGCGCGGCGAGGCGGGCCTGGACCGCGCGCGCCGCCTGATCGAGGATCTGGGCATGCAGCTTGACGACCTGCTGGCAGGCGGCGCGACGCTTGAGGAACTGGCCGCCGAGACCGACATGGAACTGGGCCGGATCGACTGGGACGCCTCGATGACGCCGGAACATGGCAGCATCGCGGGCTACCCCGCCTTCCGCGAGGCCGCCGCCGCGGTGAGCGAACAGGACTTTCCCGAGGTGCGCGAACTGGACGACGGGGGCCTTTTCATCCTGCAACTGGACGAGATCGTGCCGCCCAGCCTGATCCCGCTGGACGAGGTTCGCGACCGCGTGGCCGAGGACTGGAAGGCCAGCGAAACCCATCGCCGCCTGCTGGCCCTTGCCGATGAGCTGAAGGTGAATGCCGTCGCCCGCTCGATCGGCGGCGCGGCCCGTGACGAACAGGGCGAGGCGGCCCCGGCCCCGGATGCGATCCAGCCCAATCCCGCGCCGGTGCCCGGCGCCGCGCAGATCGTCGCGCCGCTTGCATCGGGCGCGCCCCTTGTGCTGGCCGCCCCCGAGATCGAGGACTGGCACGAGGTCGCCGCCCTGTCCCGCAGCGGCTTTGTCGAGGGCGCGCCTGCCGCGCTGGTCTCGGGCGCGTTCGAGCTGTCCGAACCGGGCGAGGCCGAGGTGGTCGATGCCGACCGCCGCGTCTTTCTTGTCGCGCTGGACCGCATCAACCCGGTCGACCTGACCACGGACGAGGCCGAGCAGGTGCGCGACGCGGTCTCGCGCCAACTGTCCGACGGGCTGCAATCGGACCTGTTTGAATATTATACGCGCGCCATTCAGACCCGGCTGAACCCGACGGTGAACCAGGCCGCCGTGGATGCCGTCAAATCCCGGATGTGATCATGGACCTTTCGCCCGGTTTTGCCGATTTCGAACGTGGCTGGGCCAGCGGTCTGAACCAGCTTGTGACTGTCCGCCTTGCCGCCGACCTGGATACGCCGGTCAGCCTGATGCTGAAACTGGCCGAGGCCGCGCCGCTCAGCTTCATGCTGGAAAGCGTCACCGGGGGCGAGTTGCGCGGGCGCTATTCCTTCGTGGGGATGAAGCCGGACCTGATCTGGGAATGCCGCGACGGCGCTGCGCGGGTGAACCGCCACGCGCGCTATTCGCCGGAATTCGTGCCCGACGACCGCCCCGCGCTGGACAGCCTGCGCGCCCTGATCGCCGAAAGCCGGATCGAGATGCCCGAGGACGTCCCGCCCGGCGCCGCCGGTCTGTTCGGCTATCTGGGCTATGACATGATCCGGCTGGTCGAGCATCTGCCCGACGTCAATCCCGATCCGCTGGGCCTGCCCGACGCGATGCTGCTGCGGCCTTCGGTCGTGGCGGTGCTGGACGGGGTGAAGGGCGAGGTCACGCTTTGCGCCCCCGCCTGGCACGACCCGGACCTGCCCGCCCGTGCCGCCTATGCCCAAGCCGCCGAGCGGGTGATGGAGGCGCTGCGCGCGCTGGACCGCCAGCCGCAGGAGCCGCGCACCCTTGGGCCCGACATGCGGGTGGGCGAGCCGCGCTCGAACTTCACGCGCGAGGGCTATCTGGCCGCCGTCGAGCGCGCGCGCGAATACATCCGCGCGGGCGACATCTTCCAGGTTGTCCCCAGCCAGCGTTGGGCGATGGATTTCCCGCTGCCGCCCTTCGCGCTCTATCGCAGCCTGCGGCGCACGAATCCCTCGCCCTTCATGTTCTTCCTGAATATGGACGGTTTCCAGATCGTCGGCGCCAGCCCCGAGATCCTCGTCCGCCTGCGCGACGGCGAGGTCACCGTCCGCCCCATCGCCGGGACCCGCAAGCGCGGCGCCGATGCCGAAGAGGACCGCGCGCTCGAGGCGGACCTCTTGGCCGACGAAAAGGAACTGGCCGAGCATCTGATGCTGCTGGACCTGGGCCGCAACGACGTGGGCCGCGTCGCGAAGATCGGCACCGTCCGCCCGACCGAGCAGTTCATCGTCGAGCGCTACAGCCACGTCATGCATATCGTCTCGAACGTGGTCGGCGAATTGCGCGAGGGCGAGGATGCGCTGTCCGCCCTGCTGGCCGGGATGCCTGCCGGCACCGTGTCGGGCGCGCCCAAGGTCCGCGCCATGCAGATCATCGACGAGCTTGAGCCTGAAAAGCGCGGCGTCTACGCTGGTGCGGTCGGCTATTTTGCCGCCAATGGCGAGATGGACATGTGCATCGCCCTGCGCACGGCGGTTCTCAAGGACGGCCAGCTTTACATCCAGGCGGGCGGCGGCGTCGTCTACGACAGCGACCCCGATGCCGAGTTCGAGGAAACCGTGAACAAAAGCCGCGCGCTCCGCCGCGCCGCCGAGGAAGCGGCGCGGTTCGTCAGGGGGAATGGGTAGGGGCGGGCGTCCGGTGCGCGGGTGGCGTGGATGTTTGTCGGGTGGAAAGATCTCAGCCGGTCAGAAAATCGCGCAGCGGGGCCGACAACGCCGCAGGTGCCTCGATCGGGATCATGTGCCCTGCCTCCACGACCTCAATCCGTGAGTTCGGGATTGCCGCATGCATTTCCGCGGATTCATCCAGAGACCGCAGCCGGTCCTTGCTGCCTGCGACGATCAGCGTCGGACAGGTGATGGCAGGCAGATCCTTCAGGTCGCCGTCGCGCCTGAACAGGGCTTGGCGGCGAAAGACCTCTACCCCCAATCGTATGCCCATCGCCTGTATCCTGTCGATGATGACTGCCTCGTCCCGATGATCCGGGGCCAGCGAGCGGCGTATGGACGCCTTGCTCAGCCCCCGGAACGTGGAAAGGCCCGCTGCGGCAACCGTAGCTTTCCTTTGTGCCTGAACCGTGCCATCGCCCCGCGCCGAAGTCGCGATCAACACGAGTTTCGACACGCGCTCAGGCGCTTTGCGTTGCACCTCGCGCGCGACATAGCCGCCCATCGAAAAGCCGATGATCGTAAACGCACCGGGCGCGGCGGCAAGGGTTTGGGCGGCCATCTCTTCAATGGAGCCGGCATGCGCCGGATCGGCATGAATGATGGGGCCGAAAGGTTCGAGATCATGGGAAATGTCGGACCAGAGGTCTACGTCCAGCATGAAACCGGGTATGAGGACAATCGCCATTCAGAACCTTTGACAGCTTCATATGCAGGCATGTTTGCGTGGCAAGGGGATCGCCGGCGATGACGGGGACAAGGGCTTACCGCTCGGTCTGCCGGCGGGCCCGCCCTCAATCCTCGCCGCGATAGGGCTGGACGTATTGCAGGGCCATGTCCCAGGGGAAGAAGATCCAGGTGTCCTGGCTCACCTCGGTCACATAGGTCTGGACCATCGGGCGGCCCTTGGGCTTGGCGTAGACGGTGGCGAAATGGGCCTTGGGATACATCTTGCGCACATGCTCCAGCGTGCGGCCCGAATCGACCAGATCGTCGATGACCAGAATGCCGTCCCCGTCCTGCATCACGGCGGGGTCGGGGGCTTTCAGGACGTTCACGTCGCCCCGTTCCTGCCCGCCCTTGCCGTGGTAGGACTTGACCGAGATCGTGTCGATCACGCGGATGTCCAGCTCGCGTGCGACGATCATCGCCGGGGCCAGCCCGCCGCGCGTGATCGCCAGAATGGCGCGCCATTGGCGATCCTCCAGCCGCCATGCAAGCGCGCGGGAATCGCGATGGATCTGGTCCCAGCTTATGTGAAAGCCGCGCTCATGGGGCAGGGGGTCGATCATCGAAGGGGGTCCTTTCAGTGGTTGAGGATCAGGATCACACCAAGCGCCGCCATCGCCGCAGCGGCCGCCCGGTCGATCCAGAATCTGGCCGAGAAATAGCGCAGCCGCATTGCCGCTGTCGACATGCCAATTGCGACCAGCCCATACCAGAAGACTTCGGTCGCAAGACAAAGGCCGAAGACCGCCGCCTGCTGGACGTGGCCAAGGGGGTTGGGAAAGACCGACAGGATCAGCGTGGCGTAGAACAGCGCGGGCTTGGGGTTCGACAGGTTCAGCGCGATGCCGCCCAGAAAGCCCCGGCGCACGCCGCCCGCAGGCGCAGGCAGGGGCTGCGTCGAGGCGCGCCACAGCGCCCATGCGAACCACAGCAGATAGAACCCGCCAAACACCTTCAGCGACGCAAACAGCAGCGGGTTCAGCCGAAAGACCACCGCAAGCCCCGCCAGCGCCATCAGGCACCACAGCGAGGCGCCCAGGGCCAGCCCCATCGCATAGGGCAGGGCATGGGCGCGGCCCCGCTGAAAGGCCGCCTGAACGGTTGCGATGATCGCGGGACCGGGCGTCAGGATCGCCAGTGAAAGCGCGCCGAACAGCGTCAGGACCTGTTCGGCGCTCATCCGCCTTGCCTCGGTGCATCGGGGCGGCGGCCCACGGGGGTCAGTCTTTCTTCACCGTCTCGATATCCGGCGCATCGACCGCCTTCATGCCGACGACATGATAGCCCGCATCGACGTGATGGGTCTCGCCCGTGACGCCGGAACCCAGATCGGACAGCAGGTAAAGCGCGGACCGCCCGACCTCTTCCTGACTGACGTTGCGTCGCAGGGGCGAGTTCAGCTCGTTCCATTTCAGGATATAGCGGAAATCGCCGATGCCGCTGGCCGCCAGCGTCTTGATCGGCCCGGCGCTGATCGCATTGACGCGGATGCCGTCCTTGCCGAAATCCTCGGCCAGATAGCGCACGGACGCCTCGAGCGCGGCCTTGGCGACGCCCATGACGTTGTAATGGGGCATCACGCGCTCGGCCCCGTAATAGGTCATGGTCAGCATACTGCCGCCGTCGGTCATCATCGCAGCGGCCCGGCGCGCGACGGCGGTAAAGGAAAAGACGGAGATGTCCATCGTCATCAGGAAGTTGTCGCGCGTCGTATCGGCATAGCGGCCGCGCAACTGCTCCTTGTCGGAAAAGCCGATGGCGTGGACCACGAAGTCCAGCTTGTCCCAACGCTGGCCCAGTTCGGTGAACAGCCTGTCGATCGAGCCTTCGTCGGCGACGTCGCATTCCAGCACGAAATCCGAACCGATCTGTGCGGCCAGCGGATCGACGCGCCGTTTCAGCGCCTCTCCGTGGTAGGAGAAGGCCAGTTCGGCGCCTGCGCCGGCAAGGGCTTTGGCGATACCCCAGGCGATGGACTTGTCGTTCGCCAGCCCCATGATCAGGCCGCGTTTACCCTTCATCAATTCCAGGCCGCCATTGCTTGACATATCCTTGCCTCTCGCGGTTTTTACCCATGAGGTCATGGATTAGGCCAAGTGCCGCGGGGCATCAAGGTCAGGAGCGACGAAGAAATGAATGAGCGTGACGGAATTTTCGCAGGCGACGATCCATTCGAGATCGCGCGCCGCTGGCTTGCCGAGGCGGAATCGGCCGAGCCGAACGACCCCAACGCCGTTGCCCTGGCAACCGTCGATGCGCAGGGCCTGCCCGATGTGCGGGTTGTCCTGCTCAAGGAAATCGAAGGGCAGGACGAGGACGGCACCTTCGTTTTCTATACGAATTACGAAAGCGCCAAGGGGCGGCAGATCGAGGATACCGGCACCGCCGCCTTCGTCATGCATTGGAAAAGCCTGCGCCGGCAGATTCGGGTTCGCGGCGACGTGACCCGCGCGCCGTCGGCGCAGTCTGACGCCTATTACGACTCGCGCCCGCTGGATTCGCGCATCGGGGCCTGGGCTTCGGCGCAAAGCCGCCTGTTGGACAGCCGCGATACGCTGATCTCTGCCGTCGAAGAAGGCAAACGCAGCCTTGGATCGCATCCCGCGCGCCCCGCCTGCTGGGGCGGCTACCGCATCCGCCCGCGCGAGATCGAGTTCTGGGCCGACGGCGCTTTCCGCCTGCATGATCGTTTCAAATGGGTGCGGCGGAAAATCGACAGGCCGGACAACGGCTTGCCGCAGGGGTGGACGGAATCTCGGTCGGGAACGTGGCGAATTGCGCGTCTTGCCCCTTGATTCCCGGCCCTGATAAATTCATGGTAAGGACAACCTGACCATGAAGGCTCGGTTTACGCTCATATCCACATTTGTGATTGAGAGTTTGATGGGGCTGTGGTCCCTTAGATCGACCTTTGCCGCCGGACCAAGAAAGGCAACGCGAGAACTATGAACGAATCCGAAGGCCAGAAACGCCCTGTTTCAGGCGTGATAAAGTGGTTCGACGCCGCGCGGGGATTCGGATTCCTCGCGGTGGACGACGGCAGTTCGGATGTGCTGCTGCATGCCAACGTGCTGCGCAATTTCGGGCAAAGCTCGGTCGCCGACGGCGCGCGGGTCGAGGTGATCGCGCAAAACACCTCGCGCGGGATGCAGGCGGTCGAGGTGCTGTCGATCGAGCCGCCCGCCGCCCCCGGCGCGGCGCCGCCCATCGCGGACCTGGACGGCACCGCCCCCGAGGACCTTGAGCGGCTGCCCCTGCTGCCTGCCCGCGTCAAATGGTTCGACAAGGCCAAGGGCTTTGGTTTTGCCAATATCTTTTCGCAAAAGGGCGATGTCTTCCTGCATATCGAGGTCCTGCGCCATTGCGGTTTCGCCGACCTGACCGTGGGTGAGGCGATCGCCCTGCGCGTGGTCGAAGGGCGCCGCGGCCTGATGGCCGCGCAGGTCATCGCATGGGACCGGGTGACGGGCGGGGACGAGGCGGATTCGGACCCCTCGGGCGAATCCCATACGCACAAGCCCCGGCTGGTCGTCGGGGGCGCATGAGGACGCTTGCCACGGCGCTGATGATGGCTTTCCCGGCCCTGCCTGCGTTGGCCGGTGTCGCCTGCGAAGCCGATAAGGCCGTTTTCCTGACCGACAACGATCCGGTGACGATCCGGGTCGAGCTGGCCGACACCCCGCAGGCCCGTGCGCAGGGCCTGATGTTCCGTCGGGAACTGCCGCGGGGCGAAGGCATGCTGTTTGTCTACGAACAGCCCGGCCCGGTCAGTTTCTGGATGCGCAACACCTTGATTCCACTGGACATGATCTTCCTGGACGCGCAGGGGGTCATTCGCCATATCCACCCGATGGCCCAACCGCTGGACGAGACCCCGATCCCCGGCGCGCGCCCCGGCGATCCCGATCCCGCACGACTGATGGTCGTCGAGATCGCGGGGGGCGAGGCCGCCCGCCTTGGCCTGAAGCCCGGCGCGGCGATGGCCCATCCCCGCGTTCCGCAAGACCGCGCCGCAGCGCCCTGCGACTAGGACCTGCACAGGCTTTTTCGGCTTTCATCCCCGTCCCTTTGCGGCTAAGACCATGCCGTTCGGGGCGTAGCGCAGCCTGGTAGCGCGACGGTTTTGGGTACCGTAGGCCGGAGGTTCGAATCCTCTCGCCCCGACCACCATCTCGGGGTGCCTGCCGCGTCGTCCCCTTCTCCCTAAACCCACCGTTTCATTTCATTCCCCGATTTTGGGGAATGGCGCCCCTCGGCGGAAACATGCCAATGTATAGGTATGTCCATCGGGGTCCGCAGCTTTGCGAATTCCTCGCTCCTGGGGGCATATCTGTCTGTTAACGAGTGCGTTGTTTGAATCGCAAGCGATGAAACGATATGCGCGGACTGGACGCCGGTTCGCGCATATCATATTTTTTCACGGTCCCGCGCCGAAGAAGGTCCACATGTCCCGCCCGCCAAAGCCGACCGTCAGCAGAAGGGCCGTTGTCATGGCCGGGGCCGCCGCCGCCCTGCTGCCCGCCTTGCCGGTCCTTGCCCGATCGCGGCCCATGCTGACGATCAAAGAGCCTTCCGGCACCGTCAGGGAACTGACGACCGAGGATATCGAAGCCCTGCCCTGGCAACGGATCGACACGCATACGCGCTGGACCGAAGGTGTCCAGAGTTTTCGCGGACCCTATCTGACCGACGTTCTGACCAGCGGCGGCATGTCCCGGGCCGATTTCGCCGGGCACAACCTGCTGATGCGGGCGCTCAACGATTTCGGGATGGTCATGCCCGCCGACGATGCCTGGAACTTCCAGCCCATCCTTGCCTGCGAGATGAACGGCAAGCGGATGCGGGTGCGCGACAAGGGGCCGATCTGGCTGGTCTTTCCGCGCGATCAGCGGATCGAGTTGCAAAACTCTTCGATGGATGCACGCTGGATCTGGCAACTGTTCGAAATCGACGTCGTCTGATGCCGCTGAAAGGCTCTTACCTTGCGCTTGCGACCTTCGCGAGCTTCATCGTCCTGTTCGCCTACTCGCTGATCCAGCTTGTCAATATCGACCGGGCCTTTCGCATGGATGCCGTCGAGACGAACCTCTGGGTCGCCACGCAGGCGGATCGCGAGGCGCAGAACCTGCTGCTGACCCTCTATCGCGTCAGCCTTGACCGCAATATCGACGATGTCCTGCTACGTTTCGACATCCTCTATAGCCGCGTCGGGCTGATGATGGACCAGCCGCAGGCGGAATATTTCCAGTCGATCGGGGCGGGCGATCAGGTCAGGCAGGCGCAGGCCATGCTGGACGACCTGGACCAGACGATCCTAGCCGACAACCTGGACTTCGCGGAAATCGTGACCCTGATCCAGCCCACCATCGCGCTTTCCTCGGTCGTGCATGACATCGCGCTGGCCGCGATGCAGGACGGCCGCCTCGACCGGCACGACCGGCGCGAAGAGATGCTGCACGCCTTTCGCCTGCTGCTGCTGGCCGTGTTCGGCGTCTTTGCGATGGGCATGGTCATGGCGGGGCTTTTGTGGCGCAACATGCGCCGCGTGATGCGCACGCAAGAGGAATTGACCCTGCACCGCGCCCAGCTTGAGGAAACCGTGGCCGCGCGCACCAGCGAATTGCGCGACCTGCTGGAGGCCGAGCGCCGCAGCAAGGAAGTCTACCGCAGTTTCATCGTCACCGTCTCGCATCAGTTCCGCACGCCGGTCTCGATCATCCACATGATCGCGCAGCGGCAATTGCGCAACAACGCGGCCAGCCTGCCCGAGGGGCTTCAGCCCAAGTTCAGCCGCATCCTGGATGCCGCGCAGCGGTTGGAACGGCTGCTGAGCGGCTTTCTTCATTCCGTCAGCAGCGAGGGGCAGGCCATCACCCTGTCGCGCCGCACCGTGGATTTCAACCAGATCGCCGAAACCGCCGCCGCGCAGACGCAAGAGGCGGATCCGGGGCGAATTCTGGATATCTGCCTGTCCGAAACGCCGCTGCCCGTCGACGGCGATCCGGTGCTGCTGGAACAGGTGGTGCTGAACCTTCTGTCCAATGCGATGAAATATTCCCATGCCCCCGCCCCTGTCCTGCTGGAAACATGGCGGGAAGGCACGCGCGTCCTCTGCCGCGTCGGCGATCAGGGGCTGGGCATCCCCGAAAGCGCACAAGCTGCTGTTTTCGACAGGTTCTATCGCGCGCCAAATGCCCATACATTGCCGGGTGTCGGAGTCGGGTTAAGTCTGGCCCGCGACATCGTTTCGCTGCATGATGGCGAGATCACGTTCACTTCGCATATGGGTGAGGGGACCATGTTCATCGTCGCTTTGCCCGCCCTGGGGGACAATACGGATGAGCGCGCGGATAACGGGGACGATCCTTTGCGTCGAGGATGAGCGTTTCCTGCTGGAAGAGCTGGAAGAGGAACTGACCGCGCGCGGCCACAAGGTTCTGACCGCGCAAAGCAGCGCCGAGGCCGAGGCCATCCTGTCCCGACATTGCCCCGATATCGTGCTTTGCGACGTCATGCTGCCCGACCGCAACGGCTTTGAACTGCTGGAGGGGTTGCGCGGATCGGACAGGCTGGCCGAAACGACCGCCTTCATCTTCCTGACTGCCCTGTCCTCGCGTGAGCCGCAGTTGAAGGGGCTGCGCGCCGGGGCTATCGACTACCTGACCAAGCCCATCGACCTGGACCTGCTGCATCTGAAGATCGAGAATACGCTGGCCTTCACCCATCGCCTGCGCGGCGGGCCGGTCCCCGCGGGCGAGGCGCCCGATGTCCATCTTTCACGCCGCGAAAAGCAGGTCCTGTCGCTGCTGGGGCAGGGCGAACGCACCGGCTCGATCGCCTTGGCGCTGGAAATTTCCGAACATACGGTCAGCCATTACATCAAGGAACTCTACCGCAAGCTGGGCATCAACAACCGCGCCGAAGCGGCGCGGGTGGCCATTCTGCTGCGGCTTGCCGCATAGCGGCAAGAGGTCCGGCCCGGCGACCGCACCGCTTGGGCGGGCGTTGCAGGCGGCGCCCGGCCAGCCGCGGGCGCCGCGCTTTGCGGGTTCAGTAACCCACCGTCGCAGCACCCGCCCGCCGGGGGTCCGAGGCGCCCAGCAGGACGCCGCTTTCCGGGTCGCGCATGACCGATTGGGTCGAACCCATGACCTCTTCCAGTGACAGCCGGTGCCCCTTGGCCTGAAGCGCGCGCTGCGTGTCAAGGCTGATGCCCTGTTCGATGCGCAGCTCATCGGGCAGCCATTGGTGATGGATGCGCGGGGCATGGCTGGCCTCGGCCACGTTCATGCCGTGGTCGATCATGTTCATCACGACCTGCAAGACCGTGGTGATGATCCGCGCCCCGCCGGGCGAGCCGGTGACCAGCCAGATCTCGCCATCGCGCAGAACCAGCGTCGGCGTCATCGAGGACAGCGGGCGCTTGCCCGCCTCGACTGCATTGGCATCGCCGCCGATCAGCCCGTAGGCATTGGGCACGCCGGGCTTGGCGGAAAAGTCGTCCATCTCGTTGTTCATCAGCACGCCCGTGCCCTCGGCCACCAGCCCCGACCCATAGGAAAAGTTGATCGTGTAGGTGTTCGAGACCGCGTTCCCGTCCTTGTCGATGATCGAATAATGCGTCGTCTGGTCGGATTCGTAAGGCGCCAGATCGGCGGGGCGGATCAGTTCCGAAGGCGTCGCGAAGCCTGTGTTGATGCGGGCGCGCATCTCGGCGGCGTAATCCTTGCCGGTCAGCGCATCCACCGGCACATCGACGAAATCCGGGTCGCCCAGATATTCCGAGCGGTCGGCATAGGCGATCTTCATCGCCTCGGCCATCAGGTGGATCGTCTCGGACGAATTCTCGCCAAGCGCGCCGATGGGATAGCCCTCCAGCGCGTTCAGGATCTGGATCAGGTGGATGCCGCCCGAGGACGGCGGCGGCATCGAGACGATTTCATATCCGCGATAGGTGCCGCGCACCGGCTCGCGCGTGACGGCGCGGTAGTTCGCCAGGTCCTCGGTGGTCATGTCGCCGCCCGCCTCGGTGACGGCGCGGGCGATGGCCTCGGCCACCTCGCCGCGATAGAAACCGTCCGGGCCTTCCTCGGCGATCTTTCGCAGCGTATTGGCCAGATCGGCCTGAACCAGCGTGTCGCCGGGGCGATAGAACTCGCCCCCTTCCTTGTAGAAGATCCTGGCAGCCGAAGGATAATGTGTCAGCCGTTCCTGCATCGCCTCAAGGCTGTCGGCCAGGTCGGGGGTGACGGTGATGCCTTCCTCGGCCAAGCGGATCGCGGGGGCGACGATCTCGGCCCAGTCCATCGAGCCGTATTCGTCATGGACCAGCTTCATCCCCGCCACCGTCCCCGGCACGCCCGAGGCCGCGCCGGAATAGCGCGACAGCTCGCTGTCGGCATTGCCCTCGGCGTCAAGGAACATGTCGCGGGTCGCGCCCGCCGGGGCCATCTCGCGATAATCGATGGCGTGGGTTTCGCCACTTTCGGCGTCATGGACCAGCATGAAGCCGCCCCCGCCCAGATTGCCCGCGCGCGGCAGGGTCACGGCCAGCGCGAAGGCGACCGCGATGCCCGCATCGACGGCATTGCCGCCCTGGGCCAGGATATCGCGTCCGATCTCGGCCGCGAGTTGTTCCTGGGCCGACACCATGCCGTTCTCGGCCCAGACCGGATGAACGCGGTCCATGCCGGAATAGATCGCGGCCTCTTGCGCCGCGGCGGGCATGGACAGCGCCGCCAGCAAACCCGCCGCGCCGGACAGCCGGAATCGGGAAATCATCGTCATGGTCGTCCCCCTTTTTGAAAATGCACTGCAATATGGCCCAGCATGGCCAAGCCCAACCACAAGCGCAAGTTTTCCGGGATCGCGGGGGATGGAACTGGTGGAGCCGAGGTCCGCCACACTGATGTTTCCTATTATCGCAGGCGGCATCTTAAAACTCATTAATATTTATGTTTATCTGTAGTTTATACTCCGATACTGTCTCGTGCAGACTCTTGACCTCTCACCAGATCGCAGCATAATTGTGGGGCTGACTGTGGGGCTGGACCCTCAACCCCACAGCGCCCGCCCGCCGCGCCCGGCACGATGGCAAGCAAGGAAAAGGTGAGAGAATGGCCCGAACATTAAACCGGCTGACCGCCCGAACGGTCGAGACAGCGGCAGCAGGAAAGCACAGCGACGGCGGCGGGCTTTACCTGATCGTCGCACAGGACGGGCGGCGCAAGTGGTCGTTCATCTATACCAGCCCGGCAGGACGTCGCCGGGAAATGGGGCTTGGCGTTGCCGGTAAGGGCGGCGTTGCGCTGGTGGACGCCCGACAGCTGGCCGCTGCGGCGCGTGACCATCTGGCGCATGGTTTCGATCCAATCGACAAGCGTGACGCAGCGCGGGAAGCGCAGGCCGAAGCCGAACAGGAAAGAAAAAGGGTGAAGGCGGCAACCTTCGCGCTATGGGCGGAACGCTACATCGCGACGCATGAGCACGCTTGGCGCAACGCCAAGCATCGTTACCAGTGGCGGGCTACACTTCTCAAGGATGCCGCTGCGCTGGGCGACAAGCCCGTGGCACAGGTCACGCGGGCGGATGTTCTGGCGGTGCTGGAACCGATCTGGCGCAAGAAGCCCGAGACCGCGACCCGGCTGCGCGGGCGGATCGAAAGGGTGATGGATGCCGCCATTGCCGCAGGCGACCGCACAGACCCCAACCCGGCGATCTGGAAGGGAGGGCTTGAACCTTTGCTGGGGGCCATGCCCAAGGCCGCCCGTGTGATCCACCAGCGGGCGCTGTCGTGGAAGGATGTGCCTGCGTTCGTTCATGCCCTTCGGGCGCGGCAGGGCGACAGCGTCGCGGCGCTGGCGGCGGAATGGCTGGTGCTGACCGCCGCCCGCACCGGGGAAGTGATCGGGGCGACGTGGGGCGAGATCGAAATGCAGGCGGAAGGCGGGCCGGTCTGGCGGGTGCCCGCGTCGCGGATGAAGGCCGGGCGTGAACATGTCGTGCCGCTGGTGCCGCAGGCCATCACCCTTCTTGAAAGGGCCAAGCCGCTGACCGGAGGTGCAGCGGATGCGCCGATCTTTCCCGCCCCGCGCTGGAAGGGCGGTAAACCCGTGGGGTTATCAAACATGGCGATGCTGGTCCTGCTGGACCGCATGGGCTGGCGGGACCGGACGACCATGCACGGGCTTCGGTCGGCCTTCCGTGACTGGTGCGCGGAACAGACCAGTTTTCCCCGTGAGATTGCCGAGGCGGCGCTGGCCCATGTCAATGCCGACAAGGTGGAAGCGGCCTACCTGCGCACCGGCCACCTGACCAAGCGACGCAAGCTGATGCAGACATGGGCGGGGTGGATCGACAAGGGCGTTACCCGGCTGGACCGGGGCGACGCGGACGGTAGCGCGAACGTGGTGCCTATCGCCCCCCTATCAAGGGTGACGGGATGACGGGCGCAAAGAACAAGCTGGCCGCCGAAGATTGGCAGGGGATCATTGCCGCAATGAAGCGCGATCTTGCACACACGCCGTCCTGTTCGCTGGACTATGAACCCCGCCGGGCACTTCTGGCGCGTGTCATGGCTGCTGCCCCTGTCGGCAGAGGGAACCTTTCACGGGATTTGCGGGCGCAGCGGGCCGCACTGGCTGGCGCGGCGGACTGGGGCAAGCGGTTGGGGCTGTGGTCGGTGCAGGTTCTGGCAAACAATCTGCGCGGCGACGGGCTGGACCACCCGCCGGGGGAACAGAAACTAACCCGATGGATCAGAAACCGCTACGGCGGGCACGACGGGGGCGTTCCGTCACCGGATGAGGTTCAGGCGTTTCAGCGCGGACTTGGCGGGTTCGCCTTTCCTGAACAGCTAACGCTGGCGGCGGCACTGGCCCGCGACAACGCCGACAAGGCGGCAGAACTCGAACGTCTGTTTCGCGAAGCGGGCAAAACCCCGCCGGAATGGGCGGGTGAATATCTGTCACTGTGCGACCGCAACGGGCTTGTGGGATCGGCAGACGACGAACGGCGCAAGTTGATAAAGGTGCTACGCGCCATCTGGCTTACAGAATAGGCATTTCTGTAAGCATAGGATTCCATTGAAGCAAACGGGCTTGGACGCCACCTTTTCAGACAGATGCCGCGCAACCTGCGGCACACAGCCTGAAAGGACAGAACATGCAACACGCAACGCCCTTCACCCTTTTTCGTCTGCCGCAAGGGGTGCCCCCGCTGCCTGCCGACGCTGAACTGCTGACGGTCAAGGAACTGGCAGCGCGGCTGCGCGTCGCGCCCAGCACGATCTGGCGTTGGGCCAAGGATGGAAAAATCCAGCCCGTCCGTATCGCTGGTTCAACCCGCTGGCCCGTGTCGATCATTGACGACGCCCTTGCCGGGCGGCTGGCGTGAGGGGGTGGGGCAATGACTGTCCAAGTTCAATCACCGTCTTTAATCAACGACGACGTCGACGACAGCACTGAATCCCTGCTCGCAGCGCTGGAACGATCCACGGCACAGCGCAAGGAACAGGCGGAAAAGGAAGCGGCAGCCGCTAAACAGGAAAAGGCCAGACGCGAAGCTGACCGGGCAGCGGAACACGCGGCTTGGCTGCAATGGACCGCGTTGCGGGACGCCCGCGAACAAGCCGAAACTGCCGAGGCGCTGGCTGCGGCAAACCTCACAGCGGCAGCCAGCGCGATGGAAATCACAATGGCGAAGATACGGGCGGGCGTCGATCACTCGGTGGCCGACCAGACAGCCCATTACCTCGCCTTGTATGGGGTGAAGGCTGTGCAAGCGGCAGACAACCTGCGCCAGTCGGTGTTTCTCGCTCAAGACGGTGGCCGTGTGGGGATGCATTACGACCCGGAAGCGCGGAAGGCAGAGGCCAGAAGGGATGCCGAACAACTGACTGCGGCACTGTTTGCGCTCTTTCACCATTGGCGGATAGGACACGGTGTCTTGCTGGCGTTGCGCGAGACGCTCTTGCCTAAATGACCGAACGCCCCCGCCGCGGCAGCTGCGGGGGCGCTTCTTGTCTATCCCGACATATCAACCAGAAACAGCGCCCGGCGAGGCGCAAACGAAAGTTTACGTCTATGAACAACCATAGTTCAATCACCCCACAGGGGCAAGTGAATGCTGCCAAATCCCTGCGGGATCAGGCGCTTGAACTGGCGGCCAAGGGCTACGCTATGCTGCCCGCTACATTCAAAAAGGCACCCGCCGCCGACACCGGCGGTTGGAATAACGCCAGCAGCGACCCGCAGGCCGTTGCTTCAATGCAATGGGACGCCAATGCCGGGCGCATGGGCATCAGGCTGGGGGAATACCGGCTGTCGGATGGCCGGGTGGTGCATCTGTTCGGCTTCGATCTGGACCCACCCAAGCGCGTGACCATGAATGATGCGGATTGGGCCTCTCACCCTCTCGGGCAGGTTTTCTTTGGGCTGCTAGCAGAACTACGGGGGCGCTGCATTGTGGGGCGCACCCCACGCGGCTGGCGATTGTTCGTTCTCATGGACGGGGCGACTGTTCGTGCTACAGGATCAAAGGCGCTGGGCACCGATGACGGGGCGAAGCTGGAATTTCTGTCCAAAGGCGGTGCGCTGGTCGCGGGAACGATCTTCTATGATCGCGATGGAAAGGAAGTGCCGGAAACTTCGCCAGCCGCTGTGCAGCGAGGAACCTATCAGACGCTGGAAGGGGGCGATCTGCGCCTTGACCAGTTGGCCGTCGTGCCCGCGTCACGTCTGGAACGGTTACGGGCTGATTTTGCCGAGGCGAACAAGGCGAATAATCGGCCCGCCCAGCCTGCACAAATGGCACCAGCAACGCCGCCATCACCTTCTCTTGACGGGCAGGCGATGCCCACAGGAACCACGGGGCGGCCCGCTGACGGGCAAGTTGGGTTTTCTGGTGGTCAGCCCTTGGTCGGGCGGGGCGTGGCCCCTGCTGCGCCCGCGCAGAGTCCGCCAGCGCATATTGCCGGGGGTCCGCCCGTCCGCAACATGGCGGCGGTGCGGAAGTCAGACCCGGCAGAGGTCCGCGACGCAATGCTGCACAAGATCGCGGCGGACAAGGCGGCGGGCGAGGATACCGGCGACCGGGACTATTGGCTGAACACCGTCAAGCTGCCCTTGGCGGGCGACA
>NZ_CAMEFG010000008.1 GCF_945915435.1 uncultured Paracoccus sp. | reverse complement strand
CCGCCTGGTTCTTGCCCGCCGTGCCCGACATCAGCGAATTGGCGCTGTTGACCTTCAGGATGGTCGGGATCTGGCCCGCGAAACTGTCGGCCCCTGCCTCGATCATGCCAAGCGGCGCGGCATAGGCGTTCAGCCCCGCGTCGATGGCAAGCTGATAGTGATAATGCGGATCGTAGCCCGCCGGGTTCGGGGCAAAGCTGCGCGCCGGGCCGTGCTCAAAGCCCTGATCGACGGGCAGGATGATCATCTTGCCGGTGCCGGCCAGTTTCCCGGTCATCAGCATACGGGCAAGCTGCGCCTTTACCCCCGGCGTCTCGCCTTCGTAATTGGCCAGGATCTTGCGAACGGTATCGGTCATTTGCATGGGAAACTCCAGTAACGAGATTGCCCTGCTCCTTACCAGACCGTGCCCCAAGGGCAACGCCGGTTGCGCTAACTTCCCCAAGCGGGCCAAGGTTTCCGGTTTTTTGCCGATGCGCGGGGGCACCGCCGCGGTTTCGCCCGCCAAAACAGGAACCTTGCGCCGGTTGGGGCGTTTTTCGTCCAGACGCAGAGGAGACCCGGATGAGCCACAACACCGAACCCGAGCGCGCTGCGCGCCGTCACCCCGGCCCGATCGCGGGAATCATCATCGTGCTGATCCTCGTGGCGATCGCTGCGGTCTGGTTCACGCGCTCGGACCCTTCCGAGGAAGGCGACGTCTCGCGTATCGAGACGCCCGAGGCCCCGACCGCCGACGGCCCGCAAGCGGCGACCGAGCCATTGCCGCCCGAGGATGCACCGGCCGCAGCCGAGTAAGACGAAAAAGGGGCCGCAATGGCCCCTTTCGCTTGCCCGATCAGCGTTTGAGCAGGGCGGCGACGCCGGGCAGTTCCTTGCCCTCCATCCATTCCAGGAAAGCGCCGCCCGCGGTCGAGATATAGGTGAAGTCCCCGGCCACGCCCGCCTTGTTCAGCGCGGCCACGGTATCGCCGCCGCCCGCGACCGAAACCAGCTTGCCCTCGCGCGTCAACTCGGCTGCGGACTGGGCCGCGGCATTGGTGGCGGTGTCGAAGGGGGCGATCTCGAAGGCGCCAAGCGGGCCGTTCCAGATCAATGTGCGCGATTGGGCGAAGGTCGCGCGGATCGCCTCGACCGTCCGGGGACCTGCGTCCAGAATCATCGCGTCGCTCGGGCATTCGCCGGCGGGCAGCACTTCGGAGGGCGCGTTTTCCGCAAATTCCCGCGCCACGACGATATCGACCGGCAGGTGGATGGTGCAGCCGGTGCTTTCCGATTTCGCCAGGATCTCGCGCGCGGTATCGGCCATGTCGCGTTCGGCCAGCGACTTGCCGACCTCGATCCCCTGCGCGACCAGGAAGGTATTGGCCATGCCGCCCCCGATCACGAGATGTTCAACCTTCTCGATCAGGTTGGTCAGAAGCTCCAGCTTGGTGGACACTTTCGCGCCACCGACCACCGCCGCGACCGGGCGCTCGGGGTTGCCGAGGGCGGCGTCCAGCGCGTTCAACTCGGCCTCCATCAGCCGCCCTGCGGCGGCGGGCAGCAGCCGCGCGATACCCTCGGTCGAGGCATGGGCACGGTGGGCGGCCGAAAAGGCGTCGTTCACATAGACCTGCCCAAGCGCGGCCAGCGAGGCGGCGAAGGTCGCGTCGTTCTGTTCCTCGCCCGGATAGAAGCGGGTGTTTTCCAGCAGCAGCACATCGCCCGCCGCCAGGTCGCCCACGGCGCGCTTGGCCGGGCCGCCGATGGCTTCCTCGGCGAATTTCACGGGCTGGCCAAGGGCGGCTTCCAGCGCGGGCACCAACTGGCGCAGGCTCATTTCCGGGACATGCTTGCCCTTGGGGCGGTCGAAATGCGCCAGCAGGACGGGGATGCCGCCCTTGGCCTGGATGGCCTTGACCGTGGGCACGATCCGCTCGATCCGGGTGGCGTCGGTCACCGTGCCGTTCTCGACCGGGACGTTGATGTCCACGCGCGTCAGGACGACCTTGCCGTCAAGGTCGAGGTCGTCGATGGTATTGAAATCTGCCATTGGCTTGCGTCCTTTTGCGGTCTTTCGGGCCTTGGCGGGTTTTTCCGACAAGTTGACATTTTCGTCAACCGATCCCCGCCGCGGCAGGCGGTAATCCGACTTGTCCCGTTGTCCAGGACGGATGAAAGGCTTAACCCTTACGGGAAACCAAAAACAGAGGAATCGTCGATGGCCGAGATCAAGGACCCCGAAAACACCGTCATCATCGAGCTGAAGGACGGCCCGGTGGTGATCGAGCTTCTGCCCGAAGTCGCCCCCCAGCACAGCGCGCGCATGAAGGAACTGGCCCGCGCCGGCGCCTATGACAACGTCGCCTTCCACCGCGTGATCGACGGCTTCATGGCGCAGACGGGCGACGTGCAGCATGCGAATATGGAAAAGGATTACAATCCGGGCCGCGCCGGCACCGGCGGTTCGGACCTTCCCGACCTTCCGGCCGAGTTTTCCAAGCTGCCCCATGACCGCGGCACGCTTGGCGCGGCACGGTCGATGAACCCCAACAGCGCCAACAGCCAGTTCTTCATCAACTTCAAGGACAACCATTTCCTGAACGGCCAATATACCGTCTATGGTCGCGTGATCGAGGGGATGGAGCATGTCGATGCGATCGTGCGCGGCGAGCCGCCTGCCAATCCCGACCGCATGATTTCGGTCAAGGTGGCCGCCGATGCGTAAGGCGGCGCTGATCCCCGCGCTGGTCCTGGCGGCGGGCGCCGCGCAGGCTCAGGGCTTGCCGGGCGTGACCGATGGTCCCGGCCCGAACCTGGTGATCGAGGTCGCCGATGCCTCGGGCACGTCCAAGGGCCGGATCGTGCTGGACCTTTACCCCGACAAGGCCCCGAACCATGTCGAGCGCCTGGTGACGCTGGCCGGTTCCGGCGCCTATGACGGGGTGGTGTTCCACCGGGTGATCGACGGTTTCATGGCGCAGACGGGCGACGTGCAGTTCGGCAAGCAGGACGGCGACACCAGCCGCGCGGGCATGGGCGGATCCGACCTGCCCGACCTGAAGGCCGAGTTCAACGACGTCTCGTTTCAGGCGGGCACCGTCGGCATGGCGCGTTCGCAAAGCCCTGACAGCGCCAACAGCCAGTTCTTCATCGACCTTGCCCCGGCTGAGTTCCTGGACGGGCAATATACCGTGGTCGGCCAACTGGTCGATGGTTGGGACGTGCTGAACAGCATCAAGAAGGGCGATCCTGCCGCCAATGGCGCGGTCGTCGGCCCCGACTACATGCTGAGCGTGACGGTCGAGGAATGATGCAGGAAGGGGGCGCTGCCTGCGCCCCCTTTCACGGATTTCGCTGAATTGGTCGTGCTGTTGGCCGGCCCTGTCAGGGGGTGGCGACCAGCGCCTTGCCGTTCTGGATATGGCGGATCGCCAGGTTGCGGCCCCGCCGCCCCGAGGCCAGCACCCGCGCCGGCGTCGTCTTGTGGCCGTGGGCGCGCAATTCGGGAAACAGCGTAAAGATTTCCTCGACCGCCGCGGGCGGCAGGGCTTTCAGCGCCTCGGGTCCGGTATAGAGCGATTCGGTTTCCGCGCCGTTCGAGACCACCACCTCGTGCCGGTCGAACAGCATGTGGAAATATTCGACCGATTCGATGTCGGCGGCGATATCCACGCCCTCGACCTGCAAAAGCTGCTTGGCGGCGACCAGAACCTCATCCGTGCCGAACATCTTTTGCGCGATGCGCGAGCGCACCAGAACCCGGTGCTGCGGCGAGACCATCAGATCGCTGGACGGCAGGCCATTGCCCAAAGCACCCGCCACGATACGGATGGGGCGCAGCTTGCCGTTCCGCATCAATTGCAGCGCGGCCAGTTTCGTCGATCCGATCCAGCGGATGGGCTGCGGGCCGTTGTCGCGCGTCAGCACCAGATCGCCGCGCTTGAGGTCTTCGATGGTCGTGGGGCCGTCGGGCGTGTCGATCAGCGTGCCGCGGGCAAAGCAGGGGACGGGGGCGCCCTGGATGTTATTGGCCCGTATGCTGAGGGTGCCGGCCTCACTTCCGTCAGCGCGGAACACCTTATAGGAAATATCCTTGAAGGAAGGATCTTCCGTGCCGTCGTCCTCGACAAGATTGACCACCTCAAGGCGCCAGCCGTCCGGAATATTGATGGTGGTGTTGTCGTATTCTCCATCAGCAGGTTGGGAATCGACCGTAATCGTTCCGGAAAAATTCGGACCTATGTTGACGGTGACATTGTCATCCGTTCCGTTGTTGCCGACATTTTCATAGAATGCGCCAAAGGAATCTGCATTTATCGTGAAGTCCGCCATTCCGGCCCTCCGTTCATGACATCAGTAACAGACGCCCTTGCCGGAGCGCCGATGAAGTTGATGAAGGGGATGGCGTGTAGCATTCGCGGATCGCGGGCTTGTGCTGGCGATCAATCAGAAAACAGACGGCATTCCGCTCATCGAATCGGCCAGCGAAAGCTGGTCGATGGAATATCGTTTCGCCGGTAAGCCGCCGCCGGTCAAGAATATTCGCGTTATCCGAGGCGGCGGACAGGAAAAAGGCCAGCGATTTCCCGCTGGCCCGCCTTGTTGATGCCAATATGGTCAGCCGATCTTGACCATCCGGTGCTTCTTCTTGCCGACCGAGACCTTCAGCCCGTCGCCGATCAGCCCCGCGTCCACGGTCAGTTGCGGATCGCCGACGGCATCGTTGTTCAGCCGCAACCCGCCCTCGGCGATCAGGCGCTTGGCTTCCTTGCCCGAGGCCGCGATGCCGGTCTGGGCCAGAAGCTGCACCACCGACAGCGGCAGGGCATCGGCGCCGATCGTCACCACCTCGAGGTCGCCGCCCGCGCCGCCCTGTTCAAAGACCTCGCGCGCGGTCGCTTCGGCGCTGGCGGCGGCTTCGGCGCCGTGCAGCAGCGTCGTGACATGGTTGGCCAGGATGATCTTGGCCTCGTTGATCTCGGATCCTTGCAGCGCGCCCAGGCGGTCGCATTCCTCGACCGGCAGTTCGGTGTAAAGCTTCAGGAACCGGCCCACGTCGGCATCGGTCGAGTTGCGCCAGAACTGCCAGAATTCATAGGGCGACAGCATCTCGCCGTTCAGCCAGGTCGCGCCGCTGGCCGATTTGCCCATCTTGCGCCCGTCCGAGGTGGTCAGCAGGGGCGAGGTCAGGCCCCAGATCTCGCGGTCCAGGATCCGGCGCGTCAGGTCGATGCCGTTGACGATATTGCCCCACTGATCGCTGCCGCCCATCTGCAAACGGCAGTCGTAACGCCGGTAAAGCTCAAGGAAGTCATAAGCTTGCAGGATCATGTAGTTGAACTCAAGGAAGCTTAGCGACTGCTCGCGGTCCAGCCGGGACTTGACCGATTCAAAGGACAGCATCCGGTTGACGGAAAAATGCCGCCCGATGTCGCGCAGGAAATCCAGGTAGTTCAGCCCGTCCAGCCATTCGGCGTTGTTGAGCATCCGCGCGCCCGCCTCGCCATAGTCGAGGTAGCGGGCAAAGACCTGCCCCATCCCGTCGATATTGCGCTGGATCGCGGCATCGTCCAGCAGCGGGCGTTCGTCGCTGCGAAAGGACGGATCGCCCACCTTGGTCGTGCCGCCGCCCATCAGGGTGATCGGACGGTTGCCGGTCTTCTGGAACCAGCGCAGCATCATGATGTTCAGAAGGTGGCCGACATGCAGGCTGGCCGCCGTCGCGTCATAGCCGATATAAGCGGTTACCGGGCCTTCGATCAGGGCTTCGTCCAGCGCCTGCATGTCGGTGCAATCGGCCAGATAGCCGCGCTCGACCATGATGCGCAGGAATTCGGATTTGGCACGGTATGTCATCGTCTTTCCCTTTCTGATGGGGCGGATATACCGGCGGGGGCAGGGAAGGAAAAGCCATGAGAGACGGATTCGTCGATGTTCTGGGCATGATGTCGGGAACCTCGCTGGACGGGGTGGACGCAGCGATGATCCGCACCGACGGGCGGCGCATCGCGGGCTTTGGCGCCAGCGGCTACCGCGCCTATTCGGGCAATGAATCGGCGGTGCTGCACGCGGCGCTCGGGCGCTGGCCGGGCGGGCAGGGCGTGGCAGAGGCCGCGGGGCTGTCCGTCGCCACCCATGCGGCGCTTGCGCGCGACTTTCCGCAGGCGGCGCTGATCGGCTATCACGGCCAGACGCTGGCCCATGATCCGAAGCGGCGCCGCACCCATCAGGCGGGCGACGGTGCCGCGCTTGCGCGCGAGACGGGCCGCCCCGTGGTCTGGGATTTCCGGTCCGAGGATGTCCGGCAGGGCGGCGAGGGCGCGCCGCTTGCGCCCTTCTTTCACTGGGCCTGCGCCGATTGGGCGGTCGGGCGGGGGCGGCTGGATCCCGCGCCGGTCGCCTTCCTGAACCTTGGCGGCGTCGGCAACCTGACCTGGGTGGACCCCCGCGCCGCCGCGCCCGAATCCCCCGGCGCCTGCCTTGCCTTCGACACCGGCCCGGCCAATGCGCCGATAAATGACCTGATGCGCGCCCGTCGCGGGCTGGCGCGCGACGAAGGCGGTGCGCTGGCGCAGTTGGGGCAGGCCGACGCGGGCGTCATCGCCGCTTTCCTCGACCACCCCTATTTCCGCCGCCAGCCGCCCAAATCGCTGGACCGCGACGCCTTCGCGGCGCAGGTCGCGCAGGTGGCGGGGCTGTCCGATGCGGATGCCGCCGCGACCCTGACCGAGGCGGCGGCGGCATCCGTCGCCTGCGCGCTGGACTGGCTGCCCGCCCCGCCCGCGCAGGTGCTTGTTTGCGGTGGCGGGCGTCACAATGCGGCGATGATGGCGGCACTGGCCCGCCGCCTTGCGCTGCCGGTCCTGCCGGTCGAGGCGGCGGGGCTGGATGGCGACATGCTTGAGGCGCAGGCTTTCGGCTGGCTGGCCCTGCGTGTGCTGCGCGCAATGCCCACCTCGGGGCCGGGGACGACGGGCGTGCCGCAACCGGCCTGCGGCGGCCGCATCAGTTGGCCCGATCGGCGGAAAACCGCATAAGTGGCGGCAATGTCGTGCCTTTTCACGCGGATGCCGGGGAACGGAATCGGCGATGCGCGGGTTGATTGGCCAGCGGTCCCCGACGCGGACCTGCGCAGATCAGTCTGGAAAAGGACAAGAACGATGAAAACCTTCGTAATCGCCGCAACCAGCCTGGCGCTTTCGGGCGCGGCCCTTGCTCAAGTGTCCGAAAGCCCTGACCAGGACCCTGCGGTTCCTACCCAACAAATGCCTGCCGAGCAGGTCGATCCCCCGCTGGGCGATGCGGCGCCCGATGGCGCGGCCTCTGACGCCGCCGATGCCGCGCAGGACGCGGCCCAGCAGGCCGAGGATGCCGCCGCCGAGGCGCAGGACGCCGCCGATCAGGCCGAGGATCCCGGCGAAAACGCTTCGGGCGGCCTGGCCCAATGGGGGACCGAGACCACCGACGCGCCGCTGGATGAGACGCCCGAGGGTTCGGACAGCGCACCGGCCACCGATCCCGCAATGGACCCCGCAGCCGATCCCGTGACGGACCCCGCTGCGGACCCGCTGGCCGACCCTGCCGCCGATCCGCTGGCCGACCCCGCTGCTGATCCGATGGCCGACCCTGCGGCTGACCCGCTGGCCGATCCCGCCGCCGACCCGATGGCGGATCCCGAGGCGGCGCCCGTCGTCGCCCCCGATGTCAGCGCCCCGTCGATCAGCGAGACGAATCCCGGCACGACCGGCTCGTGGCTGACGAATCGCCGCATCTGGACGACCAATGGCGGCGATACCTCGGCTGCCGAAGGTGGCGGGATGAGCGAACGCCCCGAGGACTGGCAGGACATTGCCAAGGTCCAGGACGTGGTGCTGGACGATGATGGGCAGGTCGTCGGCTACCTGGCCGATATCGGCGGCTTCCTTGGTATCGGCGCCAAGCAGGTGCTGCTGGGAACCGATGCGCTGGTTCTGACCAATATCGAAGAGGACTGGTTCTTCCTGACCAGCTTCACCAAGGAAGAGTTGCAGGCGCTGCCCGATTTTGAAACGGCTTCGGTCCGCCGCTGAACGGGCGGGATCCTTCCCAACGGCAACAGGGGCGCCCCGCGGCGCCCCTTTTTCGACGCCATTCCCCCGTGGCAAAGAATTCTGCGCAAAACCGGATCTTGCCACTTGACGCCCCGCATCGGGCTGCGTAAACCCCACGCACTCTGGATGGCGATCCAGAGGTGGTCTGCGCGGTTGTAGCTCAGTTGGTTAGAGTACCGGCCTGTCACGCCGGGGGTCGCGGGTTCGAGCCCCGTCAACCGCGCCACCACCACCATGAAAATCGCCCGACCTGCGCGGTTGTAGCTCAGTTGGTTAGAGTACCGGCCTGTCACGCCGGGGGTCGCGGGTTCGAGCCCCGTCAACCGCGCCACTTTCAACGGAAAAATCCCGACAGCGCCGCCCTTCGCGGCGCGTTTTTCGTTCCGGGCCGCAGTCCGGGCCGCAATCATAAAATCACCTTGCGGCATGGCTGTGGGGCTTTTCATCCACTCGCATTGCCCTATGCTGCAAGGCAGTCAAGCAAGAGGAAGATCATGGCAGGCGGAATCGATTATGGCGGGATGATGCACCGTGCCATGCAGGGCCTGATCGCCGACGTCCTGCGCGAGGTGGCTCGGGACGGGCTGCCGGGCGAACATCATTTCTTCATCACCTTCGACACGCGCGATTCCGGGGTCGAGATGGCCGACTGGCTGCGCGAACGCTACCCCGAGGAAATGACCATCGTCATCCAGCATTGGTTCGACAACCTGACCGTGCATGACGACAGCTTCGACATCACGCTGAACTTCGGCAATGCGCCCGAGCCGTTGCACATTCCCTTTGACGCGCTGCGCACCTTCGTCGATCCCTCGGTCGAGTTCGGGCTGCGGTTTGAAACCCAGTCGGATGAGGACGAGGACGCCTCTGACGACGACGAAGGCGGGATCGAGATCGAGGATGCCGAGGAATCCCCCCGCCCCTCGGGCGAGGTGGTCAGTCTGGACAAGTGGCGCAAATAGCCCGCCCCTCATGGCGTTCGGCATGCAACGGCATGCGAATTGCCAATCGGTGGCCGGCGGTCTAGAACCTCTCGCAGATCGTTGAGGAGTTCCGTGATGTCCCAAACCCGCACCGAAACCGACAGCTTCGGCCCGCTTGAAGTTCCCGCCGACAAATACTGGGGCGCGCAGACGCAGCGTTCCATCCAGAACTTCCCCATCGGCTGGGAACGCCAGCCGGTGCCGGTCATCCGCGCGCTTGGCGTCGTCAAGCAAGCCTGCGCCGAGGTGAACATGGCAACCGGCAAGCTGGACGCGGAACTGGGCCGCGCGATCGTGCAGGCGGCTTCCGAGGTCGTGGCGGGCAAGTTCGACGACAACTTCCCGCTGGTCGTCTGGCAGACGGGTTCGGGCACGCAGTCGAACATGAACGCCAACGAGGTGATCGGCAACCGCGCCATCGAGATCCTGGGCGGCGAGATGGGTTCCAAGAAACCCGTCCACCCCAACGATCATTGCAACATGGGCCAGTCCAGCAACGACACCTTTCCGACCGCGATGCATGTCGCCATCGCCATGCAGGCGCGCGACGTGCTGCTGCCGGGGCTGGAAAAGCTGCACAAGGCGCTGGCCGCGAAATCGGATGAGTTCAAGGACATCATCAAGATCGGCCGCACCCATACGCAGGACGCGACGCCCCTGACGCTCGGGCAGGAATTCGGCGGCTACGCCCATCAGGTCGCCAAGGGGATCGAGCGGGTGAAGATGTGCCTGCCCGACATCTACGAACTGGCGCAGGGCGGCACCGCCGTCGGCACCGGGCTGAACACGAAAAAAGGCTGGGACGTCGCCATCGCGGCCAAGATCGCCGAGATCACGGACCTGCCTTTCATCACCGCGCCCAACAAGTTCGAATCGCTGGCCGCGCATGACGCGATGGTGATGTTCTCGGGCGCGCTCAAGACCGTGGCGGGCAGCCTGTTCAAGATCGCCAACGACATGCGGCTGCTGGGCTCCGGCCCCCGTTCGGGTCTGGGCGAGTTGATCCTGCCGGAAAACGAGCCGGGTTCCTCGATCATGCCGGGCAAGGTCAACCCGACCCAGGCCGAGGCGCTGACGATGGTCTGCGCCCATGTCATGGGCAATGACGCGGCGGTGGGCTTCGCCGGCTCGCAGGGCCATTTCGAACTGAACGTCTACAACCCGATGATGTCCTACAACGTGTTGCAATCCATGCAGCTTCTGGGCGATGCGGCGGGTTCCTTCACCGACAACATGGTCGTGGGCACGCAGGCCAATGTCGAGCGTATCGACCGGCTGATGAAGGAATCGCTGATGCTGGTGACGGCGCTGGCGCCGACCATCGGCTATGACAACGCCACCAAGGTCGCCAAGACCGCCCACAAGAACGGAACCACCCTGCGCGAAGAGGCGATCAATCTGGGCTTCGTCGATGCCGAGACCTTCGACCGCGTCGTCCGCCCCGAGCAGATGGTCGGTCCCGAGGATTGATGACGGGCAAGGTGATCAACCTGCGGGCGGCGCGCAAATCCGCCGCCCGCGACGCCGCCCGACGGCAGGGCGATGAAAATGCCGTGAAATTCGGGCGCACGCGGGCGCAGAAGGCGGCGGAGGACGCGGATGCCGCCCGCGCCGAGGCCCATCTGGATGCGCATCGGCTGGGGGGCGAGGATGATTGACCTGCCGCCGCTGGACGCGCCCCGCAAACGCTCGGTCACCATCGACGGGCATCGCACCAGCGTTTCGCTGGAAGATGCGTTCTGGGTCGAGTTGCGCAATCTTGCGCGCATGAACGGGATCAGCCCGGCGGGGCTGATCGCCGCTATCGATCATGCGCGCCCTCCGGACGTGGGGCTGGCGACGGCGATCCGCCTGTTCGTGCTGGCCGGGGTGAAATCGGCCGGGACGCTTGCGGCATCGGACGGCGGGGCATAGAAGCGCCCTCGATACATCATTTTCAGGACATACGGGAAAAGGGCACATGGCAGGCCATTCCAAATGGGCGAACATCCAGCACCGCAAGGGGCGTCAGGATGCGGCGCGCTCGAAACTGTTTTCCAAGCTTTCCAAGGAAATCACCGTCGCCGCGAAGATGGGCGATCCCGACCCCGAGAAGAACCCGCGCCTGCGGCTGGCGGTGAAGGAAGCCAAGTCGAACTCGGTCCCCAAGGACGTGATCGACCGCGCGATCAAGAAATCGCAGGGCGGCGATGCCGAGAACTACGACGAGATCCGCTATGAGGGCTACGGCCCCAACGGCATCGCCATCATCGTCGAGGCGATGACCGACAACCGCAACCGCACGGCGTCCAACGTGCGCAGCTATTTCACCAAGCATGGCGGCGACCTGGGGCAGACGGGTTCGGTCAGCTTCATGTTCGACCGGGTGGGCGAGATCATGTATCCTGCCGGCGCGGGCGATGCAGATACGGTGATGGAGGCCGCCATCGAGGCCGGGGCCGACGACGTGCAGAGCGACGAGGGCGGCCATTGGATCTATACCGCCGACACCGATCTGGCCGAGGTCTCGCAGGCGCTGGAGGCGGTTTTAGGCGAATCGGAATCCGCCAAGCTGATCTGGAAGCCGCAGGCGCCGACGATGATCGACCTGGAAACGGCCACCAAGCTGATGAAGCTGATCGACGCGCTGGAGGATGACGACGACGTGCAGAACGTCACCGGCAACTTCGACATCCCCGAGGAAGTTGCCGCGCAGCTTTGAGTTGCGCCGTTGCGTTTTGGGTATTTGGGTGATGAAGAAATCAGGGTCGCAGGGAATCTGCGGCCCTTTTCCTGATTGCCGAGGTCAGCGGGGTGATGGCGCCCGCGATGGCGCGCGTGACCTGCCAATAGAGCGGCACGTCGAGCGGTGGGCCGGCCAGCGGGTGCAGGCCGGGCGTCCGCATTGCCTGCGGGATCATGCCCCAGCCGAGGCCGAGGGCCACGGCTTTCGCAAAGGCCTCGGACGAGGGGATCATGTGGCCGGCGAGGCTGGGGCGATGGCCGGTGGCAAGCCTGGCCCATCGGGCTTGCAGCGCATCCTTGGCGTTGAAGATGACGGCGGGCGCGGTCGCAAGGGCCTGCGGCGTGATGCCCTGGGGGAAGTGGCGGCGGATGAATTCGGGCGTCGCCATCGCGAGGTAGCGCATATGGCCCAAGGGGTAGGCGTCGCAGCCCCCGACCGGATCGGGGTCCGAGGTGATCGCCGCCGAAACGTGGCCGCTGCGCAGCCATTCGCGCGCGTGGTCCTGGTCGTCGATCACCAAGTCGTAGCGCAGCGGCAGCGCGGTCATCGCCGCCGGGAACCATGTCGCGAGGCTGTCGGCGTTGACCGCGATCCTGAGGACCGCCGGGCCGTCAACCGGGCGCAATGTCGGCGCAAGGCCCTGTTCCAGCAGTTGCACCTGGTCGAGATGCTGCATCAGGCGCAGCCCCTCGGGGGTGCCTGTTGCCGGTGGTCCGCGCAGGATGAGGACGGCGCCCATCCGTTCCTCAAGCCCCTTGATGCGTTGCGAGACCGCCGAGGGGGTGAGGTTCAGGCTGGCCGCCGCCGCCTCGAACGAGCCGCGTCGGATGATTTCGGCAAGGGCGCGCAGGGCGGGATAGTCGAGCATCAGTTTTTCTTAATCATGTCCAGTTAATTTAATTTGAATGATCCGGCGGGCTGGGGCAACTGCTTGCTTTCCACGGGGTCGGAGGTCGGGATGCAGGCGTTTCTTGCGGGGTTTCTTTTCTGCCTGTCGCTGATTGCGGCGATAGGGGCGCAGAATGCCTTTGTCTTGCGGCAAGGGCTGGTCCGGCAGCATGTCCTGGCGGTGGTGCTGTTCTGCGCGGTCTCGGATGCGATGCTGATTTCGGTGGGGGTCTTCGGCGCGGGGGCCTTGTCGGGGCGTGCGGGTTGGCTGATGCCGGTGCTGCGCTGGGGCGGGGCGGCGTTTTTGGTGCTTTACGGGTTGCGGGCCTTTGTTTCGGCATGGTCGGGGGCCAGCGCGCTTCGGGCCTCGGGCGGGGCGGGGCAGGGCCTGCCGCGCACCCTGCTGGCCCTTGCGGCGCTGACATGGCTGAACCCGCATGTCTATCTGGATACGGTGGTCCTGATGGGCGCGGTTTCGGCGCGCTGGCCGGACAAGCATGGTTTTGCGGCGGGGGCGGTCCTGGCTTCGCTGAGTTTCTTCGCCGCGCTTGGTTTCGGGGCGAGGCTGCTGGCGCCGGTCTTTGCGCGGCCCGTGGCCTGGCGGGTGCTGGATCTTGGCGTGGCGGTGGTGATGTGGATGATCGCGGCCAGCCTGGTCTTGTGAATCGCGCTTGCCAAGCCCCCGGCCCTGGGCCACGTTGCCCGGCATGGGCGAGCAGGTGGCAGGCAGGAACGATCTGGCGGGAATCGGCTGGATGATGGCGGCGGGGCTGAGCTTCGTCGCGGTCAATGGCAGCGTGCGCTGGCTGGGCACCTCGCTGCCCACTGCCGAGGCAGCCTTTCTGCGCTTTGCCTTCGGGGCGCTGTTCACGCTGCCGGTCCTGCTGCCTGCGCTGCGGCGCGGATTTTCGGCGCGGGTCTGGGGGTTGTTCGCGCTGCGCGGCGGGTTGCATGCGCTGGGCGTGCTGATGTGGTTTTTCGCGATGGCCCGCATCACCGTGGCCGAGGTGACGGCGATCGGTTACCTCAACCCCATCATCGTGACCATCGGTGCGGCGCTGGTGATGGGCGAGACGATCTCATGGCGCCGTGCGCTGGCCATCGGTGTGGCGCTGGCGGGCGCGATGATCGTGCTGCGGCCGGGAATACGCGAGCTGGCGCCGGGTCATGTCTCGCAGATCGGGGCGGCGGTGATCTTCGGCGTCTCATATCTGGTCGCCAAGCGGCTGTCCGACCTGGTCCCGGCCTCGGTCGTGGTGGCGATGATGTCGCTGGTCGTCTGCGCCGTGCTGGCGCCGGTGGCGGCGATGAACTGGGTCGCGCCCGGCATGGTGCAACTGCTGGTTCTGGCCGGGACCGCCGCCTTTGCCACGCTGGGCCATTACGCGATGACGCGCGCCTTCATGGCGGCCCCGCTGATCGTGACGCAGCCGGTGACCTTCCTGCAACTGCTGTGGGCCAGCCTGCTGGGCGCGCTGGCCTTTGGCGAGGCGGTCGATGGCTGGGTGCTGGCCGGCGGCGGGCTGATGATCGGCGCGATCACCTATATCACCTGGCGCGAGGCGGCGTCGCGCCGCGCGCCGGTGACGCCCCCGGCGGTCGATGGGCCGGAACGGCTGTCCTGATCCGGCCCCCCGTTCAGTCGCGTGAGGCGACCAGCGCCGCCAGAACGCCCTCGCGGGTGACGCGGCCCCCGCCCTCGACCGGGGCCGAGGGGCGGGCGGAAAGGTCGCGCAGCACGTCGCGCAGGGGCAGGTCGCGGGGCAGGGCTGCGCCTTCGGCACTGCCGGGTTCCGCGACATCCGCCGCCCGAAGGACCTGCAAGGGGTTCATATGGGCCACGAATTGCTGGACGTAGGGGCTGGCCGGATTGGCGATGATGTCATGCGCGGTGCCGGTCTGGACAATGCGCCCGCCCTCCATCAGCGCGATGCGGTTGCCCAGCTTGAAGGCCTCGTCCAGGTCGTGGCTGACGAAGATGATGGTGCGGCGCATCCTGGCTTGCAGTTCCAGCAATTCGTCCTGCAAACGTGTGCGGATCAGCGGATCCAGCGCGCTGAAGGGTTCGTCCATCAGCAGGATCGGCGCTTCGGTCGCGAAGGCGCGGGCAAGGCCGACGCGCTGCTGCATGCCGCCCGACAGGTCGCCCACCTTGCGGTCGGCCCATTCGCTGAGGCCCACGGTTTCAAGCTGGGCCTCGACGCGCTGGTGGCGTTCGGCGGCGGGCAGGCCCGCCAGTTCCAGCCCGAGGCCCACGTTCTCGCGCACGCTGCGCCAGGGCAGCAGGCCGAATTGCTGGAACACCATCGAGATGTTCTTCAGCCGCAGCTTGCGCAGTTGCGCGGCGCTGGCGCCGGTGACCGAGACCATGTCCGAGCCGTCCCAGATCCGCACCTCGCCCCGGCAGACGGGGTTGAGCCGGTTGATGGCGCGCAGCAGGGTGGACTTGCCCGAACCGGACAGGCCCATCAGCACCAGGATCTCGCCCTGGCGGACGTTCAGTGAACAGTCGTGGACGCCAAGGACCTGGTCGGTTTCGGCCTTGATCGCGTCACGCTCCATCCCCTGATCCATCAGAGGCAGGGCGGCTTCGGGATGGCTGCCGAAGACGACGTTGACCCGGTCGATCTCGACCATGTTGCGTTGATCTTGCTGGTTGTCAGTCATCTTTGCGGCTTACCCTCATCATCCGGTCCAGCATGATCGCCACGACGACGATGATGAACCCGCTTTCAAACCCAAGCGCGGTATTGACGCTGTTGAGCGCCCGCACCACCGGCACCCCAAGCCCCGAGGCCCCGACCAGCGCCGCGATCACCACCATCGATAGCGACAGCATGATGGTCTGGTTCAGCCCCGCCATGATCTGGGGCATGGCGCTTGGCAGTTCGACCTTCCACAGCAGTTGCCGCCGGGTCGCGCCGAAGGCGGTGGCGGCATCGACCAGCGCGGGCGGCGTGGACGAGATGCCCAGATGCGTCAGGCGAATCGGCGCGGGCAGCACGAAGATCACCGTCGCGATCAGGCCGGGCACCATGCCGATGCCGAAAAAGACGATGGCCGGGATCAGGTAGACGAAGGTCGGCAGCGTCTGCATCAGGTCCAGCACCGGGCGCACCCATGCATAAAGGCGCGGACGGTGGGCCATCGCGATGCCGATGGGCACGCCGACGGCCATGCAGACGACGCAGGCCGACAGCACCAGCGTCAGCGACTGCATGGTCGGCGTCCAATAATTCTGGTTCAGGATGAACAGGAAGCCCGCCGCCACCAGCAGGCAGACCTTCCAGTTGCGTTGCAAAAACCATGTCAGCGCCACGGCCAGCAGCGTGAAGACCAGCGGATGCGGCCAACTGAGCAGATGCAGGATGCCGCCGATCAGCGACTCCATCGCGCCGGATATGATGTTGAAGACAGGGGCGGCATTGGCGTTCAGCCAGTCGAAGACCTGTTTCGCCGTCCTGCCGACGGGGATCTTCGTCGCCGTCAAAAGCTGGGTCAGTTGTTCCATTCGTTCTCCGTTCCGGTGCGACGGGCGTGATGCCCCGGTGGGTGGCCCTTGACGCCTGTCGTGGCCGTGTCCTGCGCCCTGGCGGACGTGACGGAAAAGGGGATCGCGCCTGTCGGATCGACGCGACCGGGATCAAGCCGCCGGGTTGGCCCCAGGCGGGCCGGAACACGCGCCCGGCAGGTGGGCCGGGCGGGTCCGGGTGTCGCATCATAGGGCGGCCCGACCGCCCTGTCCCGATTTGTTTGGCCCTGTCTAATCGGCCAGCGACCCGGCCAGGGCGGCACTCGCATCCTGCCCGTCGAAGGTGGTCACGCCTTCCAGCCACGGCGTCGCGGCCTGGGGATTGGCGGCCAGCCATTCGCGCGCGGCGGTGCCGGGTTCCTGCCCGTCGTTGAGGATGCGGCCCATCATCTCGTTCTCCATCTCCAGCGAGAATTCGAGATTGGACAGGAACTGGCCAAGGTTGGGGCAGTCCTGCGTCAGGTTCTGGCGGATGTTGGTGTCCACCGTCGCGCCGCCCAGGTCCGGGCCAAAGGTGTCGTCGCCGCCTTCCAGGTAGGTCATCTGGAACTGGCTGTTCATCGGATGCGGCTCCCACCCCAGGAAGACGACCGGATTGCCGGCCGAATCGGCACGCGCGACCTGCGCCAGCATGCCCTGCTCGCTTGATTCGACGATCTCGAAGGTGCCGGTGCCATAGCGGTCCTCGGCCACCATTTCCAGCAGCAGGCGGTTGCCGTCATTGCCCGGTTCGATTGCGTAGATCTTGCCATCCAGCGCATCGGCATGGGCGGCAAGATCCGCGAAATCGCCGATGCCCAGGTCGGCGCCAGCCTGATTCGTCGCCAGCGTGTATTTCGCGCCGGTCAGGTTGGTGCGCAGCACCTCGACCGTGCCTGCGTCGCGATAGGGGCGGATATCGTTTTCCTGGCTGGGCATCCAGTTGCCCAGAAAGACGTCCACATCGCCCTGCGCCATAGCGGTATAGGTGACGGGCAGCGACAGGATCTTGATTTCGCTTTGGTAGCCCAGCGCGTCCAGCACCGTCGTCGCCAGCGCCGTCGTGGCGGTGATATCGGTCCAGCCGACATCCGAAAACACCACGTCGCGGCATTCGGCCGGTTCCGCCGCCATTGCGGGGGCGGCGAGAATCGCCAGTGCCGCGGCCAGGCCATAGGGTCGAATGTGCATGTTTTGCTTGCTCCCTTGTTATTGATTGACGAGTCAATTAAGACAGAGACATCGCCTCGCGTCGAGTGCTTTATACGGAAATTGCAGGAAATGCCAAAACCTGGGGTAGAACATCTGCGCAAGGCCGCCCTGATCGAGGCGGCGATCCGCACCATCGGGCGGACGGGTTCGCTGGATGTGACGGTGGCCCAGATCGCGCGCGAGGCGGGGGTCTCCTCGGCGCTGGCGCATCATTATTTCGGCTCGAAGACCCGGATCTTCCTGGCCTCGATGCGCCGGATCCTGACCAGCTACCGCGACGCGGTGCGCGCAGCGACTGAGGCGGGGCAAAGCCCGCGAGAGCGGCTGGACGCGATCCTGCACGCCTCTTTCGCGCGCCCGAACTTCGAGCGCGAGACCATTGCCGCATGGATGAACTTCTATGCGCTGGCGCTGGTCGAACCCGAGGCGGCGCGGCTTCTGCGGGTCTATCGGTTGCGGCTGCGCTCGAACCTGGTGGCGGCGCTGCGGCCCCTGACTGGCGCGCGCGCCCCGGATCTGGCCGAGACGCTGGGGGCGCTGATCGACGGGGTTTACCTGCGCGCCGCGCTGTCGGGCGACAGCGACCCCAGAAAGGCCGAACGCATGGCAAGCGACTATCTGAAGGAAGTCCTGAAATGAGCGCAACGAACGCACACCCCCCCGCCAGCCTGTTCATCGGCGGCGAATATGTCGAGGGCGAAGGCCCCGCGCTGGACGTGCGCTATCCCTATACGGGCGAGGTGATCGCGCAATTGCGCGAGGCATCCCCCGCACAAGTCGAGGCCGCGACCCGCGCCGCCGCGTCCGCGCAGGCCGAATGGGCCGCGCTGCGCCCGGTCGAACGTGGCCGCATCCTGTCGCGCGCCGTCCAGATCATCCATGACCGGGCCGAGGAACTGGCGCGGCTGGAAACGCTGGACACCGGCAAGCCCATTCAGGAAACGCGGGTCGCCGACTGGCCCTCGGGCGCCGAGGCGCTGGAATATTTCGCCGGGCTGGCCGCGACGGTCACCGGCCAGATGATCCCGCTGGGCGGCGATTTCGTCTATACGATCCGCGAGCCGCTTGGCGTCTGCGCGGGCATCGGCGCATGGAACTACCCCAGCCAGATCGCCTGCTGGAAATCCGCGCCTGCGCTGGCGATGGGCAATGCGATGGTCTTCAAGCCAAGCGAGGAAACGCCGCTTGGCGCGCTGAAGCTGGCCGAGATCTTCGTGCAAGCCGGGATGCCCGCCGGGGTCTTCAACGTCGTGCAGGGGCGCGGCGCGGTGGGTGCGGCGCTGGTCACCGATCCGCGCGTGGCCAAGGTCTCGCTGACCGGCTCGGTTCCCACGGGGCGCAAGGTCTATGCCGCCGCCGCCGAGGGGATGCGCCATGTCACGATGGAGCTTGGCGGCAAGTCGCCCCTGATCGTTTTCGACGATGCCAGCCTGGAGGATGCGGTCGGCGCCGCGATCCTGGCGAATTTCTATTCCTCGGGGCAGGTCTGTTCCAACGGGACTCGGGTTTTCGTGCAGGACGGGCTGCACGACGCCTTTCTGGCGCGGCTGGCGGAACGCTGCGCCGATGTGCGCATGGGCGATCCGCTGGACGAGGCCACGCAGCACGGCCCCATCATCAGCCCCGCGCAGGCCGAAAAGATCCGCGCGGCCATCGCCTCGGGTCTGGCCGAGGGCGCGCGGCTGGTCTGCGGCGGGCCGGGCGAGGGGGCCTTCATCCCGCCCACGGTCTTTGCCGATGCCCGCGACGACATGACCATCACGCGCGAGGAAATCTTCGGTCCGGTGATGACCGTCCTGCGGTTCACCGACGAAGCCGAGGCCGTCACGCGGGCCAATGCCACCAGCTTCGGCCTTGCCGCCGGGGTCTTTACCCGCGACCTGGCCCGCGCCCATCGTGTCGTTGCGGCCTTGCAGGCGGGCACCTGCTGGATCAACGCCTATAACCTGACCCCGGTCGAGGCCCCCTTCGGCGGCGTCAAGCAATCGGGGATCGGGCGCGAGAACTCGGCCGCGGCCATCGAGCATTATTCGCAACTGAAATCCGTCTATGTGGGCACCGGCCCGGTCGAGGCCCCTTATTGAGGTTGAAATGAGCAACGCTGAATATGTCATCATCGGTGCCGGTTCCGCCGGCTGCGCGCTGGCTTACCGGCTTGTGATGGCCGGATGCCGGGTCGATCTGATCGAATATGGTGGAACCGATGCCGGTCCCTTCATCCAGATGCCCGCCGCCCTTTCCTATCCCATGAACATGAGCCGCTACGACTGGGGCTTCATGTCGGAACCCGAACCCAATCTGGGCGGGCGGCGGCTGGTGACGCCGCGCGGCAAGGTGATCGGGGGGTCGTCCTCGATCAACGGCATGGTTTTCGTGCGCGGACATGCCTGCGATTACGACCATTGGCGCGATGCGGGGGCCGCGGGCTGGTCCTATGCAGACGTGCTGCCCTATTTCATCCGCATGGAGAACTCGCACAGCGCGGTCAGCGACTATCGCGGCACTTCGGGACCGTTGCATGTGACGCGGGGGCCGCGCAAGAACCCGCTGTTCAACGCCTTCATCCGGGCGGGGCGCGAGGCGGGCTATCCGGTGACGGACGATTACAACGGCGCGCAGCAGGAAGGTTTCGGCGCGATGGAGGCCACCATCTGGGAAGGCCGCCGCTGGTCCGCCGCCAACGCCTATCTGCGCCCGGCGCTGAAAACCGGGCTGCTGCGGCTGCGGCGCGGCTTGGCGACGCGCATCCTGTTCGACGGGCACCGCGCCATCGGCGTGGAAATCCGCGCGGGCGGCAAGACGCAGGCGGTCCATGCCGCGCGCGAGGTCATCGTCTCGGCCAGCTCGATCAACACGCCCAAGCTGCTGATGCTGTCGGGCATCGGTCCGGCGGATCACCTGCGTGAAAACGGGGTCGCGCCGCTGATCGACCGCCCCGGCGTGGGTGCCAACCTGCAAGACCATATGGAGGTCTATATCCAGTTCCGTTCGCTTGAGCCGGTGACGCTTTACAGCCATTACAACCTTTGGGGCAAAGGCTCGATCGGGGCGCAATGGATGGCGACGGGGCAGGGGCTGGGGGCGTCGAACCAGTTCGAAAGCTGCGGCTTCATCCGGTCGCGTCCGGGGGTGGAATATCCCGATATCCAGTATCATTTCCTGCCGCTGGCGGTGCGCTACGACGGGCGCGCCTCGGCCGAGGGGCACGGCTTCCAGGTCCATGTCGGGCCGATGCGCTCGAAATCGCGCGGTTCGGTGCGGCTGAACGGCGCCGACCCCCAGGCCGCGCCGCGGATACGCTTCAACTACATGTCCCACCCCGACGACTGGACCGAGTTCCGCGCCTGCCTTCGCCTGACGCGCGAAATCTTTGCCCAGCCCGCGATGTCGCCCTATCGCGGACCCGAGATTCAGCCCGGCGAATCGGTGCAGACCGATGCGCAGATCGACGCCTTCATCCGCGATCATGCCGAATCGGCCTTTCACCCCTGTGGCACCGCGCGCATGGGCCGGGCCGATGATCCGCTGGCCGTGGTGGACCCGGAATTGCGCGTGATCGGGGTCGAGGGGCTGCGCGTCGCCGACAGTTCGATCTTCCCGCGCATCACGAACGGCAATATCAACGCGCCTTCGATCATGACCGGCGAAAAGGCCGCCGATCATATTCTGGGGCAAGGGATGCTGTCGCCGTCGGATCTTGGTCCCCGGATGGTCCCGGACTGGGAACGGCTGCAACGACCGGCAAGCTAGGGCTTGCCGGGCCTTTTCGCCAGCAGGTCCGCCAGCCCGGCGAAGGGGCGGCGGGTCTCGTCATCCGTGGCCGGATCCTCGGGCAGCGTGCCTTCGAGGCTGGCATCCGCCGCGCGGGGGTAAAGGGGCAGCGCCAGCGCCAGCGCCTCGGCCATGATGGCGGCAATGTCGATATACTGGCCAAGCGGCTCAAGTTCGTCGTCGGGCATTTCCGTCTCTTCCCCCTCGGGCGGGGCGACATGGGGGGAAAAGACCAGCCGCACCTCGTCCTCCAGTTCGGAAGCGACGGGCTGCAAGGACACCACGCAGGGCTGGACGACGCGGGCGTGCAGGCGCCCCTCGACCTGCCATGCGTCGTCGTGGACGGGCGAAACCTGCCCCTCGAATCGCAGGGCGGGCAGGTCGATCAGGCCCAGTTCCGCCGCCAGCGCGGCGCGGGCGGGCTGATCGGGGGCCAGCACGAAGGGCGTGGGCCGGTTGGGGTTCAGGTGGGCGACGCGCAACCGCGTCCTGCTGTTGTCTGAAGAAGCCATCGGATGACCTTTGCCGTTTATGCTCTTATCCAAGGGACATTCTTGAGCGTGAGGGCCGAGTTTGCTAATCCGGTCTCACGGCGTCAACAGGCGCGCAAGGGGACAGGCAAGCGATATGACAAAATTCAGGCAGCATGTGTTCGCGCTTGCCCTGGCGATTCCGGTGGTCGTGGCGGGTTGCAGCCCGACCTATCGCAACCACGGATATATCCCGCCCGAGATGAACCTGTCGCAGGTCGTCGTCGGCCAGACCAGCCAGGCCGAACTGGAATCGATCATCGGCCGGCCCAGCACGCAAGGCGTCCTGGCGGGGTCGAGCTGGTATTACGTCGGTTCGCGCTGGGAATATTTCGGCGCCCGCGAACCGCGCGAGATCGACCGGCGCGTGGTCGCCGTGCGCTTCAACGAGGCGGGCACCGTCACCAATGTCGAAAGCTTCGGGCTGGAGGATGGCCGCGTCGTCGTCCTGTCGCGCCGCGTGACCGATTCGGGGATCCAGGGCATGGGCATCATTCGCCAGATGCTGGGCAATGTCGGCCGCGTCAGCGCGGGTCAGTTGCTGGACGATTTCTGATCTGCCGGGCGCCTAGCCCCACGCCAACATATCGCGCAGCACCGTGGCAGGGCCTTCGCGGCGCGGGACCGGCTCGGCGTGCCACAGCGCATTCAGCACGGCTTCCTCGACCGCCTCGGCCGTGGCCAGAAACAGCGGGTCCAGATCCGGCTCGGCCAGCCGCTGGCAGGTCAGCAGCCCATTCGCGTCAGCCGTGGGCAGCGCGGTCGAAAACGCCACCGCGATATCGCCGCTGCCGTGGCCCAGATGGCTGCCAAGCCGCCCCAGCCCCGCGGCGGACCGCCGCGCCAGCCGTGACAACTGTCGCGAATCAAGCGGGGCGTCGGTCGCCAGCAGCATGATGATCGAGCCTTTCTCGGCCTCTGGCCGCGCCGCTTGCAGCCTGCGGCCCATCACGCGCAACTCGCCGGGCTGGCCGAAGTTCGACAGCACCAAGGCCCCCAGCACCCAACCCCCACACAGGCGCGAGGCCGTGCCGATTCCCCCCGACAGCCCGAAGCTGACCATGCCGCGCCCCGCGCCCACCGTGCCTTGCCGCACCGGCCCGCCGTCGGCCCGCCCGATTGCCGCCAGCGCGTGATCGGGCCGCAGCGCCATCGCCTGGATGTCGTTCACCCGGCCATCGTTGCATTCCAGAACCAGCGGGTTCACCGTCGGCAGCGACCGCCCGATCTGCGGGTTGTCGGCAATTGCGCGGCGGATCAGCGCCTCGGTGCCCGCCGCGACGGAAAAGGTGTTGGTCAGCAGGATCGGGGTTTCGATCTGGCCAAGCTCGGCCAGTTGCATCAGCCCGGCGCTTTTGCCGAAGCCGTTCAGCACGCAAACCCCCGCAGGCACGGGTTGGGCGAAAAGATCGCCCCCATGCGGCAGAACGGCGCTGAAGCCGGTCTGAACCGGCCCCCGGTCCAGCGTCACCTGCCCGACCTTCACCCCCGCGACATCGGTGATCGCGTTGCCCGGCCCCGCCTGCAGCGTCCACCAGCCGCCGGGACGGATGTGGTCGCGCATCAGCGCCCGGCGCCCGGCACGAATTTCAGCGCCACCCCGTTGATGCAATAGCGCAGCCCCGTGGGGGGCGGGCCGTCGGGGAAGACATGGCCCAGATGGGCGTCGCAGCGGTGGCAGCGCACCTCGGTCCTGACCATGCCGTGGCTGACGTCGCGGTGTTCGTCGATCTGCCCGCCGCTGCGGTAAAAGCTGGGCCAGCCGCAATGGCTTTCAAACTTGGTGTCGCCGTCGAAAAGCCGCGCGCCGCAGCAGATGCACTCGTAATGGCCGGGGCCTTCGGGAAAGCCGGGGTGCGAGAAGGGCCGCTCGGTCCCTGCCTGCCGGGTGACGCGGAAGGTCTCGGGGTCAAGCTGCTCGCGCCATTCGGCTTCGGATTTGACGAGTTTTTCGCTCATGGCTGATGTGCTTTCCTGTTGCCCTGCCGTTACAAGATAGGCTTAGGCTGTGTCAGGGCAAGGTGCCTGTTATCGCCTCGCGGCTTGTGAATTGGTTTGATGCGGAACGCAGCATGCAGCAGATGCAGAAGGGTCGTTATCGGCTTGCCCCGGCGGAATGCCAGGGCGACATCCTGGCCGCCCAACGCCTGCGCGCGCTTTGCTTCGGCACTGGCGGGGCCGACGCCGACGACCTGGACCCGCGGTGTCGGCATGTCCTGATCCGCGAGACCGCCAGCCGCCAGCCCGTCGCCTGCTTTCGCATGATGACCCTGCCGGACGGCGCGCGGATCGGGGCAAGCTATTCAGCGCGTTTCTACGATCTGTCGGCCCTGCGCGGCTATCGGGACCGCATGGTCGAGATCGGGCGTTTCTGCATCCACCCCGACCGCCACGACCCCGATATCCTGCGGCTGGCATGGGGTGCGTTGACCCGCCATGTCGACCGGCAGGGGGTCGGGATGCTGTTCGGCTGCTCCAGCTTTCGCGGAACCGAAGTTGCGGGTTACGAGGACGCCTTTGCCATGCTGCGCGAACGCCACCTTGGCCCGGCCCGCTGGCGCCCGCGGGTCAAGGCCCCCGATGTCTTTCGCTTTGCCCACGCGCTGCGCCTGCGCAAGCCCGACCCCCGGCGTGCGATGGCCCAGATGCCGCCACTCTTGCGCAGCTACCTGCTGATGGGGGGCTGGGTCAGCGATCACGCGGTGGTGGACCGGCAGATGAACACGCTGCACGTCTTTACCGGGCTTGAGGTCGGCGCGATTCCCCCCGCCCGCGCCAATCTGCTGCGCGCGGTTGCCGGATAGGCCATGCGCGAAATTTGCGCGGGGCGCGGAACATAATGGGAACTTCGGCTTTCTTTGCGCAAAGCCCCGCGCTATGTTGCGCCCATGACCGAGTTTGACGATTCCGACGCCTTCGAGGCCGCCATTCCCCTGTCGCAGCGCGCGATGGCGGCGCGGCCCGCGCCCTATCTGGACGGCCTGAACCCGGCGCAGCGCGCGGCGGTCGAATCGCTGGACGGGCCGGTCCTGCTGCTGGCGGGGGCGGGCACCGGCAAGACGCGGGCGCTGACGACGCGCATCGCGCATATCCTGATGCAGGGGCTGGCGCGCCCCGGCCAGATCCTTGCCGTGACCTTCACCAACAAGGCCGCGCATGAGATGAAAGAGCGTATCGGCCGCCTGCTCGGCCAGACGGTCGAGGGGATGCCCTGGCTGGGCACCTTCCACTCGGTCAGCGTCAAGATCCTGCGCCGCCATGCCGAACTGGTCGGCAATGGCGATCTGCACCTGAAACCCTCTTTCACGATCCTGGACACCGACGACCAGTTGCGGCTGCTCAAGCAGTTGATCGCGGCCGAGGGGATCGACGAAAAACGCTGGCCCGCCCGGCAGTTGGCGGGGCTGATCGACGGCTGGAAGAACCGCGCGCTGACGCCCGCGCGCGTGCCGAAATCGGACGCGCGGGCATATGACGGGCGGGGCGTCGCGCTGTATCGGGCCTATCAGGACCGGCTGCTGGCGCTGAATGCGGTCGATTTCGGCGATCTGCTGCTGCATTGCGTCAGCATCTTCCAGGCCCATCCCGACGTGCTGGACCAGTGGCGGGAACGGTTCCGCTATATCCTGGTGGACGAATACCAGGACACCAACACCGCGCAATACCTGTGGTTGCGGCTCTTGGCGCAGGGGCATCGCAACATCTGCGTGGTGGGCGACGACGACCAGTCGATCTATGGCTGGCGCGGGGCCGAGGTGGACAATATCCTGCGCTTTGAAAGCGACTTTCCGGGCGCGCAGGTGATCCGGCTGGAACAGAACTACCGCTCGACCGCGCATATCCTTGCCGCGGCCTCGGGGCTGATCGCGGCCAACCAGGGGCGGCTTGGCAAGACGCTGTGGACCGAGGCCGAAGGGGGCGAGAAAGTGCGCCTCATCGGTCATTGGGACAGCGAGGCCGAAGCCCGCTGGATCGGCGAAGAGATCGAGGCCTTTCACGGCGGCCACCGCCACAGCATCGGCCAGCGCAGCCTGAACCAGATCGCGATCCTTGTCCGCGCCAGCCACCAGATGCGCGCCTTCGAGGACCGCTTCATGACGATCGGCCTGCCTTACCGCGTGATCGGCGGCCCGCGCTTTTACGAAAGGCAGGAAATCCGTGACGCGATGGCCTATTTCCGCCTGGCGGTCTCGCCCGCCGACGACCTTGCGTTCGAGCGGATCGTGAACCTGCCCCGGCGCGGGCTTGGCGACAAGGCGGTGCAGGTGATCCAGCGCGAGGCGCGCGACAGGGGCCTGTCGCTGCTGGAAGGCGCGGCTGCCGTGGTGGCCAGCGGGGCGCTTGGCGGCAAGGGCGCGGCTGCGCTGCGCGCCTTCACGCAGAACATGGGCCGCTGGCATGCCGATACGCTGGACGCAGGCGTCAACCATGTCGAACTGGCCGAGCGTATCCTGGACGAATCGGGCTATACCGCCATGTGGCAGAACGACAAGTCGCCCGACGCGCCGGGGCGGCTGGACAACCTCAAGGAACTGGTCAAGGCGCTTGAGGATTTCGACAATCTGCAAGGCTTTCTGGAACATGTCGCGCTGGTCATGGACCGCGAATCGGGCGATGCGGTCGAGCAGGTCAGCATCATGACGCTGCACGCCGCCAAGGGCCTGGAATATCCCATCGTCTTTCTGCCGGGGTGGGAAGACGGGCTGTTTCCCAGCCAGCGCAGCATGGACGAAACCGGCAATCGCGGGCTGGAGGAGGAGCGCAGGCTGGCCTATGTCGGCCTGACCCGTGCCGAGGATCTGGCGACGATCAGCTTTGCCGGCAACCGGCGGCTTTACGGGCAATGGCAATCCAGCCTGCCCTCGCGCTTCATCGACGAATTGCCGCAAGACCATATCGAGGTGCTGACCCCGCCGGGCCTTTACGGCGGCGGCTACGGGGCGGCGGCGCAGGTCGCAGGCTCGACCGCGATGCATGACCGGGCGGCGCGGGCGGATGTCTACAACTCGCCCGGATGGCGGCGGATGCAGGAACGCGCGGGCCAGCGCGCGCAGGCGGTCCATCGCAAGCCGGTCGTCATCGACGCCGAACCCGCGGCTGAATTTTCCGTCGGCGACCGCGTTTTCCACCAGAAATTCGGCAAGGGCACGATCATGGGCATTGCCGAGGATACGCTGACCGTCCAGTTCCAGACCGGGTTCAAGACGGTCAAGGCCTCTTATGTCCAGCCCGGCGATTCGGCGGGTGGCGACGTTCCATTCTGATCCCCTTGCTTGACGCTGCCCGCCAACGGCCCTATCTGCGACAATACGCAGATGGCCGGATGGCCGCGGGGGTCTTCGGACCCACGAGGAAAGTCCGGACTCCATGAAGGCACGGTGCCGGGTAACGCCCGGCGGGGGCGACCCCAGGGAAAGCGCCACAGAGAAGAGACCGCCCATGCGCGCATGGGCAAGGGTGAAACGGTAGGGTAAGAGCCTACCGCGGGACGGGCAACCGGACCGGCACGGCAAGCCCCACCGGGAGCAATGCCGAATAGGGACCGCGCGCCGCAAGGCAGGGCTGCCTTCGCCCCAGCAGGTCCGGGTTGGCAGCCAGACCCCGTTGGCAACAGCGGGGCTAGAGGAATGGTCATCGAAGGGGGCGACCCCGGAACAAAATCCGGCTTACAGGCCATCTGCGTGTTTTCCCCGCGTTTGCGCCCTTTTCAGGTTGACTCTGACCGTTTTGCGACTAAAAAGCGGGCTTCCAAGGGATTTCCGGGGTGAATCGCGGCCTTAGCCTGCCGCCCCGCAGCAGGAGCGATAACCAATGGCGAAGCCGACGACGATCAAGATCCGTCTGAACTCGACGGCCGGAACCGGGCATTTCTATGTCACCAAGAAAAACGCCCGCACGATGACCGAAAAGATGACGGTCAACAAATACGATCCGGTCGTGCGCAAACATGTCGAATACAAGGAAGGCAAGATCAAGTAATCTTGCCCGACAGGACAACCTGTTGCAGCCGCGCCCCTCGGGTCGCGGCCTTTCTTTTCGGCGCCTATTCCGGCGGTGACAGTTCCAGCAGCGCGCGGCGAAAGGCGGGGTCGGACAGGACCACCTCTTTCGCGCCAAGGACGCGGGCGCGTTTCAGGGCAAGGGCGGTCAGGCGCTGCGCCTGTTCGACCGCCTGCGCGGGGGTCGCGCCGCCGCCCAGCTCTGCCGTCAGCAGCCCGGTATAAAGGTCGCCCGTCCCCGACAGGAAAATCGGCAGATAGGGCGTCGGGTGGCGGGTCTCGCCATGCCCGGACAGGATGACGCTTTCGATCATGCCTTCGGGTGTGTCGTCCAGCTTGCAGCCGGTGGCGATCAGCAGCGCCTGGGGGGTCATGTTCAGCCGTTGCCGTGCGCGATGCAGGTCGGCCAGGGTGTGGATGTCCAGCCCGGTCAGCCAGCCAAGTTCAAACTGGTTGGGGGTGGCAAGGTCGGCCTGCGGCAACAGGTCCGCGCGCATGATGGCGGCGATCTCGGGCGGAACGTAAAGCCCCGGCCCGGTGTCGCCCATCACCGGGTCGCAGATATAGCGCAGGCCGGGATTTGCTGCCTTGGCCCCGGCCACGAAACGCGCCGCCATCCGCGCCACCTCGACCGAGCCGATATAGCCCGACAGGACAAAGGACGCGCGGGCGGGCAGCCCGCGCTCCTCGGCCCCCGTCAGCAGGTCGGCGAAGATTTCGGGCGGTGTCGGGCAGCCGCGCAGCGTCGGATAATGCGGCGTGTTGGAAAAAAGCACGGTCGGGATCGCTGCGACCTCCAGCCCCGCCGCCTGCATGGGAAAGATCGCGGCGGAATTGCCGACATGGCCAAAGACCACCTGGCTCTGGATCGAGATGACGAGCGGCGGTTTCTTCATTCGCGGCCCTCCAGGCGCTTGTTCCAATCCTCGACCCGGCCGCTGTCCAGCCGCCGGATGGCGTATTTGCGCCACCCTTCGGCCAGAACGTCAAGGGCGGCGATGCCGCGCAGCTCGGCCAGGTTCATGCGGTCGACGTAAAGCGCATGCCACAACCGGCGCAGCGTCCATTCCGGCGCGATGCGATCATCAAGCGCAAGCAGGTCGCCGGGGGCGACCCGGCCCGGTTGCAGGACGCGGTAATACCAGCCCGTGCGCCCGGTTCCCTGCACCCGCCGCGCCATGTCGGGCACGCCGAAGCGCCGGTTCAGCTTCCAGCACGGCTGGCGCCCCTGCGAGACCTGCACCAGCGCGCCGCCAAGCCGGAAGATGTCGCCGACGGCCACGTTTTCCTCGGTCAGGCCGGTGGTCGAGATGTTCTCGCCAAAGCCGCCGGGCCGGGCCAGGTCGGGCAGGGGGCCAAGCTCGGCCCGCCAATCGGGGTAATGTTCGGCGGGATAGTGATGGACCGCCTTTTCGATGCCGCCGTGAACGCGCAGGTCGGCCTGTTCGTCGCCCTCCAGGCCAAGTGCGCCCAGTTGCAGCGGGCCGGTGACGGGGGTCTTGTAGATCCCGCTGGTCCGGTCGCTGTCGGGCAGGGGGCGGACCCGCCCGGTCAGCAGGGTGGTCGTTGCGGGCTGGGGCGGGCGGTCGGGCATCGGTGCTGCCTTTCATTCGTCGGCCCAGATGTCGCAAATCCGCGCGCCCGGTGGAAGGGGTTGCGCTATTGCGCCGCGATTCCGGTCCGCTGCGGGTTGCAGGGGGCGACGGTCATGCCCACCCGTTCCAGCAGGTCGGCGTCCTGCCAGCTTGCCGGGTTCTCGGTCGTCAGCAGCATGTCGCCCACGAAGATCGAGTTCGCCCCGGCCAGGAAGCACAGCACTTGCAGTTCATCGCTCATCCCCGTGCGGCCGGCGGACAGCCTGACGATGCTGGCGGGCATCAGGATGCGGGCCAGCGCGATGGTGCGCACCAGTGCGAAGGGATCGACGGGGCGGGCGCGTTCCTGCACCGGCACGCCCTCGACCCGGTTCCACAGGTTGATCGGCACGCTGTCGGGGTGGGCGGGCAGCGTGGCCAGCGTTACCAGCATCGAGATGCGGTCGCCCTCGGCCTCGCCCATGCCGATGATGCCGCCGCAGCAGGTGCGGATGCCGCCCTTGCGGACATGTTCCAGCGTTTCCAGCCGGTCCCCGATCGTCCGGGTCGAGGCGATCTGCGCATAATATTCGGGCGAGGTGTCGATGTTGTGGTTGTAGAAATCCAGCCCCGCCGCCTTCAGCTTCGCGACCTGCGCGGGCGTCAGCATCCCCAGGGTCATGCAGGTCTCCAGCCCCAACCCGCTGACTTCGCGCACCATGTCGCACAGCTTGTCCATGTCGCGGTCCTTGGGGCTGCGCCAGGCCGCACCCATGCAGAAACGCTGCGCCCCCGCCGCCTTGGCGCGCCGGGCGGCCGCGACGACCTCGGCCTTGTCCATCAGCCGGGTCGCCTTGACGCCCGTATCGTGATGCGCGCTTTGCGAACAATAGCCGCAATCCTCGGGGCAGCCGCCGGTCTTGATGGACAGAAGGCTGGCCGTCTCGATCACGGTCGGGTCGAAATGGGCGGCGTGGACCCGGCCCGCGCGGGCCATCAGCAGGGGCAGGGGCAGGGCGTGGATCCGGCCCGCCTCGTCCAGGGTCCAGTCGCGGCGGATCATTGCGCGCCGCCTTTCAGGCGCTGCCAGCCACGGGCCAGCGCGCAGACCAGCGCGATCTTCAGCAGGTCTCCGGCAAGGAAGGGCGTCAGCCCGGCGGCCAGCAACTCGCGGGCGGGGACGAAATTGCCAAGCCAGGCAAGGCCAAGGGCGTAGACGGTTGCAAGCCCTGCCAGCATCGCCATCGCCTGCCGGGGCAACGAGGCCCCACGCGCCAGCCAGCCGATCAGGCCCGCCGCGACCAGATAGCCCAGCAGATAACCGCCCGTCGGCCCGAACATATAGGCAAGGCCGATACCCCGCTCGGGCGAGCCGGAAAAGACCGGCGCCCCCGCCGCGCCCGCCGCCAGATAGGCCGCCATCGCGGCAAGCGCCAGGCGCGGGCCAAAGCTGACCGCGATCCAGAACACTGCCAGCGTGTGCAGCGTCATCGGCACCGGCCAGAAGGGGATCTGGGTCTTTGCGCCAAGCGTGATCAGCGCGGCCCCCGCCACCGTGCAGGCCGCGAATTTCGTGATGCTTGTCCCTTGGGGGATGGAATGGCTGTGGGTGGACATGTGTGCTCCGTCGATATCGGTCAAGATATCTATAAACAGGGCAAGGTATCGGGATCGCTGCAAGCAGGATTATAGATAATTTATAAATATTCGCGTAGAGGCTTAGGAAATCATCGTTTTTTGTCCCCCGCGCCGCCGGCCGATCCACCCGACATGGCGGGCAAGGGTCATGCAGGCCATATCGGTCTGGCCCTTTCGCAGCGCAAGGATGATGGCGCGATGGTCATGGTCGGTCTTCGATTCCCATTCCTGCCGCCAGGCTGCAAACAGGAAGCGCGCGCTGGCGGCATGCAGGTCGTCGATCGTCGCCAGCAGCCGCGGCATGTGGCAGGGGGTCAGGATCAGGCGGTGAAAGCGGCGATTCGCGGATTCCCACACCTGCACGTCAGGGGCGGATTCGGCGGCGGCGGTGGCCTCCTCGGCCTCGGCCAGAACGGCGGGGGTCATGTTGGGCGCCGCATGGCGCAGCGCCAGCGATTCCAGCGAGGCGCGCATTTCGGCGACCTCGCGCAGTTCGGCGATGTCGAAGCTGGTGACGCGGACACCACGTCGGGGCAGGCTTTCCGCCAGGCCCTGCGCCTCCAGACGGCGGAAGGCTTCGCGCACGGGGACGTGGCTGGCGCCGAATTCGGTCGCGATGTGGTCCTGCCTCAGCCGCGCACCCGGTGGGATCCGACCCGAGATGATGCGTTCGGCAAGGGTGCGGGCGATGCGGGTGGCAAGGGTTTCACCGGGTGGCTGGGGCATGGATTATAGATAATCCTGCCCCTTGGCCATGTCCACCATCCGATTCAGATGGCAATCCGATCCAGCCACCCGCGAATCGCGTCGAGCGCCTCGGGTTCGTCCAGAAAGGGGATATGCGCGCGATCCGGCACCTCTGCCACGATCATGTCGGGGCGGCGCCTTTGCATCTCGGCCACGGTGGCCCTGGACAGCAGGTCCGAGTTTGCACCCCGGATCACCGCCAGCGGCAGGTTCCTTGCCGCGTCGAACTGCGGCCAGGCATCGGACAGGTCGTCCCGGAACGCCTCGACGAAGGCGTCGCGCAGGGCGGGATCATAGGTGATGACCAGCTTGCCGCCGTCGGGCTGATAATGCTTGCGCGCTTCCTCCAGCCAGCGCGAGGGCGGGACATTGGCAAACCCCTCCATTACCCTGGGCAGCACCTCGGCCAGTTCGGCATGGTTGTTCACCGAGGGATTGCGCCCGATATAGGCGGAAATGCGTCGCAAACCCTCGGTTTCGATCACCGGGCCGACGTCGTTCAGGCACAGCCCTGCCAGCCGATGGTTTGCGCTGGCCGCCAGATGCAACCCGATCAGCCCCCCGCGAGAGGTGCCCAGCAGCGCCGCCCTGGGAATTTCCAAATGGTCCAGCAGGGCCAGCGCATCGGCGGCCTCTTGCTCGACCGTATAGCTGTCCGGGCCGGTCCATTCGGATGCGCCGCGTCCCCGATAATCGGGCCGGATCAACCGCACATCCGGCAGATGCGGCGCGAGATAGTCAAAATCGGCACCCGTGCGCGTCAGCCCCGCCAGCGCCAGGACCGGGATGCCCGCGCCTTCGTCGCGATAGGCCAGCCGCGCCCCGTCCGGTGCCGGGAAATACCGCATCAGAGGTTGTCCGATTGCGGCATGCCCAGCACATGATAGCCGCCATCGACCAGCACGATCTCGCCCGTCGTGCATGCCCCCCAATCCGAGGTCAGCCAGACCGCCGTGCCCCCGATCGCCTCCAGCGTTGCATTGGCGCGCAGGGGGGCGTTCGCCTCGGTATGGCGATAGGTCTTGCGCGCGCCGCCGATCGCGGCGCCCGCCAATGTCTTCATCGGGCCGGGGCTGATCGCATTGACGCGAATCCCCTCGGGTCCCAGGTCGTTGGCCAGGTAGCGCACACTGGATTCCAGCGCCGCCTTTGCCACCCCCATCACGTTGTAATAGGGCGTCACGCGGTTGGATCCGGCATAGGTCAGCGTGATGATCGAGCCGCCATTCGTCATCAGGGGCCGCGCCCGCCGGGCCACGTCGATCAGCGAATAGCACGAAATCGTCAAGGAAGTCTTAAAATTCTCGCGCGTCGTGTCGATAAACCGGCCCGTCAATTCGGATTTGTCGGAAAAGGCGATGGCGTGGATCAGGATATCCAGGCCGCCCCATTCCTGTTCAAGCCGGGAAAAGCCGCGATCCAGCGATTCGTCGTCCTGAACGTCCATGTCCAGAAGCAGGTCCGACCCCAGCGAGCGGGCCAGCGGCTCGACCCGCTTGCCGAAAGCCTCACCCTGGTAGGAAAAAGCCAGTTCGGCCCCCTGTGCCGCCAGCGCCGACGCGATGCCCCACGCGATCGAGCGGTCGTTCGCGACCCCCATCACCAAGCCGCGTTTCCCCTTCAGCAATTCGCTCATGCCTTAACCTTTTCTTAAATCAATCGCGATAGACCGACAGGGCCAGCGTTGCGTTGGTGCCGCCGAAACCGAAACTGTTGGAAAGGACCGAATCGAAATCCACATCGTCGATGCGTTGCAGCGCGATTTCCTGCGGGCGGATCCGGGGGTCCAGTTCGGTGATATTCGCCGATGCCGCGATGAAACGGTTCTGCATCATCAGCAGGGAATAGATCGCCTCATGCACACCCGTTGCGCCCAGGGAATGGCCGGTCAGGGACTTGGTCGAGCCGATGACAGGCACCGCATCTTCGCCGAAGACGCGGCGGGCGGCCTCGACTTCGCCCACGTCACCGACGGGGGTCGAGGTGCCATGCGCGTTGATATAGCTGATCTTGCGCCCTTCGGGCAGGGTGGAAAGGGCAAGGCGCATCGAACGCTCGCCGCCCTCGCCCGACGGGGCCACCATGTCGTAGCCGTCGCTGGTCGCGCCGTAGCCCGTCACCTCGGCATAGATCTTCGCGCCGCGGGCCAATGCGTGGGACAGTTCCTCCAGCACCAGCACGCCGCCGCCGCCCGCGATCACGAATCCGTCGCGCGTCGTGTCATAGGGGCGAGAGGCGGTTTCGGGCGTGTCGTTGTATTTCGACGACATCGCGCCCATCGCGTCGAAAAGGCAGGACAGCGTCCAGTCCAGTTCCTCGCCGCCGCCGGCGAAGACGATGTCCTGCTTGCCCATCTGGATCAGTTCGACCCCGTTGCCGATGCAATGGGCGCTGGTCGAGCAGGCCGAGGTGATCGAATAGTTCACGCCCTTGATCTTGAAGGGCGTCGCCAGGCAGGCCGAATTGGTCGAGGACATGCAGCGCGTCACCATGAACGGTCCCATCCGCTTGGGCGCGCCCTTTTCCTTGACGATGCGATGGGCCTCGTAAAGATTCGCGGTGGAGGGTCCGCCGGACCCCATGATCAGGCCCGAGCGGGGGTTCGAGACGTCGCCTTCCTCCAGCCCGGCATCCTCGATGGCCTGCTGCATGGCGATAAAGTTATAGGCCGCGCCCATGCCCATGAAGCGCAGGTTGCGCTTGTCGACATGGTCCTCGACCGCGATCTGCGGCATCCCGTGGACCTGGCTGCGAAAGCCCAGTTCGGCATATTCCGGGGCGGATGTGATGCCCGAGCGGCCTTCGCGCAGGCTGGCGGTCACCTCGGCCGCATTGTTGCCGATGGGCGAGACGATACCCAGCCCGGTAATGACGACGCGGCGCATGGCGTCCTCCTTCTTTATCTGGGTTCAACTGGCCGAGAGGGCCACTTTCATATCCTTGACTTCATAGATGGTTTCCCCGTCGGCCTCGACCCGGCCGTTGGCGACGCCCATCGTCAGGCGGCGGGTCTGCACGGCCTTGGTGAAATCGACGAAATAGCGCAGCATGTTGCGGTCGGGGCGGACCATGCCGGTCAGCTTGACCTCGCCCACGCCCAAGGCGTAGCCGCGACCCTGCCAGCCGCGCCAGCCCAGGTTGAAGCCGGTCAACTGCCACAGCCCGTCAAGGCCCAGGCAGCCCGGCATGATCGGGTTGCCGGGGAAATGGCAGGCGAAGAACCACAGATCGGGGTTGATGTCGAATTCGGCAACGACATGGCCCTTGCCGAAGGCGCCCCGGTCCTCGGAAATATCGGTGATGCGGTCCATCATCAGCATGGGCGGTTCGGGCAGTTGGGCATTGCCCGGTCCGAACAGTTCGCCCCTTGCGCAGGCCAGAAGGTCATTCTTGTCGAAACTGGTCTGCTTTGCTGTCATATGCTGCTCTGCCTATCGCCTTTTCGGGGGCTTGTCGCCCGATGGGTTTCAGTTGCTGGTCTATCATTCACCGTGCCGCGCGTGCAAGCATGCAGAAGGGCGCGACAATTCGTCCCGGCGTGGCGGTTTACGCGGATTTCAGAACCACTGGCCCGGCTCCATCAACCCCAGGTCCATCAACTGCTGCGAATTCCAGCGGAAGGGATGCGAGTTCCGCCAGTTGAAATCCGCGATCTGCTGGCGCGAGCCGGGATTGCTGGCCAGCGCCTTCGCAACCCGGAACGAGGTGATCGCCGCCGTCAGGTTGTGATGCCAGGGGCAGGAATAGGTGTTGTATTCCTCGATATTGAAGCGGTGGTCGGGCAGGATCCGCAGCCCTTGTGCCGTGCGGAAGATGGCGATCCGGTCGATCCGGCGGCGATCGGGCGGCAGGTGTTCCTCGAACCGCCAGCGCAAGCCGCCGAAGAAATCCAGCTGCCGCTCGTGCATGCCGCCCTGCCGGTCGCGGCGGCCAAGCGCGTAATAACCGTTACGGTCGAACATTGCCTCGGACAGGCTGACCGCATCGGGAAAGCGTTTCAGGTCAGGGGCATAGAGGTCGATGACATAGGTCAGCATCGCCCGCCGCCGTTCCTCGGCGTGAAAGGCCAGCATCTCGCCGATGCTGCGCGATTCCGAAAAGGGGAAGAACAGGAATTCCGCGTTATAGCAGTAATAAAGCCAGGTGCCGGGCGGAACCGCGTCGATGACGGCGTTCACGACCGGAACATGGGCACCGGGCCGCCGCGCGTCGAAGCGCAGGCTGGTGACGCGGGTGTCGCCTTCCGGGATCGCCCCTTCCGGCAACGGTTCGCGCGACAGGGCCAGGATGCTCTTGAAGCCCGTGCGCAAATGGTGGGCCAGCGTGGCACCGACGGCGGTGTCGTCCTCGATCAGGATGATCGCGACGGGGCCTTTCGCATCGCTCAGGCCACCTTTGCGGATATGGTCCTCGAATGCAGCGAAGGCAGTCATTGCAGGGCTTCGCGCAGATCTTCCAGCGCGGCGTCCCGTGGTGCCGGACCTTCCGAGGCGGTGCTGACCAGTTCTTGCAAGTCTGCCTTTTGCGATGCCGGTAGGTCGGATTCGTCGATCAGGGCGGACAGGCGTTCCGCATCGAAACCCTCGGGTGTCAAAAGCGACTGGATTTCAGCCGCGCGCTGCGCCGCGTCCCCGGCACGGGTGGTGGCATCGGCGGCGTCCAGTGCGGCTTCCCCTGCCTGTTGCACGGCAGGTTCGGGGTCGGTCGCGATGGCCTGGGCCGCGGTGGCGCTGGCTGCGGCCTCGGCCGCGCGCGAGGCGGCTTCGATGGCTTCCTCGGCGGCCCTTTCGGCTTCGGCCGCGGCCTCGCTGGCGGGGGCGATGGCGCTGGCGCTTGCGGCGACATCCGCGGCGATCGCGGCAGCGTCGGCGGCGGCATCCGCCGCGGCATCGGCGGCCTGGGTCTCGGGCGTGGCCGGGACGGCATCGGGGGCGGTATCGGGGTTGGCGGGGACAGGTTCCGGCATCGGCTCGGCCACGGGCGTATCGCCGCCCGTAAGCCGCGCCAGGTCGCCGCCTGTCCAGAACCAGGCCCCCATCAGCGCGAGGGCGAGGAAGGCGATCAGGATGACGGCTTTGGACATGGGCGGCTCTGCCTCCGGTGCGATTTGTCTGTTTCGCGTTCTCTATGCCACGGTCCCGCGCCGCGTGGAAGGGTGCGAGGGGCGGCATTTTTGGCGCGCGGATGGGGGCGGGGCGTGTGGAATCAGTTGAAAGATGGCGCGCGCAAGACTATCTAATCCCGGCCAATACCGACAATCGAAGGAAGACAACCATAGCCCGCAGACCGCACAACGCCCCGCCCGTCCGTGATACCGGACCGCGCGTCAACGAAAGGATCCGTGTCGCAGAAATCAGGCTGATCGGCGCCGAAGGTGAAAACATCGGGGTCGTCACCCCCGCCAAGGGGCTTGAACTGGCGCAGGCCGCCGGTCTCGACCTGGTCGAGATTTCGCCGAATGCGACGCCTCCGGTCTGCAAGATCATGGACCTGGGCAAGTTCAAATACGAACAGCAAAAGCGTGAAGCCGAAGCGCGCAAGAAACAGAAGACCATCGACATCAAAGAGGTCAAGTTTCGCCCCGGCACCGACACCCACGACTATGACGTCAAGATGCGCAACGTGCTGAAGTTCCTGACGGCGGGCGACAAGGTCAAGGTCACCTTGCGCTTCCGTGGACGCGAGATGGCCCACCAGCAACTGGGGGCCGAACTGCTGCGCCGCGTCGCCTCGGACGTCGATGAGATCGGCAAGGTCGAATCCATGCCCAAGATGGAAGGGCGGCAGATGATCATGATGATCGCCCCGCGCTAGGCGGCGCCCACCCGCAGGAGGCCTGCCTTGCAGATCGAGATCAAAGTGCTGGACGGCAGGCTTCACCAATGGGGCCTGCCCGACTATCAAAGCCCCGGCGCCGCCGCCATCGACATGATCGCCTGCCTCGATGATCCGGTCGAGGTTCTGCCGCAGGCGCCTGCGCTGCTGGTTCCTTCCGGCATTGCCTTGTTCTGCAAGGAAAATGCCGTGGCCGGGCTGATTCTGCCACGCTCGGGGCTGGGTCACAAGAAGGGGCTGGTCATGGGCAATTCGGTCGGGTTGATCGATTCCGACTATACCGGGCAGATCTTCGTCAGTGTCTGGAACCGCAACCCGCCCGGCGCCGAGCCGGTCACGATCCGGCCGGGTGAGCGGATCGCGCAGATGATGTTCGTCCCCGTGCTGCACCCGCAATTCTCGGTCGTGGACGAATTTTCGGGCCAGACGCAGCGGGCCGCAGGGGGGTTCGGCTCGACCGGGGGTTAACCTGCCCGCAAAGCCCGCGCTGGGGCGCTTTCGCATGGACGGGACCGGGGGATGAGCGTTTTTCTTGCAATCGTCGCGATCTGGCTGGGGCTTGGGCTGGCATCTGTCCGTCCGGCCATCCGTCTTGCGATTCCGGCGGGCTTGTGGGCGGGCGTGTTGCTGGTCCAGCGCTTTGCCCCGCAATCGGCGCTGGCCGAACTGGCCGGGGATCGGCGGGTGTGGCTTGCGGGCGGGGTGTTTGCCCTGATGCTGGCGGCTTATGCGTGGGGGTTGCGCCGCCTGCGCGACGCGGCGGCGAAAGAGGATGGCGCGCCCGGCACGCTCGGCGCCGCCGCAAGCCCGGCATCAGACCCCGCGATGCTGTCGGATGCCGAACTGGACCGCTATGCGCGCCATATCGTGCTGCGAGAGCTTGGCGGACCGGGGCAGCAACGCCTGCGCCGGGCGTCTGTGCTGGTCGTCGGTGCGGGGGCGCTTGGTTCGCCCGTGGCGCTTTATCTGGCAGCGGCGGGGGTGGGGCGAATCACCCTTGCCGACGACGATCACGTGTCGCTGTCCAACCTTCAGCGGCAGGTGATCTTTGACGATGCCGATACGGGTCGTCCCAAGGTTCAGGCGGCTACCGCGCGCTTGCATGCGCTGAACCCCCATGTCCAGGTCACGCCGCTGCCGCGACGTATCACGGCAGGGGACGCTGATTTCGTTAAGGAATTCGACCTTGTTCTGGACGGAACCGACAGTTTCGATTCGCGCGCGCGGATCAATGCCGCCTGCGTCGCAGCGGGGGTGCCGCTGGTCGCAGGCTCGATCGCGCAATGGGAGGGGCAGCTTACCGTCTGGGACCCTGCGCGCGGCGCGCCCTGCATGGCCTGCCTTTTCCCGCAGCCGCCTGCGCCCGGCCTTGCTCCGTCCTGCGCCGAGGCGGGCGTGGTCGGTGCGCTGCCCGGCGTCATCGGCTCCATGATGGCGCTGGAGGCGATCAAGCTGATCGCGGGTGCCGGGCTTGACGCGCGCGGAAGGATGCTGATCTTCGACGGGCTATGGGGCGAGACGCGCAGCATCAAGATCCATCGCAACGCCGATTGCCCCATCTGCGGGGCGGGAAAAGGGGCACCATGAACGCTGAAACCGCAAATCCCGAACTGACCCGGTGGAGCGGCCCGCTGGGCCTGCCGCGTTTCGATGCGATCGCCGACGGCGATTTCGCTGCCGGTTTCGACCAGTGCCTGGCCCGGGCGCAGGCCGCCGTCGAGGCGATCGCCGCCAACCCCGCCCCGCCCGATTTCGAGAACACCCTTGCCGCGCTTGAACTGGCCGAAGAGCCGCTCAATCGCCTTTGCGCCGTCTTTTATACCCTTGCGGCGGTGGATGCGAACCCGCTGCGGCAGGATCTGCAACGCGAATTCGCGCCCCGGCTGGCGGCGCATGGCAGCCGGACCGGCATGGACCCCCGGCTTTACGCCCGCGTGCAGGGGGTCGCCGAAAAGGCCGATGCCTTGCCGCCCGAGGATCGCCGCCTTGTCGAAAACACCCTGCGCGGGTTGCGCCGTGCCGGTGCGGCGCTGGAGGGTGAGGCGCGCGACAGGATGGCCGCCATCCGCGAAAGGCTGGCCGTCCTGACGACGCAATTTGCCCAGAACGTGCTGAAGGATGAACGCGATTTCGTCCTGCCCGTCGGGGACCAGGACCTTGTGGGCCTGCCCGACTGGCTGGTCCGCGCCATGCGCGCCGCCGCGCGCGAACGTGGGATGCAGGGGCAGGTGGTGACGCTGAACCGCTCGCTCATCGTGCCGTTTCTGGAATATGCGCCGGATCGCGCGCTGCGCGAGGCCGCCTTTCGCGGCTGGATTGCGCGTGGCTCGGGGCAGGGGGCACATGGCGCGGACAGCGACAACCGCCCGCTGGTCGCCGAAATCCTGGCGCTGCGCCACGAACGCGCGCAACTGCTGGGATACGCGGATTTCGCAGGTTTCAAGCTGGAACCCGAGATGGCCCGCAACGCCGAAAACGTCCGGTCACTGCTGATGCAGGTCTGGCGCCCCGCCAAGGCCCGCGCGCAATCCGATGCCGCCCGGCTGACCCGGATGCTGCGCGAGGACGGCGAAACCGGCGCGCTGCAACCCTGGGACTGGCGCCATTACGCGGGCCGGTTGCGTCGCGCCGAACATCGCATTGATGATGCCGAGATCAAGCCCTACCTGTCGCTGGACGCCATGATCGGCGCGGTCTTCGACACCGCCAACCGCCTGTTCGGGCTGGAGTTCCAGCCGCTGGACGCCGCGCTTTGGTCGCCCGATGTCCGCGCCTGGCGGGTGACGCGGGATGGTCGCCTCATGGCGGTCTTCGTGGGGGATTACTTCGCGCGCCCGTCCAAGCGTTCGGGCGCGTGGTGTTCGGCGCTGCAATATCAGCACCGGATCGGCGCGGGCCAGCGCGCCATCGTGGTGAACGTGTGCAATTTCACCCCGCCCGAGCAGCCCGGCGCGCCCGCATGGCTGTCGTGGGACGATGCGCATACGCTGTTTCACGAATTCGGCCATGCGCTGCACCATATCCTGTCGGATGTGAAATGGCCCTCGATGTCGGGCACCGCGGTGGCGCGCGATTTCGTCGAGCTGCCCAGCCAGCTTTACGAACATTGGCTGGAACAGCCGCAGGTGCTGGACCGCCACGCCCGCCATGTCGAAACCGGCCAGCCGCTGCCCGTCGATCTGCGCGACCGCATCATCGCGGCGGGCAATGCCGACCAGGGCTTCGCCACCGTCGAATACCTGGCCAGCGCGCTGGTTGACCTGGACCTGCACAGCGGTCCGCCGCCCGCCGATCCGATGGTGCGGCAGGCCGAGGTCCTGGCCAGACTCGGTGCGCCTTCCGCCATTCCCATGCGCCACGCGGTGCCCCATTTCGCCCATGTGTTTTCCGGGGACGGCTATGCGGCGGGCTATTACAGCTATATGTGGTCCGAGGTGATGGACGCCGACGCCTTCGCCGCCTTCACCGAAAAGCAGGATGCCTTCGATCCCGAAACCGCCGCGCGGCTTGAGGAATGGATACTCTCGAAAGGCGATTCCCTGCCTGCCGACGTGCTTTGGCAAAAATTTCGGGAACGAAAACCGGGGGTTCGGGCTTTGTTGAAAGGACGCGGACTGGATACCGCGTAATCCCGACAACCCGGAGAACGCCATGAAAGCCCTCAAGATCGCCACCCCGCTTTGTGCCATCGCCGCGCTGGCGGCCCTTGCCGCATGCGAAACGACACCGCCCGCCACGCCCGAGCCGACCCCCGGTCCCTCGGCCGCATCGAACGCGCTGAACGGCACCTACAACCTGCGCGCCAGTTCCTGCGGCACGACGGGCAGCGACACCGGCCTGGTCATCGACGGCAGCCGCTTCACCTTCCCGGAAACGACCTGCACGGTCGCAGGGTCCGAACAGCAGGTCAGCAGCACCCGCGTCACCCTGGCCTGCCAAGGCAGCCCCGCCGCCGGCAACCGCATCGTGGACCTGCAAATCCGCGACAACCTGCTGCGGCTGACCGAAGACAGCATGACGCTGAACTATCACCTCTGCGACCGGGCCGAGGCCTCCAGCGACACCCGCCCGGCGCTTTGAACCGCCGCGTGGACCGCGCGGGAACCTCAGTCGCGGGTTTCGTCGCGGTCCACGCCCCAGATTTCGGTCTTGCGCACCCAGCCCTTTTCGCCCCCGCCCGAGACGCGGCACCATTCGGACCCGCATTCGTGCAGGCGGACGATCGCCCCGGTTTCAGCCCGCGCCACGACCGAGGACTGTTCGTCCGCGCGCGCATGAAGCTGCGTCATGTCGTTGCGGATGATGGCGGTGCGCACCCCCGACAGCAGCGAATAATGCACCCACCCCCCGGCACCGTCCTGATCCTCGACCCGGCGCCAATGGCCGAACTCGGTCACGACGCGCAGGGGCATGCCTGCGTGGCGAAAGACCCAGTCGATCCGATGCGACAGGCTGGGACCGCGCCGGGCATTGCCCTCGCCCCCCTTCAGGCTGACATAGCGCGGCAGCGGCAGGTTCGTCACCGGCCCGCGATTGGGGTCGCGCTGCGCGTTCTGGTGGCGGCTGATCATCGCATCCGCCGAGACGGCGCCTTCCTCGATCAACTCGACCGCCTCTTCGGCGGTGCTGGCCGTGCCCTGTTCCTGCGCCGCCGCCTGCTGGCCCGCCGCCATCCATGCGGCCACCGCGAAAGCCGCAAGCTGCGGCGCCTGTATCAGGTTGATTTTCATGTCATGCTCTGTCCGGGTCTTGTTTCCGCCCCTCTTCGGCGTCACCTTGCCAAAACCCGCCCCGCTTTGGAAGAGCATCAGACCCCATGACCGCATCCCAGCCGTTCACTTCATCGCGTCTGCGTGTCGCCGTGACCCGCCGCCTGCCCGAATCGGTCGAGCGGGACCTGACCCGAACCTTCGACACCCGCCTGCGCGAAGATGACGGCAAGCTCGACCCCGACGCCCTGCTGGCCCTGATGCGCAACAGCGACGTGCTGGTGCCGACGATCACCGACCCGATCGACGCGGGGATGCTGGAACGCGCGGGCGACCGGCTGCGCCTGATCGCGAATTACGGCGCGGGGGTCGATCACATCGACATCCAGGCGGCGCGGCACCGGGGGATCGCGGTCACCAACACCCCCGACGTGGTGACCGAGGATACCGCCGACATGACCCTTGCCCTGATCCTCGCCGTCATCCGCCGCATCCCCGAGGGCCTGGCCGAGATGCAGTCGGGCAACTGGAAGGGCTGGGCGCCCACGCTCTACCTCGGCGGGCGGGTGGGGGGGCGCAAGCTGGGCATTCTCGGCATGGGCCGCATCGGGCAGGCGGTCGCAAGGCGGGCAAGGGCCTTCGGCATGCAGATCCACTACCACAACCGCCGCCGCCTCGATCCGCGCGTCGAAACGGCGCTGGACGCGACTTGGTGGGAAAGCCTGGACCAGATGCTGGCGCGGGTGGATATCGTCAGCGTGAACGCCCCGCATACGCCCTCGACCTATCACCTGCTCAACGCGCGGCGGCTCAAGCTGCTCAGGCCGGATGCCATCGTGGTCAACACCTCGCGCGGCGAGGTGATCGACGAAAACGCCCTGACCCGGATGCTGCGCGCGGACCAGCTTGCGGGTGCCGGTCTCGACGTCTTCGAACATGGCCACGACATCAACCCCCGCCTGCGCCGCCTGCCCAATGTCGTGCTACTGCCCCATATGGGTTCCGCCACGGTCGAGGGGCGGATCGAGATGGGTAACAGGGTGCTGGCCAATATCCGGGCCTTCGCACAGGGCGAACCGCTGCCCGACCTTGTCGAGCCGGGCGCCTTCTAGACCGGCCTTGCCGCCTCGGGCGCGGCACCGGCTTTCTTCATCACCCAAATACCCATGCGGCCGCGCAACCAGGCGATCGGATTTGCCATTGCGCGCCAATCCCGGCAACATCGGATGCAGCAAGGCCCGTGAAACCGGAATCCGCAGATGAACCAGCCAGCCGCCAGCACCTCGCCCAGGGTCTCGGACGAGATCCGCCGGACCACCTGCTACATGTGTGCCTGCCGCTGCGGCATCGATGTGCATATGAAGGACGGCCGCGTCGCCTATATTCAGGGTAACCGCGATCACCCGGTCAACCGCGGCGTGCTTTGCGCCAAAGGCTCGGCGGGGATCATGCAGGTCAACGCGCCCTCGCGCCTGCGCAAGCCCCTGCGCCGGGTCGGGCCGCGCGGATCGGGCGCGTTTGAGGAAATTTCGTGGGAGGAGGCGCTGGAGCAAGCCGCCGCCTGGCTGGAACCGATCCGGCGCAGCGATCCGTCGAAACTGGCCTTCTTCACCGGGCGCGATCAAAGCCAGAGCTTCACCGGCTTCTGGGCGCAGGGCTTCGGCACACCCAATTACGCGGCCCATGGCGGGTTCTGTTCGGTCAACATGGCCGCGGCGGGGATCCATACGATCGGCGGCTCGTTTTGGGAATTCGGCCAGCCCGACTGGGACCATACCCGGCTGCTGCTGCTTTTCGGCGTGGCCGAGGATCACGACAGCAACCCCATCAAGATGGGCCTGGGCAAGCTGAAGGCGCGCGGCGCGCGGGTGGTGGGGATCAACCCCATCCGCTCGGGCTATAACGCGATCGCCGACGACTGGTTCGGAATCACGCCGGGCAGCGACGGGCTGCTGATCCTGGCGCTGATCCATTGCCTGGTCGAGGCGGGCCGGATCGACCTGGACTATCTGGCGCGCTACACCAATGCGCCGGTGCTGCTGGACCGCGCCAGCGGGCTGCTGCGCCGCGACGATGCAGGCAGGCCGCTGGTGATCGACCGCCGCTCGGGGCGGCTCTGCCCCTTCGATCAGCCGGGCATCCACCCCGACCTGCGCGGCAGCGAGGGCGGCGACAGCACCGTTTTCCTTGCCATGCTGCAAGAATACCTGGACCCGCGCCATGCGCCTGAAAACGTGGCCGAACGCTGCGGCATCCCCGCAGCCCGCATCCGCGCGCTGGCCGCCATGATCGCCCATGCGGCCTTCGACCAGCCGGTGGAACTCGACCGGCCCTGGACCGATTTCAGGGGCGAGGTTCACCGCAAGATGGTGGGCCGTCCTGTCTCTTTCCACGCGATGCGCGGGATCTCTGCCCATTCCAACGGCTTCCAGACCTGCCGCGCGCTGCACCTGCTCCAGATCCTGATCGGCTCGGTCGAGGCGCCGGGGGGTTTCCGCTTCAAGCCGCCCTATCCCAAGCCAGCCGAGGCCCACCCCGTCCCCCATTTCGCCGCCCGCCCCGGCCAGCCGCTGGAGGGTCCCCACCTGGGCTATGTCCGCGGTCCCGAAGACCTGGCCCTGTGCGCCGACGGCAGCCCCGCCCGGATCGACAAGGCGTTTTCGTGGGAAAACCCGATGTCGGCGCATGGGCTGATGCATATGGTCATCTCGAACGCCCATGCGGGCGACCCTTACCGGATCGACACGCTGTTTCTGTATATGGCGAACATGTCGTGGAATTCGTCCATGAACACGCGCGGCGTGATGGACATGCTGACCGACCGGGACGAGGACGGCAATTACGCGATTCCCCATATCATCTATTCCGATGCCTATTCGTCGGAAATGGTGGCCTATGCCGATCTGGTCCTGCCCGATACGACCTATCTGGAACGTCACGACTGCATCAGCCTGCTGGACCGCCCGATCAGCGAGGCCGATGCGCTGGCCGATGCGATCCGCTGGCCGGTGGTCCGGCCCGACCGCGATGTCCGCAGCTTTCAGACGGTGCTGATCCAGCTTGCCAACCGCCTGAAGCTGCCGGGCTTCGTCGATGCGGATGGCGCGGCGATGTATCGCGACTATGCCGATTACATCGTCAACCACGAACGCAAGCCCGGCATCGGCCCGCTTGCGGGCTTTCGCGGCGACGGCACGGCGGTGGGCCGCGGCGCGCCCAACCCCGGCCAGATCGCGCGTTATATCGCGAACGGCGGCTTTTTCACCCATCCCGTCCCGGCCGAGGCCAGCTATTTCAAGCCCTGGAACAACGCCTATCAGGATTGGGCCGTTCGCATGGGGCTGGCCGACAAGCCCCAGCCCTATCTGTTCCAGATCTATTGCGAGCCGCTGGCCAGGTTCCAGAACGCCGCGAAGGGGCAGGGCGCGCGCCAACCCCCCGACCATCTGCGGCAGCGGATCATCGACACCATGTCGCCCCTGCCGATCTGGTATCCGCCCTTCGACGAGGCAGCGCAGGCCCGCGACTTCCCCCTGCATGCGCTGACCCAAAGGCCGATGGCGATGTATCACTCATGGGGCAGCCAGAATGCATGGCTGCGTCAGGTCCACGGCCATAATCCGATGTATCTGCCGATGCAGGTCTGGGAAAGGCATGGATTCGCGGAAGGGGACTGGGCGCGGGTCACCTCGGCCCACGGCGCGATCACGGTGCCGGTGGCGCTGCACCAGGGGCTGAACGGCGACACCATCTGGACATGGAACGCCATCGGCAAGCGCAAGGGCACGTGGGCGCTGGACGAGGACGCGCCCGAGGCGGTCAAGGGCTTTCTGCTCAACCACCTGATCCACGAACTGCTGCCGCCCCGCGGCGACGGGCACCGCTGGGCGAATTCGGACCCGATCACGGGCCAGGCGGCCTGGTTCGACCTGCGGGTGCGGATCGAGAAACTCGCGCCGCAATCCGCTTCGGACCCCGGCCTGCCGCCGGTCCTGTCGCCGGTCGGACGTGGACCGAAGGACCTTGCCTGGCGGGTCGGAACGAAAGGGAACGCGCCATGACCTGCCTGCCCGCCGCCACCGACCGGAAGCTGGGCCTGGTCATCGACCTGGACACCTGCGTCGGCTGTCATGCCTGCGTGATCGCCTGCAAGGGCTGGAATACCCAGTATCACGGCGCGCCCCTTTCCGATATGGACCCCTACGGCCCGCGCCCCGAGGGCACCTTCCTGAACCGCATCCACAGCTACGAGGCATTGCCCGACGACGGCGGTGCGGCGCAGATGGTGCATTTCCCGAAGTCCTGCCTGCATTGCGACAATGCGCCCTGCGTCACGGTCTGTCCGACCGGCGCCAGCTACAAGCGCGCCGAGGACGGCATCGTCCTGGTGGACGAGGACGCCTGCATCGGCTGCAACCTCTGCGCATGGGCCTGCCCCTATGGCGCGCGCGAATTGGACCGGGCCTCGGGGGTGATGAAGAAATGCACCCTGTGCATCGACCGTATCTATAATGAAAACCTGCCCCAAGAGGACCGCGTGCCCGCCTGCGTGCGCACCTGCCCGGCGGGGGCGCGCCATTTCGGCGATCTGGCCGACCCCGACAGCGCTGTCAGCCGACTAGTGGCGGAACGCGGCGGCTTCGACCTGATGGCGGAACTGGACACGGCCCCGGTGAACAAATACCTGCCGCCCCGGCGCAAGGACCGGCTGGAAAACGCCGCGCCGCCCCTGACCCCCATCGCGTCGGGCGGGGGGCTGGCCGGCTGGCTCGACCGGATGCTGGGAGGGGGCTGATGCATGCCGCCCCCTCGATCATCATCTTCACCGTCCTGTCGGGGGCGGGTTTCGGCTTGCTGGTCTTTCTGGGGATGAGGGGCGATCCGCCGCAGGGCCTCGTGGCCTTTGTGCTGTTCGCAATCGCCTATGGGCTGGCGGTTTCGGGGCTGGTGGCCTCGGTCTTTCACCTGGCCAATCCGCAAAGGGCGTGGCGGGCGTTCAGCCAGTGGCGGACAAGCTGGCTGTCGCGCGAAGGCTGGGTCTCGGTCGCGGCGCTGCTGGTCATGGCGCCCCATGCGGCGTGGCTGGTGTTCTTCGGCCAGCCGCTGCCCGTCCTGGGCTGGATCGGGGCGGCGCTGGCCCTTGGCGTGCTGTTTGCGACCTCGATGATCTATGCCCAGCTTGCGACGGTGCCGCGCTGGAATACGGCGCTGACGCCTGCCTATTTCGTGACCTGCGGCCTGGCCTGCGGCGCGCTGCTGGCGGGGCAGGCGGGACCGTCGCTGGCCTTGCTGGCCCTGCTTGGCGCGGTGCAACTGCTGTGCTGGTGGCGCGGAGACCGGCGCCTGGCCGCGCGCGGCCATGATCTGGCCAGCGCGACCGGGCTTGGCTTTCTCGGGCGGCTGCGGCTGTTCGAGCCGCCCCATACAGGCAGCAACTTCCTGCTGCACGAATTCGTCCATCAGGTCGGGCGCCGTCACCGCCCCAAGCTGCGCGCGATCGCCTTTGCGGCGCTTTGCCCGGTTCCGCTGGTCCTTGTCGGGCTGTGGCCGGCGACGGCGGGTTTTGCGCTGGCCTTCCTGTCCTGCATGCTGGGCTGCTTCGTGTCGCGTTGGCTGTTCTTCGCCGAGGCCGAACATGTCGTCGGCCTCTATTACGACGCGATCAGGGGACCCGCCCGCTAGGCTAGAACCCCAGCCGGTCGCGCAGCGAAAACCACGCCATCCCGGCGATCAGCAGCGGCTGGCGCAGCAGGCTGCCGCCCGGAAAGGCGGGGGGCCTGAGGCTGGCCATCACGTCGAAATCTTCGGCCTGGCCTGCGACGGCGCGGGCCATCAGCCTGCCTGCCAGCGTAGCCAGCGCGACGCCGTGGCCCGAATAGCCGCTGGCGGACATGCAGTTCGGCGCGGGTCGCGCGAAGCATGGCATCCGCGTGCGCGTGATCGCCAGCGTGCCGCCCCAGGCATGGGTCAGCCGCACATCGGACAGTCCGGGATAGATCTGCAACAGCGGCTTGCGCACCTTGGCGGCGATGTCGCGGGGAAAGCGATAGGTGATCGTCTCGCCCCCGCCGAAGATCAGGCGCCTGTCCTGCGACAGCCGCCAGTAGTTCACCACGAATTTCGTGTCATGCACCGCGATGTCGCGCGTCAGCACCTGCGCGGCGCGTTCGCCCAGTGGCTCGGTCGCCACGATGTAATTGTTGATCGGCATGACCCGTGCGGCGACGGTCCGGTCCAGATCGTCCAGATAGCCGTTGGCGGCAAGGATGACGTGGTTGCAGCGCACCCGCCCCTGCGCGCAATGCAGCACGCTTTCGCCGCCCGCGCGCGGGGCGTGGTCGATGCGGGTGACGGTGCTGTGATCAAAGATGCCGGCCCCCGCCTGCGCCGCCAGCCGCGCCAAGCCAAGGGCCAGGTTCAGAGGATGCAGATGGCCCGCACCCTCGTCCAGCTCGCCTGCACAGTAGCGGTCCGAGGGCAGGATGGCGCGGAACGCCTCGCGCCCCAGCGGCTGGATCAGGCCGTAATCGTAATGCCGCGCGAGATGGTCGATATGGCGCCGCGCCTCGTCATATTCGCGGGCCGAGCGGAAGGCATGGGCCAGCCCCGGATGATAGGGTACGCCGCTGCGCCCGGCGATGTCGCGGACCAGCGCCTTGGCCTCTTCCGCCAGGTCCCAAAGGCGGCGAGCGGTTTCGCGCCCTGCCATGCGCTCAAGCGCGTCCACCTCCAGCCGCTGGCCCGATCCGACCTGCCCGCCGTTGCGCCCCGATGCGCCGAAGCCCACCCGATGCGCCTCCAGCAGCGCGACCGAATAGCCCGCCTGCGCCAGGTGCCATGCGGCGGACAGCCCGGTATAGCCGCCGCCGACGATGCCCACATCCGCCCGCAGTTCGCCGCGCAGGGGGGCGAATTCGGGCGCCTCGTCGCGGGTCTCGGCATAGAGGCTGGGCGGATACTCCCCCGGCCGGTCGTTGAGATGAAGCAGGCCCATCGTCAGACGTTCAGCAGCAGGTGTTCGCGTTCCCACGGGCTGATGACTTGCAGGAATTCCTTGTATTCGTTGCGTTTTACAGATTGGTAGACGTCCACGAACTCGGACCCCAGCACCTCGCGCATGGGGGCGCTTTCGTCCATCAGGTCCAGCGCGTCGCCAAGGTTATAGGGCAGTTCGTCATCGGCCATATAGGCGTCGCCGATGCATTCGGCGCGCGGGTTCTGCTGCTCGATCAGCCCCAGGTAGCCGCAGGCGAGGCTGGCGGCCAGCCCCAGGTAGGGGTTGCAATCCATCCCCGCCAGCCGGTTTTCCACACGCCGCGATTCAGGCCCCGAGACCGGGACGCGCAGCCCCGTCGTGCGGTTGTCGCGGCCCCATTCCAGATTGATCGGTGCCGCGAAATCGGGGACATAGCGGCGGTAGCTGTTCACATAGGGCGCCAGCAGCGCGATGGCGGCGGGCAGGTGGTTCTGCATCCCGGCGATGAAATGCAGGAACTGCGGCGTTTCGCGTCCCTGGTCGTCGGAAAAGATGTTGCGCCCGGTCTTCAGGTCCACGATCGAGTGGTGGATATGCATGGCGCTGCCCGGTTCGTCCTCGATCGGCTTGGCCATGAAGGTGGCGAAACAGTCGTGGCGCAGCGCGGCCTCGCGGATCAGGCGCTTGAAGTAGAAGATCTGGTCGGCCAGATGCACCGGGTCCCCGTGGTTGAGGTTGATCTCGACCTGGCCCGCGCCGCCCTCTTGCAGGATGCCGTCGATCTCGAAGCCCTGCGCCTCGGCAAAGTCATAGATGTCGTCGATCACCTTGCCGTATTCGTCCACCGCCGACATGGAATAAGCCTGTTTTGCCGCCGCGCGCCTGCCGGTGCGGCCCATCGGCGGGATGATCGGCTGGTTCGGATCGACGTTGCGGGCGACCAGGAAAAACTCCATCTCGGGGGCGACGATGGGGCGCCAGCCCTTGTCTTCGTAAAGCTTCATCACCCGCTTGAGCAGGTTGCGCGGGGCGACCGGGATCGGGTTGCCCTGCGGGTCGCTGACGTCGTGGATGACCATCAGCGTCACGTCCGCCGTCCAGGGCGCGGCGGCGGTGGTCGAGAAATCGGGCGTCAGGATCATGTCCGGTTCCGTGAACGCGCCCGAGGGGTTGTCGGCCCATTCCCCCGTGATCGTTTGCAAAAAGATCGAGTTGGGCAGGTAGAACCGTTCCTGCTTGGCGAACTTCGAGGCGGGCATCGCCTTGCCGCGCGCCACGCCCGCGATATCGGCGACGATGCATTCGACCTCGTCCAGCCTGCGGCCCTCGACGTAATCGCGCGCCGCCTCGGGTGCGTCTTGCAGCCATTCGGGTTTCATGCGGCCCCCCTGTCGGTTGCCTTTGCGGCGCGGGGGGCCTTGAAGAAGCCCTCGAGCCGGTCGGCCAGAAGCCCTGCCTGCGGGCCGGGGTTTGCCGCGCCCATCCGATCCTGCGCCTGCCGGACCAGTTCGGGCGGCACCACCCCGGCCGAGCGGTGGCGGATCAGCCCCTGCACGAAACACTCGTCGAATTCAGGATGCGCCTGAACGGTCAGGGCGTCATCGCCATAGGCCAGCGCGGCATAGGGACACTGCGGATTGGATGCGATCACCTGCGCACCCGGCGGCAGTTCGACCACCTGGTCCTGGTGCCAGGCGTTCAGCACGACGGGCTGGCCGCCGAAGTCGTATTCCTGCGGCCCGACCACCCAGCCAGCAGGGCTTTTGACGACCTTGCCGCCAAGCGCCTGCGCGATGATCTGGTGGCCAAAGCAGATGCCGGCCAGCGGCACATGGGCGGCAAAGGCGCGGCGGATGAAATCCTCCAACGGGGGGATGAAGGGGTGGTTCTCATAGGTGCCGTGGCGCGATCCGGTCAGCAGCCAGCCCTGCGCGTCCTGGACGCTGGCGGGAAACTCCATCGCCTCGACATGCCACGAGGTGAAGCGGAAGCCGCGCCCCGCCAGCAGGTTTTCGAAAAGGGTGTCGTAATCGCCCAGTTCACCCCGGATGGCCTCGGGGGACTGGCCGCATTTCAATATGCCGATATGCATCGAATGGCTCTTGTTGGTTCGCTGCAAAGGTAGTCGCGCGGGGCCTGCGCGGCAAGTGCATCCGCCACGCGGCAAAAAGAGGACTGCCCCGGCACGGCCCGCCATGCTATCCACGGGCAAGTATCAAGAGGAGACCGCCATGCCCGCCCTGCGCGACGATATCGACCCGGATGGATTGCTTGAATATTCGGTCGTGTTCACCGACCGCTCGCTTAATCACATGTCGCGGCGCTTTCAGCAGGTGATGCGCGACATCTCGGCCACGCTGCGCGAGGTCTATGGGGCCGACAGCGTGGCGCTGGTGCCGGGCGGCGGTTCGGCGGCGATGGAATCGGTTGCGCGCCAGTTCGCCCGCGACGCCCATGCGCTGGTCGTCCGCAACGGCTTTTTCAGCTATCGCTGGAGCCAGATCTTCGAGGCGGGCGGTTTTGCCCGCGAAACCACCGTCGTCATGGCCCGCGCGACCGGAAACGAGCCGCAGGCCAGCTTTTCACCCCCACCCATCGAGGAGGTCGTCGCCAAGATCCGCGAAACCCGCCCCGATGCGGTTTTCGCGCCCCATGTCGAGACCGCGGCGGGGCTGATCCTGCCCGACGGCTACATCCGCGCCCTTGCCGATGCCGCCCATGAGGTGGGGGCGGTCATGGTGCTGGACTGCATCGCCTCGGGCGCGGTCTGGGTCGACATGAAGGCCACGGGGGTGGATGTGCTGATCTCGGCCCCGCAAAAGGGCTGGTCGGCCTCGCCCTCGGCGGGGATGGTGATGCTGTCGGATCGCGCCGCCGCCCGGCTTGAGGAAACCGCCAGCGACAGCTTCTTCCTGGACCTGAAGAAATGGCGCGCGATCATGGCCGCCTATGAAAACGGCGGCCACGCCTATCATGCGACCCTGCCCACCGACGCGCTGCAAGGGCTGCGCGACGCAATGGAGGAAACGCGCAGCATGGGCTTTGACGCCGCCCGCCAGGCGCAATGGCGGCTGGGCGACGGGGTGCGTGCCTTGCTTCGCGAAAAGGGCTTTCGCCTGCTGGCCGCCGAGGGTTTCGGCGCGCCGGGCGTGGTGGTCGCCTATACTTCGGATCCCGAAATCCACAGCGGCGCCAAGTTCCTGGCCCAAGGCGTGCAGATCGCGGCGGGCGTGCCCTTGCAGGTGGGCGAGGGCACCGATTTCCGCACCTTCCGCATCGGGCTGTTCGGGCTGGACAAGCTGGCCGATGTCGATGCCGCCATCGCGCGGCTGAGAACCGCGCTGGACGCGGTCCTGTAACCGGCAGGCGGGGCGCGCCTGCGCCCGGACAAGGAGGGTGCGCCCATGACCGACGACCGGAAGATGAACGGCGCCGAAAGCCTCGTGCGCAGCCTGTCGATGGGCGGTGTCGAGGTCTGTTTCGCCAACCCCGGCACATCGGAAATGCAATTCGTCGATGCGCTGGACCGCACCCGGCTGATGCGTTGCGTGCTTGGCCTGTTCGAGGGCGTCGTCTCGGGCGCGGCGGACGGCTATGCGCGCATGGCGGGCAAGCCCGCGGTGACGCTGCTGCATCTGGCGCCGGGGCTGGCGAATGCGGGGGCGAACCTGCACAATGCCAGGAAGGCGCGGGTGCCCATGCTGAACCTCGTGGGCAACCATGCGCTGCGCCACCTGCGCTACGACGCGCCGCTGACGGCGGATGTCGAGGGCGCGGCGGCGGTGTTTTCCGATTGGGTGCGCACCGCTGAGACCGCCGGGACCATCGCCCGCGACGCGATCGAGGGGCTGGCCGCCGCGAAGGGCCACCCCGGACGGATCGCGACCCTGATCGCGCCCGCGGACATCGGCTGGGACGAAGGCGGCCGGATCAGCCCGCCGCTGCCGCCCCAAGGCCCGCAGCCGCTGGACCCGCAGGTGATCCGCAGCGCGGTTTCGGCGCTTGGTCCGGGGACGCTGATCCTTTGCGGCGGCACCGTGCTGGAGGACCCGGATGCGACCCGCCTGCTGGCCGGGATCGCGCGGCAGACCGGGGCGCAACTGATGGCCCCCAACTCGACCCGCCGGATCGAGCGGGGGGCGGGCCGCGCCGATATCCCGCGCATCCCCTATCCCATCGACATGGCCCTCGGGCGGCTGTCCGGCTTCCGCCGCGCCATCCTGATTGAGGCGCAGGCGCCCGTCGCCTTCTTCGCCTATCCCGACCGCCCCAGCCTGCTGTTGCCCCAGGCGTGCGAGGTCATCCAGCTTGCCGGCTTCGACCAGGACGGGCGCGCCGCCGTCGAGGCGCTGGCCGATGCCATCGGCGCCAGGGCGATCCGCCCCAAGGACGCCCCCCGCCCCGAGGCGCCGCAGGCCGGGCCGCTGTCCGACGGGCCGCTGTCCGCCGCCATTGCCTCGGCCCTGCCCGAAGGGGCGATCATCGTCGATGAAAGCCTGACCAGCGGGGGCGAGGTCGAGGGGCTGACCGCCGGTGCGCCGCCCCATTCCTGGCTGGCGCTGACGGGCGGCGCCATCGGCATCGGGCCGCCGCTGTCCATCGGCGCGGCCATCGCCTGCCCGGACCGGCCCGTGGTGGCGCTGCAAGCCGACGGCTCGGCCATGTATACGATCCAGGCGCTGTGGACGCAGGCGCGCGAGCAGCTCAACATCACCACCGTCATCTTCGCCAACAAGAGCTATGACCTGCTGAAGCAGGAACTGTTCAATGTCGGCGCCAATCCCGGCCCGGATGCGCTGAACATGCTGGACCTGCGCCGTCCCGATCTGGATTTCGTCGCGCTGGCCAGGGGGATGGGCGTGCCCGCCGCCCGCGTCGAATGCGCGGCGGAATTGCACCGCATCCTGTCCGCCGCGATCCATGAACCCGGTCCCTTCCTGATCGAGGCGGTTCTATGAGCGGCTTTTCCTTTCTGTCGGGCCGCCGTCCCGCCGCCCATGCGCCGCAGGCGATGATCGCCACCTCGCATTCCCTTGCCAGCGCGGCGGGGCTTGCGGTGCTGGCCGAGGGCGGGACCGCCGCCGATGCCGCCATCTGCGCCAATGCGGTGCAATGCGTGGTCGATCCGCATATGACCGGGATCGGCGGCGACTGCTTCGTCCTCTATGCCCCCGCCGGGGGCGAGGTGCGGGCGCTGAACGGATCGGGCCGCGCGCCTGCCGCCGCCACGCCCGCCGCGATCCGCGCCACCGGGGCCAGCGCCATCGACAGGACCAGCGCCCATGCGGTGACGATTCCGGGGGCGGTCTCGGCATGGTGCCTGCTGCACCGCGATCATGGGTCGCTGCCGCTGTCGCGCCTGTTCGCCCCCGCGATCCGCTATGCCCGTCAGGGTTTTCCCCTGTCCGCCCGCGTCGCCTGGGATTTCGGGCGCTATGCCAAGGATCTGCGCGGCGATGCCCATGCCAGCGCGCTGTTCCTGCCCGGTGGCAAGGTGCCGGTCGCGGGGCAGGTGCTGACCCAGCCCCTGCTGGCCGCCCGCCTGCACGAGATCGCCGAACACGGGGCCGAGGCCTTCTATACCGGCCCCACCGCCGCTGCGATGGTCCGGCACTTGCGGTCCCTTGGCGGGTTGCAGGACGAACAGGACTTCCGCGACGGCCTGGAAGCCGCCCGGTGGGAGCAGCCGATCAGCGCCAGCTATCGCGGCCACGAGGTTGTGGAATGCGGCCCGAACGGGCAGGGGCTGATCGCGCTGATGATCCTGCGGATGCTGGAAGGCTTCGACCTTGGCCCCGATCTGCCCTTGGCCGACCGCATCCATTTGCAGGCCGAGGCGACCAAGCTGGCCTATCACCACCGCGACGCGCTGCTGGCCGATCCCGACCATTGCGCGGGGCTGGCCGACCGGCTGCTGTCGGATGATCTCATCACCGGGCTGCGCGCCCGCATCGACCCCGCCCGCGCGCAGCCCCCGGTGCTGTGGAACGAGGCCGAACACAAGGACACGATCTGTCTTTGCGCGGTGGACGGGCAGGGCAATGCGATCTCGTTCATCAATTCGATCTACTATCCCTTTGGCTCGACGCGGCTTTGTCCCGAAACCGGGGTGCTTTTCCACAATCGCGGGGCCTCGTTCCGATTGCACGAGGGTCACCCCAACGCCATCGGGCCGGGCAAGCGTCCGATGCATACGATCATTCCCGGAATGCTGCGCCATCGGGGGCGGGTCGTCATGCCCTTTGGCGTGATGGGTGGCCATTACCAGGCGGCGGGCCATGCGGCCTTCCTGTCGGATATGCTGGACCGCGGGATGGACCCGCAAGCGGCGATGGAGCAGCCGCGCAGCTTTGCCTTCGACGGGGAATTGCAGCTTGAGGCGACGGTGGACGAGGCCACGCGCCGCGACCTCGCCGCAAGGGGGCATCGGCTTTCGATCCTGGCCAAGCCCATCGGGGGCGCCCAGGCGATCTGGATCGACCATCGGACGGGTTGCCTTGTCGGCGGGTCGGACAGCCGCAAGGACGGCGTTGCCATCGGTTTCTGACGCGAAAAGGCCGGCCCCCAGGGACCGGCCTTTCCATGTTCGTGAAGGGTGGCTGTTACTGCACCAGCGCCTTGCGGTTCTGGACGTGGCGCACGGCCAGCTTGCGGCCAAGACGGCCCGATGCCAGCAGGCGCGCGCCGGGAATCGCGTCCGCTGCATCCGTGTCGCGCAGGTTGGGAAAGAGGGTGAAGATCTCTTCCCGTGCGGCATGGCCCAGGGATTTGAGCGCCTCGGCCCCGGTGTAGAGCGATTCCGTTTCGGCGCCCTCGGACAGGACGATTTCGTGCCGGTCGAACAGGATGTGGAAATATTCCACCTCGGGCAGATCCGATACGACGTCGATCCCCTCGATCTGCAAAAGCTGCTTGGCGGCGACCAGCACCTCGTCGCAGCCGAAGATCTTCTGCGCGATGCGCGAGCGCACCAGGACCCGGTGCTGCGGCGACACCAGCAGGTCGCGCTCGGGCTTGCCCGCGCCAAGCGTGCCCGCCTTGATGCGGATCGGCGCCAGGTTGGGCGCGGTGGCCAGGATGGAGGCCCCCAGCTTGCGCGAGCCGATCCAGCGGATGGGCTGCATGCCGTTGTCGCGGGTCCAGACCTTCATCCCCTCGCGCAGGTCCTGGATCGGCAGGGCGCCGAACTCGGTCTCGATCAGGGTGCCGCGCACGAAGCAGGGGAAGCAGGCGCGGTCGGTGAAGATGCTGTCATAGCACAGGTCGAAATCCTTGGGGTTCTTCGAGAATTCGACCGAGACGATGGGACGCGAGGTCATCATCTCGATTTCCTTGACCGAAGCCTTGACCGGGGGCGGCATGATGAAGGTATTGCCGCCGGTGTCCTGCATCACGCGCACGGACATCTTCACCGTTTCGGTCGTGCCGTCCTCGTTGAGGAAGGTGACCGAGGTGTTCTTGACCAGAAAGGCGCTGTCGACGTGATAGTCCTTGGACGAGCCGGTCGCATCATGGGTGATGGTCTCGGGCTTGCCGTGCTTGCCCCAATGCTTGCCGCCAGACTGGCCGTTGTCCTTGATGATGCCGTCGCCGTTCTTGTCGTTCAGGTTGACCTCGACCAACTGGCTGTAAAGCGGATTGTCCGGGTCGCCGAATCCCTTGCCGCCCAGGTATTTGTGGGCATATTCGGCACCGGGTTTCTTTTCGTTCGGGTCCATGTCGGGCAGCTTGCCGATATGGATCATGTCCTCGCATCCCGGTTCCTTGGGACCGCAATGGCCGTCCTTGCCCGGATGCTTGTCGCCGTGGTCGTCTTTTCCGGGATGCTTGCCGCCGTGACCGCCCTTGCCGGGGTTCTTGTCCCAATGACCGCCCCCCTTGCCGGAATTCTTGCCGCCGTGGAAATCTTTCATCGCAACACCTTTTAAAATCAGATACGCAGCTTGCCGCGCGTAATCGGTTGCCTGCCTGCGACTGCGATTGGGGCCGGGGTTCTTGCGCGGGCAGAAACGGCTGCACGACAAGGCCCGCGACCCTGCGCGAACAGGGCCTGCCAAACAGGGCAAAGGCAGCTATCGGGATAGATTTCGCAATGAAATTAACAAGTTGAAAAACCGAACAGGTCAGTTATTCGCCTGGAGCAGGAAAAGCGGTCCAAAAATGAAAAAGGCCGGGACAAGCCCGGCCTTTTGCTGTCTTTCCTGCCCTGTGGGCCGCGATCACTCGCGGTTGCCCAGGAACTGAAGCAGGAACATGAACAGGTTCAGGAAGTCCAGATACAGCTTCAGCGCGCCCATGATCGCGGTCTTGCCCAGGAAATCCTGATCGGATCCGGCCAGCGACAGATAGGTGTTCTTGATGTTCTGCGTGTCGTAGGCGGTCAGGCCCGCAAAGATCAGCACGCCGATCACCGAGATCGCGAATTGCATCGCGCTGGATTGCAGGAAGATGTTGACGATCATCGCGACGATCAGGCCGATCAGCCCCATCATCAGGAAGGTGCCCATCGCCGACAGGTCCTTCTTCGTCGTATAGCCGTAAAGCGACAGCCCCGCGAAGGCGATGGCGGTCACCAGGAAGGTCTGGACGATCGAGAAAGAGGTATAGGCGACGAAGATCCAGCTGATCGAGATGCCCATCACCGCTGCGAAGGCGTAAAACAGCAGCGTGGCGCCCTGCACGGACAGGCGGTTCAGCGCAGCCCCGAAGGCGAAGACCATCAGCAGCGGCGCGAACATGACGGCCCATTTCAGCGGGCTGACATAGAGCGTGCGGCCAAGCTCGGTCAGATATTTGCCTTCGCCCAGCATATAGGGCGTCGGGGTCGCGGACAGCGTCAGCCCCGACAGGCCCCAGGCGGTTGCGGCGGTAAGAAGCATGCCCACAGCCATCAGGCCGTAGACCTTGTTCATATAGGCGCGAAGCCCTGCATCCACGGCGGCCGAGTGTGCTGCGGTCCCGGCCGTGCGGATCGTGTTGTAATCTGCCATCGTTTCTCCCCGGTCAGAAATCGCGGTGCGACCCGGTCGGTCCACCGTTCCCTTGGCATGAATATCGTGAGTTTAGCCGTTTTTTCAATGCCGCAGTGCATAAAAACGCATCGATCAACAGCTTGTCAGATCGTCCGGCCCGTTCGCGGCCTGAACCTCTTGGTTCAAACTGGGAGCGGCATCGGCGGATTTCCACTTTTCGGACGTGTCCTCGGGGGTTTTTCGCCTTTAATGCGTATTGAGGCTTGGCAATATCGAAAACCGTTGTAGAAAATAGGCGCGGCTGAGTTTTGTGTGTTTGGCCGGGCTGGGCGATCCTGTTCCGTTCGGGCCGTATTTTGGTGTTTTCTGGTCCCGCGGACGGATCATCGCCGTTTTGGACAAGTGAGGTGTTGGTATGAAACATAATGTAGACCTGCATGTCGGCAAGCGCATCCGCCATCGTCGCTGGATGATCGGCATGACGCAGCAGCAACTGGCCGAAAAGGTCGGCATCAAGTTCCAGCAGATTCAGAAATATGAAACCGGCATGAACCGCGTCTCGGCTTCGCGCCTGTGGGACATCGCCCAGGCCGTGGACGTGCCCGTCAGCTTCTTCTTCGAGGGCCTGACCGAGGACCGCAGCCGGCAAGAGATCGAGGGCGATATCCTTGCGGACAAAGAGGCGCTGCAACTGGTCCGGGCCTATTACGCCATGCCTGAAGTCCAGCGCCGCCAGATTTTCGAGCTTGCCCGCGTCCTTTCGGACGCCGCCTGATCTTTTCCCGATCCGCCGGGCGGATTGCGGCTGTCCGCGCGGATCAAGGGGACGGCCATGACAGATATTGACGATATCCGCGCGACTGCCCATCTGCTTGCCGATGCCGCGCGGGCCGAGACGTTGCGCCTGTTCCGCGACCCCGCCCTGCGGCCCGACAACAAGGCGGGGCAGGGCTATGACCCGGTGACCCAGGCCGACCGCGCCAGCGAAAAGGCGATGCGGGCGATTCTCGCCGCGCGGCGGCCCGGCGATTCGATCCTGGGCGAGGAATACGGGTTCCAGCGGGGCGATTCGGGCCTGACCTGGATCCTGGACCCGATCGACGGCACCCGCGCCTTCATCGCGGGCGCGCCGACTTGGGGCGTCCTGATCGGCGTGGCGGATGAAAGCGGTCCGATCTACGGCATCATCGACCAGCCCTATACCGAGGAACGGTTCGAGGGCGGCTTCGGCCTTGCCACGCTGACCAGCCGCCGCGGCGTCGCGCCGCTTGCCGTGCGCCGGGATGTGGAACTGGGGCAGGCGCTTTTGATGTCGACCTATCCCGAGGTCGGCTCGGCCACGGATCAGGCGGGTTTCGCGCGCGTGGCAAGCCGGGTGAAGCTGACCCGCTACGGCATTGATTGCTATGCCTATGCCCTGCTTGCCGCCGGTCACGTCGACCTGGTGATCGAGGCGGGGCTGCAATCCTACGATATCGCCGCCCCGATCGCGGTGATCCGGGCCGCCGGGGGCATTGTCAGCGATTGGGAGGGCGGGCCTGCCCACGAAGGCGGGCGCGTGATTGCCGCCGCCTCGCCCGAATTGCACGCCGCCGCGCTGGAATTGCTGGCGGGCTGAAGGAAATGCACCGCACCTGATTGTCGCCGCGCGGGCAGCGCACTATGTTGCGCCCACGATTGGATCCCCGCACGACAGGAGCGCGCCGATGACCACGACCCGCGACGCCGACACGCCCCTGGACGATGAGTTCACCCCGGTCAGCGAATCGATCGGCAGGATCATCGAGGCGGTGGACGACGGCGACCAGGCCGCGCTGGATCAACTGCTGGAGCCGATGCACGCCGCCGATATCGCCGACGTGATCGAGCAGCTTTCGCCCGCGCGCCGCCGGGCCTTCCTGTCGCTCTATTCCGGCGAGATCGACGGCGAGATCCTGTCCGAGATCGACGAATCGATCCGCGAAGAGGTCGTCGACCTGCTGCCGCACGAAATCGTCGCCGAAGCCGTCCGCGAGATGGACAACGACGACGTCGTGGACCTGCTGGAGGACCTTGAGGAAACCGACCAGCGCGCGCTTCTGGCCGCGCTGGACGATTCGGACAGGGCCGCGGTCGAGCAGTCGCTGACCTATCCCGAGAACTCGGCCGGGCGCCTGATGCAGCCCGATGTGGTGACCGCGCCCGAGCATTGGACCGTCGGCGACGCCATCGCCTTCCTGCGCTCCGAGGACTGGCTGCCCGACCAGTTCTATCACGTTGTGCTGGTCGATCCGCGCCGCCATCCGACGGGCTATGTCACGCTGGGCAAGATCCTGTCCTCGCGCCCGCAAATGCTGCTGAAGGACATCGCCGAGGACAGTTTCCGCACCGTCAAGGCGCGGCAGGACGAGGGCGACGTCGCCTATATCTTCAACCAGTATCACCTGATTTCGGCCCCGGTGGTGGACGACCACGACCGGCTGGTCGGCATCATCACCATCGACGACGCCATGTCGGTGCTGGACGAGGAACATGAAGAGGACTTCCTGCGCATGGCGCGGGTGGCCGAGGACAGCCACGTTTCCGACAGCGCTTTCGCCACCGCGCGCCAGCGGCTGCCCTGGCTGGTCATCAACCTCTGCACCGCCTCGATCTCGGCGCTGGTGATCGCGCAGTTCGAGGACACGCTGAGCGCGCTGGTGATCCTGGCTGCGCTGATGCCGATCGTGGCCTCGACGGGCGGCATCGCAGGGACGCAATCGCTGGCCGTAGCCGTGCGGGCACTGGCCACGCGCGAGTTGACCGCTGCCAATGCCCGGCGCGTGATCCTGCGCGAGTTGATGGCGGGGTTGCTGAACGGGTTGGGGCTGGCGGTGATCCTGTTTGCCGCGGGCGCGCTGCTGCTGGGCAGCCCGTGGATCGGCGCGGTTCTGGGCATGGCGATGATCGCCAACCAGATCGTCGCGGCCACCGGCGGGGTTCTGGTGCCGCTGGCGCTGAGCAGGCTGGGGCTGGACCCGGCGCTGGCCTCGGGGACTTTCGTCACGACGATGACCGACGTGATGGGCTTTTTCGCTTTCCTGGGGTTGGCGTCATGGATGCTGCTATGACCGCCCTGGCCAAGGAACGGCTGCGCCACCAGGCCCTTGCCGCCCGGTCGGGGGGGGGGGACGCGGCAAGCCTGATGCGCCATCTGCAAGATGTGCTGGCGGCCCGGCCCGGCGCGGTCCTGTCGGGCTATTGGCCGATCCGCGACGAGGCCGACCCGCGGCCCGCGATGGCCGCCCATGCCGGGCCGCTGTGCCTGCCCGTGGTGACGGCGCGGGGAACGCCGCTGATCTTCCGGGCATGGGACGGCGATCCGACCAGGCTGGAGCGGGGCGGTTTCGGCACCCGCCACCCCGAAGAAGGCGCGCCCGAGGTTCTGCCCGAGGTGCTGATCGTGCCTCTGGCCGGTTTCGACAGGCGCGGCAACCGGCTGGGCTATGGCGGCGGCTATTACGACCGCACGCTGGAGAAGCTGCGCCGCGGGGGCGATGTCCTGGCGGTCGCGCTGGCCTGGGCGGTGCAGGAACTGCCCGATATCCCGGTCGAGCCGGTGGACCAGCCGATGGACCTGATCGTGACGGATCGCGAGATCATCCGGCCCTGAGGTTCCCGTTTTGGGGTCGGCCCGGCAGGCGGCATGATCGGCGCTTGCGGGCGATGTCGCATGGGTATTTGGGTGATGAAGAAACCGGGCGCGGCGCCCGATGCGGTCAGGCCGGGGGCAATTCGTAGGACCAGGGCGGGTTTGCGCCGGGGCGCGAGACCGTGATCGCCGCCGCGCGCGTGCCAAGGTCGAGGGCCGCGCCGAGAATGTCGCGGTCGATACCGTCCATTCCCCGGGCCAGCGCGCCCTTTTGCGACAGGGCGGCCAGCACACCCGCATTGAAGGTGTCGCCCGCGCCGATGGTGTCGGCGACGGCGACCTTGACCGCCCTTGCCGCGATGGCCTGGCCTTGCCAATGGGCCGTGGCGCCCTCGTCGCCGCCGGTTTGCAGGATGATGCGGGGGCCGAGGTCCTGGATCCGTGCGATGGCCCGCCGCCCCCCCTGCGGGTGCAGCCAGTCGAGGTCGTCGGCCGAGAGCTTGACGATATCGGCGCGCGAGATGAGCCGGGTCAGCCTGTCGCGAAAGCCGGATTCGTCCCGGATGAAGAAGGGGCGGATATTGGGGTCCAGCATGACCGGGACGCTGCGGGCGCGGGCCTGTTCGACCAGCTTCTCGATCGTGGCGCCGCAGGGGTCGGGGACGAGGCTGATGCCGCCGACGAACAGCGCCGAGGTGGCCGGGGGCAGGGGCGGCAGGTCCTGCGGTGCGAACATGCGCCCGGCCGAGCCTTCGTCGTAGAAGGAATAGCGCGCCTCGCCATTTTCGAGCGTGACGAAGGCCAGCGTCGTCAGCCGGTCGGTGCGCGGGCAAAGCGTGATGTCCACCCCGGCCTGTTGCAGGGGCGCCAGCAGCATCTGGCCGAAGGGATCGCGCGAGATCGGCCAGAGGTAGGAAGTCGCCACCCCCAGCCTGCCCAGCGCGATGGCGGTGTTGTAGACCGAGCCGCCGGGCAGCGCGCGAAAGCCGCCGCCTTGCGGGATCATGTCGATCAGCGATTCGCCCGCGCAAAGGATCACGCGCCTGCCCCCCATCGTTTCCCCTGCCGTATTAGAGCAAGGTTTTCCTTCGGGAAAGGGGGTGCGGATGGCCGGGCCGGCGGAACCCGCCCGCGCTTGATTCAGGTCAAAGAACCCGGACCCGCCCCGGTCCACCCTTGGCCGAAGTCGCAAAACGAGCATTTCAGGACCACATGGACAAGGAGGGTTCATGCATTTTCCACGGCGTTCCGCCGAGGCAGAGCTGACCGGAGGGCCGATCCGCGACTTGGCGGATGATTGCGCGCCGGGCGTCCTGGGCATCCATGGCGGCGATCTGGCCGCCTTGCGTCCGGTTGTCGCCGTGGCCGAGGGCCAGCGGGTCGCCGCCGGCCAGCGCTTGCTGTCGGACCGCAAGCGCCCGTGGATCACCGTGGTCGCACCCGTCTCGGGGCGGGTGTCGCGGCTTGAGCCGGGGCCGCGACGCGGGGTCTCGGCGCTTGAGATCGAACCGGCGGGGGATGAGGCGGCCGGCTTCGATATCCCGGGGGTGCCGACGCGCGAGGGGCTGATCCGGCTGATGGTCGAGGCGGGCCTGTGGGCCGGGATGCGTGCGCGTCCCTTTGGCCGTGTGGCCGATCCGGCGCGCCCGCCCGACGCGCTTTTCGTGACGGCGATGGAAAGCACGCCCGGCGCGCCGGATGCTTCGGCGGTGATCGGCGAGTTCTTGGAATGGTTCCGGTTGGGCCTGGCCGCGCTGCCGGTGCTGTCGGACGGGCCGGTGTGGCTGTGCCATGCGCCGGGGATGGCGGTGGCCGAGGTCGAGGGCGTCACTGCGCGCGCCTTTGGCGGGCCGCATCCGGCGGGGCTGGCGGGCACGCATATCCACCGGCTGCACCCCGTCGCGCATGGCGGCATGGTCTGGCAGATCGCCTGGCAAGAGGTCATCGCGCTTGGCTGCCTGTTGCAGACGGGGCGGATCTGGCAGCGGCGCGTCGTTTCGGTCTGGGGACCGGCGGTGGCGTCGCCGGGGCTGGTCGCCGCGCCCCTGGGCGCGCGGCTGCACGACATCGCGCGCGGGCGCCTGGCGGACGTTCCGCTGCGGTTGCTGGCGGGGGGACTGGATGCGGGGCTGGCGCTGCCCTACCTGCGCCGGAGCGTGGTGCAGGTCACCGCGCTTCCCCATCGCGATGTGCCGCGCCCCGGCCCGCTGCGCCGCCTGATGGCGCCCGCGCGCCCGGCCTTTATCCCGAACGCCTGGGACGAGGCGGCGGCACCGCCCGGCGTCCTGCCGGTCGCGCTGCTGCGTGCGCTGGCCTCGGGCGATGCGGGGGCGGCGCGGGACCTGGGGGTCCTGGGCCTGCTGGAGGAGGACCTGGCCGCCCTGAACGCTCGCCTTGGCGGCAATCGCGGCGGGACGGATTACACCGACCTGTTGCGCCAGACCCTGAACGAACTGGAGGCGCTGGCATGAGGGCCACCATCCTGCGCGACGACCTGACGGCGCTGGCGGGGCTGGCGATGCCGCTTGCCTGGCTGGCTGCGCATGACGGCTGGCTGCTGCCGCGGCTGGTGGCCAGCGTGGGGCTGGTGCTGTGCTGGCAGGTGGTCTTTGCGTTGGCGCGAGGGCAGGGGCTGGCGCTGCACGGGTTGGTCTCGGGCCTGCTGGTCGCGATCCTGGTCCCGCCCGAGGCGCCCTTCTGGCAGTTGGTCATCGGCATCAGCTTCGGCATGGTCCTGGGCGAGGCGATATTCGGCGGGCGGGGGCGCAACTTTGTCCAGCCCGTGGTGCTGGTGCTGGCCTGTCTTGCCTTTTCCTTCACCGATCAGCCCTGGCGCGATCCGCCCGAGATGCCCCTGGCCGCCGCGCTGCCCGCGCTGGTCCTGCTGGTGCTGTCAGGCCAGGCGCGGGTGACGGTGCTGCTGGGGCTAGCGGCGGGGGTCGCCGTGGCCGCGCTGGTGATCGATCCCGGCCTGCTGGCGCCGTCGCCGGTCGCGGGGGCACTGTTGCTGGCGCTGGTCTATCTTTCGGCGGACCCGGTGACGTCCGGCGCGACGGATGCGGGGCGGGTGATCTGCGGGTTGCTGACGGGCGGGCTGGCGGTGCTGTTCACCACGGCGGGCGGGCCGCTTGGCGCGGTGGTCTTTGCGACGCTGCTGGCGCAGGTCTTCGCGCCGTTGTTCGACAGCATGGTGGTCGCGGTCCACGTCCGGCTGATGCGCCGCCGGGCAGCGAGGTTGCGCAATGGCTGAGCGCAACCCCCTGCGGCGCTTTCTCGACCGCCCGAACGACGATCCCGCCAAGGCGATGGGGGTGGCGGCGATCGTCGCGGCCCTTTGCGCGCTTGTCCTGTCGGTCTCGGCGGTCCTGCTGCGCCCCTTGCAAGAGGAAAACCGCCTTGCCGCCCGCGCCGGGCAGATGGCGGCGATGCTGGAAGCGGTGCCGGGCATCGCCGAATTGCTGGAAAACGGCGGGATCGAAACCCATGTCGTCGACCTGGCCACCGGCCGCATCAGCGACACCGACCCGGCCAGCTTCGACCAGGCTGCGGCCGCGCAGGATCCCGAGCGCAGCACCGCACTGACCCCGGCGCAGGACCTTGCCGCCATCTCGCGCCGTGAAGACGAATCGCTGGTCTGGATGGTGCGCGAGGGGGACGACCTGCGGTTGGTCGTCCTGCCGGTGCGCGGCGCGGGCTATCAGTCGATGATCCATGCCTATCTGGCGCTCGAGGGCGACCTGAACACCGTCGCCGCCTACTCCGTCTACCAGCAGGGCGAGACCCCCGGCCTTGGCGCGCGGGTGGCCGAACCCGCCTTCCAGCAGGGCTGGACCGGCAAGCAGGTGGCCGAGGACGGGTTCGTCATGATCGACACCACCTCGGGCGCGTCGGGACCCTATGAGGTCGAGATGATCTCGGGCGCGTCCGTCACCAGCTACGCCGCCGTGGACATGGTGCATTTCTGGCTGGGCGAGGACGGGTTCGGCCCCTTCCTCGACAACCTGCGCGAAGGGACATGGCGATGAAACCCGCATTGAAACAGATCGCCGACCCGCTGGTCGACAAGAACCCGGTCGCGGTGCATATCCTGGGCATCTGCTCGGCGCTGGCGGTCACGACCTCGATGTCCACGGCGCTGACCATGTCGGTCGCGCTGACCGTGGTGCTGGTGCTGGCGGCGGGGATCATCAGCGCGATCCGCGCCCATGTCCCCAGCCAGATCCGCATCATCGTGCAACTGACCATCATCGCGACGCTGGTGATCCTGGCCGACCAGCTCTTGCAGGCTTTCGCATACGAGATGAGCCAGCGCCTGACGGTCTTCGTCTCGCTGATCGCGACGAATTGCATCGTCCTTGGACGGACCGAGGCCTATGCGATGCGCAACCCGCCCCTGCCTTCCATGCTGGACGGGCTTGGCAACGGCTTGGGCTACAGCCTCGTGCTTATGGTGGTCGCCGCGATCCGCGAGTTGTTCGGGGCCGGGTCGCTGTTCGGGGTGCAGGTCCTTGCCACGCAGGCCGAAGGCGGCTGGTTCGTGCCCTTGCGGCTGATGCTGCTGGCGCCCTCGGCCTTCATCATCATCGGGCTGCTGGTCTGGGCGATGCGCGTCTGGCGCCCCCGCCTGGCCGAACCGCGCGAATTCGCCCTGCGCCGTCCGGGCAAGGAGGCGCGGCCATGATCGACCTGTTCCAACGCTCGATCTTCGAGGAAAACCTGGCGCTGTCCTTCTTTCTGGGCATGTGCACCTTCCTGGCCGTGTCGCGTCAGGTCAAGACGGCCTTCGGCGTAGGCGTGTCGCTGATCGTGGTGCAGGGGATCAGCGTGCCGCTGAACCATCTGCTCTACGCCAATTTCCTTGCGCCGGGCGCGCTGGCATGGGCCGGCATGGGCGATCTGGACCTGGGCTTTCTGCGGCTGATCACCTTCCTGGGCATCGTCGCCGCGATGGTGCAGGTGCTTGAGATGGTGCTAGACCGCTTCGCCCCCGCGCTGCATGCCGCGATGGGGATCTATCTGCCCCTGCTGGCGATCAACTGCGCCATCATCGGCGCCAGCCTCTTCATGGTCGAACGCGACTATACCCTGGCCGAAAGCGCCGTCTACGGGCTGGGGACCGGCATCGGCTGGGCCTTGGCGATCACCGCCTTCGCCGCCATCCGCGAACGGCTGCGCTATGCCGACATCCCGCGCGGGCTGGAGGGGCTGGGCGCGGCCTTCATCGTCGCGGGGATCATGTCGATGGGCTTTTCCGCATTCGTGGGGGTCGGCCTGCCATGACCGAGATCGTCGTCACGTTCATCTTCCTGACCGGGCTGACGGTCCTGCTGGCCTTCCTGCTTCAGCGGATGCGGGCGCGGCTGCTGCCTTCGCGCCCGGTGGTGCTGACGATCAACGGCCAGCACCGGATCGAGGGGCGCAGCAACGCCAAGCTGCTGGACGTGTTGAACGGCGCGGGCGTCCCGGTGCCTTCGGGCTGCGCGGGGCAGGGGACCTGCGGGCTGTGCCGGGTCAGCGACGTGACCGGCACGCAAGGGCCATTGGCGACCGAGACCGCCCGGCTGTCCCCCGCCGACCTGCGCGCGGGCGTGCGGCTGGCCTGCCAGGTTACCGTGCGCGGCGACATGGCGCTGAGCGTGGCCGAGGACATCATGGGATCGGCCAGCCACAGTTGCACCGTGGCGCGGATCACCCCCCTGACGCCGCTGATCCGCGAGATCGTGCTGGCCCTGCCCGAAGGCGCCGAATTCGACTTTCACGCGGGCAATTTCGTGCAGGTGAACGCGCCCGCCTATCGGCTGGCCTATCGCGACATCGCCATTCCCGACGATCACCGCCAGGAATGGCAGCGGCTTGGCATCCTGGGTCTGGTGGCGGGGTCGGGCGCGCCTGTCTCGCGCGCCTATTCGGTCGCCTCGCGTCCGCAGGACCGGGGGGTGGTGGTGCTGAACATCCGGCTGGCGACGCCGCCGCCGGGCGTGCCGGATGCGCCGCCGGGCATCGTCTCGTCCTGGCTGTTCGGGCTGAAGCCGGGCGACAAGGTGGAAATCGCCGGTCCTTATGGCGATTTCCGGGTGCAGGACACGGACCGCGAGATGGTCTTTATCGGCGGCGGGGTCGGCATGGCGCCGCTGCGCGCGATGATCCACGAACAGCTTGCCCTTGGCACGACGCGCCCGATCAGCTTCTGGTATGGGGCGCGATCCGGGGCGGAACTGTTCTATGCCGCCGAGTTCGAGGAACTGGCTGCCGCCCACCCCAATTTCCGCTGGACCCCCGCCCTGTCGCAGCCCGCGAGGGACGACGGTTGGCAAGGCGCGACGGGCTTTGTCCACGACGTTGCCTATCGCAACCACCTGCGCGACCATCCCGCGCCCGAGGATTGCGAATATTACCTCTGCGGGCCGCCGCTGATGATCCAGGCGGTCCAGGCGATGCTGGACGATTGCGGGGTCGATCCGGCGGATATCCACAACGACGATTTCGGGATCTGACCATGCGCTTGACCAGACGCCAGACCATGTTCGGACTTGCCGCAGTCGCAGGGCTTGGCCCGATCCGTGCGGTGGCGGGCAACCAGACCCGCCTGACGGGCCGGGCCTTCGGCACGGGGTGGAGCGTGGCCGCCACCGCCATCCCCGACCCCGGCGAAACCGCGCGCTGGATCGAGGCCGCGCTTGGCCTGATCGACGCCGAGATGAGCCCTTTCCGTCCCGACAGCGCCCTGTCGCGTTTCAACGCCGGGGCCGTGGAAACCGTGGTCTCGGCCGATTTCCAGCGCGTTGTGCAGGCGGCGCTGGCCGTGGCGAAGGCCAGCGGCGGCGCCTTCGACCCGACCGTCGGCCCGGCGGTGAACCGCTACGGCTTCGGCCCGATCCGGGGCAGCCTGCGGCCCGGCGGCTGGCGCGACATCCGTTGCGAAGGTCAACGCCTGAGCGCCCGCGCGCCAGTGACGCTGGACCTGTGCGGCATCGCCAAGGGCTTTGCCGTCGATGCGCTGACAACGATCCTTGCCCGGCAAAGCGACCGCTTCATCATCGAGATCGGGGGCGAGATCCGCGCCCGTGGCGACTGGCCCGTGGGCATCGCCGATCCCATCCGGGGCGGTATCCACAGCCGGTTGCGGCTGGCGGATGCCGCGCTGGCGACCTCGGGCGACGGGGTGAACGGCTATGACCTGGCCGGGCGGCGCTGGTCGCATGTGATCGACCCGGCGACGGGCCAGCCGGTGCGGGGCGGGATCGCCTCGGTCTCGGTCATCGCCCGCGACGCCATGAGTGCCGATGCGCTGGCCACCGCCGCGCTGGTCATGGGCGAGGCGCGGGGGATGGATTTCGTCACCGCGCAGGGGGCCGAGGCGATGTTCCTGATCCGCGAGGGCGGCGGGCTGCGCCGGGCGGCCAGCCCCGGCTTTGGGGCATAGGGGGAAAAGATGCAGACCGTGATCCTGACCTTCGTCATCCTTGGCCTGTCCGTGACCGGGCTGGCCCTTGGCGCGATCCTTCGCCGCGCGCCGCTGCGCGGATCCTGCGGGGGGCTGGCCTGCAACAACGCATGCCACGCCTGCCCGCGCAGGAAATCCGGGGGGAACGACCGATGACCCAGCCCATCGCCACCGTCGCCGATCACATGCGCACCGAACTGATCACCCTGACCGCGGGAATGGAAATCATCCGCGCCGTCACCGTCCTGCTGGACAGCGGGGTTTCCGGCGCCTGCGTCCTTGATGCCGAGGGCAACCTGGCGGGCGTGCTGTCCAAGCGCGACTGCCTGAAGGCCGCGCTGAACGCCGCCTATTACAAGGAATGGGGCGGCACCGTCGCCGAGCTGATGACGGTGGACCCCGAAACGCTGGATGCGGGCCTCGATCTGGTTTCGGCGGCCGGGCATTTCGTCAACAGCCCCTATCGCCGCTTTCCCGTGACCCATGAAGGCAGGCTGGTCGGCCAGATCAGCCGCACCGACGTCTTGCGCGCCCTGTCGAAACAGTGGCGCTAGAAACTTCAACCCCAAGGAGATTTTCGATGAAGAAAGACCTCAACCGCCGCCATTTCCTGGCCGCATCCGCCGCCGCGCCGGTGGCCGTCGCTGCCGTTCCCGCCATCGCCTCGGCCTCGGAAACCACGTTGCAACAGGCGTTCGAGGGGCGCCAGTCCACCCGCCGCTTTGGCCCCGCCCCGGTCCCCGACGACCAGATCCTGCGCGTCCTGTGGGCCGCCAATGGCGTGAACCGCCCCGACAGCGGGGGCCGCACCGTGCCGTCCTGGCGCACGGCCTATGATACGCAGGTCTATCTGGCCACCGCCGAGGGTGTTTTCCTGCATGTCCCCGAAAGCAACACGCTGGAACAGGTGACGCAGGACGATATCCGCGCAATCGCCAGCGACAGCGCATTCGTGGCGCGGGCGCCGGCGCTGATCGTCTACGTCTCGGACGGGGCACGGCTGCGCGAGGCCGCCGAGGGGGCCGACGATCAGGCGCTGGTCATAGGCGCCCATGTGAATGCGGCGCTTTCGGCGCAGAACGTCTATCTGGCCTGCGTCGCCGAAGGGCTGGGGACCTGCCTGATCGGCGGTGCCGCCAACCGCGAGGCCATCGCACAGGCGCTGTCGCTGCCCGAAGGCTCGATCGTGCCCTATATCCAGCCGGTCGGCACGCCGCGCTGAGGCAGGGGTGACGCGGCGGAATCCGCCCCTCCGGGGAACCTTTGCACCCATGCGGCATTGAAATCGCGGCCGTCTTTGCCCAAACGGGTCGGGCGGCTTCAATTTTGCCGTGACAACGGGGCAAGGGACAGGCGGATCGATGAAATCAAGATTGTTCAGGCCCGAGGTGCTGGTCTTTGCCGGGATCGTCCTGTTGCTGGTTCTCTGGATCGGCAGCGGCATGATCGCGCGCGAGCCGCTGGTCGAGGAACGCCCCGCGCCGCAGGTCCCCGTCGTCGCCGCCAGCACCAGCGAGGCGCGGCCCGTGGACCGCGAGTTGATCCTCTATGGCGAGGTGCAGCCCACCCAGATCGCCATCCTGCGCTCGCGCACCGACGGGTTGCTGGAAGAGGTCGCGGATCAGGGCACCGTCGTGCGGCAGGGCGACGAACTGGCCCGCCTCAGCGCCGACGACCGCGAGGCGCGGCTGGCGCAGGCGCAGGCCCAGCTTGCCGCCGCGACCCGCACCGCCGAGGCCGCCCAGCAGCTTGCCGACCGCGGCGTCGGCCCCGGTCTTGAGGCGCAGGCCCGCCAGGCCGAGTTGCAGGCCGCCCGTGCCGCCCTGCGCGCGATCGAGCTGGACATCGAGAACACCACCCTGCGCGCGCCGGTCTCGGGCATCATCAACCGCGTGATCCTGGATACCGGCAGCTATGTCGCGCCGGGGGGCGAGGTGCTTGAGATCGTCAAGAACGACCCTCTGCTGGCCATCGTCGACGTGCAGCAATCCGAGATACGCAACATCCGCCCCGGCATGCCCGCCTCGGTCCGTTTCATCGGCGATCAGGGCACGGTCGAGGGCCGCGTCAGCTTCGTCGCGCCGCTGGCCGATGCCGCGACCCGCACCTTCCGCGTCGAGATCGAGATCCCCAACCCCGACGCCGCCATTCCCGCCGGGATCAGCGCAGAGGTGCGGCTGGTCACCGATACGATCGACGCGCATTTCGTGTCCTCGGCCCTGATGCGGCTGGATGAACAGGGCCGCATCGGGCTCTATGCGGTCGATGACGAAAGCCGCATCGTCTTTCACCCCATCGGTTTCGTCACCGCCGATTCCAACGGGCTTTGGGTGACCGGGCTGGACCGGCGCGTGCAACTGGTCACGATCAGCCAGGGCGCCATCGCCGAGGGCGAGGTGGTCGAGGTGCGCGAAACCCCGCAGGAATACAGCCTGATCCAGCCCGAGGACGCCGCTTCGGACAGCGCCGCCTCGGATGCCGCCAATGCCGCCGCACCCGACGCGGGAACCGAACCGCAGCCGGAGCAGCCCTGATGTCGGCCCTGATCAGCGCCGCCTTCCTGCGCGCCCGCACCACGCTGATGCTGCTGGCCCTGCTGCTGCTGGGCGGGGTCTTTTCCTATGTCACGATTTCCAAGGAAGCGTCGCCGGAAATCGAGATCCCCTTCTTCCTCGTCAACATCACCTATCCGGGGATCTCGGCCGAGGACAGCGCGCGTCTGCTGATCCAGCCGATGGAGCGGCGGCTGCAATCCATCGACGGGCTGCGCAAGGTCACCGGACAGGCGGGCGAGGGCTTTGCCTCGATCATGCTGGAATTCGACCCCGGCCACGATCAGGCCACCGCCTTCCAGGACGTGCGCGACGAGGTGGACAACGCCACCCCCGACCTGCCCGACGGCGCCGATGCGCCCATCGTGCGCGAAATCGACATGTCGATCTTTCCGATCCTGACCGTGGCGCTGTCGGGGGCGGTTCCCCAGCGCGACCTGATCCAGATCGCCCGCGACCTGTCGGACGACATCGAATCCATCTCGGGCGTGCTGGCGGCCAACCTGTCGGGCGACCGCGAGGACTTGCTGGAAATCATCGTCGATCCGCTGGCGATGCAAAGCTACGGCATTTCCTCTCAAGAGGTGGCGGCGGCGGTGCGGGGCAACAACCAGCTTGTGGCGGCGGGGGCTTTCGACACCGGCTCGGGGCGGATCGGGGTCTCGATCCCCGGCACGATCCAGTCCATCGCGGATGTGCTGGCGATGCCGGTCCGGGTCAGCGAAGGGACCGTCGTGCGTATCCAGGACGTGGCCGAGGTGCGGCAAAGCTATCGCGATCCCGACACCTTCGCGCGGCTGGACGGCCAGCCCACCATCGGCATCGACATCACCAAGGCCAGCGGCGCCAATGTGCTGGACACCGTCGCCGCCGTCCAGCAGGCCGTGGAAAACGCCCGCGAAAACTGGCCCGACACGATCCGGCTGGATTATATGCAGAACCAGGCCGACGATATTTCCACGATGCTGGGCGATCTGGAAAACAGCGTCGTGCTGGCCGTGCTGATGGTCATGCTGCCGACGATCCTGGTGCTGGGGTTGCGCGCCTCGCTGCTGATCGGGGTGGCGATTCCGGCGTCCTTCTTCGGGGGGATCCTGGTCATCAACCTGATCGGCTTCACCATGAACATCGTGGTGCTTTTCGGGCTGATCCTGGTGATCGGCATGCTGGTGGACGGCGCGATGGTCGTCGTCGAAAAGGCCGAGCGTTTGCAGGCCGAAGGCGCCCCCGGACCCGAGGCCTTCCGCACCGCCGCGCAGCGCATGGCGTGGCCGGTGATCGCGGCCATCGGCACCTCGCTGGCGGTGTTCTTCCCGCTGCTGTTCTGGCCGGGAACGGCGGGCAGCTTCATGATCTATCTGCCCGCCACGGTGCTGATCACGCTGATCATGTCGCTGATCGTGGCGCTGGTTTTCGTCCCGGTGATCGGCGGGCTTCTGTCGCGCCGTGCCAGGCCGGCGGCGACGCAGGACAAGCCGCGCGTGCCCGCCTTCTACGACCGCATCCTGACCTATACCATCGCGCGCCCCGCCTTCACGCTTGGTGCGGCCATCCTGGCCTTTCTGCTGACGGTTTTCGTCTACGGCCACCTTGGGCGGGGGGCCGAGTTCTTCCCGGCGGTCGAACCCGAACGCGCGCAGGTCCAGATCAAGGCGGACGGCAACCTTTCGGTCTATGAGGCAGACCGGCTCGTGCGCATGGTCGAGCGCGAGGTGATCGGGGCCGAGGGGCTGAAGCTGACCTATTCGCGCACCATCGGCGCGGTCGAATCGCGCCTCTCGGCCAATGTCGATCCCGACGTGATCGGCACGCTTCAGCTTGACCTGGCCGATTGGCGCATGCGCCAGCCCGCAAGCGAGATCCTGGCCGATCTGCGCCGCCGCACTGCCGATATTCCCGGCGTGGGCATCCAGATACAGGAACAGGAACAGGGCCTTGGCTCGGCCCGCCCGGTCGAGGTCGAACTTGCCGCCGCCGACAACCGCGCGCTGGCCCCTGCCGCCGAAAAGCTGATCGAACTGATGGACCGGCAAGGGTCGTTCACCGAAATCTCCAGCGATGTGCCGCGTCCCGGCGTCGAGGCGCGGATCGAGATCGACCGCGAACAGGCCGCCCGCTACGGTGTCGATGTCGAGACGCTGGGCAATACCGTCCGGCTGATGACCAACGGCGTCACGCTGGGTTCCTACCTGCCGCCGCATCTGGACGACGAGGTCGATATCGTCCTGCGCTATCCGCCGCAGGACCGCAACTTCGCCCAGCTTGGTTCCATGCGCGTGATGACGCCCGAGGGGATGATCCCCGTCCTGAACTTCGTCCGCATCGTGCCGGGAACCGCACCCTCGGTCATCAACCATTCCGACGGGCAAAGCGTGCAGACCATCTCGGCCGGGATCGCGCCGGGCCATACCGTCGCGCAGGAACTGGAAACCCTTGGCCGCGCCATCGCCGAGACCGATTTCGGCGATGTCTCGGTCCGTTTCGCGGGCGAGATCGAGGATCAGGCCGAGACCCTGCAATTCCTGATCGTCGCCTTCGTCCTGGCGGTCTTTCTGATGTTCATGGTGATGCTGACGCAGCTCAACAGCTTTTTCCAAAGCATATTGGTGCTGTCGGCGATCATCTGCTCGATCCCCGGCGTGCTGATCGTGCTGATGGTGACGCAGACGCCCTTTTCGCTGGTCATGGGGGGCATGGGGATGATGGCGTTGGCCGGGGTCGTGGTGAACAACAACATCATCCTGATCGACGCCTATAACGAACATCTTGCCGCCGGGCTGGACCCCGATGGCGCCGCCACCCGTGCCGCGCATGAAAGGCTGCGCCCGATTCTGCTGACGGCGGTGACGACGATCACCGGATTGCTGCCGATGGCGATGGGGCTGACGGTCGATTTCATGGCGCGCGACGCCTATTTCGGCGCACCCTCGGGCCAGTTCTGGGTGCAGCTTTCGCTGACCATCGTGGGCGGGTTGCTGATCGGGACCGTCATCACCTCATGCCTGACGCCCAGCCTGCTGGCCTGGGACGGACGCCGCCGCGCGCGCCGCCGGGCCGCCGCCCAAGTGCAGGGTCAATAGGTCGGGACCGGCGCGGGCTGGTTCGCAAAGGGGTCCTGGACCATCGGCTGGCCGGGTTGCTGATAGGACTGGCCATAGCCCGGCTGGCCAGGGTCCTGCCCATAGCCCTGCCCGTTGTAATATTGCGAAACCATCTGGCTTGCGGTCTGCATGTCGCGGCCAGCGCCCTGAACCGTTTCGCAGGCGGAAACCGCCGTCACGGCAAGGGCGGCGGCAAGAAGGTGAAGATTGCGCATTTGTTCTTGTCCTTTCGTCACTGTCCCTGGTCCGGCAAGATAAGCGCAAGAGCGTTCAAAATCCCGTAACGGTCACGCGAGCGGCGAATTTTCTCTGACCGGGTTGCCTGCTGATTTACCCGCCTTTCGGCTGGGGGCAAGCCCGGTTTTTCGCTTTTTCCTGTGCGTGTTAACCGCAGGTTCAGGGTTTTGGTCCAGGCTGGCCCCATGCGGATGATGCTGATTCTTGTCCTTTTCCTTGCCGCCTGCGCCTCGCCCGCGCCGGATTTCGCGGGCGCGGTCCCTCAGCGGGTGAACGTCGGCGGGATGGATTTCACCGTCATCCGCCGCGGGCAGGAGGCCGAGGTGATCCGCATGGGCTACCTTCACCGCCGCGCCCGCGACGCGGTGCCCTTGCGGATGTATCAGGCGGCGGAACAGGTGACGGGATGCCATGCGGTGCGCGGCAGCCTGCGCACGCGCCTGCCCGGCGACACGGGCGAAGGGCGGATCGCGCTAAGGTGCTGAACTCAGGACAGGAAGGCGGCCAGCGCGTCCCCGGTCTCTTGCGGTTTTTCGGCATGCAGCCAATGGCCCGCGCCCTCAAGGAAGCTGACCTCGGCCTGCGGGAAATATCGCCGGATCGCGTCGACGCCTTCGGATGGGCAGTAATCGGATTGCGCGCCCGCCAGGAAAAGGGCGGGGCCGTGAAAGCTGCCCGTGGGCAACCCCTGGGGCCAGCCGGTCAGCCTGTCCATGTTCCGCCGCAGCGCGGTCAGGTTCATCTTCCAGCGCGGGGGTTGCGACTTCAGGTCCAGCGATTGCAGCAGGAAGGCGCGCACGCCCGGCTCGTCGATCCGCGCGGCAAGGCGGCGGTCGGCCTCGGAACGCAGGGTCAGATCATGCAGGTCCAGCGCTTCCATCGCGTCGATCAGGTCGTTCTGGCTGTGGCCGTAGCGAAGCGGCGCGATGTCCAGGACGGCCAGCCTGCGGACCATCTCGGGCCGGGTCAGCGCCAGTGTCATCGAGGCCTTGCCGCCCATCGAATGCCCTACGACATCCGCCTGCCCGCCATGTGCGGCGATGACCTGGGCCAGGTCATCGGCCAATGCCGGATAGTCGTGTTCGTCGCTGTGAAAGCTGTCGCCGTGGTTGCGCATGTCCACCGAGACCACCTGCCGCCCCTGGTCCAGCCTGCGCGCGATTCCGCCAAGATTGCGCCCCGAGCCGAACAGCCCATGCACAAGGATTACCGCAGGCTGTTCCGAAGCCTGCCCCGTCGTTGTATATGTCAGCATCGCATCACCCGTGTTTTGGGGCGATAGTAGCGTCCTGCCTCGACCTCAACCAGAGCCGGGGGCGGAAATTCGGCGAAGGAAGGCGACATGGCGACAGAAGACATCCGCAGCATGGCAGACGAGGTCGCTGCGCTGATGGTTTCACGCTTCGGCGGCGCGCGGCGGGGCGAGAGGGTCAACCTGTCCGCGATGATGCGCAGGCGCGGGGGCGCCTTGCCGCGCAAGCTGCGCAGACAGGCGCATCTGCTTGCGCAGGCCGATGTGCTGGTCGATGCCCCCCGCCTTGCGCGCCAGCAGGACATGGCGCGGCTGGTGCGCGCGCATGATGTGCTGCTGCGGCACCTGCGGCCACTTGGCGCGGCGTCGAGGTGGAAGGGCGGTGCGATCTCGGTCGGGGCCTCGCTCGCGCTGGCCTTGCTGCTGATCGGTGCGCTGGCGGTCTGGCTGATGGTGCTGCGCGGTCACGTCTGAGGCGTTCCGGGCGGGGTCGAATGCCGATCCTGCCCGCAATGGCGCGCGAAGGGTAAGCGTCACGCCATGCGCGAGGCATTTCAATGGGTTGATCCCGCCCGCCCCCGCGCGTGAGGGGCAAGGTAGGAGGTCAAGCCGTCTTTTCCGCAGGCGCGCTGATCCCGCCCGCACCGGCGCGCGAGGGGCAAGCGGCGGCGCCGGACAGCGGCAAGGTCCGGTCTGCGTGAATGCGATAACCGTTTGATAAACATGTTTTTAACGGGGAGTCGCAGCGGAAGCCGTTGCAGATCTGACGAAGATCGGTCTGAAAAACGGGGTGTTTTCGGTCGAGTTGAAGGCGGATTTCCCGGCTTCCGGCTTCCGGCTTCCGGCTTCCTGGCTTCCGCCTTCTGGCCTGCGCCGCCCTGTTGCACTGATTTTTCAGCAGCTCGCAAAAGGACGGGGGCGGCAAAGGGCGAAGGGGCGGCATTGCGGGGATCGCCGCAATGCCGCAAGCTTGGGCCTTACAGCCCTTCGTAAAGCGGGAAGCGGGCGCAGAGGGCTTGCACCTCGGCCTTGACCTTGGCCTCGATTGCGCCATTGCCTTCCTCGCCATTGGCGGCCAGCCCATCGACGACCTCGACGATCCAGCGGGCGATCTGGCGGAACTCGGCCTCGCCGAAGCCGCGCGTGGTGCCTGCCGGTGCGCCAAGGCGGATGCCGCTGGTCACGAAGGGCTTTTCGGGATCGAAAGGCACGCCGTTCTTGTTGCAGGTGATGTTGGCGCGGCCAAGCGCGGCCTCGGTCGCCTTGCCGGTCACGCCCTTGGGACGCAGATCGGCCAGGCACAGGTGGTTGTCGGTGCCGCCCGACACGATGTCGATGCCCCCCTTCATGAGTTCGTCCGCCATCGCGCGGGCATTGCCGACGACCTGCGCGGCGTAGTCCTTGAAGCCCGGCTCGAGCGCCTCGCGGAAGGCCACGGCCTTGGCGGCGATGACATGCATCAGCGGGCCGCCCTGCAAGCCGGGGAACACGGCGCTGTTGATCTTTTTCGCGATATCGGCGTCGTTGGTCAGCACCATGCCGCCGCGCGGGCCGCGCAGCGACTTATGCGTGGTCGTGGTCACGACATGGGCATGGGGCAGGGGCGAAGGGTGCTGACCGCCCGCGACCAGCCCCGCGATATGGGCCATGTCCACCATCAGCCAGGCGCCGACCTCATCCGCGATCTTGCGGAATTCGGCCCAGTCCCAGATGCGCGAATAGGCGGTGCCGCCCGCAACGATCAGCTTGGGCTTGTGTTCGTGCGCCTTGGCGCGGATCTCGTCCATGTCCAGCAATTGATCCTGCTGGCGCACGCCATAGCTGACCACGTTGAACCACTTGCCCGACATGTTGACCGGCGAGCCATGCGTCAGGTGCCCGCCCGAGTTCAGGTCCAGCCCCATGAAGGTATCGCCCGGCTGCAACAGCGCCAGGAACACCGCCTGGTTCATCTGGCTGCCGCTGTTGGGCTGGACGTTGGCGAATTCGCAGCCGAACAGCTTCTTCGCGCGTTCGATCGCCAGCGTCTCGACGATATCGACATATTGGCAGCCGCCGTAATAGCGCTTGCCCGGATAGCCCTCGGCGTATTTGTTGGTCAGGACGCTGCCCTGCGCCTGCAACACCGCGCGGCTGACGATGTTTTCCGAGGCGATCAGTTCGATCTCGTCGCGCTGGCGGCCAAGCTCCTTGCCGATGGCGTCGAAGATCTCGGGGTCGCGGGAATCAAGCGGTTGTGTGAAGAATCCGGTGTCGGTCATAAGGTCCTCTCGGGCAAGTGACGGCGCGTCCGTCCCAATCATCCACGGTCCTTCTAGCCGCTTTCCCCGGTGCGGGCCAGAAAGGAAAGGGGCGGGGACTCGACAGGGATCGCGCCGGGCATTAATAAGAACAAAAAGGGAACATAAATGAAGGCATGCAGCGGCGAATCGTTTCGATATGGCTTCCCCGGCTGCCCAGCGACCGGATCCTGCGCGCCCGACCGGTGGCGGGACCGTTCGCCGTGGGGGTCAGGGATGGCAACGCCTGGCGCGTCGGCTGCCTGAACGGGCAGGCGCTTGCGCGCGGGCTGGTGCGCGGCATGCCCCTGTCCGAGGCCCGCGCGCTCTGTCCCGACCTGCAAAGCGCCGAGGCCGATGCCGCCGCCGATGCCCGCATGCTGGAGACCCTGCGCCGTTGGGCGATGCGCTATTGCCCTTGGGTCGGGCCGGACGGGGCGGACGGGCTGGTGCTGGACGTGACCGGCGCCGCCCATCTGCGGGGCGGAGAGGCACCGATGCTGGCCGACATGTCCGCGCGGCTGGGGCGGGCGGGGATCGGTGCCCGGCTGGGGCTGGCCGATACGCGCGGGGCGGCATGGGCGCTGGCGCATCATGCGGCAGGGCGCGCGAAGCCGGGGATCGCGCCGCCGGGGGAAACCCTGACTGCCATCGAGGCGCTGCCGGTCGCCGGGCTGCGGCTGGACGAGGCAACGGTGATCGCCCTGCAAAGGCTGGGCCTGCGCAGCATCGGGGCGCTGGCCCGCGCACCGCGCGCACCCTTGGCGCGGCGCTTCGGGGCGGAGTTGTTGGCGCGCCTGGACCAGGCCCTGGGGCACCGGCCCGAGCCTGTCTCGATCCCCGCCCTGCCGCCGCGCTATTCGGCCAGCCTGGCCCTGCCCGAGCCGATCGGGCTGAGCAGGGACGTCATGGCGGGCATCGCGCGGCTGCTGGATACGGTCTGCGCGCGGCTGGCGCGGCAGCAGGCCGGTGCGCGCGCCCTGCGGCTGACCCTGCGGCGGGTGGATCGCGAAAGCTGCGCGATCACGCTGCGGCTAGCGGCGGCGATGCGCGATCCGGGGCGCATCCTGCCGCTGTTCGCCCGCGACGTGGACAAGGTGGATGCGGGTTTCGGCATCGACCGGTTGCGGCTTGAGGTGACGCTGGCCGAACCCCTGTCCATGCGTCAGGCCGGCGGCTCGGATACCGGGGATGGGGCAAGGCTGGCCGAACTGGTCACCCGGATCGGGACGCGGATCGGGCTGGACAACATCCTGCGCTATCGTCCCGTGGACAGCCACCTGCCCGAGCGCAGCTTTGCGCTGGTGCCCGCCGCGGATGGGCATCCCGAAGGGGTTGCGGAATGGCAGCCGGGCCGCCCCCGTCCGCTGCGCATCTTCCCGCCCGAACCCGTCACCATCTGCGGCGACACCAACCCGCCCGGCTGCTTTCGCTGGCGACGCATGGACCTGACCGTGGCCCATGCCACCGGCCCCGAACGTATCGCGCCGCAATGGTGGGACGGTGACGGGGAAGGGGACTGGCCGTGCGGCATCCGCGATTACTGGCGCGTCCAGACGCATGAGGGCTGGCGGCTGTGGCTGTTCCATACCCCGCAGGACCCCGGCTGGTTCGTTCAGGGGGAATTCCTGTGACCCGCCGCGCGCCCCGCTATGCCGAATTGTGCGTGACGACGAATTTCACCTTTCTGACCGGCGCCTCGCATCCCGAGGAACTGGTCCTGCGCGCCGCCGAACTGGGGTTGGAGGCGATCGCGATCACCGACCGCAACTCGGTCGCCGGGGTGGTGCGGGCCTGGTCGGCGCTGCGCAACCTGCGTCAGCAGGCCGAGGCGCTGCCCACGGGTCAGGCGCAGGTGCCGGTCGGGCTGCCCCGGCTGATCGCGGGCGCGCGGCTGATCGTGCAGGGCTGCGGGGTCGAATGGCTGGCGCTGCCCACCGACCTGCCCGCATGGCATCGCCTGTCGCGGCTGCTGTCACGGGGCAAGCGGCGGGCGCAAAAGGGGGAATGCCGCCTGACGCCGTCCGACCTGCTGGGCCATTGCCGCGGCATGATCCTGATCGCGCTGCCCTGTCCCGGCGCCAGCGCGGCAGAGGCGATCCGGGCGATGGCGCGGCGCTATCCGGGCCATGTCTTTACCGGTGCCGCGCCGCGTTATGACGGCACCGATCAGGCCTGGTTCGACGAATGCGCCGCGCTGGCGCGGGCGGCTTGCGCGCCGATGGTGGCGGTGGGGGATGTGCTGATGCATCGCGCCTCGCGCCGCCCGCTGGCCGATGTGCTGACCTGCATGCGCGAGGGGCTGACCATCGACCATATCGGCACCCGCGCCCTGCTGAACGGCGAGCGGCGGCTGAAGGGGGCCGGTGACATGGCGCGGCTGTTTCGCCGCCATCCCGCCGCGCTGCACCGCTCGGTCGAGATCGCGGGGCGCTGCGGCTTCGACCTGGGGCAGTTGGGCTATGTCTATCCCGATGAGGCCGGGACCGGCGAAACGCCCCAGTCCCGGCTGGAACGCCTTGCCCGCGCTGGGCTGGAACGCCGCCGGGGCCGCCCTGGCCGGGATGAACGCGGCAAGCTGGACAGGGAATTGTCCATCGTGGCGGAACTGGGCTATGCTCCTTATTTCCTGACCGTCCACGACATCGTTTCCCATGCGCGCGGGCTTGGCATCCTGTGCCAGGGGCGCGGCTCGGCGGCGAATTCGATCATCTGCTGGGCGCTTGGCATCACCGATGTCGATCCCGGCACCATCGGCATGGTGTTCGAGCGCTTCATCTCGCGCCACCGCAATGAGCCGCCCGATATCGACGTCGATTTCGAGCATGAGCGGCGCGAGGAAGTCATCCAGTGGATCTATGAAAAATACGGACGCCACCGCGCCGGGCTGTGCGCGACGGTGATCCATTTCCGTTCCCGCGCGGCGATCCGCGAAGTGGGCAAGGTCATGGGGCTGTCGCAGGACCTGATCGCCAGCCTTTCGGGCCAGATCTGGGGGCTGACGAATGGCGGCGCGGACCCTGAAAGGATGCGCGAGCTTGGCCTTGACCCGACCCAGCGGCGGCTGGCCCTGACCCTGCGCCTGATCCGCGAGATCATCGGCTTTCCGCGCCACCTGTCGCAGCATGTCGGCGGCTTCGTCATCACGCGCGGGCGGCTGGACGCGCTGTGCCCCATCGGCAATGCCGCAATGGCCGGGCGCACCTGCATCGAATGGGACAAGGACGACATCGACGCGCTTGGCATCCTCAAGGTCGATGTCCTGGCCCTGGGGATGCTGACCTGCATCCGCAAGGCGTTCGAACTGCTGGAACGGCACGAGGGCATGCGCCATTCCATCGCCTCGGTCCCGCAGGGCGACGGGCCGACCTATGACATGCTGTGCCGCGCCGATGCCGTGGGCGTGTTCCAGGTCGAAAGCCGGGCGCAGATGAATTTCCTGCCCCGGATGCAGCCGCGCGACTTCTATGACCTGGTGATCGAGGTCGCCATCGTCCGCCCCGGCCCGATCCAGGGCGGCATGGTCAAGCCCTATATCCGCCGCCGCCAGGGACAGGAGCAGGCCGAGCCTTTCGGCCCCGCGTTGGAGGCGATCACCAGCAAGACGCTTGGCGTGCCGCTGTTTCAGGAACAGGCCCTGCGTATCGCCGAGATCGGCGCGGGTTATACCGCCGAGGAAGCGGACCATCTGCGCCGCTCGCTTGCCTCGTTCCGGCGCATGGGGACCATCGGGCAGCACCGTGACAAGTTCATCGCCGGGATGATGGCCAACAACTATGGGCGCGAGGTGGCCGAACGCTGCTTTTCGCAGATCGAGGGCTTTGCCGATTACGGCTTTCCCGAAAGCCACGCGGCGGCCTTTGCGCTGCTGACCTATGTGTCGTCCTGGTTGAAATGCCGTCATCCGGCGATCTTCACCTGTGCGCTGCTGAACAGCCAGCCGATGGGTTTCTACGCCCCCGCCCAGCTTGTGCGCGACGCCCGTGACCACGGGGTCGAGGTGCGGCCCGTCTGCGTCAACCACAGCGCATGGGACAACACGCTGGAACGCCGCGCCGACGGGGCGCTGGCGTTGCGGCTGGGGTTTCGCCAGATCAAGGGTTTCCGCCAGGAGGATGCCGACTGGATCGCGGGCGCGCGGGGCAACGGCTATCCCGATCCTGAAAGCCTGTGGCTGCGCGCCGGGATCGCGCCCGCGGTGCTGGAACGCCTGGCCGAAGCGGATGCCTTCGCCGGGCAGGGCCTGACGCGCCGCGATGCGCTATGGGCGGTGCGGGCGATCCGCGCGCCTGCGCCCCTGCCGCTGTTTGCCGATCCCATCGACGGCGAGGGCCTCCGTGAACCGGCGGTCATGCTGCCCGCGATGCATCCCGGCGAAGAGGTGGTCGAGGATTACATCGCCACCCGTCTGACCCTGCGCGCCCATCCGATGGCGCTGCTGCGCCCCGCTATTCCCGGACTGACGGCGCATGACCGACTGCCGGGGACGCCCCGGCGGCACCTGTCGGTCTGCGGGCTGGTCATCACGCGGCAACGTCCCGGCACGGCCTCGGGCGTGATCTTCCTGACGCTCGAGGACGAAACCGGCGTCTCGAATGTCGTCGTCTGGCCCAAGATCTATGAACGCTTCCGGCGCGAGGTCATGGGCGGCAGGCTGCTGCGGGTGCGGGGACGGTTGCAGCGCGAGGGGATCGTGGCCCATCTGATCGCTGAACGGATCGAGGACCTGTCGCATCACCTCTCCGAACTTGGCCATCCGCTTGGCGAGGCTGTCGGGTGCACCCATCCCGAGGCCGACAATGCCCCCCGCGCGCCCATCCGCGCCTCGGCACGCCATCCGCGCGAACAGGCCAAGCGGCTGTTTCCAAGCCGCGACTTTCATTGACAGGCTGCCGGAACAGTCCGTGACGGGGCCATGTGGCAGCGAATCCGGGGAATTTGCCTTAGATACGGCGAAAATCTCCTGTTTCAGGGCGATCTTCGCGGATGCCGGGATCCTTTTGCCGCTGAACCCGACGCAAAGACGCCGCCCTTGTCGGGGCGGCGTCCATGCGACCGGGGTTGCGCGTCAATGCGCGTGATCGTGACCTTCCTCGTGGTCGTGGTCGTGGTCGTGGTCGTGGTCGTGGTCGTGGTCGTGGTCGTGGT
>NZ_CAMEFG010000007.1 GCF_945915435.1 uncultured Paracoccus sp. | reverse complement strand
TGCCCCGCGCAACGGAATCTGCCCCGCGCAACGGAATCTGCCCCGCGCAACGGAATCTGCCCCGCGCAACGGAAAACGCCCGCGGCGCGGGGCCGCGGGCGTTTGTCCTTCAACCCTCGCCGTGCTTAGCGGCGCAGGCCCAGACGGCCGATCAGCGCGGTATAGCGCGCTTGGTCGCGCGACTTGACATAGTCCAGCATCTTGCGGCGCTGTGCGACCATCATCAGCAGACCACGGCGCGAGTGGTTGTCTTTCTTGTGCGTCTTGAAATGCTCGGTCAGCGTCGCAATGCGCGAGGACAGGATGGCGACCTGCACTTCGGGCGAGCCGGTGTCACCGGGCTTGGTTGCGTATTCGCTGATAAGGCGGTTCTTTTCCTCGACGGTGATCGACATCGGGTTCTCCTTTCAGAAACGAGGGGTTTCGGGCACAGGCCGGGATGTCGTCCAGCGCAGGTCCGTTTCCGCAAGGCGATGCCCGCGGATCGGGCGCATATAGGGCGGTTCGGGGCGGAAGGCAAAGGGATTCTTGGGCAAAAGCCCGGAAACCGCCGTCAGGACAGGTGGCGCAGGCGGATATCGAGGTCCTCGACCGCCAGCCCGCCGCCCATCACGCGACCATAGGCGATGCCGTCGACAAGGATCAGGGTCATGCCCTCATCGTCGCGGGCCAGGGCGATTCGCGGCGCAGGCTCGCCCGGCGCCAGGTCGATGCGCAACGCGATCCGGTCGGCGTCAGGATCGTAATCGGCGATGATCGGGGCAAGGGGACCGGGATCGCCGCGCAGGATGAACAGGTCCGCGCCCGCGCCCCCTTCGGCGAAATCACCGCCGTGGGGGACCAGCGTATCGTCGCCCGCATCGCCATGCAGAAACGTGCGGGACGCATCGCGCGAGCCGATCAGCAGGTCGTCGCCCTCGCCGCCCGACAGATCGCCCCCGCCCCGCCCGGCCATCAGCGTATCGTTGCCCGCCCCGCCCGCCAGCCAGTCGGTGCCCGGCCCGCCGCGCAGCAGATCGTCGCCCTCGCCCCCGAACAGGGTATCGTCGCCCGGGCCGCCCAGCAGGGTGTCGTTGCCGCCATCGCCCGCCAGCATGTCATGGCCGCGCCCGCCGATCAGCAGGTCGTCCCCGCCCGGCCCATAGTCCAGGTCGCCGTGCAGCCAGTCGTTGCCATCGCCCCCCATCAGCGTGTCGTCGCCAAGCCCGCCGATCAGGTCGTCGTCGCCTTCATGCCCGATCAAGGTGTCGTCGCCCTTGCCCCCCGCCAGCCAGTCGCCGTCCGAAGAACCTTCAAGCAGGACCCCCGCAACAGCCTCATCCGGCGCTGCGGGTCCGGGGGTGCCGGGGTCCGGGGTCTGGGGGATGTCCGGTCCGGGTTCGCGCCCGCCGTCCTCGTCGTCATGGACGCGGTTCGTGTGGCTGCCCGACACGAAATCCAGCGCGAAACCGGCAACCGCAAGGCCAAGAAAAACAGAAATCATCAACACGACTCGAACACAAACAGGGAATCACAGACACATAACGTGCATATAACCGCACCACTCCCATAATGACGAGGACAGAGTTAACCGTTGGTTAATCCAGCCCTTTGCGTTATGGCCCGTCGGGGGCAAGCGAAAGGCAGGGACAATGAAAAGACGCGAGATTCTGGCAGGCGCCACGGCGATGACGCTGCTTTCAGCCGTCCGTCCGGGTATGGCGCAGGACGGGGCGCAGGACGGGGTGCTGAAACTGGGGCTGATCGTGCCGATGACAGGTCCCTTCGCGACCTATGGCCAGCAGATGGACATCGGCACGCGGATGTATCTGGACGAACATGGCGACAGCGTCGCGGGCCGCCAGGTCCAGATCACGCTGGCCGACGACGGGGGCGTGGCCGACACCTCGAAACGCATCGCGCAAGAGATGATCACCCGGCAGGGGGTCGAGGTCCTGGCGGGCTTCGGCCTGACGCCGCTGGCGATGGCCGTCGGTCCCCTGTCCGCGCGGGCGCGGGTGCCGCAGCTCGTGCTGGTCGCCGCGACCTCGGCGGTGACGGAGCAATCGCCCTATATCGTGCGGCTCAGCTATACGACGCCGCAGGTGACCTCGCAGATCGCGAAATGGGTCACCGCGCAGGGGATCACGCGCGCGGCCACGCTGGTCACCGACTATGGGCCGGGGCTGGACGCCGAGCGCACATTCACCGCCGATTTCACCGCCGCCGGGGGCGAGATCGTCGAATCCCTGCGCGTGCCGCTGCAAAACCCCGAATTCGCGCCCTTTTTGCAACGTGTGGCCGACCGCGCGCCTCAGGCGCTGTTCGTCTTTGTCCCGACCGGGCTTGGCACGCCGCTTCTGCGCCAGTTCGTGGAACGCGGGCTGGACAAGGCGGGCATCCAGTTGATCGCGGACGGATCGACCACCGACGATCTGGTCCTGCCGGAAATGGGCGACGCCGCCATCGGCATGGTCACGGGGTTCCATTACTCGGCCTCGCATGACAGCGAGTTGAACCGCCGCTTCGTTGCCGAATACATGCGCCGTTCGCGCGGGGTGCGGCCCAGCTTCATCGCGGTCGCCGCCTATGACGCGATGCACATGCTGTATGAGGGGCTGCGCAAGACCGGCGGCGACGCATCCGGCCCGGCCTTCACCGATGCGGTGCGCGGGATGGAATGGGAAAGCCCGCGCGGCCCCATCGGCATCGACCCCGAAACCCGCGACATCGTGCAGAACATCTACATGCGCCGCGTGGAAAAGATCGACGGCCAGTTGTGGAACACGGAATTCGAGACCTACGACTCCGTCCGCGACCCCGGCAAACCGGGCTGAGCGGCCACGCCGAGGTAGCGCGCCAGCGTATCGGGTTCGGCCAGCAGATGGCGGCTTGCGGCCCGATGCACGATCCGCCCGCGATCCAGCACGATGGCGCGGTCGGTGGCGGACAGGATCTTGCGGGCGTGCTGCTCGACCACGATCATGGCGATGCCGCTTTCGGCGATGCGGGCAAGGGCGTCCAGCAGCCCCTCGACGATGATCGGGGCCAGCCCCTCGGACGGCTCGTCCAGCAGCAGCAGGCGCGGGTTCAGCATCAGGGCGCGGCCGATGGCCAGCATCTGCTGCTCGCCCCCCGAAAGCTGGTTGCCCATGTTGCGGCGGCGCGACTCCAGCGCCGGAAACATGCGGTAGACGCGCGCGAGGTCCCATTCGCCGGGGCGCGCCGTGGTGGTCAGGTTTTCCTGCACGCTCAGCGAGGGGAAGATGCGCCGTTCCTGCGGCACCCAGCCGATGCCCGCGCGGGCGCGGCGTTCGGGCGGCAGGCGGGTGATGTCGCGGCCCCCGAAAAGGACGCGCCCACCCATGTGCCGCGTCACGCCGATGATGCTGTCCAGAAGCGTCGTCTTGCCCACGCCGTTGCGGCCAAGGACGGCCAGCCTCTCGCCGGGGGCAAGGCGCAGGGACAGCTCGCGGATGACGACGGCGGCGCCGTGGCCGCTGGTCAGCCCGTCCAGTTCCAGCAGATCAGCCATCCGCACCCTGCCCCAGATAGACCGCGCGCACGCGGGGGTCGTCCAGGATCGCCTGCGGCGGCCCCTCGGCAAAGACCGCGCCATCGACCATGACCGCGATCCGGTCGGCGAAGGAAAAGACCAGGTCCATGTCGTGTTCCACCAGGATGATCGAGACATCGCGCGGCAGGGCGGCCAGGCTGTCCAGGATGTCGCGCCTTTCGTGTTCCGGCACACCCGCGGCGGGTTCGTCCAGCAGCAGCAGCCGGGGCTGCCCGGCCAGCGCGATGGCCAGCTCGAGCAGGCGCTGGCGGCCATAGGACAGCGCGCCCGAGGGCTGGTCGAGGTGATCCGCAAGGCCGAAGTCCTGCGCGATCCGCGCCACCTCGGCGGCGATATCGTCGCGCCCGCCCATGCCCCGCCAGAAGCGCCAGCCCTCGCGCCGGCGTTCGGATATGGCCAGCGCCAGCGCCTCGGCGGGGGTCATCGAGGCGAAAAGCTGGTTGATCTGGAACGTTCGCCCCAGCCCCAGCCGCGCACGGGCTGCGGGGGCCATGCGGGTAATGTCCTGCCCCCCAAGCAGGACCCGGCCCGCGTCGGGGCGCAGGATGCCGGTCAACTGGTTCACCAGCGTCGTCTTGCCCGCCCCGTTCGGCCCGATCAGCGCCAGCCGCCCCCCGCGCGGCAACACCAGCGACACGTCGCGCGTGGCGGCCACGCCGCCAAAGCTCTTGCGCAGGCCCCGGATCTCCAGCGCGGGGGTCATCGCTGTCCCCTTTCGCGCAACCGGGCGATCAGGCGGCGCGGGGCGGCAAGGACGATCGCGACAAGGATCAGCCCGATCCAGAACTGCCAGTATTGCGGGGTTAGGGTCGAAAGCGCCTCGTGCAGCAGCTTGAACAGGATGGCGCCGACCAGCCCGCCGTAAAGATAGCCGACGCCGCCCAGCACCAGCACCAGCAGCACATCGGCCGAGCGGTGGAACCCCGCCACGTCCAGCGACACGAACATCGTGGTCTGGGTCAGCAGCGCGCCCGCGATCCCCGCATAGACCGCCGCGAAGGCATAGATCGCGGCCAAGCGCCAGCCGACCGGTACACCGATGCTGGCCGCGCGCAGCGGGTTTTCGCGGATCGCCTGCAAGGACAGGCCGAAGGGCGAGGTGACGACCCGCCGCGCCGCCAGGAACAGCACGAACAGCACGGCCAGCGCATAGGCGTGGCCGGTGCGCCCGAACAGGTCGAACTCGAACCGGCCCAGGATCGGGTCGATCAGCACGCCCGGCAGGCCATCGGCGCCGCCGGTCAGCCAGGCCATGCGGTTGGCGGCCTCGTATAGCAGCATGGCGATGCCCAGCGTCACCATCAGCCGCGTCAGGTCATTGGCCCGGATCAGCAGCAAGGGCGCGCTGACCAGCCCGAGCGCCCCCGCCGCCAGCGCCGCCAGCGCCAGCCCGGCAAGCGGATCCGCCGTCCAGTGGATCGCCGCCAGCCCCGCGACATAGGCCCCCAGCCCGAAGAACGCCCCATGTCCCAGCGAGACGATCCCCGCATGACCCAGGATCAGGTCCAGCGACAGCGCGAACAGCGCCAGGATTGCGATCTCGGTCAGCAGCAGGTGATGGTCGGGCAGCAAGAAGAAGCTGGCGAAGGCCGCGGCCCAGAACAGCCACTCGGCCCAGTGCCAGCGGCGCGAGCGGCCCAGCAGGGCGCGGGTGCGGGTCTGCGGGGTCGCGGTCATCTCGTGCCTCTTGCAAGGATGCCGTTCGGGCGCAGGATCAGCATGACGATCATCAGCGCATAGATCAGGAAGGCGCCCACCTGCGGGATGTAGTATTTGCCCGCCACATCGGCCACGCCGATCAGCAGCGCCGCGACCAGCGGGCCGGTCAGCCCGCGCGTGCCCCCCAGCGTGACGACGATCAGGAAATAGACCATGAAGCGGAAGGGAAAGCCCGGCTCGACCCCCAGGATCTCGACCGACAGCGCGCCGCCCAGCCCGGCAAGGCCCGACCCGACGGCGAATGTCGCGGTGAAGATCCGCCCGACATCGACCCCCAGCCCCCGCGCCACCCGCCGGTCGTCCACCGAGGCGCGCAGAAGGCTGCCGAAGCGCGTCCGCGACAGGACCAGTTGCAGCCCCGCCACCAGCGCCAGCCCGACCACGATCAGGAACAGCCGATAGCGGCCAAGGGCCAGCCCCCCGAACTCGACCCGGCCCTGCAACCACGCGGGCAAGGTGATATGCTGGGGCTGCGGACCGACCAGATAGTCGGCCCCCGCCACCGCCATCAGCACCAGCCCGATGGAAAACAGCACCTGGTCCAGGTGGCTGCGCCCGTAAAGCCGAGAATAAAGCAGCCGCTCGGCCAGCGCGCCCACCACCGCCGCCAGCAGGAAGGCCAGCGGCAGGGTCGCCAGGAAAGGCACGCCCGCGCGGTTCATCAGAAGGGTGGTGACATAGCCCCCGACCAGCGCAAAGGCCCCATGCGCGAGGTTGATGAAATTCATCAGCCCCATCGTCACCGAAAGCCCGACCGAAAGGATGAAAAGCACCATCCCATAGGCGATGCCGTCGATCAGGATGGTCACTTTCGCCCCCGGCCCCCTGTTTTCGCCCCCGCCCCCTGGCGGATTGCGGTTCGGGGGCAAGGTCTACAGCATCGTCGCGGCGCTTTGAACCGTCCTGATGCGGTTGGCCGGCTGTTTTTGCCCATGCGCGCCGCGCCGGGGCCTTTGGCCCGCGGGGAATCAGCCCTGTCCGGTCTCGCGATCCGGGGCGGGATGGGGGCGGCCCAGCAATTCGGCGCAGATGCCACGATAGATCTGGCCTTGCAGGAACCAGAAGTTGCGCCGCGATTCATCCTGCGACCCGATGGCCTGCATGGCGGCGCAACCGCCCGCCCTCAGCGCCGCCCAGCCCAGCAGCCCGGCGCGCGACAGCCCGCGCTGCGCCTCCAGGACGCGGGCCTGACCGGCGCGATAGCTGCGCTCGGCCAGCCATTCGGGGCGCAGGCGGTGGGGGGTGACGGGGTCGGCGACCTCGGCCCCCCTGGCGATGGTCATGCGCGCGCCCATGCCGCTGATGCTGCGAAAGAAATCCGCGTCCTCGCCGCCCATGCGGCCCAGCGCGGGATCGAAGCGCCGCCCCTGCCAGGGCCTGCCCCGCCAGCGCAGCAACGCATTGCCCGCGCAACCGCAAGGCGGGCGCGTGCGCTTGTCATAGGGCAGGGAATGGGGCTGCAACTCGCGCATCCAGCGGGGCGCCTGCGGGGGGTAAAGCGCGCGGACCGGGCCGAATACGCAATCCGCCGCGCCGATCCGTGCCGCGCCCAGCATCCCCGCCAGCCAGCCCCTGGGCGCGATATGGCCCGCGCCGATGGTGGCGATCCAGTCGGCGTCCCCTGCCGCATCAAGGCAGGCGTTGCGCGCGATCGCGATATTGCCCGCCGGGGCGTGGATATAGTCCAGCGCGAAGGGCAAGGCATCGCCCGCGCGCAGGATGGCGGGGCGGGCGGCCTCGGTTTCGTCGTTATCGGCAACGATCAGGCGCAGCTCGGCCCCCCGCACCGCCTGATCGGCAAGCGAGGCGATGGTCTGCGCCAGCGCCGCCTTGCGATGGGTGCAAAGCAGGATGGCCACGCGCATCATGCGCCCGGTCCCGTGATCGACCCAGCCAACCCGCGCGCGCCACCCTGGTCATGTCCCGCCCATCCTGATCCGAACCGGCACATCGTCACCCCCGTTTCACGCGATCCCGCCTGCGATCATGCCGGAAAGGGCGGCGGGCGCAAAATGGCGGCGGCGGCAATTTGCCGCCCCTTCGGGCCGTTCATGGGCAGGGTCAGCAGATCGCCGCCGTCCCGGCGGGCGGGCGGACCCGGATCAGCCGAAATACGCCTATGCCGGGCGCAGGTCCGCGATGACCTTGCCGTCATTGGGCAGGCTGCCGGGGGCGACGACGCGGACGGAACCCTTCAGCCGAGTGATCTCGGCCAGCCGGGCGGCCAGTTCGGCCTGGACCGAGCCGTCGTCATGTTCGGCCAGCAACTCCATCCGGTCCTGCTGGCCGTCGCGGCTGACTTCCAGCCGCAACCGGCCGCAGCCGGGAACGGCGCGGGCGACGGCGGCGATCTGTTCGGGGCGCACGAACATGCCCTTGACCTTGGCGGCCTGGTCGGCGCGGCCCATCCAGCCCTTGATCCGGCGGTTGGTGCGCCCGCCCGAGGCAGGCAGGATCGCCGACATGTCGCCCGTCGCAAAACGCAGCAGCGGATAGTCGGAGCTGAGGCGGGTCACGACGATCTCGCCCACCTCGCCCTCGGGCACGGGATCGCCGGTGCCGGGGCGCAGGATCTCGACGATGGTGTTTTCGCCCAGGACCATGCCCGGCCCGCCGTCCTCATGGGCGACGATGCCCAGGTCGGCGGTGCCATAGCATTGGCGCACCGCCACGCCACGGCCCGCAAGCTCGTCGCGCAGGCTTTCGGGCAGCGCCGCGCCCGTCACCATGCCCACCTGCAAGGACGAACGGTCGGCCCCCGTCTCATCCGCCTTGTCCAGCAGGATCTTCAGGAAATCCGGCACACCGACATAGACGCGCGGACGGTAATGGGCGATCGCCACAAGCTGGTCGGCGGTATTGCCGGGACCGGCGGGAATGACCGGGCAGCCGATCGCCTCGGCACCGCCTTCAAAGATGAAGGCGGCGGGCGTCAGGTGATAGGAAAACGTGTTCAGCACCACATCCCCCCGGCGCACGCCCGCCGCGTAAAGCGCGCGGGCCGAACCCCACCAGTCGGTCCCGCGCCCCTCGGGGTCGTAGATCGGGCCGGGCGAGATGAACAGCCGCCGCAGCCCCGCCACCGGCCCGCCGTTCAGCCCGCCAAAGGGCGCGGATTCGGCCTGCATCCGGGTCAGGTCGGATTTGCGCAGCACCGGCAGGGCGGCCAGGTCGCGCAGGCTGGCCAGCGGCCCCGGCCCCAGCCGTTCGGCCCAATATGGCTGGTCGGCACGCATCCGCGCGATCTGCGCATTCAGCGCGTCAAGCTGCGCCGCTTCGCGGATGGCCGCCGGGCGGGTTTCGTCGGCGTCGAAGAATTCGCTCATGTAAAGCCCCCTCAGGCCAGCCAGCGCTTGCGGCGGCGGTAATGCTTGACGTTGCGGTAATCGACCTTGCCCGCCCCGCCAAGGTAGAAGTCCTGCACGTCCGGGTTGGCCTTCAGCACCTCGGCCGAGCCGGACATCACGATCTGGCCGTTCTCGATCAGATAGGCGCGGCTGACGATATCCAGCGTCGCCGCCGCGTTCTGCTCGACCAGCAGGACGGACAGGTGTTCGCGCGCGTTGATTTCCTGGATGATGCCGAAGATCTCCTGCACCAGCAGCGGCGACAGGCCCAGCGAGGGTTCGTCCAGCATGATCAGGCGCGGCTCGGTCATCAGCGCGCGGCCGATGGCCAGCATCTGCTGCTCGCCCCCCGACAGGTAGCCCGCCTTGGACTTGATCCGTTCCTTCAGGCGCGGGAAGTAGGTATAGACCTGGTCGCGCAATTCGTTGAAGCGTCCCGAATTGCCGCCGCGCCAGGCGGCAATCAGGTTTTCGTCGGGCGTCAGGTGGCCGAAGATGCGCCGCCCCTCCAGCACATGCACCAGCCCCGAGGCGACCCGTTCGGGCGCCCCGCGTCCCAGCAGCGACTGCCCGTCCCAGGTGACGTCGCCGCGCGTGACCAGCCCCCTCTCGGGGCCGAGCAGCCCCGAGATCGCCTTGAGCGTCGTCGACTTGCCCGCCCCGTTCGAGCCGAGAAGCGCGACCATTTCCCCCTTGCCGACCTCAAGCGAGACGCCCTTGATGGCGAGGAACACCTTGTCGTAGATCACCTCGACGTTTTCGAGCGTCAGCGCAGACATGGCGTCAGTTCCCCGAACCGTAATGGGCGGCGGATTCCTCGATCTCGGCGCGCACGATCTCGGGGAATGCGGCATGCCAGTCGGACACCGGCACCCAGGCCGAGCCGTCCCATTGCGAGACGCGGCCCGCGCCGCCGCCCTGGTGATCCTGCTCGCTGAAGGTGACGGCGGGCATCAGCCCCTCGGCGTCATAGTCCGCGACCCTTTCGAAACCGGCTTTCAGCGTCTCGCCGGTCAGGGGGCCGCCGTCCTCCAGCGCAAGCCGTGCCGCCTCGACCGAGATCGCCATCGTGGCCACGCCCAGGTTGTAATAGCTGGTGCCGACATTGGCGGCATCGCCCGCGCCCTTGCCCGGTTCGATCACCTTTTCCTGGATGCGCTGGATGATCGGGTGATCGGTGCCCGAGGCGCTCGCCTCGAACCGCTTCACGCCGGTCATCTGCGGACCGACATTGGCCGCGTCGGTTTCGGCCAGCCAGATCACGGAATAGATCTGCTCGGGCGCGATGCCGTTCTGGATCGCGGTGCGCACGGAAACGGCCTGGCCGCCGCCCGCGCCCCAGATCAGGACGTGATCGGGCCGATAGCGGCGCACCTCGGACCACGCCGCCGACTGTTCGTTGCCGGGGCTGGCATAGGGAAAGGCGCGGTATTCGAAACCTTCCTGACCGGCCAGTTCATCCAGGATCGGCAGGGGTTCGCGCCCAAAGGGGCTGTCGATATGGACGATGGCGATCTTCTTGCCGTCCAGCCCGCCGTCATGCTGCTTGATATGGTCGATCAGGTTCGCGGCCTGCGCCCAATAGGTGGCCATTGCCGGGAAGATATAGGGAAAGACCGTCCCGTCGGATGCGTCGCCGCGGCCATGCGCGGGCGTGATGACCACGCGCTGGTCGGCATTGGCCTGATCCAGGATCGCGGCGGAAACCGGGGTGGACAGGAAGTCGAACAGGATCGCGCCTTCCTCTTTCGCGCGGTTGTAGGCCTCGATCCCGCGCTGCGGCTGGTTGCCGGTGTCGCGCACGATGGCGGTGAAGGTATGGCCCTCGACGCCGCCTTCCTCGTTGATCAGGGTCAGGTAGTCGCGCTGGCCCTGGTTGTATTCGCCGGTCACGAAGGTATAGACCGCCGTGAAGTCCTGAAGCAGGCCGAACTTGATCTCTTCCGCCTGCATCGGCGCGGCCAGCCCGAACGAGGCCCCCGCCGCCAGCACCGCCGACAGCGCGGTCTTGCGTATCCGGTTCATGTGTTGTCCTCCCATTGTTGCGTTCCTCCCCTCAAAGGTCAGCTTTTGGCGTGGCGGAAAGGCCAGACCAGGAAATATTTGCGGATGTTGTCGTAGATCTTGGCAAGGCCAAGCGGCTCGAACAGCAGGAAACCGATGATCATGGCGCCGTAGATGATCAGCGGCAGGTGCGACAGGAAGTTCTGGCTGACCGGGATCCAGCCCGCGCCCGCCATCCCGGCGATGAAGTTGGTCAGGAAGATCGGCGCCAGCAGCACGAAGCCCGCGCCCAGGTAGGACCCGATGACCGACCCCAGCCCGCCGACCAGCACCATCGCCACAAGCTGGATCGACACGTCGAAGCCGAACTGCTCGGGCGTCACCGCGCGATAGTAGCAATAGGCCAGGATCGCCCCCGTCACGCCCCCCATGAAGGATGAGGTGAAGAAGGCCATCATCTTGGTGCGGAACGGATCGACCCCGATCACCGCGGCGGCGAAATCCTTGTCGCGGATCGCCACCAGCGCGCGGCCAAAGCTGGTGCGCTTGACGTTCAGGAAGAACAGCGTCAGCAACACCGCCCAGCCAAGCGCCAGCCAGTAGCGCGAGGCAAGGCTGCTGACATCCACGAACAGGAAGCTGACGGCAGGCGTGCGCAACGTCGCATGGGCGCCGCCGGAAATGGCGGGCACGTTCACCACGACCCAATCGACCAGATATTGCATCGCCAGCGTGGCCATGACCAGATACAGCCCCTTGACCCGCAGGGCGGCGGCGCCGAAGACCGTGCCGATGCCGGCGGCGATCAGCCCCGACAGGATCAGCGCGATCTCGAACGGGACGCCGAAGCGGACGAGGTGGATCGAGGAATAGGCCCCGATCGCCATCACCGCCGCAAAGCCGAAATGCAACTGCCCGGCCATACCCATCAGCAGCGTCAGCGACAGGGCCGCCGCCGACCAGATCACCCAGGGCAGGACATAGCTGCCCAGGTACAGCGGCGAGACGAGGAACGGCGCGGCCACGGCCAGCACGAGGACCGCGATCACCTGCCAGCGGTCCGCCGGGATCTTCCACAGCTTGCGGTCCGATTCGTAGGTCGTGTGATAGGTGCCCGAGAGACGGTAGAACATGGGTCAGATCCTCTCGATGTCTTCGCGGCCGAAGATGCCGTATGGGCGGACCATGATGGTCAGCAGGATGATGAGCGAGGTCACCACGTCGCGCGTGCCGCCCCCGACATAGCTGTCCAGATAGCCGGGAATGACCGACCCCAGCACGCCGACCAGGATGCCGCCGACCAGCACGCCGGGGATCGAGTCGATGCCGCCCAGGATGACCACCGCGACCGCCGGGAACAGCAGCATCGACAGCGTCCAGTCCACCCCCTGCGCCGAACCCCACAGCACCCCCGCGACCACCGCCGTCACCCCGGCAAGGCCCCACGAGATGCCGATGGCGCGCTCGACCGAGATGCCGACGGCCCAGCTTGACACGTGGTCGTCGGATACCGCGCGCAGCTTGGTCCCGATCCGCGTGCGGAAGAACAGCAGCGAGGCCCCCACCAGCAGAAGCGCGATGGTGCCGCCGACCAGATAGGTGCGGTTGATGAAGACATCGCCCAGGATCACCGGCGCAAAGCCGATCCCCAGATCCAGCGAGCGTGGCGTCGATCCCAGCAGCCCCGGCACCAGCCCGCGCAGCAGGATCTCCAGCCCCAGCGTCAGCATGACGACCATGATGACCGGCTGGCCGACCATGCGGCGCAAGAGCAGCCGCTCGACCACCAGCCCGAATGCGAACATGACCGCCATGCCCGCCGGAATCGCGATCCACAGCGGCACGCCGGACGAAACCATGATCCACACGACATAGGCCGCCGTCATCACCACCGCGCCCTGCGCGAGGTTCGGCACGCCCGCCGATTTGTAGATCAGCACGAAACCCAGCGCGGCCAGCGAATACATCAGCCCGGTCAGCGCGCCGTTTATCAGCAGTTCGAGGAAATAGGCCATCAGCGCGCCTCCTTCACGTCAGCCAGCCGCAGCAGGCGGTCAAGCGATCCGGTCTGCCCGTTTTCATAGGTGATCTGCGCCTTGAAATCGATCTGGCTGTCGCCTGCATTCAGCGCCTCGATGATCGGGCCATAACGCTCGTCGATGACATTGCGTTTCAGCTTGCGGGTCCGCGTCACCTCGCCGTCGTCGGGGTCGAATTCCTTGTGCAGGTTGACGAAACGCGCCACCGACAGGCCATGCGGCAGATGGGCGTTCACATCGGCGATCTCGCGTTCGATCAGGCCATAGACCGGGGCGGCCTGCGACAGTTCGGCATAGGACGTATAGGCCACGCCGGTTTCCTGCGCCCATTGGCCGACCGCCTGAAAGTCGATGCAGACGATGGCGGTCAGGATCTCGCGCCCCTTTCCGATCACGGCGGCGTCCTTGATATAGGGGCTGAACTTCAGCCGGTTCTCGATATAGGTCGCGATGAAGCGGGTGCCGTCGGCCTTTTCGACCACCTCGGACACCCGGCCCAGCACGACAAGCTGCCCGTCGGGTTCGATCTGGCCCGCGTCGCCGGTGTGCAGCCAGCCGTCGACCAGCGTTTCGGCGGTCGATTTCGGATTCTGGAAATAGCCGTCGAAGATATTGTCGCCCTTCAGCAGGATCTCGCCATGTTCGTCGATCTGCATCTCGACGCCGGGGAAGGGGCGGCCCACGGTGGTCAGGGAGATATCCTCGGGCTTTTGTGCCACGGCCAGCGCGCAGTTTTCGGTCTGGCCGTAGAACTGGCGCAGGTTCAGGCCAAGGGCGCGGAACCACAGGAAAACGTCCTCGCCGATCGCCTCGCCCGCGGTATAGGCGCGCTCGACCCGCGCCAGTCCCAGCCGGTCGCGCAGAGGGCCGTAGACCAGCAATTCGCCCAGCCAGCGCCAGGGGCGCGCGCCGGGCTTGCCGTCCAGCCGGGCGCGCTCGGCCTCCATCGCCTTGGGCATGAAGAAATCGTAGAGTCGGCGTTTCAGCCCGCCCGTCTCGGCCATGCCGACCTGCACGCGCGTCAGCATCGCCGACCATGCGCGGGGGGATGCGAAATACAGCGTCGGCGCGATCTCGCGCAGGTCGTGCATCGCGGTTTCCTGATCCTCGGGGATGTTGACGTTGAAGCGCAGCTCAAGCCCGGCGCCGATGGAAAAGATGAAATCGCCCACCCATGCCATCGGCAGATAGGCCATATGGGTCTCGCCCTGCCGGAAGTACCCGGCGGCGGCGGCGTTGCGCACGCCCGACAGCACATGGCCGTGTTTCAGCGGGATGCCCTTGGGCGCGCCGGTCGTGCCCGAGGAATGCATCAGCACCGCCACGTCATGGACCGAAGCGCGCGCGACCAGATCGCCCGCCAGTCCCGGCTCGGCCTTGATCCGCGCCGCGCCCTGCGCGCGGATGTCGTCGAAGCCCTGCACGCCGTCCGGCTCGCGCCCCTGCAACCCGCGCGGGTCGTCGTAGACGATCAGCGACAGGCCGGCGTGACGCTCGCGCGCCTCCATCAGCTTGTCGACCTGCTCCTGGTCCTCGGCGATGGCGGTGCGGATATTCTCGCGCACCATCTGCGCGGCCAGTTCGTCCGAAGGCGCGTCGGAATAGGCGGGCGAGGGGATCGCGCGCAAGGCGCAGATGCCCAGCATCGCCATGTAGAGGTTGGGGCGGTTGTCCCCGATCACCAGCACGATATCGCCCGGCCCGACGCCCTGCGCCTCAAGCCCGGCGGCGAATTCCGTCACCCCGGCCAGATAGTCGGCCCATGTGTATTCGTGCCAGATGCCCCGGTCGCGTTCGCGCAGGGCGATTTCGGCGGGATGCGCGGCGGCGTTGCGGGCAAGGACGGCCAGCAGGTGATCGTCGCGCTTCCAGTTCGGGTGCAGCGCCTCGGCCGCTGCCATGTCGAAGGGTTCATGCTGCATCGCGGGGCTTTCCGATATAGGCCTCGACCACCTGCGGGTCGGCGATGGTTTCGCGCGCGGGGCCTTGGGCGATTTCCTCGCCGTTGTTCAGGACCAGCACGCGGTCGCAGATGGCGGTGACGACATCCATGTGATGCTCGATGATCAGGACGGTCAGGCCAAGGGCTTCCTGCGCGTCCAGGATGAAGCGGACCATGTATTCCTTTTCTTCCTGGTTCATCCCGGCCATCGGCTCGTCCAGGACCAGCAGGCGCGGCTCGGCACATAGCGCGCGGGCCAGTTCGACGCGCTTTTGCAGGCCCAGCGGGATCACGTCGACATGTTCGTCGCGGGCAGGCGCCAGTTGCAGCAGGTCGATCACCTCTTCGACCTTGCGGCGGTGGGCGATTTCTTCCTTGCGCGCCCACCACGGATAGAAAAGCGAGGCCAGCGGGTTGGGCTTCATGAAGATGTGGCGGCCCATCAGGATGTTGTCCAGCACGCTCATCCCATGAAACAGCGCGACGTTCTGGAAGGTCCGCGCCACCCCCATCGAGGCGATGCGGTAAGGCTTCAACCCGTTGATCTGCTGGCCGTCCAGCGTGATGCGGCCTTCCTGCGGCGGATAGAAGCCGGTCACGGCATTGACCAGCGTGGTCTTGCCCGACCCGTTCGGCCCGACCAGCCCGAAGATCTCGCCCCGCCGGACGCGGGCGGTGACGCCCTTCAGCGCGATCACCCCGCCGAAGCGCCGCACGACCCGGTCGCAGACCAGGACATCGTCCTGCGCGCTCATGCCCGGCACCGATGTGAATTTTCCGACAGCGAAAGCGCCGCTTTCATGGTCTGCATAGGCTGCTCCTCCCAAAACAGTCTTGCCGACGGGGCCTTGGCGGCCCGCAGGTTGGAATCAGGCTAGCATTGCATTCCGTTTCCGGTAAACCGAAAAGAATGGCAAAGTTCTTTCAGGTTTCTTGAAATGCATCCCAATCTGGTGGACCACCTCATCGCTTTTTGCGCCGTCGTCGATCAGGGCAGCCTGACCGCCGCCGCGCGCGAGCTTCGCCGCCCGATTTCCTCGATCAGCTATTCGCTGGCCCAGCTTGAGGGACATTGCGGCTTTGCCCTGCTGGGCCGGGGCACGAATCGGTCGGAACTGACCGCGCAGGGTCGCGCTCTGCTGGCCGAGGCGCGCGCGGTGGTGGAACGGGCACGCGGCTTTTCCTCCCATGTGACGTCGCTGCGACGGGGGCAGGAAACGCGGCTGCGGTTGCTGGTGGACGTGCTGTTTCCGCGCGCCGACCTGGTCCGCGCGCTGGCCGAATTCTCGGCCCGGCATCCGCAGGCGCATATCCAGTTCTTCAATTCGTCGCTGGCGACGCTGTGGGACGACCTGCGGCAGGGCGACATCGACTTTGCCCTGACGCTGGCGGCGGCGATCCCGTCCGACATCTCGGCCCGCCACCTGGGCAGCGAGACGCTTGGCCCGGTCTGCGCCGCTACGCACCGCCTGACCCGCCTGCCCCAGCCCCTGCCGATGCGGGCCTTCGACCGCGAACGGCAGATCTATTACGTCGGCGCCCCCCAGACCGACATGGAGCGGGTGGGGCGGCTGTTTTCCACCGATGTCTGGTCGGTGAACGACGTCGAATCGATCAAGAGCATGGTGACCGCCGGGCTTGGCTGGTGCTTTTCCGCGACCCGCACCTTCGAGGCCGAGATCCGGCGCGGCGACGTCGTTCCCCTGACCTGCGAGGACATGCAGTTCCACCCCGTCCGCACCATCGTCGCCGCATGGCCCGCCCATCGCCGCCCCGGCCCGCTTGGCCGGGCGCTGGCCGATTGCATCGGGCAGGTCATGGGCGCGCCGATCGGCATGGCGTAACCCGCCGGGACGGCAGGCTGCTGACAAAGCGCGCGCGCCGCCCTATTGATCGAAGGAACGCAGCCGATTCGCCGGATATGAACGGGGTTCCAACTTGCCTGACAACGACCAGCCGCCCGCCCTTCTTCGCCGCCTGTTCGACCGCGCGGTCGAGGTCGCCGACCCCATGCGCAGCCTTGCGGGCTATCTGCCGCCGCGACCTGCGGGCCGCGTGACCGTCATCGGCGCGGGCAAGGCCAGCGCCCGCATGGCCGAGGCGGTCGAAGCCGAATGGGGTCCCTGCGAAGGGCTGGTCATCACCCGCTACGGCTACGCCCGCCCGACGCAAGCCATCCGCATCGTCGAGGCCGCCCATCCCGTCCCCGACCAGGCGGGCCGGCAGGCCACTGACGAGATGCTGGACCTGCTGGCGGGCCTTAGGCCGGAGGACTTCGTGCTGGCGCTGATCTCGGGCGGGGCCTCGGCGCTGCTGACGGCGCCCGCGGGCCGGGTGACGCTGGCCGAAAAGCAGGCGGTGAACCGGATGCTGCTGGCCTCGGGCGCGCCGATCGGGCAGATGAACGTGCTGCGAAAGCACCTCAGCCGGGTCAAGGGCGGGCAACTGGCGGCGGCGGCCCATCCGGCGCGGATGCTGGCGCTGCTGGTTTCCGACGTGCCGGGGGACGATCCGGCGCTGATCGGCTCGGGTCCGACGGTGGGCGACGACAGCACAGTGGCCGACGCCCTTGCCATCACGCGGCAATGGGGGCTGGAACTGCCTGCCTCGGTGCAAGACGCGCTGGCGGGCGAAAGCGGCGTCGTGCCCACCGCCGACCCGCGCCTGTCGCGGGTGGAAAACGTGATCTGCGCCGCGCCCTCGGCCTCGTTGCAGGCGGCGGCGGACATGGCGCGGGCAGCAGGCTACGAGGTCGAAATTCTTGGCGACGCCATCGAGGGCGAGGCCCGCGACATCGCCCGCGCCCATGCCGATCTGGCGCGGGCTGCCAAGGGGCCGTGCATCCTGCTGTCGGGGGGCGAATTGACGGTGACGCGGCAGGGCGACGGCACGGGCGGGCCGAATGCCGAATATGCGCTGGCGCTGGCCCTTGCGCTGGACGACGCGCCGGGCATCCACGCCATCGCCTGCGACACCGACGGCGTCGATGGGGCGGCCGAGGTCGCGGGCGCGCTGATCGGTCCCGACACGCTGCGCATCGCCCGCCAGCAGGGCGCCGATCCGCAGGCCGCGCTGGCGCGCAACGACGCGCATGGCTTCTTTGCGGCCATCGGCGGGCAGGTCGTCACCGGGCCGACCCTGACCAACGTGAACGACTTCCGCGCCATCCTGATCGAGGGCTAGCCGCCCCGGCCCCGCATCACGAACAGCGCGACGAACAGATAAATCGCCCCCGCGCCGAACAGCGCCGCCCAGAAGGTGGCGCCGTTGCGATATTCGACCCCCGCCCAGGCCAACGGCAGCAGGACGCAAAGCAGCCGCACCCAGAGCGGACGGAAAAACGGGTTGTCGGGATCCACAAGCATGATGCCAGCCATAACCGCCCTTGCGCGGAACGGCAATCAGGCGAAATGACGGCTGTTCAGCGGCTTGCTGCCCGGCGCCCGCCCCGAGCCGGAACCGGCCGCGGGTTTCTTCAGCCAGCCGCGCCTGCCCCCGCCGCTGCGCAGGGGCGTCCGGTCGGCAGGCGGCTCCAGGTCGATCACGCTTTCGACCACGCCGCCCGCGAATGTCGGTTTCGCCCCGACCGCGCGCGACAGCGCCCGCATCCGTTCGTTGCCCGGCACGAAATACATATGCGCGGTCTTCAGCCCGATCCGGCGGCCCGCCAGGACCAGCGCCGAGACCAGCACCCGGCCAAGCCCCGCTTTCTGGAAGCGATGCTCGACCGAGACCGAGATTTCGCCGTCGTCGCTGCCATCGGCCACCAGCAATTCGCCCACCCCGCGCAAGGTGCCGTCGATGAAGATGCCGAAGGCCAGCGCATGCTGCCAGTCCATCCGCCGCGAATAAAGCGCCACGGCATTGTCGCTCATCATGCTGTGAAAGCGCAGGCGGCGGTCCTGGGGTGACAGGCGCTTGAGGTGCCCGGCATGTTCCTTCGCGTCATATTCGGTCAGGCCGCGCAACTCGACGCGGGGGCCGTCCTCGGTGCGAAATACCAGCCCGCTCAGGGATCTGCGGAACAGGCTGTTCCGGCTGGTCACGAACATTGCGAAAACCCTTGTATTGAATCGGTGTCGCCACCGACAGTTCAGCAGCGTCGCTGCGATGCAGCAAAAATAGGTAGGCCGGGCTGCCGCGTCAATCGTGCCCCAGCGTCACGACACCGCGACGGGCCGGTCTCCGGGCAAGAACCGGGGCGGTGGCGCAGGATTGGGCATTATCCGGCAAATATTTGATAAACATTGAATAAAATGATGCAGAACCTCCCGGAACTGCCCGGAAAACCGGCCCCGGTCACGATCAGCCGAGGGCGCGCGGGCGCCCATGCTGCAACTGCATGATAACCATTCGCAAAACGCAAGGCCCGCCCGTTTTCAGGGGCAGGCCAGGGGCTGCGTCAGGGTGCGCGGACGTAGCTGCCGGGCGCGAATTCGATCGGTTTCAGCCTGCCCTTGACGGGATCGTAGGGTGCGACGCGGGTCTTGGGGCTGTGGCTTTCGATCCACTCGGCCCAATGCGGCCACCATGATCCTTCGCGATGCTCGGCGCCCGCCAGCCATTCCTGCGGGTCCTGCGGATAGTCGCCGCGCGTCCAATAGCCGTATTTGATCCGCTTGGCGGGCGGGTTGATGACCCCCGCGATATGGCCCGACCCGCCCAAGACGAAGGTCGTGTCCCCGCCCAGAAGGCCGGTCGTGGGATAGATCGAGGTCCAGGGCGCGATATGATCCTCGCGCGTGGCAAAGACGTAAAAGGGGATGTCGATCTTGCCGATGTCGATGGGCACGCCGTCCATCGACAGGTGGCCGGGCTTGCGCAACCCGTTCTCGATATAGATCTTTTCCAGATACCACAGCAGCATCGTCTTGGGCATCCGCGTGCTGTCGCTGTTCCAGAACAGCAGGTCGAAGGCGGGCGGCTTGCGCCCCATCAGGTAGTTCATGACGTGGAAGGACCAGATCAGGTCGTTTTCCCGGATCATCGAGAACATGTCCTGCAAATGGTGGTTTTCCAGATAGCCCTTGTCGGCCATGTGTTCGCGCAGGACCTGCAAGCGGTCGCGGTCGATGAAGACGCCGATCTCGCCGACATTGGTGAAATCGACCATCGTGGCCAGCGTGGTCGCGGTCTTGATGCGCCGGTCGCCCTTTGCCGCCAGCCATGCCAGCGTCGCCGTGACAAGGATGCCGCCGATGCAGAAGCCCAGGATGTCGAATTCTTCCTGCCCGGTCGATTCCGTGATCGCATCCAGCGCAGCGAGCGGGCCGAGGCGCATGTAGTCCTCGAAGCTCATCTCGGCATGTTTGCGGGTCGGGTTGACCCAGGAAATCAGAAAGACGCTGTGACCCTGCTCCAGCATGTAGCGCACCATGCTGTTGTCGGGGCGCATGTCGAAGATATAGTATTTGTTGATCCACGGCGGCACGAACAGCAGCGGGCGCTTGTGCTGCTTGGGCGTCAGCGGCGCGTAATGGATCAGTTGCATCAGATCGTTCTGGTAGATGACCTGCCCCGGCGTCGTCGCCAGGTCGCGCCCGACCTGGAAGGCGGCGGGGTCGTTGGTGGCGATGTCCAGCCTGCCCTGCCCGCGCTCGATATCGTCCAGCAGGTTTTCCAGCCCGTCCAGCAGGCTGGCGCCCTCGGTCTCGATATAGCGGTCGCGGGCGGCGGGGTTCAGCATCAGGAAATTGCTGGGCGACAGCGCGCTGAGGAACTGGCGCGTGTAGAAATCGACGCGCAACTGTTCCTTGGTCCCCTTGGGCAGAACGTCCAGCAGGCGCGCGGTCGCGGCCTCGACCGCCAGGTGGGCGTCGCGCAGCCCGCGATTGGCGGGGTTGTCGTTCCATTGCGGGTCGCGGAAACGGCGGTCCTTGACGCGGGCGCCCTCGCCCCCGCTCCATGCGTTCATCCAGGCCGAGGCGACGCCGTGCCACAGGTCTTGCTGATAGGCCAGCAGGTCCAGCGGGCGCTGCGCCAGCGCGGCCAGCGCATGGGCATAGGCGGTGCCCAGGCTGGAGGCATCGACGATCGAGAAATCCTGCCCCGTCGCCTTGGCCACCGCCGTCGCCTGTGCGCTGACGCCCAGTTGCTGCGCGCGCTGCATCAGCGACCAGAATCGGGTGATCTGCGTGGTGGCGGCTGTCGAAAGCATCTGGCTCCCCCCTTCGGCTGTTGCGACAGGTCCAGAAGATGACGGCTGGCCCGCGAAAGCAAGAAAAAGCCGCAGGCCGGGGGCTGCCCTATTCCTCGTCGCCCATTGAACGGGCCTGTTCACGCAGCAGGAATTTCTGCACCTTGCCGGTCGAGGTCTTGGGCAATTCGCTGAAAACCACCGTCTTGGGCACCTTGAAGCGCGCCATGTGTTCGCGGCAATAGTCGATCAACTGCGCGTCGGTCAGCTCCTGCCCCGGCTTCAGCGCGACGAAGGCGCAGGGGGTTTCGCCCCATTTGGGGTCCGGGCGGGCCACCACGGCGGCCTCGAGCACGGCGGGGTGGGAATACAGCACGTCCTCGACCTCGACCGAGGAAATGTTCTCGCCGCCCGAGATGATGATGTCCTTCGAGCGGTCCTTGATCTCGACATAACCGTCGGGATGCATGACCGCCAGGTCGCCCGAGGCGAACCAGCCGCCCCGGAACGCCTTTTCGCTGGCCGGGGGGTTCTTGACATAGCCCTTCATCACGTTGTTGCCGCGCATGAAGATCTCGCCGATGGTTTCGCCGTCGGCGGGCACGGGTTCCAGCGTGTCGGGATCGGCGACCATCAGCCCCTCCAGCGCAAGGTTCCTGACCCCCTGCCGCGCCTTCAGCCGCGCGCGGTCGCGGTCGGGCAGCCCGTCCCATTTCGCTTGCCACGCGCTGATGACCGAGGGACCGTAGGTCTCGGTCAACCCGTAGACATGGGTGACCTCGACCCCCATCGCCTCCATCGCGGCGATGACGGCGGCGGGGGGCGGCGCGCCCGCGGTCTGGACCTTGACCTGATGGTCGAAATCCTTGTGTTCGGCTGCCTGCACCATCATGTTCAGCACGATGGGCGCGCCGCAGAAATGGGTGACCTTCTCGGACCCGATCAACTGCCAGACCAGATCCGCCCTGACCGCGCGCAGGCAGACGCAGACCCCCGCATTCGCGGCGATTGTCCAGGGAAAACACCAGCCGTTGCAGTGAAACATCGGCAGCGTCCACAGATAGCGCGCATGGTGGGGCATCCCCCATGTCACGATATTCGAGGTCGCGTTCAGAAAGGCCCCGCGATGGTGATAGACCACGCCCTTGGGATCGCCCGTCGTCCCCGAGGTGTAGTTCAGGCTGATCGCGTCCCATTCGTCGCCCGGCAGCGACCATGCGAATTCGGGATCGCCCTCGGCCAGCAAGTCGTCGTAGGTCAGCGCGCCGATGCGCTGCCCGCCGGGGAACGAGGCGTCCTGAATATCCACCACCAGAAGGTCGGGCAGGCCGGCGATGGCGACGGCGCGGGCCACGGTCTGGGAAAACTCGGGATCGACCAGCAGGACCTTCGCCTCGGCGTGGCGCAGGATGAAGGCGATGGTTTCGGCGTCCAGCCGGGTGTTGATCGTGTTCAGCACCGCGCCCGACATGGGCACGCCGAAATGGGCTTCGAACATCTCGGGGATATTGGCCGCGACCACGGAAACCGTGTCGCCCCTGCCGATCCCGCGACCGGCCAGCGCGCTGGCAAGGCGGCGCGCGCGCCGCGCCGTTTCGGCCCAATCGCGGCGAATGTCGTTGTAGACCACGGCGGGCAGGTCCGGGTAGATCGCCGCCGTCCGTTCCAGAAAGGAAAGCGGAGACAGCGGAACATGGTTCGCCCGGTTCCTGTCCAGGTCGAGGTCATAGATATTGCGATCACTCATGAAGCTTTCTCCGCCCGTGCGTTTGCTTCCACGATATTACGCAGCCCGCGCGCGCAAGGAAAGGATATGGCGCGAGGGCCGGGGGGGGGGACCGGGGGCCGGGCCTTGCAGCCCGGACCGGCGGCATTTCGCCTTTGGGGGCGCTGCAAGGCGGCAAAGGACCGCGCCGCCGCTTGTGATCACAGGCGACCCTATGCCGATGCGCTCAACCCGGCTTGCATGTGGGGCCGCAGGGGGCATTGTGTGGGCCAAACGCCAGAAAGCAGGGCCAGCACCTTATGAACATGGGAAATCCGAACCGCCGCGCCATCCTGATGTCCGCCCTCGGCAGCGGGGCCTTTTTCCTCTTGCCGCGCATCTCGGTCGCGCAGGGGGCAGATACGACCGGCGAAACCACGCCCTTTTCCTACGACATCCTGACCGACATGGCGCGCGACCTGGCCACCCGCCCGTGGCAGGCGCCGGACATTCCCGACGCCGATGTGCTGGAACGGATCGATTACGACCAGCACAACCGCATCGCCTTTCGCAAGGAACACGGGCTTTGGCAGGGGCAGGAAGGCGCCTCGCCGGTGCATGCCTTCTTTCCGGGGCGCTATTTCAAGAACCCCGTCCGCCTGCACACCGTTCAGGACGGCCAGGCGGTCGAGTTGCCCTTTTCGCTGGACATGTTCGACATTCCGGGCGACAGCCCCGCGCAGGAACTGACCCAGACCACCGGATTCGCCGGTTTCCGCGTGCAGGACGGCAAGACGGAACAGGACTGGATGGCCTTTCTGGGCGCGTCCTATTGGCGCACCTCGGGCTATAGCGGGCAATTCGGGCTGTCGGTGCGCGGCCTTGCCATCGACACCGCCATCCCCGACGGACCCGAGGAATTCCCCAACTTCACCCATTTCTGGCTGGAACCGGGCGAGAACGGCGACATCACCGCCTATGCGCTGCTGGACAGCCCAAGCGCGACCGGGGCCTATCGCATCGCCTCTTTCCGCGACAACGGCGTGATCCAGAACGTCGCCGCCCGCATCTTCCTGCGCAAGGACGTGGAACGGCTTGGCGTCGCGCCGCTGACCTCGATGTTCTGGTTCGGCAAGAACACCCCCCATATCGCCCCCGACTGGCGCCCCGAGGTCCATGATTCCGACGGGCTGGAGATCGTCACCGGCAGCGGGGAGCAGATCTGGCGGCCGCTGAACAACCCGCCGCGCACGATGACCAACACGTTCTCGGCGCCCTCGGTCAAGGGGTTCGGGCTGATGCAGCGCGAACGCGACTTCGACCAGTATCAGGACGACGGCGTGTTCTACGAAAAGCGCGCCAGCCTGTGGGTCGAGCCGGGGCAGGATTGGGGCGAGGGCAGCGTGACCTTGGTCGAACTGCGCACCGATGACGAGATCCACGACAATATCGTGGCCTTCTGGCAACCGGGGGCGCCTGCGGCGGCGGGGACGGAATACGACCTGCAATATCGCCTGTCCTGGGTTCAGGACAGCCCGCTGCCCGCCACGACCGGCCATTTCATCGCCACGCGGATCGGCGCGGGCGGCGTGCCCGGCCAGCCGCGCCCCGCCGATACGGTCAAGCTGGTGTGCGATTTCCGCGCCGAAGGGGTCGAGGGATTGGGCCGCGAGGATGGCGTGGCCGTGAACGCCACCGCCTCGGCCGGGACGGTGCGCGACGGCGTGGCCTATCCGGTCGTGGGCACGGATTACTGGCGCGCGATGGCCGATCTTGATTTCGCGGGCCTGCCCGAGGACGACGACACCCCCATCGACCTGCGCCTGTTCGTCGAACATGGCGGCGCGGCGCTGACCGAGACGCTGCTCTTGCAACTGTTCCCCTCGCAACTGCGCGCGCTGCTGGACAGCACCCCCTGAGCGCAAACGGCCCGCGTCGATGCGCGGGCCGTGTTCGCCGGGCGCGGCCTAGCCGGTCCTGTTCAGCCGCTCAAGCTGTTCCTCAAGCTTCGAGCGCTTGCGTTCCTTCAGCGCGGACCAGATGCCCCAGACGAGCAGCAGCAGCGTGATCGCCATGACGGTCGCGCTGATGGGGCGGTCGATGAAGGTCATGAAATCCCCCCGCGACAGCAGCAGCGCGCGGCGGAAATGCTCCTCCATCAGCGGGCCGAGGACGAAACCCAGCAGCAGGGGCGCCGCAGGCCAGTCGAGGATCCGCATCAGATAGCCGAGGAAACCGAAGAAGACGACCAGCCAGACCTCGAAACTGGACATGTTGACCGAATAGGTGCCGATGCAGATGAACATCAGGACCGCCGGGAACAGCAGGTGATAGGGGATCATCAAGAGCCGCACCCAGACCCCGATCAGCGGCACGTTCAGCACGATCAGCAGCAGGTTGCCGATCCAGAAGGACATGATCAGCCCCCAGAACAGGCTGGGCTGGTCGTTGACCAGGCTCGGCCCCGGCGCGATGCCGTGGATCATCAGCGCGCCCAGCATCAGCGCCATCGTCGGGCTGCCGGGGATGCCCAGCGAAAGCGTCGGGATGAAACTGGTCTGGTCGGCCGAGTTGTTGGCCGATTCCGGCGCCATGATGCCCTCGATCGCGCCCTTGCCGAAGCGCTTGGGTTCCTTGGCCACGCGCTTTTCCATCGCATAGGCCATGAAGGCCGCGACCGATGGCCCGGTGCCGGGCAGGGTCCCGAAGAACGACCCGATCCCCGAGCCGCGCAGCATCGGGAAGATCGAGCGTTTCACATCGTCCTTCGAGGGCTTCATCGCCTTGAACTTGACCGATTCGGGGTCGATGTCGCCGATATGGACGTTGCGCACCGAGGCGATCACCTCGGAGACGCCGAAGATGCCCATGGCCAGCGCGATCAGGCTGATCTGGTCGGTCAGCTCCAGCGTGCCGAAGTTGAACCGCGGCGTGCCGGTATAGATGTCGGCGCCGACGCAGCCGAACATGATGCCCAAGACCACCATCGCCAGCCCCTTGAGCGCCGAGCCTTCGGAAATGGTCGAGGCCGCGACCAGCCCCATCACCATCAGCGCGAAATATTCGGCCGAGCCGAAGTTCAGCGCATAGCGCGCGATCACCGGCCCGAACAGCATCAGCAGCAGAATGCCGATCGACCCGCCGACGAAGGACGCCACCGTCGTCATCAGCAGCGCCACGCCGCCCCGCCCCTGCCGCGCCATCGGATAGCCGTCGAGGCAGGTCACCGCATTGGCCGGCGTGCCGGGAATGTTGAGCAGGATCGAGGCCGTGTTGCCGCCATAGCTGGTGCCATACCAGATGCCCGCCAGCATGATCAGCGCGGTCGTGGGTTCCAGGTAGAAGGTGATCGGGAACAGCATCGAGATCGCGGACAAGACCCCGATGCCCGGAATGACGCCGACCAGCGTGCCCAGGAAGACGCCCAGAAAGCAATAGAACAGGTTCGACCACGACAGCGCGGTTTCCAGACCCAGGGCGATATTGCCGAAGATATCCATCGCGCGCCCCTCAATACGGCCAGCGGAACATCGGCATGGGCAGGCCCAGACCGACGCGGAAGGTCAGCCACGCGATCAGGCACAGCGCGACGCACAGGATGGTCAGGCTGACCGGGCGCACCTTCATCTCGGCCAGCGAGGAAATGATGACGACCCCCAAAATCGCCGGGATCAACCCGAAGGGCCGCACCAGGATGGCAAAGGCGGCAACGCCCGCCAGCACGAAAAGCGGCGAGAAGATGCGGATATGGGGCCTTTCGCCGGGCCGGAAGAACGCGGGCGCGGCGATGGCCACCCCGAAACCCGCCAGGATGATCCCCAGCATCATCGGAAACATCCCCGGCGCCATCCGCCGGAACGTCCCCAACTCGTAATGCGTCGCGGAATACCACGCCACCCAGCCCCCGAAAACGACAAGCAGAAACCCGCCGAATATGTCCTTGTAGTCGCGTGAAAGCATGACCCCTCCCCGGATTGCCGAAACCCCGCAGCCCCCGCATCATGCGGCCAAGGCGGGGTAATGTCCCATGAAACGCGGACCGCGCCGCAGCATCGCGGCGCGGCCCCGGATGGCAGCGGTCAGTTGGCGTAGACGCCCGCGGCCTCGATCAGCGGACGCCACAGCTCGATTTCGGATTCGACCTTGGCCCGCAGCGCCTCGGGGGTCGCATCCTCCTGGGGCGAGGGCGCGGTGCCCAGATCGGCGAAACGCTCGGCCACGGTTTCATCCTGAAGCGCGACCTGAAGGGCGGCGGTCAGGCGCTCGACCACCTCATCGGGCGTGCCCGAGGGCGCATAGATGCCGTGCCAGATCGTGATTTCGAAGCCCGGCAGGCTGCTTTCGGCCGTGGTGGGCACGTCGGGCAGGCTGTCCAGGCGATCGGGGATGGTGACGGCGAAGGGCTTGATCGAGCCGTCGCGGATCTGGTTGGTGGTGTTCGTCGTCTGGTCGCAAAGGAAATCGACCTGCCCGCCCATCAGGTCGGTGATCGCCGGACCCGTGCCCTGATAGGGGATCGTGGTCATGGGCGTGTCGATCTCGGACATGAACAGCAGGCCGCACAGATGCGATGCCGCGCCGATCCCGGCATTGGCATACATGACGTTCTCGCCTTCCTCCTTGATCCAGGCGATGGCGTCTTCCAGCGTGTCCACCTCGAGGTCGTTGCGGCCGACGAAGACCATCGGCACCTCGGTCACCAGCCCGACATATTCAAAGTCGGTCAGCGGATCGAAGGGCAGTTCGCGGTAAAGCGTCGGCGCGGTGGACATGCCGATGTGATGCAGCAGCAGCGTGTAGCCGTCGGGATTGGCCTGCGCGACCCGCGCCGCGCCAAGGGTGCCGCCCGCGCCACCCACGTTTTCCACGACGACCTGCTGGCCCAGTTCGCGGCTCATGGCCTGTGCGACAAGGCGGGTGACGGTATCGGTCGGGCCGCCCGCCGCAAAGGGCACGACCATGTTGATCGGCTGGGTCGGATAGTCTTGCGCCATCGCCGGCGATACCCCCAGCCCAAGCGCGGCGGCGGTTGCAAGAAGCGTGGTCTTTTTCATGGTCTTCCTCCTCGTTGTTCGTGGTCGTTCGCGTCTTTGGCGAAGAATCCGGCGGGCGGTATCGCGGTGAACCGCCGCCCCCTTCCCTGGCAGCCGCGTTCGGACATGGTCCATCAACCCAAGAAGGCCCCCTCGCGCAACTGCGGCGAAGGGGTCCGCGACATGAAAAGCAACAAAACCCCCCGGTCATGGGTGGATTCGGTAACATCACGCGGGCTTGATGTGTCGTTTCATACCCAAACCGTCCCGACGGCGCCGCCGCAAGGGTGGATATCAACCCGGATCGCCGGTGCCGCCCTGAAAGCCGCGCCGGTCAAGCCCGTGTTTCTGCATCTTTTCGTAAAGCGACTTGCGCGACAGGCCCAGCGATTCATAGACCGGGCGCAGGCTGCCGCCATGCGCCGCCAGCGCATCCGAAATGATCTGCCGTTCATGGGCGGCCATCCGGTCGGCCAGGCGCTGCGGCGCGGGCGGGGCGTCCTGGCCGGCATCGAATTGCAGGCCCAGGCCCAACCCGTAGCGGTCGGCGGCGTTGCGCAATTCGCGCACGTTTCCCGGCCAGTCGCGCGCGGCGACGGCGGCGACGACCTGCTCGGGCACGGGGACATGCGGGCGCTGGTGGCGGGCGGCGGCCTCTCGCACCAGCTTGAGAAACAGCAGCGGCACATCCTCGCGCCGTTCGGACAGGGGCGGGATGTGCAGGGTCACGACGTTCAGGCGATAGAACAGATCCTCGCGAAAGGATGCGTCGGCCACGCTGTCGGCAAGGTCGGTCTTGCTGGTCGCGATGAAGCGGACGTCAAGCTGGTATTCCTCGTTCGAGCCAAGGCGCGAGACGGTGCGATCCTCGATCACCCGCAGCAGCTTGGCCTGCACGTCCAGCGGCATGGCGCCGATTTCGTCCAGCAGGATGGTGCCGCCCTGCGCCAGCTCGAACTTGCCGTAACGCGCGCGGATGGCACCGGGAAAGGCGCCGACCTCGTGGCCGAAAAGCTCGCTCTCGATCAGGTTGACGGGCAGGGCGGCGCAGTTGATCGCGACGAAGGGGCGGCTGGCGCGGGGGCTGAGGTCGTGCAGCGCGCGGGCGGTGACCTCCTTGCCGCTGCCGGTCGCGCCGATCAGCAGCACGTCGGCGCTGCTCGGTCCCACCGTCCGCAGGCGCGAGCGCAGTTCGATCATCGCGGCGGACCGCCCGATCAGGCGCTGTTCCAGATCGTCGCGATGCCCGGCAGCGGCGCGCAGCAGGCGGTTTTCCAGCACGAGCTGGCGGCGTTCCAGCGCGCGGCGGACGATCTCGGCCAGCCGGCTTGGCGCAAAGGGCTTTTCCATGAAGTCATAGGCGCCCTCGCGCATGGCGCGGACGGCAAGCTGCACCTCGCCGTGGCCGGTGATGAGGATGACGGGAATTTCGTGGTCGATCTCGTGGATGCGGGTCATCAGGGTCATGCCGTCCATGCCCGGCATGCGGATGTCGGCGATCACCACGCCGGGAAAGCCGAAGCTGACGAAATCCAGCGCGCGTTCGGCGCTGGACAGTTCGCGCACGCCAAGCCCCGCCAGGTCCAGCGCCTGCGAGATGGCGCGCCGCATCTGGTCGTCGTCGTCCACAAGCAGCACCTGATCCAGAGTCATGCCCGTCCCCCTTGCCGCCCCTCTGCCCCCCCGTCGCCCGGACCGTCGCCCGGATCGCCATCGGCGGCGGGCAGTTCGATCACGAATTCGGCGCCCCCGCCCTCGGCCTCGGCCACCCGCAACTCTCCGTCGAAATCCTTGATGATGTTATACGAGATCGACAGCCCCAGACCCAGACCCCGCCCGACGCCCTTGGTGGTGAAGAACGGATCGAAGATCCGCGCGGCGATGGCCTGCGGCACGCCGGGGCCGTTGTCGCGGATGATGATGAAGACGCGCGCGCCGTCCTGCCGGGCGGTCAGGGCGATGCGGGGGTCGGGCAGGCTCTCGACCGCGTCGGCGGCATTGGTCAGGATATTGACCAGCACCTGTTGCAGCCGCACCGTGCCCACGCGGACATGGATCGGATCGGGACCAAGGTCGGTCCGCAACTCTACCCGCGCCTCGCGCAGGCGGGCGGCGACGATGGGGCGAGTGTCGCGCAGCACCTCGGCCACGGTGACGGTTTGCAGCCGCGCGTTCGGCTTGCGGGCGAAATTGCGCAGGTGCCGCCCCAGTTCCGCCATCCGGTCGGCCAGCAGGGAAATGTCGGCGATATTGCCCCGCGCATCGTCGATGCGGCCCCGCTCCAGCAGGATCTCGGCGTTTTCGGCATAGGCGCGGACGGCGCCCAGGGGCTGATTGAACTCGTGGCTGAGCGCCGCCGACATCTGGCCAAGCGCGGCCAGCTTGCCCGCCTGCACCAGATCGGACTGGGTGCGGCGTAGCTGGCGCTCGGTCGCGCGGCGTTCGACCACCTCTTCGTTGAGACGGCGGTTGACCTCGGCCAGGTCGGCGGTGCGCTCGGAGACGCGGCGCTCCAGCATCTCTTGCGCGTCGCGCTGGACGGCCAGGCGTTCCTCCATCCGGCGGCGGCGCTGTTGCAGGCTGTGCCAGCCCAGCACGGCGACGCCCAGCAGCAAGAGCAACGCGGTAATGGCGACCAGCGCCTGAAACCGGGCCGGGCGGGTCTGCATCAGCACCTTCACGGTCCAGTCGGCTTCGGCCATGTTCTCGGTCACGGCCAGGTATTCGGTGCGCGCGCCGCCTTCCTCGACGGTCAGCATCAGGTGCCCGGTCGGGCCTTGCGCGCGGGTGACGGGCAGTTCGCGCAATTCGGTATCGGCATAGCGCCGGGTGGCGGCGCTGCGTTCCAGCCGCTCGGGCGTCAGGCGGTCGATGGCGGCATAGCGCCACTCGGGCCGGTCGGACATGAAGATGATGCCGTCGCGGTCGGTCACGAGGATACGGAAATCCGCCCCGTGCCAGGTCCGTTCGATCTGGTCCACATCGACCTTGAAGACCACGACGCCAAGGATCCGGTCCCCGACCCAAACCGGCGCGCCGAAATAATAGCCGCGCTTGAGCGAGGTGGTGCCAAGGGCGAAGAACCGCCCCTCGCGCCCCTCGGCGGCATCGTAGAAATAGGGGCGGTAGGCAAAGCTTTCGCCCACGAAGGACGCAGGCCCGTCATGGTTCGAGGCCGCGACCGTCAGCCCGTCGGGCAGCAGCACATAGATGTCGGACGAACCCAGCAGCGCGTTGATTTCCTTGAGCTGCGCATTCACCCCCGCGACCAGCGCCGGGTCGCCGGGGTCCTGGACCAGCGCGTGGATGGTGTCGTATTGCGCGATCAGCGCGGGCAGGGCGCGATAGCGCGCCAGTTCCCCGCGCAGGGCGGAAACGGCAAGGCCCAGCGTGTTCTGCCCCCGCTCGGCCAACTGGCTGAATTGCAGATGCGTCATGTAGCGCGCGGCGGGCACGGCCACGGCCAGCGCCAGGGCGGCCAGCACCCCGGCCACGATCAGATCGCGCCGCCCCGACAACAGCATTCCGCCTTTCGCCCCCCTGACCTACAGCGCCCGGCCCGGACGATAGCGCAGCCGGGCGGCGGTTTGCAATTTCCCCGGCACCGCGGTTTTTTTCGCGGGCGGGGGGAATAACCCCGTCCCCGGCGCGTCCTACCCCATGCAGCCGCCAAGGGCTGTCTTGCGAAAGGACCCAAAGCCATGAAAGCCGGAAACAAGATGCTGGCAGCCGCCCTGACGGCGGCGATCGCCCTGCCGGGGGCGGCGATGGCCGAGGACCCGGTCAACCGCTTCATCGGCGGCGTGATCGGCCCGGCACTGGGCATCAAGTGGAACGACGGCCACCGCCATCAGGCCCGCCACTGGCATGACGACGATGACGACGGATGGCGCAGGCGCGGCTTTTCGCGCCACGATGACGACGACGACGGGCGGCGCAGGCACGGTGGGCGCAGCTTTCACCGCCATCACGACGACGATGACGACGGACCGCGCCGTGGCCGCAGTCGCCACCACGACGACGACGATTGAGGCGCGCCTAGCGGATCGGCTTGCGCCCAAGCAGGCGCAGCACGAGGCCCCGGCCCGCGCGCAGGAAGGGATAGACCACCTTCGCGCGGCGGGGCGATTTCATCACCGCGCGCAGGATGCCGCCATCCGCCGACAGCACCGACAGGATCCGCATCGCATCCGCCCCGTGATAGAGCGTCCCGCCATAGCGCACCGCCATGCCGGCGTTCAGGTCCACCCCCGCATCCTTCAGCGCACCGACCCGCACGTCGTCCGAGCGCGCATCGATCAACTCGACCCGGCCCACAGCCTCGCGCAGGCGCAGCAGGCGCACATAGGCGCTGCAAAACGGGCATTCCCCGTCGTAGAAAACCAGCATTTCCTTGCCGTTGGGCGCGTCCATATCCGTCTTTCCCGCATCCGGCCCCTTGCAAATCCGTCCGATTTTCGGCTTGACGGGAACAACAAGGCCCATGCGGCACAATATATGCCGCATCGGCCCGATTGACAGAAGGAAAGGCAGATGAGCGAAAACACACTGGGAAACCGTGCCCGCGCATTCGGCGACCGGCTGGCCAGCCACGTCCCCGCGCAGTCGCTGGCGATGTTCCGTATCCTGTTCGGCCTGCTGATCCTGTGGGACTTCTGGCGCTTCATGGTCCATCTGCGGATCTGGCGCTATTGGGTCGAGCCTGATTTCCACTTCCATTATCCCGGCTTTTCCTGGGTCGGCGCACCCTCGCTGATGCAGGCGGAACTTGGCTGGCTGGTCCTTGGGCTGCTGGCGCTGATGGTGACGCTGGGGCTGTTCTACCGGGTCAGCGTCGTCGCGCTGACGGTGCTTTTCGCCTATTTCTTCCTGATCGACTCGGCGGAATACCTCAATCACTTCTACCTGGTGCTGCTGTATCTGATCCTGCTGTGCTTCATGCCTGCCGCGCGGATCTGGTCGCTGGATGCGCTGATCGCCCGCAAGCGCGGGCGCGAGGGCGTGCGGACGGTGCCCTATGCCAACGTCTTCATGCTGCGCGCACAGACCGAGATCATGCTGGTCTACGCCGGGCTGGTCAAGCTGACCCCCGACTGGCTGGCGGGCGAGCCTTTGGGCATCTGGATGCGCAACCGCGTGGAAGGCCAGTGGTTCGAGCCGCTTTTCCAATACGACTGGATCATCATCGCGGCCTGCTGGTCGGTGATCGCGCTGCATGTGCTGGGCGCGCCCCTGCTGCTGTGGCGCAAGACGCGGCTGGCCGTCTTCCTGATCTATGCCGTCTTCCACATCGGCAATGCGTGGTCCTTCAACATCGGCATCTTCCCCTGGATGACGATCGCGGCGACGACGATCTTCTTCGATCCCGACTGGCCCTCGCGCCTGATGCGCCGGGCAAGGGTCGCGGACACCCCGCCGCCGGTCGCGCGCCCACTGCCCAAGGCGGTGCTGGCGGGCATGGCGATCTGGATCGCGGTGCAGCTTTTCCTGCCCGTTCGCGGCGTCTTCTTCGATTCCGAAATCCGGTGGAGCGGGGACGGCCACCGCTATTCCTGGCGGATGCGCATCTACGACCGGCAGGCCGTGGGCCATTTCATCGTCACCGACCGCCAGACCGGGCAGGTCTGGAACGTGGACCCCGACGACTACCTGACCCGCCGCCAGACCAGCAAGATGATCGTGCGCGCCGACATGATCCACCAGTTCGCCAACCACCTGGCCGACATCTGGCGGGCCGAGGGGCGCGACGTATCCGTCCATGCGGATATCTGCAAATCGCTGAACGGGCGGCCCTGCCAGCCCTATATCGACCCCGAGGTGGATCTGACGCAGGTCCGCATCAACCCCTTCGCCGCCGATCCCTGGGTGCTGCCGCTGGAAATCCCCGTCTGGGGCGTGGCCGACAACCGCGACGGTCCCTGGGGCCGGGTGCCGGGCGACGACAGCTAGGTCCTGCCCCCGGACCTGCCAAGGAAAACGGCCCGCGCATGTGGCGCGGGCCGTTTCGTTTCCGGCCGGTTTCGCGGGCTGTTCGGATCAGCCCCCCGATCAGCCCCGCAGGGTGCCGCCGGTGGCCTTGCCGACTTTTTCGACGATCTTCGCGCTGACCGCCTCGATCTCGGCATCGGTCAGGGTCTTGTCTTTCGGTTGCAGGCGGGCGGTGATGGCGATGGACTTTTTGCCGCCTTCCAGCCCGGTGAACTGGTCGAAGACCGTCACCCGCTCGATCAGCGCCTTGTCGGCACCGGCGGCGGCATTGACCAGCGCCATCGCCTCGACCCCGCCATCGACGACGAAGGCAAAGTCGCGCTCGACCGCTTGCAGGTCCGACAGCGCCAAGGCGGGACGCGAGGGCGTGCGGCTTTTCGGCAGCGGGATGTTCGCGATGCGGATGGTGAAGCCGACCGCCGCGCCCTTGATACCGAAATGGCGCAGGATGCGGGGGTGAACCTCGCCGAATGTCGCTAGCACGTTGGGACCCAGCGCGACATTGCCCGCACGGCCCGGATGCCACCAGCCGTCCAGCTTGCGGTTGATCTGCGATTTCGCGGGCGCGCCGATGGCTTGCAGGATCGCCTCGGCATCGGCCTTGGCGTCGTAGATATCGACCTTGCGGCGGCTGCCATAGGGGTCGCGCGCAGCACTATGGCCGACCAGCAGGCCGGACAGGTGCAGCCCCTGCTCACCCGGCTCGCCACCCGAAAACACCGGGCCGCATTCGAACAGCGCCAGATCGGCAAAGCCGCGCGCCTGGTTGCGCGCCGCAGCCGCCAGCAGGCCGGGCAGCAGGTCGGGGCGCAGGTGGGTCATCTCGCTGCTGATCGGGTTTTCGATCCGCACGGCGTCGGACCCACCGCCGAACAGCGCCGCCGCCTGAGCGTCGATGAAGCTGTAGGTCACGCATTCGTTATAGCCAAGCGCCGCCGCCATCCGCCGCGCCGCGCTTTCGCGGCGTTGCAGGGGCGTCAGCACGGGCTTGGGCACACCCGCCTGCGGACGCGGCAGGGGTTGGCCTTGCAGCTTGGTCAGGCTGGCGATGCGGGCGACCTCTTCGACCAGATCGGCGCTGCCCTGCACGTCGGGCCGCCAGCTTGGGACGAAAGCCTGATCGCCCTCCAGCCGGAAGCCCAGTGCCTCCAGCGTGGCGCGCTGCTCGGCCTCGGCGATTTCCATTCCCACAAGGCTGACGACGCGGGCCGGGTCCAGCTTGTAGCTGCGCGTGGTGTCGGGGACAGCGCCGGCGGTGACGACCTCGCCCGCCTCGCCCCCGCAAAGGTCCATCACCATCTGCGTCGCCATCTCCAGCCCCGGCAGGGTGAATGCGGGGTCGGCCCCGCGCTCGAACCGATAGCGCGCGTCGGAATTGATCTTGAGCGCGCGGCCCACGGTCGCCACGGCGATGGGGTCCCAATAGGCGCTTTCAAGGAAAACGCTGGTCGTGCCTTCGTCCGCCCCCGTTGTCTCGCCGCCCATGATCCCGGCGATGCTGACGGGACCGCTGTCATCGGCAATGACCATCATGCCGGGCGCGAAGGCATAGGTCTTGCCGTCCAGCGCCAGCATCTCCTCACCCTGACCCGAGGCGCGGATATGCAGATCGCCCCGCACCTTGGCCGCATCGAAGACATGCAGCGGGCGGTTGAGGTCGAAGGTGAAGAAGTTGGTGATATCGACCAGCGCATTGATCGGCCGCAGCCCGATGGCCACCAGCCGCTTTTGCAGCCATTCCGGCGACGGCCCGTTCCTGACGTTGCGGATCACGCGGCCGGTGAAGAAAGGCGCGCTCTCGGCCATGTCCGGCGCGATGCCGACCTTGACGGGCGAGGCGAAGGCCCCCGGAACCTCGATGTTTTTCAGCGGCTTGAGCCTGCCCAGCCCCCGCGCCGCCAGATCGCGCGCGATGCCGTGGACGCCAAGCGCATCGGGGCGGTTGGGGGTGATCTTGATCTCGATCACCGGATCGACCGCCTCGGGACGGTTCGCGGCCAGCCAATCGACGAAACGCTGCCCGACCTCGCCCGAGGGCAGTTCGATGATGCCGTCATGTTCATCCGACATCTGCATTTCGCGTTCCGAGGCCATCATGCCGTGGCTTTCCACGCCCCGGATCTTGCCGACGCTCAGCGTCAGGTCGATGCCGGGGACGTAATCGCCGGGCTTGGCCAGAACGACGGTGATCCCTTCGCGGGCATTGGGCGCGCCACAGACGATCTGCTTTTCGCCCTCATCCGTCATCACGCGGCAGACCCGCAGCCGGTCGGCATCGGGGTGCTGCTCGGCATGGACGACCTTGGCCAGCGTGAAGGGCGCCAGCGCACGCGCCGGATCGGTCACGCCTTCGACCTCAAGGCCAAGGTCAGTCAGCGCCTCGGTGATCTGGTCCAGCGTGGCGTCGGTATCGAGATGCTCTTTGAGCCAGGAGAGGGTGAATTTCATAGCGACCCTTTTAGATGGTCACGGATCCATTTCCGAAGCGGAATTGTGGAAACGTGGTTGCTTGATATGCCCTTGTTGGTTAGGTCGAGCAATTCAGCTATTGTTTTCGTTAGCTTGTCGACATGCTCGGCTGGGATTTTCTGGTTTCTCTTGCTAATAAGAGATATGAAAGTGCGCAATCCTCGTTGACGTATTTCGTCACGCTCTTCGTGGAAGGGGCGCAGCGCAACATTTAAGTCTATGAGCTTTTTCGCCGCCTTGCACTCCCCTACGGAAATCAGTGCGACGACGAGGTTGGTTATCTCGTTTTCTTGAGATAGAACCATGTCGTATAAGCGATTTGTGCTGCTGATTAACTCAGAAACCTTCCAGTAGAGTGCTCTCTTTTCTCTCGCAATTTCGTTGTCACGATCAATCTGTTTCTGCCAAGGATAAATCACCACGGCAATGAATATTGCGGTGGAGGCGGCGATGATTGCCGCAATTACACTCACCGCGACAACCCACCGCTCACACTAGGCACATCCCCCGCCGCGAACCCGTAATGTCGCAGCCAGCGCAAATCGCTTTCAAAGAACGCGCGCAGATCGGGGATGCCGTATTTCAGCATCGCGATGCGGTCGATGCCCATGCCGAAGGCGAAGCCTTGCCATTCCTCGGGGTCGATGCCGCCTGCGGCCAGCACCTTGGGGTGGACCATGCCGCTGCCCAGGATCTCCAGCCACGATTCGCCCTGCCCGATGGTCAGCTTGCCGCCTTCCCATGAACAGCGGATATCGACCTCGGCCGACGGCTCAGTAAAGGGGAAGTGACTGGCGCGGAAGCGCAGCTCGACCTCATCGACCTCGAAAAAGGCGCGGCAGAATTCTTCCAGCGTCCATTTCAGGTTGGCCATCGAGATGCCCTTGCCAAGCGCCAGCCCCTCGACCTGGTGGAACATCGGCGTGTGGGTCTGGTCCATGTCCATGCGATAGACGCGGCCCGGACAGATCACGCGGATCGGCGCGCCGGTTTCCTGCATCGCGCGGATCTGGACGGGCGAGGTATGGGTGCGCAGCACATGCGGTGGGCGGTTGTCACCGTCCGCGCGGGCCATGAAGAAGGTGTCGTGTTCCTGCCGCGCCGGATGTTCGGGCGGGATGTTCAGCGCATCGAAGTTGAACCAGTCGCTTTCGACCTGCGGCCCCTCGGCCACGGCGAAACCCATGTCGGCGAAGATCGCGGTCACTTCCTCGGTCACCTGGCTGACCGGGTGGATCGAACCTTCGCGGCGCGGGCGGCCCGGCAGGGTGACGTCCAGCCATTCGTCTTTCAGCCGCGCGTCCAGCGCCGCATCCTCCAGCCCCTGGCGGCGGGCGCGCAGGGCGGCGTCGATCTCATCCTTCAGGCGGTTCAGCGCGGCGCCGGTAGTCTGGCGCTCTTCGGGCGTCATCCGGCCCAGTTCCTTCATGCGCCCGCTGATCTCGCCCTTCTTGCCAAGGGCGGCGAGGCGGACCTGTTCAAGCGCCTCGGGGTCGGCGGCGTTCAGGATACGGTCGAGATAGCTCTGGCGAAGGGCGTCGATGTCGGACATGGGCATATTCCTGTGGTTCCCGCGCCGATTAGCACGGGCGGGACCGGGGGAAAAGACTTGGGCGATGGTTAGAAGGTCTCGCGCACCGCCTCGATGGGGCGGCAGAGGCGGGTGCCGCCGGGGCCGCAGACAAAAGGACGCTCGACCAGCAGCGGGTTCTGGATCATCGCGGACAGGATGGCGTCGTCATCCGCGCCGATCAGGCCGCGCTCGGCGGCGTCGGTGCCCTTGGTCCGCAGGGCCTGCGCAGGCGTCAAATCAGCCGCCGCGAAAAGGCCCAGAAGCTGGCCGCGCGTCCAGCCTTCCTTGGCATAGTCGATGACGATGGGGGCGTGCCCCTCGGCGCGGATCAGTTCCAGCACCTTGCGCGAGGTCGAGCAGGTCGGTTTGTGGTAGATGACGATCATGGGGCCTCCGGGCTTTCGCGGCAGGGTGGCGCAAACGGGGACGGAAGGCAATTCAGCGCGGGGTGACGCGCAGCCAGACGCCGCCATGCGGGCGCAAGGTCAGGATCATGCGCGGGTCGGGATGGCGGTCGGTCGTCTCGAATCGCAACCGGGCAAGCAGGCTGGCAAGGATGATGACCGCCTCTTGCAGCGCGAAGCTGGCGCCGATGCAGATGCGCGGCCCCGCACCAAAGGGCAGGAAGGCGAAGCGGTCGCGCGTGATGCCCGGCGCGAAACGGTCGGGGTCGAAGCGGTCGGGGTCGTCCCACAGCATATGATGGCGATGCAGCGCATAGATCGGCAGCAGGACGGTGTCGCCGGGCCGGATCTCGCGCCCGCAAAGCGTGTCGGGGGCGCGGGCGGTGCGCGACAGAAAGGCGGCGGGGGGATAGAGGCGCAGCGTTTCCTCGACGATCTGGCGGATATAGGACAGGCGCGGCAGGTCGGCGGCGGTCGCGCAGCGATCGCCCAGGACCGCGCGCGCCTCGATGGCCGCGCGGGACTGGACCCCCGGATCGAAGGCCAGAAGGTAGAGCGCCCAAGCCAACGTCAGGGCGGTCGTTTCGTGCCCCGCGACGATGAAGGTCAGAAGGTTGTCGCGCAACTCGGGCGGGGTCATGCGGCGGCCCGTTTCGGGGTCCTCGCCCGTGCGCAGAAGGTCGAGCAGGTCGGGCACGGGGCGCGGCCCGGCCCTGGCGCGGGCGCGGATCGCATCATCGGCGACGCGCTTCGTCTCGCGCAGGCGGCGGGTCGAGAAGAGGCGTCCGGGGCGGGGTATCCAGCGCGGCATTCCCATGACGTCCAGCACCGAGATGCGGGCGGTCCCCGCGATATAGCTTTCGATGGCGGCATGGACCGCATCGCGTTCGAACCCCTGCCCGCCCGAGAATGTGACGTCCGAGATGACGTCGAAGGTCGCCGCGACCATTTCCGCAAAGACATCGACGGGGCCGGTTTGGGTCGACAGGCGGCGCAGGCTGGCCTCGGCGGCGGCGGACATGACGGGGCCAAGCGCCTCGACATTGCGCTGCGCGAAGGCGGGCGCGGCGGCGAGGCGCTGCCAGCGCCAATGCGCGCCCTCGGCCACGAACATCGACTGGCCGACGGCGGGTTCGAGGATCAGCCGCGCGACCAGCGATTTCGGATAATCCTCGACCCGGTCCTTGAACACGCGGGCCAGTGCGCCGGGGTCCATGACCATGTGCCAGCGCACCCCCGTCCGCCCTGAGACCATCGGCTGGCGGGTGGCAAGTTCGGGGATGAGTTCCAGCACGTTGCGCCGCGCGGTGATGGCGCTTCGGACAGGGCCCATCATCCGGCGGTTCAGGGCCACGCGCGGGGGATATGGGCTTGTTGGCTGATCGGTCGGCATATCGTGAAACCCTGCGGACAAGGTGCGGGTTCCGGGCACCTTTGGCAAGGCCGCGCGGGTTGCGGCGTCGGAATGGGTATTTGGATGATGAAGAAAGGGCGGGGGTCGCCCTGGAGGGCGGCATGAAAAAACCCGCGCAAGGGGGCGCGGGTTTCGTGGCTGCGGGCCTTGGCCTGGGATCAGGCGGCGGCTTTCGCCTTTTCGACGATCGCGCCGAAAGCTTCGGGTTCGTGGACGGCCAGGTCGGCCAGGACCTTGCGGTCGACCTCGATCCCGGCTTTCGTCAGCGCGGCGATGAAACGCGAATAGGTCAGCGCGGGGTCGATGGCGCGGACGGCGGCGTTGATGCGCTGGATCCACAGGGCGCGGAAGTTGCGCTTGCGGTTCTTGCGGTCGCGGGTCGCGTATTGGTTGGCCTTGTCGACGGCCTGGGTCGCGGTGCGGAAGTTGCGCGAACGGGCGCCGTAATAGCCCTTGGCCGCGTCGATGACCTTCTTGTGGCGGGCGTGGGTGACTTTACCCGATTTGACTCGTGCCATGTCCGGTTCTCCTTCTTAGCGGTTATAGGGCATGTATTTCTTGACGATCTTCGTATCCGCATCGGACAGGATCATGGTCCCGGTCACGTCGCGGATGAATTTCGTCGAGCGCTTGATCATGCCGTGGCGCTTGCCCGCGGGACCGGCCTTGACCTTGCCCGTGGCGGTGAAAGAGAACCGCTTTTTCGCGGCGGCCTTGGTCTTCATCTTCGGCATTTTACTCTCCTTGCGGTCAGAGTGAACGCGCGACTCGGCAATGCCAATCGGCCGGACGCGCGGGATTGAAGCGTTGCCCATAGACCGCAACGCGCGAAATTGCAAGCGGCTTATGGTGCCGCGGCATCGGTTCCCGGCGGCAGCGGTTTATCCGCAAGCAGGCGCTGCCAGGCGTCCAGCACCTGCTGCGGGCCGACGGCTGCGGGGCGCAGCCAGGCCGCGCCGAACAGCAACGCCAGGCCCAGCACCAGGGTGATCGCGGCAACACGCGGCGCGCGGGTCTGCGCGACCGACACGACCGCCAGCACGACCGAGATCGCGCAAAGGGCCGAACCGGCCAGCAACATCAGATCGATCATGCCCCTCCCTTCCTTCGCGGCGGCGCTGCCCCGAGGGGTTTATTCGGGGTCGGTGCTGTAGATCAAGCGTTCGTCGCAAGGCGCCACCCGCAGGATGTTGGTCGAGCCGGAGGTCTTGAACGGCACCCCCGCAATCACCGCGATCTGTTGGGTTTCATTGGCAAATCCGAATTCGCGGGCGGCGCGGGCGGCGTTGACGACCGCCTGCTTGAAGCGTTCCAGTTCCGGCGTGCGCACGCAATGGGCGCCCCAGATCAGGCACAGCCTGCGCAGGATGTTTTCCTCGTGGCACATGGCGATGATGGGCACGCGCGGACGTTCGCGGGCGGTCAGGCGGACGGTGGTGCCCGATTGGGTGAAGGCGCAGATGGCGGTGATGTCGGTCGTTTCCGCCACCTCGCGCGCGGCGCCGACGATGGCATCGGCCACCGACTGCCGCTTGACGTTGCGAGAGCTTTCGACGATCTCGCGATAGGTCGGGTCGCTTTCGACGGAACGCGCGACGCTGTCCATCGTCAGCACCGCCTCGACAGGCCAGGTGCCGGCGGCGCTTTCGGCCGAGAGCATCACCGCATCGGCGCCCTCGTAGATCGCGGTTGCGACGTCGCTGACCTCGGCGCGGGTGGGCATGGGGCTGGTGATCATCGATTCCAGCATCTGCGTCGCCACGATCACCGGCTTGGCCGCCGCGCGGCAGGCGCGGACCAGCCGCTTCTGGATCGGCGGCACGGAATGGACCGGCAGTTCGACCCCCAGGTCGCCCCGTGCCACCATGATCCCGTCCGAAACCTTGAGGATTTCCGCAAAGGACCGCACGGCGGCGGGCTTTTCGATCTTGGACAAGATCGCGGCGCGGCCACGGGCAAGGCTGCGGGCCTCGACCACATCCTCGGGGCGCTGGACGAAGGACAGGGCCAGCCAGTCGACGCCCATTTCACATGCGAATTCAAGATCTTCGCGGTCCTTGTCGGAAAGCGCGGCGACGGGCAGCACGACATCGGGCACGTTCACGCCCTTGCGGTTCGAGATGACACCCCCCACCGTCACCACGCAATCGGCGAAATCGGGTCCGCAATCGCGCACCTGCAAACGGATCTTGCCGTCGTTGACCAGCAGGTTCGAGCCTTTTTCCAGCGCGGCGAAGATTTCGGGATGGGGCAGTTCGACCCGGTGCGCATCGCCCGGCGCGGGGTCCAGGTCGAAACGGAACGGCTCGCCCTCATGCAGGTCATGCGCACCTTCGGCAAAGGTGCCCACGCGCAGCTTCGGCCCTTGCAGATCGGCCAGCACGGCGATGGGGCGGCCCGTTTCGGCCTCGATCCGGCGGATGATGTCGAAACGCGCGCGCTGTTCGTCATGGGTGCCGTGGCTCATGTTCAGGCGGAAGACGTCGGCCCCGGCCTCGAACAGCGCCTTGATGGTTTCGTGGTCGCTGGAGGCTGGCCCCAATGTCGCTACGATCTTGACCTTGCGATGCCGTCTCATCCGGTTTCCCCCATCAGCTCATGTTTGCGCTATCTGCCGCCATCTATGGCCCATTGCAACCCCGGCGGCAACTGGTGCATCAGGCAATAGCCACACAAAACTACCGCGATACCCTGAAGAAAGCGTAAAGCGAACATGACAGAAATGCCATTTTTCACCTTGGGCGAGGATCGTCCGTCGCGATGGCTGGTCACTTGCGATCATGCCGCCAACCATGTGCCGGACTGGGTGGCCGGGGGCGATCTGGGTATCGAGCCTGCGGACATGGCGCGCCACATCGCCTATGACGTGGGCGCGGCGGGGCTGGCGCGGGAACTGGCAGCACGGCTGGATGCGCCCGCGATCCTGTCGAATTTCTCGCGCCTGGTGATCGACCCCAACCGGGGCGAGGACGACCCGACCCTGCTGATGCGGCTTTACGACGGGACGGTGATTCCCGCCAACCGCGACCTTGGCCACGATGGGCGCGAGCAGCGGCTGAGCCGCCTCTACCGCCCCTATCACGCCGCCTATGCGCAGCTGGCGGCGGCACGGCCCGACCGGGCAATCTGCGCGATCCACAGCTTTACGCCCCGGCTGCGCGGCAGGCCGCAACGGCCCTGGCAGGTCGGCATCCTCTATTCGCATACCGACGAAAGGCTGGGTCCGCCGCTGATCGCGATGTGCCGCGAAAGGGGCTGGATCACCGGCGACAACGAACCCTACGGCGGCCATCTGGACGGCGATTCCATCGACCGCCACGCGCTGGCGCATGGCCGCCCCAACGTGCTGATCGAGATCCGCAACGACCTGATCCGCGACCCGTCCGGGCAACGCGAATGGGCCGACCGGCTGGCGGACCTGCTGGGCGGCGTGCTGGAACGGCTGGGGCTTTAGCCCTTCGCGGCGGCGCGTTCGATCTGCCTGGCGCCCTGGCGGATGCCCATCCCGAAACCCAGGCGGATCACCAGCAGATCCACCAGCCAGATCGCCGCGACGACAATGACCAGGATGGCCGTATCCCCGCGCACGTTTTCGCGCAACACGGCCATCGTCTCCGCCGAGGCGACGGCCACCGCCCCTTGCATCGCCACCGTCAGCACCGCGCACAGCACCGCGATCTTCCAGACGCGCCCGCCTGCGGGGCGGACCTTTTCGCGGCTGACCCACCCGCCCCCGGCGGACGAGGCGGCGACCAGCATCAGGATCAGGCCCATCGCCGCGCCCGGAAAGGCGATATCGAAGAAATGCGCCGAGACCTGGACAAGCAGGACATAGACCGCGACGCAGACGGCAAGCGCCAGCGCGTAATGCACGACCAGGCGCAGGGCGGATACGGGTTCGGGCAAGGGATTGGACATGAAAACCTCGGACAGCCGTTGAATGATCCGAGCAAAAGCACAGGCGCAGACAAATGCCAAGCACCCGTGCAATGCCCGGGATCCGATCCGCACCGAACCGGCGGATCGGGGAGTTTCAGCCTTTCGCCTGCCGGGCGGCGGCCGATTTCAGGCCCACGCGGATACCCAGCCAGAAACCGAAGCGCACCGTCAGGATATCGAACGCCAGCAGGATAAGGCTGACGGCGACAAGAAGGCCGCCCGGCTGCGCCGCGACCTCATGGCCGAATAGCGGATCGGCGACCATCACGGCATAGACCAGCCCGGCCTGAATCGCGAAGGTCGCCACCGCGCAAAGCAGGGTCGCGCCCCAGATGCGGCCCGAAGCGGGCCTGGCACGCTCGCGCTCGGCCCAGATCATTCCCGCCATCATGGCCGCGACGACCATCCCGACGGCGCCGCTCGTGCCGTCGATCTGGATGCCGAGATACATATCCGCGACAAAGATAAGCAGAAAGAGAAAGACACCCACGCCGACCAGACAGGCCAGATAGACCAACAGGATGCGCGTCGCGGTGGTGGGGCGCGGCTCGACCGGGGATGCGGGGGTTGAATCGGACATGGAAAACCTCGGGGTCATGCAAAACGGTGTAATGGTCATACAGATTTCGTCCCGAATGCCAAGGACGGGCCGTCCAAATCCTTGAAAACCGATCAGAAAAAGCTCTGCGGGTCGATATCGACCGACAGGCGCAGGTTCGGGGGCTGTTTCGGGGCGAATGCCAGCCAGTCGCGGATGGCAGCCTGCAAGGCGGCCTGCCGGTCGGCGCGGATCAGCATGCGAAAGCGGAAACGGCCCCGGACGCGGGCGATGGGGGCGGGGGCGGGGCCGTAAAGTTCGGCCCCTGCGCGGGCCAGCGGCGCGGCGCGGCGGGCGAGTTCGCGGGCGTAGCCCTCGACCGTGGCGGGATCGGGATGGGACAGGATCACGCCGGCCAGACGCCCGAAAGGGGGCATCCCGGCATGGCGGCGGGCGGCGGCCTCGGCGTTCCAGAAATCTTCGTCCTCGCCCGACAGGATGGCGCGGATGACGGGATGTTCGGGCTGGTGGGTCTGCAACAGCGCAACACCCTGCGCCCCGTCGCCTTCGCGCCCCGCCCGGCCCGCGACCTGCCGCATCAGTTGAAAGCTGCGTTCCGCCGCGCGCAGGTCGGCGCCTTGCAGGCCCAGGTCGGCGTCGATCACGCCCACCAGTGTCAGGCGCGGGAAATTGTGCCCCTTGGCGACGATCTGCGTGCCGATGATGATGTCGGTATCGCCCGCGCCGATCCGGGCGATCGCCTCCTTCAGCGCCCGCGCCGAATGGAACAGGTCCGAGGACAGCACCTCGGCCCGCGCATCGGGGAAACGGGCCGCCACCTCTTCGGCCAGGCGCTCGACGCCGGGGCCGACGGCGGCCAGCTTGCCCTCGACCCCGCAGGCGGGGCAGGCGGTGGGGATCGGCTTCGTCTCGCCGCATTGGTGGCAGACGAGGCGGTTCTGGAAGCGGTGTTCCACCATGCGCGCGTCGCAATGGTCGCAGCCGATCTGCTGGCCGCAGGCGCGGCAGACGGTGACGGGCGCATAGCCGCGCCGGTTCAGGAACAAGAGCGACTGCTCACCCCGTTTCAGCCGCGCCCGCACCGCCCCGGCAAGCGTGGGCGAGATCCATTCGCCCGACCCCATCCGCTGCGCGCGCAGGTCGATGGCCGCCATTTCCGGCAGTTCCGCCCCACCATAGCGCGCGCGCAGGTCAAGCCGCGCATATTTCCCGCTGGCCGCGTTCACCCAGCTTTCGATGGAAGGCGTGGCCGAGGCCAGGACCACCTGCGCCTGTTCGATGGATGCGCGCAGAACCGCCATGTCGCGGGCGCTGTAGAAGACGCCATCCTCTTGTTTATAGGACGAATCATGTTCCTCATCCACGACGATCAGGCCAAGGTCGGCAAAGGGCAGGAACAGCGCCGAGCGCGCGCCGACGACAAGCTGGACCTGCGCCCGCCCGGCCATCTGCCACAGCCGCCGCCGCTCGGTCCGGGTGATGCCCGAGTGCCATTCGCCGGGGCGCGCGCCGAAACGCGCCTCGACCCGGTCCAGGAATTCCGAGGACAGCGCGATTTCAGGCAGCAGCACCAGCGCCTGCCGACCCTGGCGCAGGCATTCGGCGACGGCCTCAAGGTAAACCTCGGTCTTGCCCGAGCCGGTGACGCCGCGCAGAAGCGTGGTGCCATAGGCGCGCCCAGCCAGACCGGCGCGCAGCACCGCCGCCGCCTGCGCCTGATCGGGGGCCAGCGGCTTGCCGGGCAGCGCGGGGTCCAGCCGGGGATAGGGCGTGTCGCGGGGCGCCAGCGTCTCGGCCAGGGTGCCCGCGGCGACCAGCCCCTTGACGACGCCGGGCCCGACCCCGGCCATCTGCGCCAGTTCCGAGGGCGCAAAACCCGCCCCGCCGTGGTCCTCGATGACGCGCAGGACGGCGGCGCGCGCCTCGGTCATGCGCTCGGGCGGGGGGCCTGCGCGGTGGATCACACGGCGCGCGGCGGCGGGCTTGTCCAGATCGGGCGCGCGGGTCGCCATGCGCAGCATCAGGGGCATGGGCGTCAGCGTGTATTCGCCCATGCGCGTCAGGAAATCCATCATCCGGGGGGTCAGCGGCTCGGCCTCGACCAGCCTTGCGACGGGGCGCAGCTTGGCGGCGTCGAAGCCGCCCAGCCCCTCGCCCCAGACCGCGCCCATGATCCGGCGCGGACCCAGCGGGACGACGACCAACTGCCCCAGCCGGACCCCGCCTTCGGGGGCAAGGTAGTCCAGCACCCCCACCGGCTCGCCCGTCAGGACGGCGATGCGGTGGCCGTGGGGAAAGAAAAGCGGCGCCGGGGTCATTCAGGCAAGCAGGAACACCAGCCCCTGCCGGATCGCATGATCGGCCAGCGCCAGCACCACCAGCCCGCCGACAGGGACGGGCGGAATCGTCGCCACAAGCACCGCCGCAATCATCGTGACCATGAACCCGTCCTTTCGCCTCAGATCCCGCCCACCAGCGTGAAATAGCTGGCCGCGCCGATCACGGCGACCGGCATGACGGGGCCGAGAACGCTCATCAAGAACCCGTTGGCGAAAAGCAGGGCCATTATTTCCCCGCCGCTGACCGCTTCCATCGCATCACCTTTCCCTTGGACGCATGGCGCGGATTCTGGCACGCCGCGCCATGCACCCGCAACCCATGCGATGCCCTTCACCCGCGCGGGGATCTGCGGTAAGGATGGCACGAATTCGTAAACAAAAGGCCAACCGCCATGAAATTCTTTGTCGATACCGCAGATGTCGCCGCCATCCGCGAACTGAACGATCTGGGCATGGTGGACGGCGTGACCACCAACCCCTCGCTGATCCTGAAATCGGGCCGCGACATCGCCGAGGTCACGCGCGAGATCTGCGAGATCGTCAGCGGTCCCGTCAGCGCCGAGGTCGTCGCCAGCGACGCCGAGGGCATGATCGCCGAGGGCCGCCACCTTGCCAAGATCGCCGACAACATCGCGGTGAAGGTGCCGCTGACCTGGGACGGGCTGCGCGCCTGCAAGGTGCTGTCGGGCGAGGGCCGGATGGTCAACGTCACGCTGTGCTTCAGCCCCGCGCAGGCGATCCTTGCGGCCAAGGCGGGCGCCAGCTTCATCAGCCCCTTCATCGGGCGGCTGGACGACATCAACCTGGACGGGATGGAGCTGATCGCCCAGATCCGCGAAATCTACGACAATTACGACTGGACGACGGAAATCCTCGCGGCCTCGATCCGCTCGGTCAACCATATCACCGACGCGGCGCGGATCGGCGCGGACGTGATCACCGCACCCCCCGCCGTCATCAAGGCGATGGCCAGCCATGTGCTGACCGACAAGGGGCTGGACCAGTTCAACGCCGACTGGGCCAAGACCGGCCAGAAGATCGTCTGATGTCCGGGGACGGCGAAACGGTCGAGGGCGAAGGGCAGGCAGCCGAGCCGGCCCTGCCCGAGGCGACGCGCCAGCAATTGCTGGCCAATCCGCAACTGCTGCTGGCCGACCGCGACCTGATGCGCGCCCTTGTCGGCGCGCGCGAGGCCGAGGCGGGCACCAATGTCGTCGATATCCGGGGCCGCGCCATGCAGGTGCTGGAGGAACGGCTGGACCGGCTGGAATCCGCGCACCGCACCGTCGTTGCCACCGCCTATGACAACCAGTCGGGGATGCACCAGGTCCACCGCGCGATCCTGTCGCTGCTGGAACCCCAGGACTTCCCCGCCTTCCTGGACGCGCTGCAAGCCGAGGTCGCGCCGATCCTGCGCATCGAATCGCTGCGCCTGCTGATCGAACATGACGACCCGGCGGCCCAGCCTGCGAAAAAGGGGCTGGTCTTCGTGCCCGAGGGCACCGTCCTGCAAATGGTGCTGGCCGAAAGGCGCGCGCCGCGCGGCGACGACATCGTGCTGCGCGCAACCGCCGACATCACGCGCCCCCTGCATGACAACGCCGAGGGCCGCATCTGGTCCGAGGCGCTGATCCCGCTCAACCTCGACCCCGATCACGGCATGGCGCTGATCCTGATGGGGTCGCGCGATGCGCAACGGTTCTCGCCCACGCAGGGGACCGACCTGCTGCGCTTCTTCGCGCAGGTGTTCCGGCTGACGCTGCTGCGCTGGCTGCGGCCATGACGGGCGACCGGGGCAAGGACGCGCCGCTGGCGCTTGCCCCGGCCATGTCCGACGCACTGGCCCGCTGGCTTGAGGGCGAGCGCGCCACCCGCGACCGTTCCGACCACACGATCCGGGCTTACCGGGCGGACCTGCTGGCCTTCCTGTCCTTTGTCGGGAAGCATCGTGGCCAGCCCGCCCTGCCCGGCAATATCGCCGAACTGACCCAGACCGACCTGCGCGGCTTTTCCGCCCACGAAAGGGGACGCGGCCTTGGCGCGCGCGCGCTGGCCCGGCGGCTGTCGGCGGTGCGCAGCTTCATCCGCTGGCTGTCGGACCGCGAGGGGTTCGAGGCCTCACGCATCCTCAACACCCGCGGGCCGCGCTATCGGCGGTCCCTGCCCCGCCCGCTGGCCGCCGACCAGGCCCGCGAGGTGCTGGAGATGGCCGAGGCGGGCCACGAAACCCCCTGGATCGCCGCGCGCGACGTGGCGGTGCTGACGCTGCTCTACGGCTGCGGGCTGCGCATATCCGAGGCGCTTTCGCTGGACGGCCGCGACTGGCCGATGGGCGAGGCACTGCTGATTCGCGGCAAGGGCGGGCGCGAAAGGCAGGTGCCGGTCCTGCCGGTGGCGCGCCAGGCCATCGCGGATTACCTGCGCCAATGCCCCTGGCCGCTGGAACCGGCCTCGGCCCTGTTTCGGGGCGCGCGCGGGGGGCGACTCAACCCCGGCGCGATCTCGGGGGCGATGCGGCTGGCGCGCGAAAGGCTGGGCCTGCCGCCCACGGCGACGCCCCACGCGCTGCGCCATTCCTTCGCCACGCATCTGCTGGCGGCGGGGGGCGATCTGCGCACCATCCAGGAATTGCTGGGCCATGCCAGCCTGTCCACCACGCAGGTCTATACCGGCGTGGACGACGCCCATCTGCTGGCGGTCTACCGCGCCGCCCATCCCCGTTCATAAGGCCCCGCCCCATGCAGATCCGACCCACGCAGATCCGACCCGAACAGCCCGGCGACGAAGACGCGATCCACGACCTTACCGTGGCGGCATTCGCGCCGATGCCCTACAGCCAGGGCACCGAGGCGCCGATCATCCGCGCGCTTCGCAGGGACGGCGACCTGACCCTCTCCCTCGTCGCCCTGCACGGTCCGGACATCATCGGGCATATCGCATTCTCTCCGGTGACGATCGATGGCCGGGCCGAGGGCTGGTTCGGCCTGGGACCCGTCTCGGTGCATCCCGGTTTTCAGCGCAGGGGGGTGGGCAGCCTGCTTGTCCGGCAAGGGCTTGGTGCGCTGAAGGCGCAGGGCGCGAAGGGTTGCGCCCTGATCGGAGACCCGGATTTCTACGCCCGCTTCGGATTTGCGAACGACGGGCGGCTGGATTATGGCGAGGTTCCCGCCGCCTATGTCCAGTGGCTGGCCTTCGGCGCCCCGTGCCCAAGAGGCCGCCTTGGGTTCAGCCCCGCCTTCGATACCCAGCCCTGACCCGGCCCTTTACATCGCCCCGCGCCCGGCGCAATGAGCCGCGATGATGATCGAGCTTTCCACCGAGATATTCCTGATGCTGGTCGTGGCGGGCTTCGCCGCGGGGTTCATCGACGCGATCGCGGGCGGCGGCGGGCTGATCACCGTGCCCGCCCTGATGCTGGCGGGCATTCCGCCCACGCAGGCGCTGGCGACGAACAAGGTGCAGGGCGCATTCGGCGCGGCGACGGCGGCGATCAGCTATGCCCGCAGCGGGCTGGTCGATCTGCGCGCGCAGATCGGCACGGCGGCCATCGCCTTCGGCGCGGGCCTGCTGGGGGCGCTGATGGTCAGCGCCGTCCCGACCGAGATGCTGCGCTATGTCCTGCCCGTGCTGCTGATCGGCATCGCCGTGTTCTTCGCGCTCAAGCCCGGCCTGAACGACATGGACCGCGCCCGGAGGATGGCGCCTGCCGTCTTCGGCGCGACCGTGGTGCCGCTGATCGGCTTTTACGACGGGCTGCTGGGACCGGGGGCGGGGTCGTTCTACATGCTGGGCTTCGTCATGCTGGCCGGGCATGGCGTGCTGAAGGCCACGGCGCATACCAAGCTGCTGAACTTCGCCTCGAACCTGGGCGGGCTGGTGGCCTTCGCGATGGTGGGCCAGCCGCTGTGGCTGATCGGGCTGGTCATGGCGGTGGCGCAGGTCGCGGGGGCCAGCCTGGGATCGCGGCTGGCCATGCGGATCGGGGCGCGGGTGATCAAGCCGCTGCTGGTCGCGACCTCGACCGCGCTGGCGCTGCGGCTGATCTGGCAGATGCTGTAGCCCGCGCCTCAGGTAAAGACGAACATCGATTCGTCAAGCTGCGCCAGCGCCACCCCCTCCAGCGTCAGCGAATGGGCGCGGCCCAGGTCGAAGACCGTATCGCCCCCGCTTTCGGACGCGCGTTCCATCAACTGCCCATAGCTGCCGACGCCGCCCGCGCGGATATGGATCAACTCGGCGGGCAGGCCGTTGCCACAGCCGCAGGCATCCGCGCCCGGCTCGAAGTCGATGATGACGTCATGGCCGCCGCTGAAGATGAACGTATCGCGCCCATAGCCGCCCGACAGGATGTCGTTGCCCTGCCCGCCGTCCAGCGTGTCGTCGCCGAAACAACCGTTGAGCGTGTCGTCCCCGCGCCCGCCCGACAGGTAGTCGTCGCCGAAGCCGCCATGCATGAAATCGTCCCCGGCCTCGCCATACATGAGGTCGTCGCCGAAACAGCCGTGCATGTTGTCGTTGCCCTGGCCGCCCCACATCACGTCATGGCCAAGCCCGCCATGCATGAAGTCGTCGCCAAGCTGGCCATACATGGTATCGTTGCCAAGCCCGCCGAACATGGCGTCGTCGCCCTCGCCTCCGCGCATCAGGTCATGGCCCGCGCCGCCGTCGAGGAAATCGTCGCCCGCGCCGCCGTTCAGCGTGTCGCGGCCCGCATTTCCCAGCAGCGCGTCGTGACCCGAGCCGCCGCGCAGCAGGTCGTTGCCGAAGCCGCCGACCAGCTTGTTCAGCACCGGCAGGCGGGTGTGCTGCCAGGCGTATTCGCCCGCCACATCCGCCAGGGTGCCGCTGTAGACGTTCCAATAAAACTGATAGGATAAGGTCGCCATGAGATTTCCCGAAATACCTGAAGACTGAATACCGGCCCGACATGCAGGCATATCGGGCATATCCACGCTTACAGCAGGGCAGGCCGAAGGTCAGCGGGAAAGACCGGAATGAAACGTTCAGGAAAGGTCAGGGAAAGCCCGCCGCGCGGCGCAATTCGCCGGTGACCATGCCGCGCCAGTTCCTTTGCGGGCCGGTCAGGTATCTGGCGACGACGGGATGGTCGGGATCCAGCACGCCCAGGTGGACCATCAGGGCGGTGATCGCGGCCTCGGAGCCGCGCGTGCCGCCGTCCGCCACCTTCAACGCCACGCCCAGTCCCTGATCGGGCAGGATGGCGACGAAGACGGCCTCGGCCCCGGTCTTGACGACGGCGCGGCCGTTCATGGCGCGCATCAGCTCGGTGCAGGCGCGGGTTTCGCCGGCAACCAGTTCGGGGTGGTCCAGCATCGCCCGGACCAGCCGGCGCTGCGCCTCGCCGCGCGTCCCGGCATCGGGGGCGGCAAAGCTGCGCATGGCGCGGGCCAACCCCTCGACCGTGCAGGCGAAATTGGGGGCCGAGCAGCCGTCGATGCCCCAGCCCCGGATCGGCTCGCCGGTCAGGTCCTCGAAGGCCATGCGGATGGACCGCTGGATCGGATGGTCCGGCGCGACATATTCGGAATCGCCCTTGATATGGCGGTTCAGCGTCAGGAAACCCGCATGCTTGCCCGAACAGTTGTTGTGCAACTGGCAGGGCGCCTCATCGCCGCAGACCAGCCGCTTGCGTTCGTCCGCGTCGCCGGGCAGATGCGCCCCACAGCGCAGGTCGGTTTCGCCAAGCCCCAGCCGCTCCAGCCATTCGGCCACCTGATCGACATGCAGCCGCGCGCCCTGATGACTGGCGCAGGCCAGCGCCAGGTGGCGCGGTTCCAGCCCGCAGGCATCCGCCGCACCGCTTTCGACCAGCGGCAGCGCCTGGATCATCTTGCACGACGACCGCGGAAAGATCGTGGCGCCGGGGCTGCCCCATGCCTCGACGATTCCGTGGCGGTCGCAGATGACGGCATGACCCTGGTGGACGCTTTCCTTCAGTCCCCCGCGCCACAGTTCGATCAGGTCGGCTGCTTTTTCGGGCATGTTTCCTCTGACATTTGCGCGATTTTCTGCGACGAGGGCTTTCTCGCGCCACGCATTTCGCATTATTGTGCCGCCAGACGGTTGAAAATACCACCGTATTCGGAAACTAATCCGGTCAACCGGATAATGGCAGGAGGCCAGAGCATGACCACACCCTCGCTGCGCGCCGCTGCGGCAGCAGTCTTCATCGCTACCGTCGGCGTTTCCGCACCTGTATTTGCACAGGATTCGACGAATGTGGTGACCACCGAAGGCGACTGGACCGTCTTCGCGGCCAGCAACCCCCGCGAATGCTGGGCGGTTTCGGCGCCCAGGTCCACGCAGAACACCCGCAACGGCCAGCCAGCCGACGTGAACCGCGGCGACATCCGCCTGTATATCGCCTATCGGCCCGGCCAGGATCCCGAGGTCTCCTTTACCGGCGGCTATCCCTTCGCAGGCGATTCCACGGTCGAGGTGGACGTGGGCGGGCAGAAGTTCAACCTGTTCACCGAGGGCGAAAACGCCTGGGCCGGTTCCCCTGCCGAGGATGCGCGCCTTGTCGCCGCGCTGCGCGGCGGTGCGACCGCCGTGGTCACCGGGCGTTCGTCGCGCGGGACGAACACGGCCGATACCTTCTCGCTTTCCGGGGCGACCGCCGCGACCAACGCCGCACGGTCGAGCTGCCAGTAACGGCGGCGCGGCCCGCCCGCAAACACGGCCCCAAACCTGGCCCCGGCGCTGCCGCCGGGGTTTTCCCCATTGAAAAATGCGCAAAAGCCGCATATCTGCGGGGCTTGCCCCTTTTGCCGGTTTCGCCATGACACCCGATCCCAATGCCTCGGTCCCGATCACGCAGGACGTGCTGACCATCCCCCGCAAGCTGCCCGACGGCGCGCGGGTGAATATCGTCGGCCTCACGCGCGAGGAATTGCGCCAGGCGCTGATCGAGGCCGGCACGCCCGAAAAGCAGGCGAAGATGCGCGTGGGCCAAGTCTGGCAATGGGTCTATCACTGGGGCGTGCGCGATTTCGCGCAGATGACCAACCTTGCCAAGGACTACCGCGCGCTGCTGGCCGAACGGTTCGAGATCGCGCTGCCCGAGATCGTCACCCGCCAGATCAGCGCCGACGGCACCCGCAAATACCTGCTGCGCATCAACGGCGGGCACGAGGTCGAGACCGTCTATATCCCCGAGGAATCGCGCGGCACCCTGTGCATCAGTTCGCAGGTGGGCTGCACGCTGACCTGTTCCTTCTGCCATACCGGCACGCAGAAGCTGGTGCGCAACCTGACCGCGGGCGAGATCGTGGGCCAGGTGCTGCTGGCCCGCGACGACCTTGGCGAATGGCCGAAACCCGGCGCGCCCAAGGACGAAACGCGGCTGGTCAGCAATGTCGTGCTGATGGGCATGGGCGAGCCGCTTTACAACTTCGACAATGTCCGCAACGCGATGAAGGTCGTGATGGACGGCGAGGGCATCAGCCTGTCGCGCCGCCGCATCACCCTGTCCACCAGCGGCATCGTGCCGGAAATCGCCCGGACCGCGCAGGAAATCGGCTGCCTTCTGGCCGTCAGCTTCCACGCCACCACCGATGAGGTGCGCGACAGGCTGGTGCCGATCAATCGCAAGTGGAACATCCAGGAATTGCTGGCGGCGCTGCGCGAATATCCGCGCCTGTCCAACAGCGAGCGCATCACCTTTGAATATGTCATGCTGGACGGCGTGAACGACAGCGACGAGGATGCGCGCCGGCTGGTCCGGCTGATCCGCGGCATTCCGGCCAAGATCAACCTCATCCCCTTTAACGAATGGCCCGGCACGCCCTACCGGCGGTCGAGCTGGGAACGGATCGAGGCTTTCGCCGACATCATCCACAAGGCGGGCTATGCCAGCCCCATCCGCACCCCGAGGGGCGAGGATATCATGGCCGCCTGCGGGCAGCTCAAATCCGCGACCGAGCGTGGCCGCAAGTCGAAGGCCCAGATCGCGGCGGAAGCGGGCGCCTGAACCCGCCGGCGCCGCGCCGGTTGCGCCGTTGCATGGGTATTTGGATGATGAAGAAAGCAGCAGCCGCGCGATTCGGCACGGGGGCCGTCCTTGCCCCCGGCCCGTTCCCGGCGTAGAACCGTGGCAAAATATCCGAGGCCCCGCATGACCGTTCCGCCGACCGCCCGAAAGCCCGTCGTCCTGTGCATCCTGGATGGCTGGGGGATCTCCGACCGGCCCGAGCAGAGCGCGCCGGCGCAGGCGCTGACGCCGAACTTCGACCGGCTGATGCGCGAGGATCCCCATGCCACGCTGGTCACCTTCGGTCCCGATGTCGGCCTTCCGCGCGGGCAGATGGGCAATTCCGAGGTCGGCCATACCAATATCGGCGCGGGCCGCGTGGTTGCGATGGACCTGGGCCAGATCGACCTTGCGATCGAGGACGGCAGCTTTCAGCGCAACCCCGCGCTTCTGGATTTCGCCGCGAAGGTCAGCGCCGAGGGCGGGGTGGCCCATGTCATGGGCGTCGTCTCGGACGGCGGGGTTCACGGCCATGTCGCGCATCTGCTGGCCGCCGTGCGTGCCCTGACGGATCGCGGCTTGCCGGTCGTCGTCCATGCGATCACCGACGGGCGGGATGTGCCTCCGCAATCGGCGGCGGGTTTCGTCGCCGCGCTGACCCCCGCCCTGCCGATGGGCGCCCGGATCGGGACGGTGATCGGGCGCTATTACGCGATGGACCGCGACAATCGGTGGGAGCGCGTCGCGCGCGCGTGGCAGGCCATCGTGAACGCCGAAGGCGCGCGCGCCGAACTGCCCGAACAGGCCGTTTCGCAATCCTGCGACCTTGGCGAATACGACGAATTCATCCAGCCGACCGTCATCGGCGATTACGCGGGCGTGCGGGACGGGGACGGGTTCTTCTGCCTCAATTTCCGAGCCGACCGCGCGCGCGAGATCCTGTCCGCGCTTGGCGATCCCGCTTTCGACGCCTTTGAGACCGGGCCGCGCCCGCAGTGGTCGGCCATGCTGGGGATGGTCGATTATTCGGACCGGCACAATGATTTCATGGCCAGCGCCTATCCCAAGCGGCAGGTGGCCAACACGCTTGGCGCCTGGGTCGCACAGCAGGGGTTGCGCCAGTTCCGGCTGGCCGAGACCGAGAAATACCCCCATGTCACCTTCTTCCTGAACGGCGGCAAGGAGACCCCCGAACCCGGCGAGGACCGCCACATGCCCGCCAGCCCCAAGGTCGCCACCTACGACCTTGCCCCCGAGATGGCCGCCCCCGAGGTCAGCGCGCGGCTGGTCCAGGCGATCCACGAAGGCTACGACCTGATCGTGGTGAATTTCGCCAACCCCGACATGGTCGGCCATACCGGCAGCCTGCCCGCCGCGATCCGCGCCTGCGAGGCCGTGGACAAGGGGCTGGGCATGATGGTCGAGGCGCTGGATGCCACCGGCGGCGCGGCGGTCGTCATTGCCGATCACGGGAATTGCGAAACCATGCTGGACCCCGAAACCGGCGGCGCGCATACGGCCCATACCGTCAACCCCGTGCCCGTGATCGTCCACAACGGCCCGCGGGGGGCCACGCTGGCAGATGGCCGGCTGGCCGATGTCGCCCCCACGGTGCTGGAGCTGATGGGCCTGCCCAAACCGCCCGAGATGACCGGCAACAGCCTGATCCGCGCATGAAGGTCTTGCCCACCCTTGTCCTTGGCCTGATGGCTGCGGCGGCCCTGTCGCTGACGGTGGCCGCGGCCGATTCGCCTGTCGACGAAGCCTCGGCCGAGGCGGCGCTTGCCGCGCGCCATCTGCGCGAGGCGGCGGGGCGGCTGGATACGGCGCTTGGCGCGCAGGACCAGGTGGTTGCGCTGACCGACATGATCCGCGCCTATGAGCGGGGCATGGGCGCCCTGCGTTCGGGGCTGCGCCGCGCCGGGATGCGCGAGCAGGAGATCCTGGCCGAGTTCGAGGCCCGCCGCGACCGCCTTGGCCGCGTCCTTGGCGTGATGACCGCGATGCAGAAATCGCCCGAAACCGCGCTGCTGCTGCATCCGGCGGGACCCGAGGCGACGGCGCGCTCGGCCATGATCCTGAATTCGATCGCGCCCGCGCTGTCGGCCGAGGCCGACGAATTGCAGACCGCCCTGCGCGAGATCCAGACCGTCCGCGCGCTGGAGGAAGGCGCCGCCAACACGCTGGCCCAAGGCATGGGCGAAGTGCAGGAGGCCCGCCGCCTGCTGGCCAGCGCGGTCAACGACCGCTCGTCCCTGCCGGTGCGCTTCGGCGAGGATCCGGTCGAGCTGACGACGCTGGTGCAATCCGCCGATACGCTCGACGCCTTCGCCACCGGCATCATCGGCATGGAAAAGGACGTCGGCGCCCCGATGGGTGATTTCGAGGGCGCGCAGGGCAGCCTTGCCATGCCCGCCGTCGGCACCATCATCCGCCAATACGGCCAGGCCGATGCGGCGGGCGTATCGCGCCCCGGCATCGTCATGTCCACCAGCCCCGCCGCGCTTGTCACGACCCCCTGGCCCGCCACGATCCGCTATCGTGGCCCGTTGCTGGATTACGGCAATGTCATGGTGATCGAACCGGCGCAGGGCTATCTGCTGATCTTCGCGGGCCTGTCGCAGGTCTTCGGCGAGGTGGGCGACGTGCTTGCCGCGGGCGAGCCGGTCGGCCTGATGGGAGGCGAACTTGGCTCGGCCCAGGAATTCGGCATCGGTTTCGTGCAGAACGCCGCCATCGGCGAACATGAAGACCAGACCGAGACACTTTATATTGAACTGAGAAAAGGCAAGGATACGCTGGACCCGACCGAGTGGTTCATGGTGAATCCCATTGTCGGCGACACAGGTCAGGACGGAACGACCGGATGAAACATTATCTAATCGCAGGCGCCATCGGCACCCTGGCGGGCGCGCTGGTATCGACCCAGCTCGCCGCGCCGCTGATCGCGCAGGAATCGGGCCGCAATGCCTCGGTCTACGAACAGCTCGATCTTTTCGGCAACGTCTTTGAACGTGTCCGCGCCGATTATGTCGAGCAGGTGGACGATAAGGAACTGATAGAAGCCGCGATTAACGGCATGCTGACCTCGCTCGACCCGCATTCGGGCTTCCTTCCTGCCAAGGAATACGAGGACATGCAGACCCAGACCCGCGGCACCTTCGGCGGCCTTGGGATCGAGGTCGGGCAAGAGGACGGGCTGGTCAAGGTCATCTCGCCCATCGACGACACGCCCGCTGACAAGGCAGGCGTCAGGGCGGGCGATTTCATCACCCATGTCGATGGCGAATCGCTGCTGGGAATGACGCTGGACGACGCCGTCGAGAAGATGCGCGGCCCCGTCGGCAGCGAAATCACGATCACAATCCTGCGAGAGGGCGAGTCCGAGCCTTTCGACATTTCCATCACCCGCGACACGATCAAGCTGACCGTGGTGCGCACCCGCGTCATCGGCAATTCGGTGGTGGTCCGCGTCTCGACCTTCAACGACGAAACCATGTCCACGCTGACCGCCGAGATGGCCAAGGCGATCGAGGAAGCGGGCGGGATGGACCGGGTTTCGGGCTTCGTGCTGGACCTGCGCAACAACCCCGGCGGGTTGCTGAACCAGGCGATCGAGGTCTCGGACGCCTTCCTGGAACGCGGCGAGATCGTCTCGACCCGTGGCCGCATCGCCGAGGAAAGCGAACGCTGGAACGCCAACCCGGGCGATCTGGCGGAAGGCAAGCCGATGGTCGTGCTGATCAACGGCGGTTCGGCCAGCGCGTCGGAAATCGTGACCGGCGCGTTGCAAGACCACCGCCGCGCCATCGTCGTGGGCACCAAGTCCTTCGGCAAAGGCTCGGTCCAGACGGTGATGCCGGTGACTTCGGACAGCGCGATCCGGCTGACCACGGCGCGCTATTACACGCCCTCGGGCCGCTCGATCCAGTCGCTGGGGATCAACCCCGACATCATCGTGGAACAGCCCCGCCGCGCCCCCACCGACGAGGATGAGGACGCACCGCGCACCCAGTCCAGCTTCCTGAACTCGGAAGCCGATCTGCGGGGCGCGCTTGGCAACGACTCGATCAGCGACGAGGAACGCCAGCAGATCGAGGAAGAGGCCAGGCAGGTCGAGGAAACCGCCAATCTGCGCGAGGAAGACTATCAGCTTGCCTATGCGGTCGATATCCTCAAGGGGCTGGCCGCCGTGGAATATCACGCCAACCGCGTCCCGGACGAGGCCAAGCCCGCCGTCACCGGCGAAGGCGGCCCGGATGGCGAGGCATCTTCCCAATGACCGCGCAAGCCAGCGGGCAGGAACGCAGCGGCCCCGCCGGGCTGCCCTATCGTCCCTGCGCGGGCGTGGTTCTGGTGAACCGTGACGGGCTGATCTTTACCGGCCACCGCATCGACACCGTGGCCGAGGCCTGGCAGATGCCACAGGGCGGCATAGACGCGGGCGAAACCCCGCGCCAGGCCGCCCTGCGCGAGCTGACCGAGGAAACCGGCGTCCCGCCCGCGCTGGTCGAGGTGGTGGCCGAAAGCCCCGGCTGGCTCTATTACGACCTGCCGCCCGAACTGGTCGGCAAGATCTGGGGCGGCGAATTCGGCGGCCAGCGGCAGATGTGGTTCCTGATGCGCTTTCTGGGCCGCGACAGCGACATCCGCATCGACACGCCCCACCCCGAATTCGACCGCTGGCAATGGACCGGCGCGGAGGAAATGATCGAAAAGATCGTCCCCTTCAAACGTGAGGTCTATCGCCGCGTGATGGACGATTTCCGCGATCTGCTGGGCTGACGGCAAAGTGACCGGCCTGCGCCGCCGAACCTGCTGATCTGGCAAAGCCCTGAACAACAAGATAAAAAGCCACGGCGGCAACCGGGGGAAGAATGACCATGCAATCCGTCAAGCCACCTTGCCCGGACGCGCGCGACATCCACGATCTGCGCCGGGCCGTGCGCCGCTCGCCCGCCGGGCACCGCGTCGCCCGCGTCGAGGTCAATGGGCGCGCCTATTGGATCAAGCGCCCCGAAAACCTGTCGCTGCGCTGGCGGCTGCAAAAGGGCAATCCCGCCCGCGCCTTCGAGCGCGAGCGCAAGGGCCTGCACCGGCTGCGCGAACTGGGCATGCCGGTCCCGCCCATCGTCGATGAGGGCCCCGATTACTTCGTCACCCCCGATGCCGGGCCGTCGCTTGCCGCGCTTTGCCGATCCCCCGATTTCACGCATGAGGAACGCCGGACCGCGCTGGCGCAGGCCGCCCGGACCCTGCACCGGCTGCACGAGGCCGGGCTGGCGCATGGGCGGCCCAACCTCAAGGACTTCCTGTGGGACGGGCAGCACATCACCCTGATCGACCTGGAGCGCTTCGGCAGGATTCGCCGGTTGCATGCGGCCCAGGTCATAGATTTCATCATCTTTGCGCTAAGCTGCTTTGCCGTGGCCAACCGCTCGCTGCCGCAGATCGACCAGGCGCTTTACCTTTACCGGATGCTGGACGTGCGCGGGGTCTATGACGCCGCCAGCCGCTGGCTGCATTGCCTGCGCTGGCTGGACCCCCTGGCCCGGCGCCTGCGCAAATGCCGAAATTCGCGCGATCTTTCGGCGGTGTCGCGGCTGTTCAAATGGTGGCGCGAACGTAGCTGACGGAAACGGGGCGGCCCTTTGCAGGACCGCCCTGCCCGGCCTTATCGCCGCAACTGACCCAGCAGGATCGAGGTCGGATAGCCGTCCGGCGTCACGCCGATGGAACGCTGGAAGGCCGAGACCGCCTCCATCGTGGCGGAACCGAACAGCCCGTCGATCTCGCCCTGATAGAAACCGCGCTGGGCAAGGCGGCGCTGGATTTCCTCGCGCTCGGAGGTGGACAGCGGGCGGTCGTTACGCGGCCAGTTGCCCTGGATGCCCGGACGGCCCGCGATGCGTTCAGCCAGGAAGGCCACGCCAAGCGCGTAATTGTCCGAGTTGTTGTAGCGCAGGATCGAACGGAAGTTGTCCATGATCAGGAAGGCCGGGCCGCGCGCCCCCGCGGGCATGATGATTGAGCCGTTGCCGCTGGGCAGCGCGCCCCCGCCGATGCGGCGCACGCCCTGCGCCGACCAGTCGCCGCTCGAACGCCGCGTGCCCTTGCCGATCAGGCCCATGTTGAAATTCGAGGGCAGTTGCACCTCGGTCCCCCATGCCTGGCCGCGCCGCCAGCCGTTGCGCGCCAGATAGGCCGCGGTCGAGGCCAGCGAATCCGTCGGGTCGTCCGACCAGATGTCGCGCCGCCCGTCGCCGTTGAAATCGACCGCATATTCCAGATACGAGGTCGGCATGAACTGGGTGTGACCCATCGCGCCCGCCCAGCTTCCCAGCATATGTTCGGGATCGGTATCACCCGCCTGGATGATCTTGAGCGCGGCGATGAGCTGGTTCTGGAACATCTCGCCCCGCCGCCCGTCATAGGCCAGCGTCGCGAGCGACGGGATGATCTGCATCCGCCCCCGGTTCGCGCCGAAGTTCGATTCCATCCCCCAGACGGCCAGCACGATTTCGCGCGGAACGCCATAGCGTTGCTCGATCGCGGCAAGGGTGCGGCTGTGCTGCGACAGCATCTGGCGGCCGGTGCCGATGCGGCTGTCCGACACGGCGCTGTCCAGATACAGCCAGACGGGACGCGAGAACTCGGCCTGGCGGCGGTCCAGCCGGATGACCTCGGGGTTGTAGCGGGCGATGCGCATGGCGCGGTCGTAGGTCGCGGCATTGACGCCCGACGAAACCGCGCGCGAACGGAAGTTCTGGACGAAACGCTGCAAGCCCGCCTCATCCCCCGGCGAGGCCTGCGGGATCGGCGACGGCGTCACCGAAGACGAGGACGAAGGCGCTGCCGCGCCCGGCGCATAGCCAAGCGGCGCGCCGCAACTGGAAAGCGCACCGATCAGCGCGGCCGAAAGCGCGATACGGGGAAGGGATCTGGTCATGTCACTGCCTGTTCGTTTGGGTTTTCTGCCGTTTTCAGCGATTCTAGCCCAAGGTCCGCAGGATGAATAGGTCTGGTTTGCCCGTTTTCCGCACCCCGTCCGTTTTCCCGCCTGTCGGGCCGGGTCAGCGATCTTCGGGGAAAAGCGGCTGCGAACTGGCAACGATGACGGCGTTTTCGTCCAGCGCGCGCTGCATCAGGGCGCGTTCCTCGTCGGGGATGTCGTGCCCTTCGGCCAGGCGTTCGTCCAGCGAGCCGTGGCCGGTGATCTCGATCGGGTTCAGGTCGGCCTGTTTCAGGATGGCGACGGTTTCGCGCACGGCCTCATCCTCGTCCTTGCCCGAGGCATAGACCAGCATCGCGCCCCCCGTCGCGCCATCGGGCAGGCCGTCGCCCTCTTTGCGACCCAGTTCGACCAGCAGGGTATAGACCTGTTCTTCCGCCATGACGTGTCCCTTCGCGCGCGTTCCAGGGCGGGAATGGGCAAGGCGGGCGGGCGCGTCAAGCCCCCGCGGCGGCGGCGCGCAATGAAAAACCCGCGGGCCGGGCCGCGGGTTCTTCGGGTGGTGCGGGGCGGCGGCTAGCGCGCCACGGCGCGATAGAGCCAGATCAGGATCACCGCGCCGACGATGCCCGCGATCCCCTGCGCGATCCAGCTTCCCGCCTGCGTATAGATGCCGAACATGGACAGCAGCGCATTCGCAACCACCGCGCCGACGATGCCCAGGATGACGTTCAGGAAAATCCCGGTATCGGCCTTCATGATATTGCTGGCGAGCCATCCCGCCAATCCGCCGACGATGATTGCGGCGATCCAACCCAAGCCTTGCATGACTTACCCCCGTTTGCAGAAGCCTTCCGGCACCCAACGCCGCAAACCGCGATTCGGTTCACGGCGCCGTCAGCGGGGGCGGAAAAATCAGTCGCGCAGCAATTCGTTGATCGAGGTCTTGGAGCGGGTCTTTTCATCCACGCGCTTGACGATCACGGCGCAATAAAGGTGAACGCCGTTCTTCGAGGGCATGGACCCCGCGACCACGACCGAACCGGCGGGCACTTCGCCATAGACGACCTTGCCCGTCTCGCGGTCCAGGATCTTGGTCGATTGGCCGATGAACACGCCCATGCCAAGGACCGAGCCTTCGCGCACGATCACGCCCTCGACCACCTCGGAGCGGGCACCGATAAAGCAATTGTCCTCGATGATGGTGGGACCTGCCTGCATGGGTTCCAGCACGCCGCCGATGCCGACGCCGCCCGACAGGTGGACGTTCTTGCCGATCTGCGCGCAGGATCCCACGGTGGCCCAGGTGTCGACCATCGTGCCCTCGTCCACGAAGGCGCCAAGGTTGACGAAGCTGGGCATCAGCACCACGCCCTTGCCGATATGGGCGGACTTGCGCACCACGCAGTTCGGCACGGCGCGGAAACCGGCCTCGCGCCAGCGGTTTTCGCCCCAGCCGGCGAACTTGCTGTCCACCTTGTCCCACCAGCCGCCATCCTGCGGGCCGCCCGGCTGGATCTGCATGTCGTTCAGGCGAAAGCCCAGCAGCACCGCCTTTTTCGCCCATTGGTTCACATGCCAGTCGCCGCCCTCGCGCCTTTCGGCGACGCGCAGCGCGCCGCGATCCAGCGCGTCCAGCGTGGCCTCGATCGCCTCGCGGGTTTCGCCCTGGGTGGCGGGGGTGATCCCGTCGCGGGCTTCCCAGGCGGTTTCGATGGCATTTTCAAGGGCGGTGAAGGTCATTGGGGCCTCTCACGGGTGGAAACTATGTGCTGCTGGCTATAAGCGGGGAACGACCGCGGCGCAATGAGCAGCCGGCCATGCAAGAGATTTCGATGACCGAAGAAGAAGAGCGCAACCACCCTTTCCGCGACAGCCAGCAGGACGCCCGCGCCGCCGAACTGCGGCCCGACACGCCCCAGACCCGCGCACCCGCCTATCGGCTTGCCTTCACCGACCAGGAATTCCTGCTGCGCGAGGAACTGCGCCCGGTGCGGCTGCAACTGGAACTGCTCAAGCCGCAGATGATCATGGATGCACGGGGGATCCGCTCGACCATCGTGATGTTCGGCGGCGCGCGCATCCCCTCGCCCGAGGCGCGCGACACCGCCCGCACGCCCACGCTGGCCGCCCTGTCGCGCTATTACGACGAGGCGCGCAGCTTCGCCCGCATGATGACCGAACGCAGCCTGCGCAGCTACGGCGTCGAAAACGTGATCTGCACAGGCGGCGGCCCCGGCGTGATGGAGGCGGGCAACCAGGGCGCCCATGATGCGGGGGGCGTCTCGATCGGGCTGTCCATCGTGCTGCCGCATGAACAGGCGCCCAACGGCTATGTCACGCCGGACCTGTGCTTCAACTTCCACTATTTCGCGATCCGCAAGATGCATTTCCTGATGCGCGCCAAGGCGATCACGGTCTTTCCCGGCGGCTTCGGCACGCTGGACGAATTGTTCGAGGCCCTGACCCTGATCCAGACCGGCCGGATGCGGCGCATCCCCTTCATGCTGTTCGGGCGCGAATTCTGGCAGGACATCATCAACTGGCAGGCGCTGGCCGAGGCGGGCACCATCAGCCCCGAGGACCTGGACCTGATCCGCTTCGTCGAAACCGCCGACGAGGCCGTCGCGATCATCGACGGCTGGCAGGACCCCTGTGCGCCCTGCGACGACTAGGCCCGGTGATAGGGACCGCCCGCCAGGATCGTCGCGGCGCGGTAAAGCTGTTCTGCCAGCATGACGCGCACCAGCATGTGCGGCCAGACCATCCGGCCCAGGCTGATCGCCAGATCGGCGCGGGCGCGCAAGGCGGGGTCGATCCCGTCCGCGCCCCCGATGACGAAACAGACATCGCGCGCCTGATCGCGCCAGCCGGCGATGCGGGTCGCGAAATCGGGCGAATCCAGCATCCGCCCGCGTTCGTCCAGCACCACCAGCGCCGCGCCATCGGGGATCGCGCGGGCCAGCAGCGCGGCTTCGGCGCCCATGCCGCCGCCGCGCTTGTCCTCGACCTCGGCCAGGGTGACGGCGGGCAGGCCAAGCGGACGGCCCGCCTTGGCGAAGCGGTCAAGGTAATCGGCGGCCAGATCGGCCTCGGGACCTTGCCGCAGCCGCCCGACCGCGGCGATCACCAGCCGCATCAGCGCGTTTCGTTCGCGTGTTCGGCGCGCAGCCGCTCCAACGTGGGCGAGCGCAGGGCGTCCGCGGGCATCCACATCTTTTCAAGCTGATAGAACTCGCGCACCTCGGGGCGAAAGACGTGGATGATGACGTCGTCGGTGTCGATCAGGACCCAGTCTCCGGTCTCCTTGCCCTCGACGCGGGCGCCGCGTCCGGTCTGCTGCTTGAGCCGTTCGACCAGCTTTTCGGCGATCGACGCGACCTGGCGCGATGAGCGGCCCGAGGCGATCACCATGTGATCGGCCATCGCCGAACGGCCGCGAAGGTCGATGGTCACGACATCTTCGGCCTTGTCATCTTCCAATGAGGCAAGGATGCGTTCCAGAAGCTGATCGCTGGTCAGCGCTTCGGAACGGGTGGCGGTCGCGGCCGGCTGATCCGCCGGCGGGACGGTATTGGACAGGGTAGTTCCTCCGATCATAACGCCGCTGAACCCCGGCGCCGGGTATCCCCAAAGATAGCACGATTCCGGCCTTTCTCAATGCCACGGATGCGATTTGTGGCAAAACCGCCCATAGGGCGGCGCGGCAAAGGGGGCACAGCCCGCGGGTCAAATCCCCGCCAGCGTGCAGGCAATCGTTGCACCGGCGGGGAAACCGGCCTAAATTCACGCCCATGCAAGGATTCGTCTATTTCGACATTCACGACCGCGCCCGCCTGCCGGGACGGTTCTATGGCGAAAGCCTCTCGATCACCGCCCGACTTTGATGCCGGGCCGGGCGCCTTGTCCTGCGCCCCCTGCCGCGCCCTGCGGCGATTCGCATGAAAAACCAGCTACTCTTCGGAAAGAGAAAGCCATGACCGGCAACAACAACGCGGGCGCGCCCCGCACCTTGTATGACAAGATCTTCGACGCCCATGTCGTCGACCGGCAAGAGGACGGCACCTGCATCCTCTATATCGACCGCCATCTGGTCCACGAGGTGACCAGCCCGCAGGCCTTCGAGGGGCTGCGCATGGCGGGCCGCAAGGTGCGCCGTCCCGACCAGACCATCGCCGTCCCTGACCACAACGTGCCCACGACCCCCGACCGCGTGAACGGCATCGAAAACCCCGAGGGCCGCATCCAGGTCGCCGAACTGGACAAGAACGCCCGCGAATTCGGGCTGAACTACTACCCGATGAACGACATCCGGCAGGGCATCGTCCATATCGTCGGCCCCGAACAGGGCTGGACCCTGCCCGGCATGACGGTCGTTTGCGGCGACAGCCACACCGCCACGCATGGCGCATTCGGCGCGCTGGCCCACGGCATCGGCACCTCCGAGGTGGAACACGTCCTGGCCACGCAGACGCTGATCCAGAAGAAATCGAAAAACATGAAGGTGGAAATCACCGGCAGCCTGCGCCCCGGCGTCACCGCCAAGGACATCACGCTGGCGGTGATCGGCAAGACCGGCACGGCGGGCGGCACCGGCTATGTCATCGAATATTGCGGGCAGGCGATCCGCGAGCTGTCGATGGAAGGCCGCATGACCGTGTGCAACATGGCGATCGAGGGCGGCGCCCGCGCGGGCCTGATCGCGCCCGACGACAAGACCTTCGCCTATTGCCAGGGCCGCCCCCATGCGCCGAAGGGCGCGGCATGGGAGGCCGCCGTCCAATGGTGGAAGACCCTGTTCTCGGACGAGGGCGCGCATTGGGACAAGGTCGTCACCATCGCGGGCGAGGACATCGCCCCGGTCGTGACCTGGGGCACCAGCCCCGAGGACGTGCTGCCCATCACCGGCACCGTCCCCTCGCCCGACGATTTCGAGGGCGGCAAGGTCGAGGCCGCGCGCCGGTCGCTGGACTACATGGGCCTGACGCCGGGCACGCCGCTGAACCGGATCAAGGTGGACGCGGTTTTCATCGGTTCCTGCACCAACGGCCGGATCGAGGACCTGCGCGCCGCCGCCGCCATCCTGCGGGGCCGCAAGCTGGCCGATGGCGTGCGCGGCATGGTGGTGCCCGGTTCCGGTCTGGTCAGGATGCAGGCCGAGGAAGAGGGGCTGGACAAGATCTTTACCGACGCCGGTTTCGAATGGCGTCTGGCGGGTTGCTCGATGTGCCTGGGCATGAACCCCGACCAGCTTGCGCCGGGCGAACGCTGCGCCGCCACGTCGAACCGCAACTTCGAGGGCCGCATGGGCCGCGGCGGGCGCACCCACCTGATGTCCCCTGTCATGGCGGCGGCAGCAGGCATCACCGGCCACCTGACCGACGTGCGCGAGTTGATGACCGAGACCGTCTGACGCAGGCGCGGGGCGCAAAAGCCCCGCCCCCCATTTCATAGCGAGCAAGCCAATGGACAAATTCACCACCCTGACCGGGATCGCGGCGCCGATGCCCCTGGTCAATATCGACACCGACATGATCATCCCCAAGCAGTTCCTCAAGACGATCCATCGCTCGGGGCTGGGCAAGAACCTGTTCGACGAAATGCGCTATGACGCGCAGGGCGGCGAGAATCCCGATTTCATCCTGAACCAGCCCGCCTATCGCGAAAGCCGGATCATCGTGGCGGGGGACAACTTCGGTTGCGGCTCGTCGCGCGAACATGCGCCCTGGGCGCTGCTGGATTTCGGGATCCGCGCCGTGATCTCGACCAGCTTTGCCGATATCTTCTATAACAACTGCTTCAAGAACGGCATCCTGCCCATCGTCATGCCGCAAGAGGTGGTCGATGTGCTGATGGAGGACGCGCGCAAGGGCGCGAATGCCCGCATCACCGTCGATCTGGAAAACCAGACCGTCACCACCTCGGACGGGCAAAGCTTTCCGTTCGAGATCGATCCCTTCCGCAAGCATTGCCTGCTGAACGGGCTGGACGACATCGGGCTGACGATGGAAAAGGCGGCCAGCATCGACGCCTTCGAGCAGCAGGCCGCCCAAAGCCGCCCCTGGGTCTGATGCGCCGGCTGGCGGCGGTCGCGGCGCTGGCCGCCCTGCCCGCAACGGCCGAGCCGTTGCGCATCGCCACATTCTCGCCCGCCCTGACCCGCGACGGGCCGGGGCTGCTTCTGCGCGATATCGAATCGGGCAAGGACCGCCAGGTCGCGGCGGTGGTCGAGGTGATCAAGGCCGCCGATGCCGATATCCTGCTGCTGACCGGATTCGACTGGGACCACGACAATGCCGCGCTGACCGCCTTTGCCCGGACGCTGGCGGATGCCGGGGTGGAATATCCCCATCTGCATGCCACGCGCCCCAATCGCGGAATGGCCACCGGCATCGACCTTGACGGGGACGGGCGGCGCGGCGGACCCGGCGATGCGCAGGGTTTCGGCAGTTTTACCGGCGAAAAGGCGATGGCGCTGCTGTCGCGCCATCCGATCGGGCCGGTGACGGATCACAGCGCCCTGTTGTGGCGCGACTTGCCCGGACATGTCATGCCGCCCCTGCCGGACGAGGTGGCAGAGGTGCAGCGCCTGTCCTCGGCGGCGCATTGGGATGCGGTCGTCACGGTGCTGGACAGGCCGCTGCACCTGCTGGCCTGGTATGCGACGCCGCCGGCCTTCGACGGGCCTGAAGGGCGCAACCGCCGCCGCAACCATGACGAGGCCGTCTTCTGGCTGCAACACCTGCCCGATGCGCCTTTCGTCCTGCTGGGCAATGCCAACCTGGACCCCCATGACGGCGACGGGTGGCACCAGGCGATCCATGCGCTGCTGGAAATCACGCAGGACACCCGCCCGGCCAGCAACGGCGCAAGGCTGGCCCCGCAAGACGGCAGCAACGCCAGCCATCGGGGCGATCCGGCACTGGATACCACGGATTGGCCCGCCGACAGAACCGGCAACCTGCGGGTGGATTATGTCCTGCCCGCCAGGGGGTTGAAGGTCCTGGGAACGGGCACCATCTGGCCCGAGCCTTCGGCCCCCCTTGCCGAAGCCGTGGCGGCGGCATCGCGCCACCGGCTGGTCTGGGTCGATCTGAACTGGCCACCCGCGCGCTGAGGGGCGCCGGTTCCCGACGCAGACCCGCCATCCGCCCGCGCCCGCAACGCCCCGGCGGCATTTCGGCAATGCGGTGAATCGCCGAAATGCCGCAGGCTGCTTGCGCGCATCACGATACGGGCAAGACCGGCTGCCGCTTTCGCCGGAAATGCGACGGCAAGGTGATGAAGGACCCTGCGGCGCCCCCGGCCATGTCGATGACATGCACAGCGTGGCGGCGCTTGGGAATCACGCCGAACCGCCCTAGTTGAAGCGGTTGTCGCGGGGGAAGCCGCGCGGGGCCATGCGCCCGGCGGTGGCGCGCTTGCCCAGCCATTCGGCAAGGTCGGTTTCCAGCCGCGTGCGCCCGGCGGGATCCTTCCACGACAGGCCCTCGGCCAGGGTGATGCAGGTGGCATCCGACAACCCGCCGTCCTTGAACTTTTGCAGGCGCACGCCCTTGCCGCGTCCCATCTCGGGCAGTTCGTCCAGCGGGAAGACCAGCAGCTTGCGGTTGTCGCCGACGGTGGCGACATGGTCGCCGCTGACGGGGTGGCACAGCAACGCCTCGCCGTTCAGGACCTGCTTGCCGCTGCGGGTCTGGGCCAGGATGTCGGCGGCACCCACCACGAACCCGTCCCCCGCCTTCGAGGCGACGAGGTATTTCACCCCCTCGCGCCAGGGGAACATGCCGATCACCGCGGCATCGTTGGGCAGGTCGATCATCAGCCGCAGGGGTTCGCCCAATCCCCGCCCGCCCGGCAGCGCGGTGGGCGAGAGTGTGTAGAACCGCCCGTTCGCGCCAAAGACCATCAGCTTGTCGGTGGTCTCGGCGTGGAAGGCCATGAACGGCCCGTCGCCGTCGCGGAATTTCAGCTCGCCGTCCAGCGGCTGATGGCCCTTGAGCGCGCGGATCCAGCCCATTTTCGACAGCACGACGGTGATCGGCTCGCGCTCGATCATGGCTTCCATGTCGATGGGACCGATATCCTCGGCCTCGGCGATGACGGTGCGGCGCAGCCCGCCGGGGGCGGATTTGCCGAACTTGCCGCGCACCTCGCGCAACTCCTCGGCGATCCGGCCCCATTGCGCGGATTCGTCGGCCAGCATGGCTTGCAAGGCGGCGCGTTCCTGGGTCAGGGCGGCGTGTTCGACCTTCAGCTCGATTTCTTCCAGCCGGCGCAGGGCGCGCAGGCGCATGTTCAGGATCGCCTCGACCTGCACGTCCGACAGGGCGAATTCGGCCATCATCACCGCCTTGGGGTCGTCCTCGTGGCGGATGATCTCGATCACGCGGTCAAGGTTGAGGAAGGCGATCATGTAGCCCTCCAGCACCTCAAGCCGGGCGGCGATCTTGTCCAGACGATGCTGCGAGCGGCGCACCAACACATCGCGCCGGTGGTCCAGGAAGGCGCGCAGCACCTCTTTCAGGCTGCATACCTTGGGCTGGCGGCCGTCGATCAGCACGTTCATGTTCAGCCCGAAACGCACCTCGAGGTCGCTGACGCGGAACAGCGCCGCCATCAACTGCTCGGGGTCGACGGTGCGGGTGCGGGGTTCCAGCACGATACGCACGTCCTCGGCGGATTCGTCGCGGACATCGGCAAGGATCGGCACCCGCTTGAGCTGGATCACCTCGGCCAGACGCTCGATCAGCTTGGACTTCTGGACCTGATAGGGGATCTCGGTCACGACGATCTGCCAGTTGCCGCGGCCCAGATCCTCGCGTTCCCACTTCGCGCGCAGGCGCAGGCTGCCGCGCCCGGTGCGGTAGGCCTCGGCGATCACGTCGCGGCTTTCGACCAGCACGCCGCCGGTCGGGAAATCGGGACCGGGGATCAGCGAAACCAGCGTATCGTCGCGCGCATCGGGCGACTTGATCAGATGCAGGCAGGCGTCGACGACTTCGTGCAGGTTGTGCGGCGGGATGTTCGTGGCCATGCCGACCGCGATGCCCGACGCGCCGTTGCACAGCAGGTTCGGAAAGGCCGCAGGCAACACGACGGGTTCTTGCAGCGTGCCGTCGTAATTGGGGCGGAAATCGACCGCGTTTTCGGCCAGCCCCTCCATCAGCGCCTCGGCGGCGGCTGTCAGGCGGGCCTCGGTGTAGCGGCTGGCGGCGGGGTTGTCGCCGTCGATATTGCCGAAGTTGCCCTGCCCGTCCACCAGCGGATAGCGCATGGCGAAGGGCTGGGCCAGCCGCGCCATCGCGTCATAGATCGCCACATCGCCATGCGGGTGGTAGTTGCCCATCACGTCGCCGCTGATCTTGGCCGATTTGCGGAAGGCCCCACCCGGCGACAGCCGCAATTCGCGCATGGCGAACAGGATGCGGCGATGCACCGGCTTCAACCCGTCGCGGGCGTCGGGCAGCGCGCGGTTCATGATGGTGGACAGCGCATAGGTCAGATACCGTTCGCCGATGGCGCGCGATAGCTGCTCGGTCACGTTCTGCCCAGAGGGTTCGCCGGGGGTCTTGGTATCGTCTGACATGGGGCCGTCAATAGAACCACGCCCCGCGCCGGTCCAGCCCAATCTTGCCGCACCGTTCTTGTCGCGCGACCCCCGTTGACCTTCGCGGCGCCTTTCATTCTACTGCCGCGCGACAGGCAGGGGAACGGGTTCGCATGGACGGCAAGGCAAGCGGCAGGGGGACCGTGCTGATCACCGGCTGTTCGTCCGGCATCGGACGCGACGCGGCGTCCTTCCTTGCCGGGCGCGGCTGGCGCGTGCTGGCGACCTGCCGCGACCCCCGCGACGTCGCCGCGCTGCGGGCCGAGGGGCTGGAAAGCTTCCCCCTCGACCTCGCGTCCGAGGACAGCGTGGCCGAAGGCGCGGCCCGCGCCCTGTCGCTTGGCCCGGTCCATGCGCTGGTCAACAACGCCGCCTTCGCCCTGCCCGGCGCGGTCGAGGACCTGCCGCGCGCGGGCCTGCGCGAGATCTTCGAGACCAACCTCTTCGGCACCCACGACCTGACCCGCCGCCTGATCCCCCATTTCCGCGAAAACGGGCAGGGGCGAATCGTCAATATCAGCTCGGTCCTGGGGCTGGTCGGAATCCGCTGGCGCGGTGCCTATGCCGCCAGCAAATTCGCACTGGAAGGGCTGACCGACGTGATGCGGCTGGAAATGGCCGATACCCCCATCAAGGTCGTGCTGATCGAGCCGGGCCCGATCGCCACCATGATCCGCCAGAAATCCATCCCCCATTTCGAACGCTGGATCGACTGGGAAAACAGCGCGCGGCGCGAGGAATACCGCAAGACGCTGCTGAAACGGCTGTATCGGCCCGCAGCGAAAAAGGACCGTTTCGAACTGCCGCCCCGCGCCGTCAGCGAAAGGATCGCGCTGGCGCTGGAACATCCGCGCCCCCGTCCGCGCCATTACGTCACCCGCCCGACATGGTTTGCCGGGATCGGGCGGCGCGTCCTGTCGACGCGGGCACTGGACTGGTTCGCCCAACACGGTTAGGCCATGTAGCATGAATGATCCGACGCTTTTCACCCTTGCCGCGATCCTCTGCCTGATCGTCACCGTCATCCTGGCCATCGGGATCGGCGGTTTCGCCAGGGGAGGGGAGTTCAACCGCAAGAACGGCAACCGCATGATGCGCTGGCGCCTGATCGCGCAGGCCATCGCGGTCGCCATCCTCGTCGCCTATGTCGTCATCCGGGGGGGCTGATGGTTGTCCTGAACAAGATCTACACGCGCACCGGCGACAAGGGCGAAACCGCCCTGTCCGACGGCCAGCGCGTCGCCAAGCATTCCGCGCGCGTCGATGCCTATGGCACGGTGGACGAACTGAACGCGACCCTCGGCCTTGCCCGGCTGCATGCCGGGGCCGAGATGGCAGGCCGGATCGCGGTGATCCAGAACGACCTCTTCGACCTTGGCGCCGACCTGTCGCGGCCCGACATGGACAAGGACGGCCAGGCCCCCTATCCGGTCCTGCGCATCATCGACGCCCAGGTGGACCGGCTGGAAGCCGAGATCGACGCGATGAACGCCGACCTCGCCCCGCTACGCAGCTTCATCCTGCCCGGCGGCAGCGTGCTTTCCGCCCATCTGCACCTGTCGCGCACCGTCGCCCGCCGGGCCGAACGCGCCGCGACCCTGCTGGCAGCATTCGAACATGCGAATCCGGCGGCGGTGCGCTATCTCAACCGCCTGTCCGACTGGCTTTTCGTCGCCGGGCGGGTAGCCAACAACCAGGGGCAGGACGATATTTTATGGGTGCCGGGTGCCAGCCGTCAGGAATGATCGCCGGGCGCATGACGCCAAGGCATTCGCCGCCTCTGGGTGGAAAACAGGAATTCTTGTTGTGCAAGCTGCCTCCGGCCAGCTAACAAACCCCAAACCAGGAAGGGAGAAGGGCATATGAAGGTTCTGGTGCCTGTGAAGCGGGTAATCGACTACAACGTGAAGCCTCGTGTGAAGGCGGATGGTTCCGGCGTCGATCTTGCGAATGTGAAGATGTCGATGAACCCCTTCGACGAGATCGCGGTGGAAGAGGCGATCCGTCTGCGGGAAAAGGGCGCGGCCAGCGAGGTCGTCGCCGTCAGCATCGGCGTCAAGCAGGCGCAGGAAACGCTGCGCACGGCCTTGGCGATGGGCGCGGACCGGGCGATCCTGGTGGTGGCCGCCGATGACGTGCATCAGGATATCGAGCCTCTGGCGGTGGCCAAGATCCTCAAGGCCGTGATCGACGAGGAACAGCCCAAGCTGGTCATCGCCGGCAAGCAGGCCATCGACAACGACATGAACGCGACCGGCCAGATGCTGGCGGCGCTGCTCGGCTGGGGGCAGGCGGCATTTGCCTCGAAGATCGAGATCGAGGGCGAAGCGGCGAAAGTCACCCGCGAGGTCGACGGCGGTTTGCAGACCATTCAGGTCAGCCTGCCCGCCATCGTCACCGCCGACCTGCGGCTGAACGAGCCGCGCTATGCGAGCCTTCCCAACATCATGAAGGCCAAGAAAAAGCCGCTCGATGAAAAGACGGCGGCGGATTACGGCGTCGACGTCACGCCGCGCCTGGAGATCGTCTCGACCCGCGAACCCGAGGGCCGCAAGGCCGGGATCAAGGTCGGCTCGGTCGATGAGCTGGTAACGAAACTGAAAGAAGCGGGGGTGATCTGATGGCTGTTCTTCTGCTGGGTGAAGTCACGAATGGCGAGTTGAACCGCGACGCGACGGCCAAGGCCGTGAATGCGGTCAAGGGCTTGGGCGATGTGACGCTGCTTTGCGCAGGCGCTTCCGCGCGTGCTGCGGCGGATGAGGTCGCGAAGATCGACGGCGTGGCCCGCGTGCTGGTGGCCGAGGATGCGCGCTACGGCCACCGCCTGGCCGAACCCACTGCGGCGCTGCTGGCGGCGCTGGCGGGCGATTACGACCATATCGTCGCGCCCTCGACCACCGATGCCAAGAACGTCATGCCCCGCGTCGCCGCACTTCTGGACGTGATGGTGATCCCGGACGTCTCGGCGGTGATCGATGCCGACACGTTCGAGCGCCCGGTCTATGCGGGCAACGCGATCCAGACGGTCAAGTCGCGCGACGCAAAGAAGGTGCTGACTGTGCGCACGGCCAGCTTCGACGCGGCGGGTGAGGGCGGCGCGGCCCCGGTTTCCGACGCCACGTTGGCCGACGATCCGGGCCTGTCGAAATGGGTCGCCGACGAGGTCGCCGAGAGCGACCGCCCCGAACTGACCTCGGCCGGCCGGGTGGTTTCCGGCGGGCGCGGCGTAGGCTCCAAGGAAGACTTCGCCATCATCGAGGCGCTTGCCGACAAGCTTGGCGCCGCCGTCGGCGCCTCGCGCGCGGCGGTCGACTCGGGCTATGCCCCCAACGACTGGCAGGTCGGGCAGACCGGCAAGGTCGTCGCACCTGAACTCTACGTCGCCGTCGGCATCTCGGGCGCGATCCAGCACCTCGCGGGCATGAAGGACAGCAAGGTCATCGTCGCGATCAACAAGGACGAGGAAGCCCCCATCTTCCAGATCGCAGACTATGGCCTCGTCGGTGACCTCTTCACAACCATCCCGGAACTGACGGAAAAGCTGTAAGCACCCAAACCCCTTCTTCATCACAAAAATACCCACGGCGACCCGAAGAAGGAATCGCAACGCCGCAGAAAAAACGCAAACCGCCCGGAAACCCGACCGGGCGGTTTTCTCATTGAGGCAGGACCCCGATACCCCTATCGTCCGCCCAGGCTAGCTAAGCAGGAGGCCGTCATGGCAATTCAAACGGTGGGCGTCATCGGCGCGGGTCAGATGGGCAACGGTATCGCGCATGTCTTTGCGCTGGCCGGTTTCGACGTGATGCTGACGGATATCTCGCGCGAGGCGCTGGACAAGGCGGTCGCGCTGATTGCGCATAACCTCGACCGGCAGGTCAGCCGCGAAAAGATCTCGGCCGGGGACAAGGACGCGGCGATGAAGCGGATCTCGACCACGCTTCGCCTGCCCGACCTGGGTCAATGCGACCTGGTGATCGAGGCCGCGACCGAGCGCGAATCGGTCAAGCACGCGATCTTCGAGGAACTGGTCCCGCATCTGAAGCCGGAAACGATCCTGACGTCGAACACCTCCTCGATCTCGATCACGCGGCTGGCGAGCCGCACGGACCGCCCGGAAAAATTCATGGGCTTTCACTTCATGAACCCGGTTCCGGTGATGCAACTGGTCGAGTTGATCCGGGGCATCGCCACCGATGAGCCGACCTATGACGCCCTGATCGAGGTCGTCGAGAAGCTGGGCAAGACCACCGCCAGCGCCGAGGATTTCCCGGCCTTCATCGTCAACCGCATCCTGATGCCGATGATCAACGAGGCGGTCTATACGCTTTACGAGGGCGTGGGGAACGTGCGGTCCATCGACCGCGCCATGAAACTGGGCGCCAACCATCCGATGGGTCCACTGGAACTGGCCGATTTCATCGGGCTGGACACCTGCCTTGCGATCATGAACGTGCTGCATGAGGGTCTGGCAGACACGAAATACCGCCCCTGCCCCCTGCTGACGAAATATGTCGAAGCGGGCTGGCTGGGCCGCAAGACCGGGCGCGGGTTCTACGACTATTCCGGCGAGGAACCCGTGCCGACGCGCTAAAGCGCATCGCCGGACCGGGGCGCTGCCCCGGACCCCGGGGTATTTGGGTGATGAAGAAAGGGGCCTAGCCCTTCTTGCCGATGCGAGGCTCGGTTCCATCCAGCAGGCGGGTGATATTGGCGTGGTGGCGGATGAAGATCAGCACCGCCATGAAGCCCGCCGCCAGCGCCATTTGCGGGCCGTTGAGCAGCCAGGCTGCAATGGGCGCCCCCGCCGCCGCGACAAGCGCCGAGAGCGAGGAGATGCGGCCGACCGCCGCCGTGACCGCCCAAAGCGCGCAGGCCGTCAGGCCGACACGCCAGTCGAGTGCGATCAGCGTGCCGAGGAAGGTGGCCACGCCCTTGCCGCCCCTGAAACCCAGCCAGACCGGGAACAGGTGGCCAAGGAAGGCGGCGGCGCCTGCGAACAGGGCCGCCTGATCGCCCGCGAAGGCGCGGGCCAGCAGGACGGCGATGGCGCCCTTGCCCGAATCCAGCAGGAGCGTCGCCAGCGCGGCGGGTTTGTTGCCGGTGCGCAGCACGTTGGTCGCGCCGATATTGCCCGAACCGATCCGGCGCAGGTCGCCAAGGCCCAAGGCGCGCGTGATGACGAGGCCGAAGGGGACCGAGCCGAGCAGATAGCCCAGTGCCGCCCAGAGGATCAGGCTCATGCGGTTTCTCCGAATACGCGGGTGCCTGCGACCCAGGTTCCCAGCACCCTCCCCTGCATCCGCGCGCCGTCGAAGGGGGTGTTCTTCGACTTGGACAGCAGCGTGAAGCGGTCCAGCACGAAGGGTGCGTCAGGGTCGAACAGCACCAGATCGGCGGGCGCCCCTGCCGCAAGGCGGCCCGCGTCCAGACCGAGGCGGCGCGCCGGGTTCAGCGACATCGCCCTCCAGATCTGCGGCAGCGTCAGCCCGCCCTGATGGTAAAGCCGCATCGCGGCGGGCAGCAGGGTCTGCAAACCGACGGCGCCCGGCGCGGCCTCAGCGAAGGGCAGGCGCTTGGATTCCTCGTCCTGCGGAGTGTGGAAGCTGGCGATGACATCGATCACGCCGTCCGCCACCGCCTGCACCATCGCCATGCGGTCGTCCTCGGACCGCAAGGGCGGGGTGAAGCGGAAGAAGGTGCGGTAATCGCCCACGTCAAATTCGTTCAGCGTCAGGTGGTGGATCGAGATGCCCGCACTGACGTCCAGCCCCGCATCGCGCGCGCGCCGCAGGGCGGGCAGGCTGGCGGCCACGGTGACCTGATCGGCGTGCCAGCGGCAGCCCGTCATCGCCGCCAGCGCGAGGTCGCGGTCCAGCCCCATGACCTCGGCCATGGGCGAGACGGCGGGCAGGCCGTAGAGCGAGGCGAACTTTCCGCTGGTCGCCACCGCGCCGCGCGACAGGCCCACGTCCTGCGGGTGGCCCACGATCAGCGCGCCAAGGCCGCGCGCATAGGTCATGCAGCGCGACAGCAGCCGCGTGTCGGTCACGGTGCGCACGCCGTCGCTGAAGGCGACCGCGCCCGCGTCTTGCAGAAAGCCCATCTCGACCATCTCACGGCCCTCGCGCGATTTGGTCAAGGCGGCCATGTGGCGGATGTTGACCGGCGCATCGGCGGCGCGGCGGGCGGCGAATTCCAGCGCCTCGGGGTCGTCGATGGGGGGCAGCGTGTCGGGGCGCGCAACGATGGTGGTCACGCCCCCCGCCGCCGCCGCGCGACCGGCGGAGCGGAAGGATTCCTTGTGCCGCTCGCCCGGTTCGCCGATCTTGACGCCCCAATCGACGATGCCGGGGGCGAGGCATTTGCCGCCCGCGTCGATCAATTCCGCGCCTTCGGGGGCATCGCCGCCCACTGCCTCGATCCGGCCATCGCGGATGGTGAGGCTGCCCGGCTCGTACGTCAGCGCCTCGGGGTCGATCAGGCGGGCGTTGTGGAAATGCTGGATCATGCCTGTTCCTTTTGCCGGCGGGTGATTTGGCCGAAAACCTGTTCGGCATCGGGAATGAGCTCGAACCCGATCCGCCTGTTCAGGTCGAACCCGCCCCAACCCCTGCTGCGGGGGGCAAACCATATGGTTCCGGGGTTTCCCGGCTTCAGCGTCAGTTCGGACATGAGACTGATCGGATAGATGTCCAGGTTGCGCCCGGCCATCGGCAGGTCGCGGGCGATGAAGGCGCGGCGGTCGGTCAGGGTGTAGAAGGTCCGGGCGCGCAGCAGGGGCCGCCAGACCAGCGGCAAGGTGAACACCAGCAGGCCCACCGCGAAATGGATCAACCCGAACATCCAGAAGCTGCCCCCGCCCATGCCTGCCATTCTCATCCAGAACAGCGCAAACCCTGCAAAGGCCAATCCGAACAGCATCATCGGCAGGTCCGGCAGGCGCAGGTGGATACGCGCCGAGGGACGCCCCTGCCAGAGGATCCTCTCGCCCTTTTGCAGGATGTCTTGCCAGTTCGGCGGCATGTCGGCGGAATGGCCCACGTCAGACCTCGGCCACGAATTGCGCGCCGCGTTCCGCGCGCAGGTTGCGGGCCAAGAGGTCCATAGCGGCCATGCGGACAGCGACGCCCATTTCGACCTGATCGCGGATGACCGAGTGGTTGATGTCGTCGGCGATGGTGCCGTCGATCTCGACCCCGCGGTTCATCGGGCCGGGGTGCATGACGATGGCGTCGGGGGCGGCAAGCGCCAGTTTCTCGGCGTCCAGCCCCCAGCGGTGGTAATATTCGCGCTCGGACGGGATGAAGCCGCCGTCCATCCGCTCCTTTTGCAGGCGCAGCATCATGACGACATCGGCGCCCTTCAGGCCCTCGCGCATGTCCTCGTAGACCTCGCAGCCCAGGTCGCCCACGCCTGCGGGCATCAGCGTTGCAGGGCCGATCAGGCGCAGGCGGTTTTCCATCTTGCCCAGCAGGATCAGGTTCGAGCGCGCGACGCGGCTGTGCGCGATATCGCCGCAGATCGCGACGGTCAGGCGGTGCAGCCGCCCCTTGGCGCGGCGGATCGTCAGCGCGTCCAGAAGCGCCTGCGTGGGGTGTTCGTGCCGCCCGTCGCCCGCGTTCAGGACGGCGCAGTTCACCTTTTCCGCCAACAGCTTGACCGCGCCGGACTGGTTGTGGCGCACGACCAGCAGGTCGGGGTGCATCGCGTTCAGCGTCAGGGCGGTGTCGATCAGCGTCTCGCCCTTTTTCACGCTGGATTGCGCGACGGCCATGTTCATCACATCCGCGCCAAGGCGCTTGCCCGCCAGCTCGAAGCTGGATTGCGTGCGGGTCGAGTTTTCGAAGAACAGGTTGATCTGCGTCATCCCCGCCAGCGCGTCCGAGCGTTTGACGGTGCGCCGGTTCAGGTCGACATAGGTTTCGGCAAGGTCCAGCAAAGTGGTGATTTCGGCGGGGGCAAGGGGCTCGATCCCCAGCAGGTGGCGGGCGCGAAACATGGCAAGGGTCCCCTCATCTCATCTGCGTCTTCTATCGCAAATGTCGCGGGGCCGGGCAAGCGCGGCAAAGGGCTTGCATCGCCGCGCGGTTTGGCGCAACGGGTTGGACATGAACGATACCCTTGCCGGATTTGTCTCATTCGTATCCTCGGGACCGGGCGACCCGGAACTGCTGACCATGCGCGCCGTGGACCGGCTGCGCGGGGCCGAGGTCGTGCTTTACGACGCGCTGGCCGCCGGGCCGATCCTGGATCTTGCGGGCAGCGCCGAGCTGGTCAGCGTCGGCAAGCGCGCGGGGCGTCCCTCGGCCAAGCAGGAAAGCGTCAATGCCTTGCTGGTCGAACATGCGCAAGCGGGGCGGCGCGTGGTGCGGCTGAAATCGGGCGATGCGGGGATCTTCGGGCGGCTGGAGGAAGAAATCGCCGCCCTGCAAGCCGCCGGCATCGGGTTCGAGATCGTGCCCGGTGTCCCCTCGGCCCTTGCGGCGGCGGCGGTGGCGGGCATTCCCCTGACGCGGCGGCTGACGGCGCGGCGGCTGCAATTCGTCACCGGCGCGGATGTGACGGGCGGGGTGCCGCAGGGGCTGAACTGGGCCGCCATCGCGGACCCGCAGGCGACGACGGTGGTCTTCATGGGGCAGCGCAACTTTCCCGACCTGGCGCGCGAACTGATCGCGCGGGGCCTGCCCGCCGACACCCCGGCCCTGCTGGCCGAGGCGGTGGGCCATCCCGGCCAGAAACTGCTGCGCAGCACCGTGGCAGGACTGGCCCGCCTGCTGGAAACGGAAGGTCCCAGCCCGCATCCCGCCCTGATCTTCTACGGGCCGCTGGCGGAATGAGCATCATCGACGCCCGCGGGCTGCTGTGCCCCCTGCCTGTCCTGCGCCTGCAAAAGCGCCTGCGCGCGCTGCCGCCCGGCGCGACGGTGACGCTGCAAGCCACCGATCCCGCCGCCGTCATCGACGTGCCGCATTTCTGCAACCAGTCGGGGCACGAACTGGTCGCACAGACGGCAGTGGACGAGGGCGTGACGGAATACACCGTCCGGCGCGGCCCGGATCGCGGCTAGCCCCCGGAAACGTCAATCCACGGGGCGGATCAGCTTGCGCTCCAGCACGCGCAGCACCGTGCGCAGGTCGTGGCCGCGCTTCAACACCCGCCCGTCCATGCCGATCACCGCATAGGCCCCTTGCGCATTGCGCAGGCGGGGGCGCTTTTCGATGCGGTAGATCGGATGTTCGGCGGCGCGGCGAAAGATGGAAAACACCGCCACCTCGCGCAGGAAGGACATGGCGTAATCGCGCCATTCCCCCGCCGCCACCATGCGGCCATAGACCGAGAGGATGACACCAAGCTCGGCCCGGTCGAAACTCACTCGCTCAGCGTCGCGCATATGGGCAGGCACAGGGTTGGACATGACGCGATGGTGGCAGCGCCCGATGCGGGCCGCAACAACAAAGCGCGGCCCCTTCGCGATGGTCCTGCCCGGTCAGTAGCAGGAAACCTTGTCGATGCGGCCATTCGCGCCGATCTCGATATTCAGGCGGTCGATGCGGTAATCCATCGTGATCGCCTGGTTGGGCCGGATGACGCGGGTGCCCGCGGGGAAACGCATCTGGTCCAGGACGGATTCGGGCTGCCCTTCCAGCCCCGAAAAGCCCGAGGCGCCGCAGGCGTCGGTGGTCTCATCCTCGGGCGGGGTGGCGGTCGGCGCGGGTTCGCAGGCGGCCAGCAGGGCAAACGGGATCAGGGCAAGATATCGGCGCATCGGATCGTTCCTTCTTCAGCCGCAATCAATGTTCGAGATGTTGCCCATCTGGTCCAGACGGAAAACGATGCGCTGCGGATCATATTCCTGCGATTCGATGCCGCGATAGGCGACCACGCGATGGGGCCGCGACAGGCCAAGCGAGGGGATGGCCGAAGCGGGCTGGCCGATCGCGCTGCGATGGTTCTGCGCGCCGCAGACGTCGGGTTCGCGCGACTGGAACCCGCCGGACGCGGCGACCGGCAGGGGTTCGTAGGCGGGCAGGGCCGCCGGCATCGGCTGGGCCGGAAGCGGTTCATGGAAGGGCGCATGCTGCGGCGCCATGCAGGCCGCCAGCGGCGACGCGACCAGAAGCGCAATCAGGGCTTGTTTCATTCGTCGGACTTCCAGTTCGGGAATTCATGCAATGGTTTGCACTATATGCGCCGCTTTCGGGTTTGAGAACCGCGAAGGCGTCCCGCCCCGCTCACATTTCAGCGCATGGCGCGGTCAGCCCGGCTGATCCGCGGCCCGGTTCCGGACCCCATATGCGGCCATGAACATCGCGACCGCGCCCCGGTTGACGCGGCGCAGCATGTCCCGGTCCACCGATTCCCGGCCCAGGAAGATCGCCCGGTCCTGGATCGTGGTGCCCGCAAGGCGGATCAACTGGTCGGCGGCCAGTTCGAAATCGTCCACCACCAGTTCGCCCCGCTCGACGCAGCGTTCCAGATAGCGGACAAGCTGGCTGCGCAGAAGGCCGGGACCGGCATCGTAATATTCCTGCGCAAGGCTGGGAAAACGCTCGGCCTCGCCGACGCTGACGCGATAGACGCGCGCGCCGAAATCGGATGTAAGCTGCGAGGAAATCATCTGGACGATGAAGGGCAGCACCTGCTCGACCGGCAGGTCCACGTCGATCAGCGCGCTGGCGTCGGCGGTGTCGCGGCTGAGTTCGGCGCGAAACACCTCGATGAACATGAGGCGCTTGTCAGGGAAATAGCTGTAGAGCGTGGCCTTCGAGACCGCGGCTTCACGGGCGATGTCATCGACGCTGGCACCTTCGAAACCATCGCGCAGAAAGACCTTGCGCGCCCCTTCCAGGACCTGTGCGAACTTGCGGCCACGCGTGATGGGAAGATCCTTTGACATCATGCTACCTCCTAAAACAACCAAACAGACTGAAACTGCGATGTCATCAAGCTTACTTTACGGAAACACAAAACAGACATAATTGCGACAGGTGGGCGCGATAAACCGTTTTGTTCCGTTTGTCACCTGTTTTTCATACCCCGTCCGATGTGAAAAGTGAGCCGGGTTTCGTCAAAAAAATCCTTAAAAATAAAAGCAAATTCTATCTGATGCCGCGTCGGAACATGGGGACCCGATAGTGGATCGCACAAGGAAAGGCACTGCGTGATATTGTCCTATTGGCGCAAACCCGCCGATGCATACCGGCGAGTCGCGTTCATCGGCGCAACCCTTGCGCGAACGCCTTGGTCCGCGCTGCCCCGGCGCCCGGTGATTCGCCCCCGATCAGGGCACGGCCCGCTGCGGCCCGGCGCCTGCTGCGCCCACCGATTGCGCGTTTGTTTCGCGGATCTTCGCCGCCGCCTCATCGTAAAGAAAGGGCAGGAAGGCAAAGCGCCGCCCGGCGGTCACCTGCCCCACGCGATGCAGCAGTGAGCAGGAAAAGACCACCGCCCCGCCCGCAGGGGCCTTGAAGCTGCGCGGGCCGTATTCGGGAAAGCCCACCTCGCCCCCCTGGAAATCGTCGTTGAGATTGATCGAGACGGCAAAGCGGCGATGGGCGGTCCCGGTGGTGGTATTGTCGCGATGGGCGGCGAAATGCCCGCCGTCCCGCGCATCATAGCACGATACGATGTAACGCTCCATCCTGGTGGCGGCGAAGTGGTGGGCCTTGGCGATTTCCGGGATCACGCGGCGCACGAATCGCGCCTGTATCTGCGCGATCAGCTCGGTGTCGCGGATGACGTAATCCTTGCGCCGCTTGAAGCGCGCGTCGCTGGCCGCCACCGTGCGCGCGCCCTCTTGCCGCATGAAGCCGCTTTCCTCGCCCCCGTGGCGGTCGTAAAGCGCGATCAGGTGGCGGCACAGTTCCGGCTCGAACACGCGGGGCAGGAACAGGATCGGCGCTTGCAGGGGGACGCCCGCGAAACCGCCGGGCGGGGGCAGGCCCGCCACCAGGTCCAGCAGCCGGATCACGTCCGAACCGTCCGGGGCGAAGGGGATATTCTCGATCACGCGCATGGTCGGGTCGATCACCAGCCAGAAGCGCGGCAATGCGCGCGGATCCGCGCCCTGCACGTGGCGGTCGATCAGCCGATAGCGCCGGGCGATCCGGTGGTCGAAGTCCCAGAAGATGCGGCAACCCGGCAGGCGGTCGGCCAGCCGCCCCTGCGCCTCGTCCTGCGGGTCCTGGGTGACGGCGAAAAAGCTGGCGTGTTCGTCGTCGAACAGGTCCCGGCGCGCCATGATCGCCCGCATGGCCCGCTGCACCGCCGGATCCCCGCCCGAACCGGCAAACCCCAGCACCAGGTAGCGCCCCGCCGCCGAATCGAAGGAAAAGCGCGGGTTGGCATGGGTGCGCTGGACAAATCCGGGCGCGGGATCGCCGCCGACGGGCAGGACGGGCAAAGGCTGTAGCTGAAACACGGGCGGGCGCACCTGATCCGAAAAACCGACTTTCCCCCTGTATACAGGGCCGGGCCGGCTTTTCATCCCGAACAAAAAGCAATTCCCGGCCACCCTTTCGGACAGCCGGGGCATCGCGTCAGTCGTCGGCGTAATCCTCCAGCGGCGGACAGGTGCAGACCAGGTTGCGGTCGCCATAAGCGTTATCGACCCGCCCGACCGGAGGCCAGTATTTGTCCACCCGGAACGCGCCCGGCGGGAAGCAGCCCTGTTCACGCGAATAGGGGCGGTCCCATTCGGCGACCAGGTCCTCGACCGTGTGGGGGGCGTGGCGCAGGGGGCTGTCCTGCGCCGGAACGCGGCCCTCGGCAACCTCGGTGATCTCGTCGCGGATGGCCAGCATGGCGGTGACGAAGCGGTCGATCTCGGCCTTGGTTTCGGATTCGGTCGGCTCGACCATCAGCGTTCCGGCGACCGGCCAGCTCATGGTGGGGGCATGGAATCCGTTGTCGATCAGGCGCTTGGCGATGTCGTCCACGGTGACGCCATGTTCCGCGAAGGGGCGCATGTCCAGGATGCATTCATGCGCGACGCGGCCCCGGTTGCCCATGAACAGCACCGGATAGGCCCCCGCCAGCCGGCTGGCGATATAGTTGGCGTTCAGGATCGCGACGCGCGTGGCCTGCGTCAGCCCCGCCCCGCCCATCATCACGATATAGGCCCATGAAATCAGCAGGATCGAGGCGCTGCCCCAGGGCGCCGCGCTGACCGCGCCCCGGCCCTCTTCGCGCGGGTCGCCCGGCACGAAGGGCGCCAGGTGCGCCTTGACGCCGATCGGCCCCATGCCCGGCCCGCCCCCGCCATGCGGGATGGCAAAGGTCTTGTGCAGGTTCAGGTGGCTGACGTCGCCGCCGATATCGCCGGGCCGGACCAACCCGACCATCGCATTCATGTTCGCGCCGTCGATATAGACCTGCCCGCCATGCTCATGCGTGATGCGGCAGACGTCGCGCACGGTATCCTCGAAGACGCCATGCGTGGAAGGATAGGTGATCATCGCTGCCGCCAGCCGGTCGCCAGCCTGCGCCGCCTTGTCGGCGAAATCCTCCAGGTCGATATCGCCGTTGGGGGCGGATTTGACGACGACCACCTTCATCCCCGCCATCTGCGCGCTGGCGGGGTTGGTGCCATGCGCGCTGACGGGAATCAGGCAGATGTCGCGGGCCTCGCCGCGCGCGCGGTGATAACCCGCGATCGCCAGCAGCCCGGCATATTCGCCCTGCGCGCCGCTGTTGGCCTGCAGGGAAAAGGCGTCATAGCCCGTGATCGCGCAAAGCTTGTCGGACAGGTCGGCGAACACCTCGTGATAGCCCGCCGCCTGGTCCTGGGGCGCGAAGGGATGCAGGCCGCCGAACTCGGGCCATGTCAGCGGCATCATCTCGGCCGCGGCGTTCAGCTTCATCGTGCAGGAGCCAAGCGGGATCATCGCCCGGTCCAGCGCCAAGTCGCGGTCCGAGAGGCGGCGCATATAGCGCATCATCTCGGATTCCGCGCGGTTCATGTGAAAGATCGGATGCGTCAGGTAATCGCTTTCACGCAGCAGATCCTCGGGGATGGCAGGGGTGTCGGCAGGCCGCGCCGGGTCCGAGATGCCAAAGGCGTCCAGCACCCGCGCGATCACGCCGCCGTCGGTCAGTTCGTCGACGGAAATCCCCACGCGGTCCCGCCCGACCCTGCGCAGGTTGATCCCGCGCTGCCGCGCGGCGGCCAGGATCCCCGCCTGCCCGACGCCCACGCGAACGGTGATCGTGTCGAAGAAGGCCTGGGGCGCGACCTCGGCCCCGGCGGCGCGCAGCGCATCGGCCAGCGTGACCGCGTTCAGATGGACCCGCTGCGCAATGGCGCGCAGCCCCTCGGGCCCGTGGAAAACCGCGTAGAATCCGGCCATCACGGCCAGCAGGGCCTGGGCCGTGCAGACGTTCGAGGTCGCCTTTTCCCGACGGATATGCTGCTCGCGCGTTTGCAGGGACAGGCGATAGGCCTTGTTGCCCTTGGCGTCGATGGAAACGCCGACGATCCGGCCCGGCATGGCGCGCTTCATCGCATCGCGGCAGGACATGAACCCGGCATGAGGCCCGCCATAACCCATCGGCACGCCGAACCGCTGCGCGCTGCCGACGGCGATATCGGCCCCCATCGCGCCCGGCTCCTTCAGCAGGCACAGCGCCAGCA
>NZ_CAMEFG010000006.1 GCF_945915435.1 uncultured Paracoccus sp. | reverse complement strand
CGGCGCAGAGCGACAGCCTACCTCTGACTGCCGCCAATCTTTGCAACAGAGCCCAGAAGGCCATGAGGGGTTTGTAAAAAACTCAAACGTGCATCTTCCTTATGTTGGACTTCACGCGATTTACGAAGGGCAGGCACGTTTCATTCAGCTTGATTTTCTTAATCGCGCGCGGGACGAGCCGTTGACCTGCGAGGAGTGGCGAACCGAGGGCTATCTCTCAGGCATATACGTTGAGGCTTTTGAAAGCTTCCTGAAGCATACGGAAACGGAATGGCCCTCTTCTCTTTCCGACCCGATTGTCCCGCTTTTCCTTTTGGTGTGCGATCTCGCGATCAATCCTACGCGCGGGCTCCCGTTTGATTTCGGCCATTTGGAAAACTTGATCCACCACGTCGATGTAGGAATACGGTTTGCCGAATTTTGCTTCGCGATCAAAGACGCACCGAATTTGAAATCCGCGATAAAGAAATTATCTTTAGAGGAATATGTTGAGGTTTCAAGCGAGCTTTGTAAAGCGCGCCATTACGACCATCCAATGGCAGCTTTGGAAGAGGTAGTGCGATGGGCGGAGGAATATCCGCTTGTTCAGCGGCTTATGGAGGAGCACCGGACATTCAAATTCAACCCTGAGAACCTGAATATCAGAGTCTTTCTTTCGCACTACATTTCGATGTGTAAAGACAAGTACGAACATCCGCACTTTTTCTGCTGGCCGGGGGCATATATGGCAGGTCATCCGAGCGAGGTGGATTTCCGACAAGTATGGTTGCGCCACTTGTCGCTGTTTAGCGACAAGGCCGACAAGGACGGGGTATACCCCCGAAAATGGCCCGACCGCTCTGAAAAGGCTGTGATGGAAACCTTCAATCGCTTTTATGGCACGATGGCGCTCTATGAATTAACCGAGCAATGGATTTTGCGCGATGGGCCGTTCAATTGTGATTTTAGCTGGATGTCTGACAATTACGATGAACAGTCTTTCAGAGGCTGGGCAAATGACAGTTTCAGAAAGGCTTTCGGGGCTGATCTTTCCGCGTTCAAAATTCTAGGCTCCAAGCCGCAGACGTAAATGGCAGGGGCGAAGTCCATCCAAACGTTGAATGCGCGCGGCAATGTCATGCTTTAGGTCACGTGCGACTATTTTAGAAAGCCGCCGATTCTAAGCTATGACCCGATATTCTGGTAGCGGCACACGGCAGCTTCCCACTCCATTCCCGACAAAACTACCACTGATTGTCACCTCTACTTGGAATACTTCCATTTCGGTTCTTGCTTGATCATTCTCGGCCCCGTACGCTCTTCGTCGCAGCGGGGGGCTGAACAATGGCAAAGCGTTTTCCATGGAAAAGAAATTACCTTATAATTCCGCCGTTTGTGCAGAGCGCACTTAATGACATTGACGGCGACTTCATCGCTGTCGCTGCGACAAAGAAAATCAAACGTGAAGATATTGAAGCGGGGCAGTATAGTCACGCTGGATTAAGCATAGACGGCTCCTTCATCATCGCCGTTGGTCCAACCCACCCCCCTGCCGATGCAGGAAAGTGGTCTGAGCGGAACGCTTATGGCTGGGACCGTAAGCGTGAGGATTGGCCGATGGTCCAGAAGACATGGACCTTCGAGTCACCCAACTTCGGGGACGGCGCGCGCAACGGCTGGACAATGCGTTCTTGGACAAAAGACGTTTACCAGCACCAAATTTTTGAACCGCAGGGCATGACCATCGAAGCGAGTGTACTTGAAGATAGAGGCGGCGAGCAGGTGGTAGTCAAATTTGCTCTCGCGCCCATGCTTAGCCGAAGCGCAGCCGAGTTCGACTTAATGCTGCTTTGGGCGATCAACGTCCTGCAAGAGAATACGGGCGTCACGGGCGTGTTCGCGAGCGACGCGACGCGCGAAGAATACATTTCAACCGTCGCGCTGGACTGGCAAATTTTCCCGCCGGGCAACGCTGACGAAGTTGTTGCTCGCTTGTTGGGATCGGCCGATCCGACGAACGCCGCCGACTTTGAGAAGCATGTTCGCGAGCGGGTGCGACTGTTCGAGGGTTTCGAGCCGAGGGCCTACATACGCGGTCAGGGCGGCTTCGGCTCATATTTCGGAGCACAGTTTGCTGACGATTTAGTCGTGTTCGAGAACCTTAGATACGGCAACGCGGTCTATTTGCTGTATCAAGATTGGAATGAAGCATCGCAACGGTCGCGGCTCGATCTTCTCCGCGATCAGGACGCACACTTTGATCGCGTAGTGCATACTGATGGATGGCAAGATAGGCTTGTATCACTGTTGCACGATAAGCTCTTTGAACGCGGCCTACGGCGGCGGCGGAGTGGCTACCGGTCAAAACGTAGCGGCCGCTGACTTGCTGGAAAACAACTTCAACGTTCCGACAGAACAGTGGATGAGCAGGAGGGGGAGAGCATATGGCTAGATGTACTGCACCAGTAAGGGGACACCGCTCGGCGGCGGCGGCAGCCGACTGCCCCGCATGCGGAGGGCGTTATGGTCGCTCGGGGGGGTATGGCAGCTACGGCAGTTACAGTGATTATAGTAGCTATCGGCCATCTCCCACCCCTTCTTCGTCGGTTAACCGGGGCGGTGGCAGTTCGGGGCAGCGCAGCTCAAAGCCGCGCTGGTCCCCATCGAGTTCCGGGGTGTGGTACACGACTGAAGAAGTGAGGACACTTACTCCTGTCCGTGAATCTGTCGAAAGCCTCGCAGTTTCGCAGCCTGATCTCCGAGACGTTTTCCTGTGCCACGCGTGGGATGACCGACAGGGGGCCGCGAAAGACCTTCATGACCTTCTCGAAGCGCGCGGTGTTCGCGTGTGGTTTAGCGAAAAGGACCTCGGCCTTGGGGTGCCAATGATGCGGGCGATTGACAAGGGCTTGGTGAACTCTCGCGTAGGTATCGTGCTGGTTACGCCGGCCATGTTGCGTCGCCTACCGGCAGAAGGTGTCGCGGACAAAGAGCTTTCAGCGCTTCTTCGACGTGAGCGGCTCGTGCCAGTTGTACACGGAACGACGTACGAGGAACTTGAGAAGGTCAGCCTTCTACTAGCGTCTCGGGCTGGGTTGAACACTGCCGAAGAATCTATGGCGGCAGTTGCGGCTAAGATTGCCGAGTTGGTCGCGGCTTAGGAAAATCGGGTGATAAGCGGGTTGAGCGTCCGAACTCGGGACTAGGTGCCACCAGATCGCGATTGTGCCTGAAAGGCGGGTTTCATGGAATGTCCGCTGGAACCCGCTACTCCGCTTCGCACCCCATTTTAGCCATTCGTTCTTGCTTCAATTTAGAGGGCTATAGCGTAGGTGTAGTTCTCCGTTTCGTCGGCTTCGGCCCACCACTTCAGTCCCTGAGTGGGCACTGAGTTTACGCCACTTCCCGCCACGAGCGTCTGTAGCAGCCGCGACTTCGATCCCATGATACGAACTTCCCCGTCTGCGACCTCGACACGCTGTGCCAGCGCGCGCAGGTGGTCGCGGCGATAGCCGCCGCTTTCCAGCCGGATACGCTCGCGGGCGGTCGCAGCGAACTTGCGCAGCATCTGCGGCGTGACCGCCTTCTGTCCGGTGCTCTGGAGCATGGCTTGTGCCCGGTCCGCATCGGCCTTGGCCTGATCGCGGATGGCCTTGAGACCGTCGATGCGGTCTTTCAGCGCCGGGTCGTCCAGATCGGCAATGCCTGCTTCGATGGCGTCGTAAAGCCGCTTGAGGCGCAGTTCCGATTCTGTGGCGCGCTTGTTCAACTCGGCGATATGCTCGCGGCGGCGCTCGGCGTGTTCTTCCCTGCGGTCAAGCGCGGCGGCAAGGACGGTTTCCAGCCGCTCGGGTTGGAGTAGCTGCCCCTCAAGATGGCTGGCGACCAGATCGTCCAGCTTCTCCATCGGCACGGCCATGCCTTCGCAGGCGGTCGGCCCCTGCCGCGCCTTCATCGAACAGGAATAGTAGCGGTAGCGCCCGCCCTTGCCGGTGCGGATGGTCATGGCCCCACCACACTTGGCGCAATGGATCAGGCCGGTCAGCATGGTCGGGCCGCTGATGACGCGGGCGGGCATAACCTTGGGATTGCGGGCCTTGAGCAGCTTCTGAACTGCGTCGAAGGTCTCGCGGTCGATGATCGGCGGGACAGGAACCGTCACGATCTCGCTGACCGGCTTTAATTCCTTGGTCTTGCTGCGCTTGTTGAACTCGTGTTCGCCCATGTAGGTGCGGCGGGTCAGGATGCGGTGGACCTGCCCGATCCCCCAACGCCCGCCGTCGCGGGTGAAGATGCGGCGGCTGTTGAGATACGAGACGATGTTCTTCACGCCCATCTGGCCTTTGGGGCCGTCGCCCTCCAAGGCAAGGCGATAGATCAGCCGGACCGTGTCGGCGTGAAGCGGGTCGATCTCCAGCTTCTTCTTGGTCTTGGCTCCGCGCTGCTCGGCGGCGACGGTGCGATAGCCGATAGGAGGAAGCGAGCCGTTCCAGAAGCCTTGCCGCGCGTTCTCCTTCAAGGCCCGCATGACGTGCTTGGCGTTTTCTTTGGACTGGTATTCATCAAACAGCGCCATGATCTGCCGCATCATGACGTGCATGGGGTCATCCCCCATTTCCTGAGTGATCGAAACCAGCTTCACGCCGTTCTTCGCCAGTTTGCGGACATAGAACTCAAGCTCGAAGTGATCGCGGAAGAACCGACTGAACGAGTGGACCACCACCACGTCGAAGGGCGCGGGCTTGCTGGTTCCCGCCTCGATCATGCGCTGGAACTCGGGGTGGCGGTCATTGGTGGCCGACGCGCCGGGTTCGATGAAAGTCTCGACCGGTTGCAGCCCGCGCGTCTCGCAATAGGCTTCTCCCTGTCGCTTCTGGTCGGGAATGGAAACGTCATGCTCGGCCTGCCGCGCCGTCGAAACGCGCAAGTAAAGGGCGGCGCGCAGCGGCACGGTGGAAGCGGTCATGGCGATGTTTCCTTCTCAATTCTGGCTCGGCCCAAACAATCGGGCCGCATGGCTGCGCTCAGGCCGCGTTTTGCAAAGGACGCGCACGCTCAACCCGCTCGCGCTCTTTGGGCGTGTTCATCACTTCCCAAAGATCGCTGCGCCGCTGCACGTTGAGCCAGAAGTCCGGGCTGGTGCCGAACACGCGGGCGAGGATCAGCGCCGTCGCCGCCGTCACGTTCCTACGATTGCCGCATAGTTCGTTGACGTGCTTGCGCTGGACGCCCATCGCCTCGGCGAGCGCGCCCTGTGTCAGCCCCATCGGCTGCATGAACTCCTCGGTCAGTATCTCGCCGACAGTCGCCGGCTTGCGCTTGGTGGTCAGCATGTTCGCCTCGCTTTCATCGGTAGCTGTGATCGTCCAGATAAATTCCGTTCGCCTCGCCGCGTTCGCCATCCCAGCGGAAAATCAACCGCCATTGCTGGTTGACGCGGATGGAATGGAAACCTGCGAGATTGCCGCGCAGCTTCTCGAAGTGATTGCTGGGCGGCACGCGCAAGTCCTGATCGGTCACGGCGTCGTCAATCATCTGGAGCTTGCGGAACAAGCGGGCTTCTAGATCGGGCGGGATGTTGCGAGAACGAACATCGTCCACAAAGAAGGCCCGAAGCCAGTCGTCCCGAAAGCCTACAATCACCGGTTCACTCCAACGATGAGCATATGTACCACACTATAACTCACATTACAATCGGACATCGCTCAACTGTCCGGGCCGAACAACTCATCGAACAGGTCGCCGAACCATCGCTCGAACACCTCGATCTCGGCTTCCGTGACCGGGACGGGATCGGGCCAGTCGTCGGTCACGGTCCATGTAGTGAGGTCATGCTGGGGCGGCCTGGCGGGGAACGGCCACGGATAACCCAGCAATTCCTCAAGCTGCTCCGACGCCGTAGGCGGTCGTTTGGTGCGCCGGGAACGGGATGCCGTCACCGGCCTGTCGTCGTTCCTGCGATCAATAGTCATTGAGGTAATCGAATTCGTTGAACGAACGCTGCCGCCACCCGGCTGGATCGGCGACCCAGCGGTTGATGTCGGATTCCCTCCATCCCGCGCCGTTGATGCTGATCTTGAGCTGGGCCGGGAACGTGCCCTCTTTGATCTTGCGGTAGATGGTGGACCGCGACAGTCCCGTGCGGGCGCGAACGGTGTCAAAGCGGATGATGCGGTCTGGTTGGCGCATGGTCCTGCTGCCTCCTGCTGGTTGTTTTTGACGATTGCAGAGACCAGTCAGGGCAAGGAATTATCGTTGTACAATAGATATTTAGCTGTCGTAGTAGTGTGGCGTAGAAACGGCGGCAAATAGGAAAGGTCTACATTCCGATGCCCAGGTCCCGGCCTCTGCCGAGACCGTGACTGAGGGCGAGTTGCCGCCCGAGCCTCATGCCTGAGTCGAAATCCATGCTGATGCCGAGTTGCTTCTTGCGGCCTTCGAGCAGGGATTCCATCTGCGGATCGCGTTCCAGACTCATCGCCATGTTGCCCATCTCGGCGCGCGCTGACCTGTAGCCGGAATAGTTGCCCGCCGCATATTGCCGGTCGCCGGTCTGCTTGAGGTCGCGGAACCGTTCCACGAAACGATCCGCGCGGCGCTCCGGGCTGGTGCGAATCTCGGTTTCCAGTTGCAGGGCGCGGATGGCGCGATTGACCTTGCCCGATCCCGCCTCATGGGCAAGGCTCTCATCCTTGGCATAGGCCGCTTCCGCATCCTGCCAGCCATAGGGACGCACCGCGTCGAATGCCTTGCGGGAATCGACCAGTTCATCCCATTGCGCGGGACTGGCCTTGCTCCCGGCATCCTCGGCGTTGAAGACCTGCCCAACGGCATGGGCATGGCGAATGCGCGCCATTCTGCGGGCGTGGCGCAAGGCATCTTCCGGGTCTATTCCGGTGTCCTGTGCTACCGCCTCGATCTCCTGCCTTATTCCCCTGCCGGTCGTCTCCCTTTCCGGCCCCTCTGCTGGGTGGCGGGGTTCGCGCACGCTGAAGATGATGTCGCCGATCCGGTCAACGGCATTGTTCCGGGCGTGAACCTGTTCAACGGCAGTATCACGGACATGGGAAATAATACCGCGCCTCTCGGCGTAGCTCTGCGCGGGCTCGTAGTCGGATGCCATGTCCTTGGCCCGGTCGCGCGACAAGGTGTCGATGAGCTTGTCCTGACTGGCGAAGTCGTCCCTGCCATAGTGCAGGTCCATGCCGTCGCGGTGGCGTGACAGGGCGACATAACTGCCGTGGGCGTCCATGCCCGGTGTCGCCAGAACATGCGTTCGGTCCACGGTCATGCCCTGCGCCTTGTGGATGGTCGCGGCATAGCCGTGGTCGATACGGTCGTAGTCTTTCAGATCGAACGAGATATCGCGCCCGTCATCGGTGCGAACCGACATGGAGTGTTCGCTGACCTGCTCGATGGTGCCGAGCGTGCCATTCTTCACACCAAGGCCGCGTTCGTTTTGCAGGAACATGACGCGATCCCCGGCGGCGAAGCTGCGTTCGCCGCGTTCGACCGTCACGCGCACGTCCTCGTCCAGATCGCCCGCCTCCCGCATCCGGTCACGGGCGGCCTCGTTCAGTTCGCGCACCTCGGCATTGGTGTGGGTGAGAATGATCCTGCTGCTGTCCGGCGATGCCTGCCTGTCACGGTCCCAGCGGTCGATCAGATTGCCGCGCGCCTGTTCCCAGCTCTGCGCCTCATACACCATGCCATGATTGTCATAGGCATGAATCGCCGTGCCGGTTCTGCCGGTCGCCAGATCGCGGGTGGCGTCGCGCTGCCAGTCCTCGCGCTGGCGGCGCACCTCGCCGATCTCCGCGCCGCCATGACGCTCATGGATAGACCGAAACGCCGCGCCTGCCTCGATGGATTGAAGCTGCTGCGGATCACCGACTAGCACGACCTTCGCACCAGCTTCGGCGGCATGGGACAACACGCGCTCCAACTGCCGCGTGCCGACCATCCCCGCTTCGTCGATCACCAGCACATCGCGGCTGGTGAGCATGTCGCGGCCATTCTGCCAGCGGTGTTCCATGCTGGCGATGGTGCGAGACGCGATGCCCGATCCGCTTTCCAGATTCTCGGCGGCGATGCCGGACAGGGTAACGCCGGGAACCTCATAGCCCGCAGCCTCCCAAGCCTCACGCGCCACGCCTAGCATGGCGCTCTTTCCCGTTCCGGCATAGCCGACGACAATGCCAAGATCGCGCCCGTCAGTGACATGCGCCAGCGCCTAGGCCTGCTCGCCGGACAGGACAAGGCCGCGCTGTTCCGCGCGGGCCAAAGCGGTTTCGCGGTCCCGGTCGCTGACCTCGTGCCGTTCCCTCTCGGCCATCATCTCGGCGGCGCGATGCAGGTGCTGTTCAGCCTCGATCATGTCGCGGGTGGTGAACCGATCCTCGCCGCGTCCGTCTCGCCCAAGCTCGACCAGATCGGGCGAACCGTGCATCGCGCCCATCACCTCGTTGAACTGGTCGATGCCGTCGCTGTGCCGATGACCATGTCCTCGGGCACCGACGCGTCGGGATTCATCAGGACACTCGCGATCGCTTCGAGCGGTATGTCATCTGTCGACCATGCGGCGAGGTCGAGATTGCGGGACAGAAAGTAGTCCTTCCAAGGCTCGAGAAACGCCTTCAGTCGCGCGGGAGCGATTTGCTTGAGGCGATCGGGGTTGCTGAAAATCCTTGGGTTAAATGCTGGCATCGGCCTCGCTGCTCCTGAAATTGTCGTCGGTCCGCAAGATTAGGAAGGAACCGCGCTCGCCACAAGATTGTGTTCCCGTAAGGTTCCGTGCGCGCCATCCGACAGTCCGCCGCCGCCGCCGGTAGGTGAGGAGAGCATCTGGAGCTCTCCCATGAACAGCATCTACCCGGCGCGCCGCGCCATCCCGCATTCCCGCACGCCAGCGCCCACTAGCGGGGTCGGCGCATGATAGATCCCGACGAACGCGAGCAGGCAGCCCTGCGCGCCGCCCTCCGCAACATGGCCGAACTCATGGCCGAGATCGGATGGCCCACGGAGTTCGCCGATCTCAGCGAAGCACAGGCGCTCGCGCTCGCGACGGCCGCCGTCGATGGCTTCCAAGAGGCGATGCAAACCAGCGCGCCCCGGCCCGATCCGGAGGTGCCGTTCTAATGAGCGCCGTTTTCGACTTCAACCATCGGGAGAAACCGCCCAGCTTCGCAGACACCGTCAATTCCTGCATCGACACCGCCCTCGTTGCGGAACAGGCCGAACGTCCCCAACGCGACTATCTCGGAGGCAGTCGGCTGGCCTGGGCCGTATTGCCGCGATAAGCGACGATGACATCCCCGCCATGGCGGGCGATGGAAAGGGCGGTATTGCGGCCAAGGCCTCGATTGGCGCCGGTGACCAGTGCGATCTTGCTCATGTCGTGTTCCTCATCTTGAGCGGATGAGGGGAAGATGTGGCAGAACGGCGAGCATGTGTTGCCTATTCCTCGGGCTCTCTTGCCTGTTTCCGTGAACTTCCGCGGAAAGGCTTGTGCAACGGCGGCATTCCTTGCTTGATACCGCAAGCCTCTTTGCCTGGATTCCACCGATGCCCAGCCTTCTCGATCTTGTCCGCCGCCATGCCGATGCCCATGCCGACCGCTTCGGGTATGCGCCGACCCCATTTCGCGGCCTGGGCGTGGTGCGTCAACTCCGTCCCGGCGAGTTGCAGGTGGCGGTGCAGAAGCCGGTGGTGGCGATTTGCCTTCAGGGTCGCAAGCGGGTGACGATGGGCGCGACCAGCTTCGACTATGCCGCGGGCGAGGCGCTGGTGATCACCGCCGATGTGCCGACCATCAGCCAGATCACCGAGGCGAGCCCCGTCACTCCCTATTACGCGCTGGCGCTGGAACTGGATCCGGCCCTGTTGCGTGCGCTTTCGGTCGAGGCCGATATGCGCACGAGCGATACCGCCCCGGTCCGGATCGAGCCTGCCGACCCGGATGTGACCGATGCTGCGCTGCGGCTGATGCGCCTTCTTGATCGGCCTGCCGCACTGCCGGTCCTGGGCGACGCGTTTTTGCGCGAAATGCACTACTGGCTGCTGACAGGCCACCACGGCGCCGCGATCCGGGCGCTTGGTGCGGCCGACAGCCATGCCCAACGTATCGCTCGAGCGGTGGCTGTGATCCGGCAGGACTACGCGAACATACTGCGCATCACCGATCTGGCCGCGGTGGCAGGGATGAGCGAATCCTCGTTCCACCAGCATTTCCGCGCCATCACCACCCTTTCGCCGCTGCAGTTCCAGAAGCAACTGCGGCTGATCGAGGCGCGCCGCTTGATGTTGGCCCAGGGCGCCACGATCAGCCATGCCGCCCATGTCGTGGGCTATGAGAGCGTGCCGCAATTCACCCGCGACTACGCCCGCCTGTTCGGCACTCCACCCGGCCGCGATATGCGAGAGGCCCGGCTGAGCGCCTGAGACGCGTGGCTGTGGGGGGAAATGAAGCACGGCATCGCTTGCATGGTTATCCGCAAGCCAGTCGAAATACGTGGTCGGTCCATTGCGGACGGGTTGGCCTTCACCGATAGCGCGAGGCCGAATCCCCTTAAGCGGACGTTCGAATGCACCGCAGCGAAGTCGCGGCCATGATGGCGGCTGTGCGAGACAAAGCTGCCGGTAGGCGTTGCTCAGCGTATACTGGTTAACTAGGATTTGACGGGGCAGCCAAACGGGCATTCGCGGCAGTGGAAACAGCCCCAACCACAGTCGGACGATCTGGTTACAGGTTTTAATGGGAGGCCATTTTTATCGGCCTCTCCCACTTTTCTTTATTGACTTCAGAACAGCGCGTAGCGACGCGCCAGCGGCACGACCGATGCGGGCTCGCAGGTGATCAGTTCACCGTCGGCCGTTACCTCATAGGTCTTCGGGTCGACCATGATCTTCGGCAGCGCGTCGTTCAGCTTCATGTCGGCCTTGCCGAGGCCGCGGCAGCGGCGCACCGGCTCGATCCGTTTGTCGAGACCGTAAGACAGAACCTGACCTTCACTTATCGAAGCCTCGCTGACGAACAGAACCGAGGTGCCCTTCAGCCCCTTGCCCGTGCCGCCGAACATCGGCCGCATGATATAGGGCTGCGGCGTCGGGATCGAGGCATTGGCATCGCCGTTCTGGGCGACGGCGATGAAGCCACCTTTCAGCACCATCTCGGGCCGCGCTCCAAAGAAATCCGGGCGCCATATCACCAGGTCCGCGAGTTTGCCCTTCTCGACCGAACCGATCAGATGGCCCATGCCATGCGCGATGGCGCCGTTGATCGTGTACTTGGCGACATAGCGGCGGATACGGTAGTTGTCGTTGCCGGACCCATCCTCGGCCAGACCGCCGCGCTGGCGCTTCATCTGGTCGGCGATCTGCCAGGTGCGGCTGATCACCTCGCCCGCGCGGCCCATGGCCTGACTGTCCGAGGTCATCATCGAGATCGCACCCAGGTCGTGCATCACGCCCTCGGCGGCAATGGTGGTGGCGCGGATGCGGCTGGCGGCGAAGGCTTCGTCCTCGGGGATGTTGCGGTCGAGGTGGTGGCAGACCATCAGCATGTCGAGATGCTCGGCCACGGTATTGACCGTGTAGGGGTTCGTCGGACTGGTCGACGAGGTCAGGATGTTCGGCTCGGAGCAGACCCGCATCAGGTCAGGGGCATGTCCGCTTGGGGTTCGGACCGAGATTGCTGAGGCCAGAAGTATGATGAAATTTGAAAAGCTCCTACTCGCGTGGCAAATGACACAATCGGGAGAAGCGCCTGCCCGTTATGCTTGCCTGAACGGCAGTTGCGCAAAATATGATCGCCGAAAGAACGGCTCTCAACCCTCGCCATGATGGGGGAATGTGCGTGATCGGATGATTCTGCGGAAACGGAGATGATATGCAGGTTGCCGAGTCTCACGCCGCGCTGTGCGATCCCCGCCCTTATCGCCGATCTGAAAGAAAGCGTCACGCAGGACCCAAACCGGCGCCTGCTATGAGCGCTCCGCTCCCTGCAGCATCGCGAGGCGCCCTGCTGCCGTCAACGCCGATCGCGACCACCACGCCGAGGGCGGCGCCGGTTGTGCCGACCGCTCGCGTGGGCGTGGCGAACAGGGATTTGATCCGCCCCCAAAGGGCGGTCAGGAACTTGGGCATCGTGGCCTCCATGTTGTGAGATAACCCGCGACAGGTGCTGACCTGCGCGGGTGAAAATCTGTGTTTCGGTCAATGCTTGCTGGCCGAGAGGACGGGGCCGACCGGCGCGCGTAGGCAGTTTTACCTAGGCAATCGTGCCCATTTGAAACCTACACAAGGATAGGTTAGATCGGTTTCGTAACGAGTGCCTATGGTTGAAAACGCCCCGTCCGGTTACCCCCGGCGGGGCGCTTAAATTTTACCTTGGCGGATGCGTCCGGTCGTTCCAGTGGACCTGATGACCACGCCCCAGCAGGATCTTGATGTCGCGGTTTGCCTCGGCCTGCATCTCCTTGAGTTCCGAAAACGCCTCACGCGTGTCGGCCCGCTCGCGTTCGATCAGGCGCTCAAGGCGCGCAACTTCGTCAGCGTTCTTCGTCACCTTGCCCTCCAGTCTGATGAGCCATGCAATGCCGATCACCGCAGAGACGATGATCTGCCAGTATTCGCGGATTTCAGTCATCGCGCCCCCTTGCGCATGGATAGGCCCCGCGCGGTGGCGGGACTGTGGAATTCTGAAAAAATCGAGCGAAAGCCCTTGACGACTAGCGCCATTGGCGCTATATCTATCCTTGTCGAAGGGCAATGAAGCCCGCCAAGTGAAGGAGATCGACATGACCAACGCAGAACAAAGCCTCGCCGACGACAAGATGCGCGCTGAAATCGCCAAGCTGCTGGCCAAGACCAAGCAGATCGGCGTCAGCACTTTCCTGGCACCGTTCCTTGCCGCTGCGGGCCTGATGGGCGCCACCGCCGCGCTGGTCAAAATCTTCCTCGGATAATGACCCCCGAAGAGTTCAAAGAGGCCCGGCGCAAGCTGGGCCTGACCCAATCAGAATTGGGCGCTCTGCTGGACACCGCACCGCAGACGATCCGCAAGTGGGAAATGGCCGACAACCGATCATCAGCGCGCAGCGTCAACCCGGTTGCCGCACGGGCCATGCATTGGTTCCTCTCAGGCTTCCGCCCGCCGGAATGGCCACAGACCTAGATCAGGCGGACAGCTTGCGCAGGACCTTGAGGGCGTTGATGGCCTGTTTGACCTTGAAGTCCGCCTCGCGCCTGGCGTTGACCAGCGACAGGCCGTCGAGTTCGTCGGGCACATCGCCGATCTCGGTCAGCAGGGCGTCCAGCGGTCCTGTACCCGGCGCTGTTCCGCTCCATACCGGGCGTATCCTTTGCGGCATTGGAATTTCCATCAGGTTTCTTGCTGGTCATGGCCTTCTCCTTCGGTTGGGGTTGGTGATCCGGGGTCAGTATTTGCAGGTGGTGTAGAGGACCTTGCCCGGATTGATCTGCGACGCGACCGCGACCTGTTCGCCGCTGCATGGGCTGGGATCAGCCGTGATATGCGGATGGCCGCTTTGCACTGTGCCGTTGACAAGACCGAGGGCGACGACGAATCCAAAAACGATTTCCATTGCGTTCGGCTCTGTTGCGCAAACCCCTGCGGGAATTCATTTCGTGAGTTCAGCATGGTAGCTGGGTGTCATGAGCAGACCCACACCTCCGACCTACAAGACCAGGAACTGGCCGGCCTACAATGAAGCACTCAAGCGCCGCGGCTCGCTGACGATCTGGTTTGACACCGACACGACCTGGAATGCCGCGCCGACAGGCGGGCGTGGCCGTCAGCAAACCTACAGCGACGCCGCCATCCAGACGTACCTCTCAATGAAGGTCTTGTTCGGCATGGCGCTTCGGCAAACGACTGGTTTCGTCGAGAGCCTGCTGAAGTTGATCGGCTTGGACTGGGCGGTGCCCGACTTCAGCACGCTGTCTCGCCGCCAGAAGACCTTGGCGGTGAACATCCCGTATCGCGGCTCCAAAGGGGCTTTGCACCTGCTGATCGACAGCACCGGCATCAAAGTCGAGGGTGAAGGCGAATGGACTGAGGAGGGTCAGCAAACAGTCCGGGGGACTGTTTGCCCGACGAAGGCGCAAGCATGGCGGTCCCAAACGGCGGGTCTAGCGCAAAATTCATCTCAGCATCGATGAGCAAACGCTTGAGATCCGCGCCGTCGAGTTCACCAGCAGTGGCATCGGCGACGCCCCCATGCTGCCGGGATTGCTCGATCAGATCCCGCCCGAACAGGAGATCGGCAGCGTCACCGCAGACGGTGCGTATGATGCGCGCAAGTGCCGCTGCCGCCGTCATCCCACCCCGCAAGAACGCAAAATGCACGCTCTTGCGCTTTTCGGCACCCGATTGCGGCAAGATTCCGCACCCGGTCGCGTGATCCTTCGGCGCCTGATCGCGTGAGGATTCGGCGCCGAAGGATAGAAGGATGCGGTCAGAGGTCGTTGAAGCTGGCCTCGCGGCGGCGGAGAGATTCGCCGCGCAGCTTGATATGGTGGCGATCCCGCGACAGACGGTCGAGCACGGCATCGGCAATGATGGGATTGTCGATAAACGAATGCCAGTCGTTATAGGGGCGCTGCCCGACGATGATGGTGGACAGCGTTCCGGCGCGGTCTTCGATGATATCGAATAGGATCGATTTCTCGCCTTCGCTCATCGCGACCTTGCCAAAGTCGTCGAGGATCAACAGCTTGAACTTCGTCAGTTTTTCGCGCTCGCGCAGATATACCCCGTCCTCCAGCGTCATCGACAGGCTGTAGAGCAGGTCCGACACCTTGAAGTATCGGGCCTTATGACCTGCGCGAATGGCCGCCGTGGCGATACAGCAAGCCACCCAGCTTTTGCCGGTGCCGGTCTCGCCGCTGATCAGGATGTTCCAGGCATGCGGAATCCAGGCGCATTGCAGCAGCTCACGCATGATTACCGGCTTGAGGCCGCGGGCTTCGGTGTTGATCAACTCCTCGGGCACCGCCTTCATCGGCAATTTGGCCTCGCTCAGCATCCGTGTCAGCCTGCTGGACGCGCGCCGCTCCTTCTCGGCAATCAACAGCGAGGCGATCCTTTCGATGAAGACCATCTCGGCATAAAGCGGGTTACTCGCCTGACGGTCCAGCGTATCCGCAGAACCTGCCAACGAAAGCTCGCGCGCCAGCGCAACGACATGTTCATGCTGCATCGTCATCGTCCTCCGCATAATAGCCTGCGCCACGGACGTTGTCAGTGGGCGGTTGTGACGGCCCCGGCTCGCGTCGGGGTGGCTTGCGCGGTCCCCGGTCGAGGATCTGGCGCAGGGTGTCGGCATTGACCCGATTGCGCCGGATGGCTTCGACGCAGGCGGCATCGATGGCTGCCTTTCCGTGGACCGACCCGACCTCAAGAAGCCGACCCAGCATGTTATGGGTTGCGCGCGGATTGCCATTGACCTCCAGGTGCAGCGACACAAAGCGGCCCAGGGTCGGGCTATAGCTGGTCGCTCGCTCGATCAGGGCGTCCGGGTTTTGGCGCCACATGGCTCGATGGTTTTCAGGCATATGCGCGGGATCGATGACCGGGGCGTCATCCTGCGGCGTGACGATCCGGCGGGCATGAACGGCGACGAGCGATGAATCGTGATAGATTTCGACAGTCGCGGCGGTCGTCTTGATGCTAACGTCCTCACCGATGAGGCGGTAGGGTACGCTGTAGTCACGGCCATCGACATTCACATGGTAATGGCGCTGGACCTTGATGCTGGCTTTCCAGGTGCCGTAATCATAGGGTGTTTCCGGCAGCGGTCGGAGTTCGGCGGCTTCTCGGGCCTCGAACCGTTCGGTTCGCGACATCTTCCATCGCCGCATGACCTTCCGGTTCAGACGGTCCAGCGCCAATTGTAGCAGGTCATTCAATTCGGCTATAGAACGTGGCTGCCTGTCTTGCAGAACTCTTTGGTAGTATCGTTGGCCCAGCTTGACGATGCCTTCGACCGAACCCTTGTCCGGTGGTTCACCGGCGCGTGCCGGGTCCGGGGAGATACCGTAGTGGTCGAGAAATACCTGAAACTCCGGGTTTATCCTGGCCTCTCTCCGCCTGGTTCGTGCAACGTCTATCGCAGCCTTGAAATTGTCGAGAGTGATCCGCTTGGCGGTACCGTTCAGGGCCTCGAAAATGCGAATGAGGCCATGGGTCGTATCCGCGCGGTTTTGGCTGGGGATGATCCAGCCCAGACAGTACTGAAAAAACGGGAAAACGACGAGAAGAAGGGTACACTTGACCCGTTCGTGCCGAGCGTTGGTGTAGACCGGCTGGAACCCGGCGAAATCGATCTGCATCACCTCACCGGGGCGATAGTGATGCCGGTACTCCGGGGAACGCTGTTTCAGCATCGCAGACAATAGCCGAACGAAGCGCGAATAACTCATATACCGCTGATGTGCATTCATGAGCGGTTGCCTGAGATAATGACCCTCGTAATAGTCCAGCATGCTGGGCTTTCCTGAACTTCGTCCTCATCGTCGACATGCTCAAGTGTTAACACGCCCTAGGAACGTGATGGGGTTCTGTTCCCCTGCCACCTCCCTCCGCCATCTTGGTATAAAACCGGGAACGCCGATTTTCCTCGACTGTCGGAAGTGCTGGGCTTTGATCCCGGCGAGATGGTGAGAGCCGTCGCTGCTGTTGCGGAAGGCTAGGCGCGATCCCGTGCGGGGGTCGGGATGGGGGCAAGCAGTTCCGTCGCAAGCGGCGAATCCGGGCGGGTGAGCCCTTTCAGGATCGAGTAATGGTCCTGGCCGGGTTCCTCGACCAGCGCGGTTTGCGCAAACCCGTCCCAGATCATCGCCATCAGCCGGGACTGGCGCAGGAATTCGGGACGTTCACCCGCACCGACCCAGCAGGTCAGGCGCATGCCGGGGGCGGGCAGGCGCAGGGCCGGGCTTTCCACGGCGGCCTCGGCTTCGTCCAGCCGCAACGCGTCGTTCATCTTCGTTCGCCGCAGCAGGCGCAGGTCGTGAACGCCGCTGATCGAGACGGTTTTTTCCACCCGCGCCAGAACTTCGGGCGCCAGCGGGCTGTCATGGCAGATCATGCGCGTGACCAGATGCCCGCCCGCCGAATGCCCGGCCAGCCGGATCGGCCCATCGACCAAAGTGGCGGCCTTGCCGATCGCCGCGCCGATCTGGCGCGTGATCGCCGAAATCCGGGCCTCGGGGGCCAAGGTATAGCCCGGCAGCGCGACGGCCCAGCCATTGGCGCGCGCGCCCTCGGCCAGATCGGTCCAGTCGGATTTGCCGCATTCCAGCCAGAAGCCGCCATGGACAAAGACCAGCAGCCCCCGGCACGGCCCATCGGGCCGGATCAGGTCCAGCTTCTGGCGCGGCTCGGGGCCGTAAGGGATATCCGTTTCGATCCGCACACCGGAACGGCGATAGGCGGCCGCCTGCGCGGCCCACAGCGAGGGCAGCTTTTCCGATCCCGGAATATAGGCCGAATTGGCGAATTCGTCGTCCCAGTCGCGCATCATGCCGCCCCGCCATTGCGTAGTTGGAACCGCTGGACCTTGCCGGTCGCGGTCTTGGGCAGCGCATCGGCAAAGATCACGCTACGCGGGTATTTGAAGGGGGCGATCACCTGTTTCACATGGTCCTGCAAGGCCTTGGCCATCGCCGCATCGCCCTGATGCCCGGCGGCCAGCACGACATGGGCCTGCACGATCTGGCCGCGATCCTCGTCCGGGGCGCCGATCACGGCACATTCCTGCACGGCGGGATGGGACAGCAGCGCGGCCTCGACCTCGGGTCCGGCGATATTGTAGCCCGCCGACAGGATGATGTCGTCGGTGCGGGCGGCAAAGTGGAAATACCCGTCCCGATCCTGCCGGAAGGCGTCGCCGGTCAGGTTCCAGCCGTCCTGGACATAGACGCCCTGCTTGTCGGGATCGGCCAGATAGCGGCAGCCGGTCGGTCCGCGCACGGCCAGACGCCCGACCTCTCCGCGCGGCAGTTCTTGCATGTCGTCGCCGACGATCTTCGCCTGATAGCCCGCGACCGGCTTGCCGGTGCAGCCCGGCCGATGGTCGTCGAAACGGTTCGAGATGAAGATATGCAGCATCTCGGTCGAGCCGATCCCGTCCAGCATCGGCTTGCCGGTCCGGGCCTGCCATTCGTCGTAGATCGGGGCGGGCAGCGTCTCGCCCGCGCTGACGGCGGCGCGCAGGCTGGACAGGTCCGCGCCCTGATCCATCGCGCGCAGCATCACGCGGTAGGCGGTGGGCGCGGTGAAGCAGACGGTGGCGCGGTGTTCCTGGATCATCTCGACCATGTTCGGCGGGCTGGCCTGTTCCAGCAGCGCCGCCGTCGCGCCAAAGCGCAGCGGGAAAATCGCAAGCCCGCCCAACCCGAAGGTAAAGGCCAGGGGCGGGCTGCCGATGAAGATATCGTCGGGGGTGACCTTCAGCACCTCGCGCGCATAGCCATCCGCGATGATCAGCAGGTCGCGGTGGAAATGCATGGTCGCCTTGGCCTCGCCCGTGGTGCCCGAGGTGAAGCCCAAGAGCGCCACGTCGTCGCGCCCGGTCCGCACGGCGTCGAAGCGCACGGGCTTCTTCAGCGCGGCGCGGTCCAGTTCCGCGTCATGGTTGGCGGTGCCGTCGAAGCCCACCACCGTCGTCAGGAAGGCGCTGCCCTGCTGGCACCGTTCCATCTCCTCCATCAGCCGGGTGTCGCACAGCGCATGGCTGATCCGGGCCTTGTCAACGAACTTGGCCAATTCGCCCGCGCGCAGCATCGGCATGGTGTTGACGACCACCGCGCCCACCTTGGTCGCAGCCAGCCAGCAGGCCACCATCGCCGGGTTGTTGGCCGAGCGGATCAGCACCCGGTTGCCGGGCCTGACGCCGAAATCCTGAACCAGCGCATGGGCGATGCGGTTGGTCCAGTCGGTCAGTTCCTTGTAGGTGCGCGAACGGCCGTTGCCGATCAGCGCGACGCGGTCGCCGAATCCCTTTTCGACCATGCGGTCGGTCATCTCGACCGCCGCGTTCAGGTATTCGGGATAGTCGAACCCCTCCAGATTCAACCGGGGCCAGGCATCGGCCGGGGGCAGGTTGTCGCGCGAGAAAGTATCGACATGCCCCGAGGGTCCAAGCGGCAGGTTGGCGGTCATCTTCGGTCTCCCAGTTGGGCGGGCGGCATCTTGGCGTGACCTGCCCGCGATTGCCTTCCCCTTCAGGCGGGGATTACGGCGGTTGCCTCGATCTCGACCTTGGCGCGGTCCTCGACCAGCGCCACGACCTGCACCAGCGCCATCGCCGGAAAGTTCCGGCCGATGAGTTCCTTGTAGGCCTGCCCGATGTCTTTCAGCGCGCCCAGGTATTCGCGCTTGTCGGTGACATACCAGGTCAGCCGGACCAGGTGTTCGGGACCCGCGCCGGCCTCGGCCAGGATGGCGACGATGGATTGCAGCGCGGTGCGGACCTGGGCGGCGAAATCGTCGTTCTCGAATTCCTGCTGGTCGTTCCAGCCGATCACGCCGCCGGTGAACACCATCCGACCCGTCGCGGCGATACCGTTGGAATAGCCCGGCGTCGCCTTCCAGCCCTTGGGGTGCAGAACCTCATGCATCATCGCTTTTCTCCTTGAATTCCACCATTTTGCTGCGAATTTCCCGTGGCCAGGACGCGGGCCGCCCATCGCGGCCCACCCAGACCAGGGTCGAGACGCATTGCAGTTTCGCCTGCCCGCCCACGCCGGCGCGCTGGACGAAGCGCGCGCTGGAGCGGCCGACATGTTCGACCTCCAGCGCGAAATCCAGCACCTCGCCCAGCCGGGTCGGGGACAGGAAGCGCACCTCGATCTGCGCCGTCGGCAATGCGCAGCGTTCATCGACATGGATGCGGGCGAAGCCGTAGCCCAGCACATGGCCGAAGAAATTCTCGATCATCGAGTTGATCATCTCGAAATAGCGGGGATAGAAGACGATCCCCGCGGCGTCGCAATGGTTGAACTCGACCGGAATGCGGCGGCGGTAGATCATGGCAGGATGCTCCGCGCGATGACGACGCGCTGCACATCGCTGGCGCCTTCGTAGATGCGCAGGGCGCGGATGTCGCGATACAGGCTTTCGACCGCGAAGCCCTTGCGCACCCCGTCGCCCCCATGCAGTTGCAGCGCCGCGTCGATCACCTCTTGCGCGGCCTCGGTCGCGAAAAGCTTGGCCATCGCCGCCTCGCGGGTGATGCGGGGGGCGCCCATGTCCTTGACCCAGGCGGCGCGATAGACCAGCAGCGCCGCCGCATCGACCTTCAAGGCCATGTCGGCCAGATGACCCTGCACCATTTGCAGATCGCTCAGCGACTGGCCCTGGATGCGGCGCGTCCGCGTGCGCGCCAGCGCCTCGTCCAGCGCCCGCCGGGCCATGCCAAGCGCCGCCGCGCCCACCGTCGGGCGGAACACGTCGAGGACGGACATGGCCAGCTTGAACCCCTCGCCCGGCTTGCCGATCAGGGCGTCGTCGGGCAGGACCACGCCGTCCAGCTTCAGCCGCGCCAGGGGATGGGGGGCGATGACCTCGATCCGCTCGGCGATGGTCAGGCCGGGGCTGTCCGCCGGCATCAGGAAGGCCGAAAGGCCGCGCGCGCCCGGCGCCTCGCCCGTGCGGGCGAAGATCACGTAGATATCCGCGATGCCGCCGTTCGAGATATAGGTCTTTTCGCCCGTCAGCCGCCAGCCGCCCGGCGCGCGCTCGGCCAGCGTCGCGGTGTTGGCAACATCGGAACCCGAACCCGGCTCGGTCAGGGCGAAGGCGGAAATCGCGCGGCCCGCGCGGGTCCGGTCCAGCCATTCACGCTGGCCCGGCGTGCCGAACAGCGACACCGCGCCCATGCCCAGCCCCTGCATGGCAAAGGCGAAATCGGCCAGCGCGTCGTGGCGCGCCAGCGTCTCGCGGATCAGGCACAGGCTGCGCACATCCAGCCGTTCGCCCTCACCCGCACCGGAGTGGCGCAAAAATCCCGCCTCGCCCAATGCCGCGACCAGCCCGCGGCAGGCCGCATCGACGTCGCCGTGATCCACCGGCAGATGCGCGGCGCACCACTCGTCCAGCGCCGCCGCCAGTTCGCGGTGGCGGGCCTCGAAAAAGGGCCAGTCCAGAAAGCTGCGATCCGCCATGTCCATTCCTCTGCCTGCGGGGTTTTCCAAGGGGCGCGCGCGCCCCTTGGAGCGGGGGGGCGGGGGCGGCAGCCCCCGCGCGCCCCCCCAAACGGCCCGCACCCGCACAGCCGCGCACCCCCCCGCCCCCCCCCCCCCCGGCGGGGCCCCCCCGGGGGCCCCCCCCCCCCCCGGGGGGGGGGGGGGGGGGGCGGCCCCCCCCGCCTGCCCCCTCATGTCAGTCGCCCTCGAAAACCGGCTTCTCCTTGGCGACGAAGGCGTGATAGGCACGCTCAAAATCGCGGGTCTGCATGCAGATCGCCTGCGCCTGCGCCTCGGCCTCGATGGCCTGCTCCAGCCCCATGCTCCATTCCTGGTTCAACTGGGTCTTGGTGATCCCATGCGCAAAGACCGGACCCGAGGCGATCCGCCGCGCCAGCTTCCGCGCCTCGTCCTCAAGCGCGTCCGCGTCATGCAGCGCGTTCCAGAAGCCCCACCTCTCGCCTTCCCCGGCGCCCATCACCCGGCCCGTATACAGCAACTCGGCCGCGCGCCCCTGCCCGATAATGCGCGGCAGCATGGCGCAGGCGCCCATGTCGCAGCCCGCCAGCCCGACGCGGGTGAACAAGAAGGCGCATTTCGCATCCGCCGTCGCCAGCCGCAGGTCCGAGGCCATCGCGACGATCGCTCCCGCGCCGACGCAGATCCCATCCACCGCCGCGATGATGGGCTTGCCGCAGCCGATCATCGCCTTGACCAGATCGCCGGTCATCCGGGTGAAGGCCAGCAGGTCCTTCATGTCCATGCCCACCAGCGGCCCGATGATGTCATGCACATCCCCGCCCGAGCAGAAATTCCCGCCATTCGAGGCAAAGATCACCACGTCCACATCCGTCGCATAGACCAGCGCGCGGAAGGTGTCGCGCAACTCGGCATAGCTCTCGAATGTCAGCGGGTTCTTGCGGTCGGGGCGGTCCAGCCGGATCGTGGCGATGCGGTCCTCGACCTGCCACAGGAAATGGCGCGGCTTCAGGTCCGCAAGCTGGGTTCTGGTCAGTTCGCTCATGGTCTCTCCGCCCTTTTCAGGATTTCCGTGATCATATCCACATCCTCGTCGCTCAGCCGCGCAAAGATCCGCGCCACCTCGGCCTCGTGGCCCGCAGCCAGCTTCTCGAAGACCGCCAGCCCCTCGGGCGTCAGCGCCACCAGCACCGCGCGGCGGTCGGTTTCCGATTGCTGGCGCCGGGCCAGCCCGTCCTTTTCCAGCCGGTCCACCACCACCGTGGCATTGCCGTTGGACACAAGCAGCATCCGCGACAACTCGCCCATCGTCAGCCCCTCGCGGCGGCGATAGAGCGCGGCCATCACGTCGAAACGCGGCAGCGTCGTGTCATGGGTCACGCGCAGATATTCGCGCAATTCGTTCTCGGCCTGCCGGGTCGCTCCCAGCAGGCGGATCCAAAGCTTCAGCCGGCGCTTGGACCCTTCGCTCATATCTCGCCTCCGGCGATGGCGATGGCCTGGCCGTTGATCCCCTCCGATCCCGGCGCGCACAGCCACAGCGCGGCGGCAGTGACCTCGGCGGGCTGGATCAGGCGCTTTTGCGGGTTGTTCGCGGCCAGCGTGGCGCGGGCCTGTTCAGGGCTTTTGCCGGTCCTGGCGGCGATATTGGCGACGGAACGGTCGGTCATCTCGGTATCGAGGAAACCCGGACATAGCGCGTTCACCGTCACCGGCGTCTTCGCCAGTTCCAGCGCCAAGCTGCGCACCAGCCCCACCACGCCATGCTTGGCCGCAGCATAAGGCGCGACATAGCCGTAGCCCTTCAGCCCCGCCGTCGAGGCCACCGCGATCAGCCGCCCCCAGCCCGGCATCTGCGCCAGCCCCTCGCGGAAGGTCAGGAAGGTGCCGGTCAGGTTCACCGCCAGCATCGCGTTCCACTGGTCCAGAGTGGTGCGGCCAAAGGGCGCGCTGTCCGCCGCACCGGCATTGGCGATGACGATATCGCAAGGCCCGGCATCCGCGAACAGCGCCTTGACGCTGGCCTCGTCGGTCACATCCGCCGTCAGGGCGCGCGCGCCGGTGCGCTTAGCCACGGCGTCCAGCGGCGCGGCGCGCCTGCCGCAGATTACCACTTCGGCCCCGACAGCGGCGAAGCCCGCCGCGAGGTCGGCACCGACGCCGGTGCCGCCCCCCGTGACCAGAACGCGCTTGCCCGAAAGAGTCATGCCCGGATCGCCTCTTGCTGGCGCTCGCGCAGGCGATAGAGCAGGTCGCGCCCGCCCTTGTAGGGCGCGGGCCATGCCACGTCCTGCTCGCCCTGATCGACCGCCGCGTGCAGCGTCCAGTAGGGGTCGGCCAGATGCATCCGCGCAAGGCAGACCAGATCGGCGCGGCCCGCCATCAGGATACCGTTCACCTGGTCGAAATCGCTGATATTGCCGACCGTCATCGTCGCCAGCCCGGCCTCGTTGCGGATACGGTCGGAAAACGGGGTCTGGAACATCCGGCCATAGACCGGCCGTTCCGCCGGATCGGTCTGGCCCGAGGACACGTCGATGATATCGGCCCCGGCCTCGGCGAACATCTTCGCGATCTCGACCGCCTCTTCGGGATCGACGCCGCCGTCGATCCAGTCATTCGCGGAAATCCGCACCGACATGGGCTTGTCCTCGCCCCATGCCGCGCGCATCGCCCGGAAAACCTCCAGCGGATAGCGCATCCGGTTTTCCAGCGACCCGCCATATTCGTCCGTGCGCCTGTTGGTCACGGGCGAGATGAAGGTGGCCAGCAGATAGCCGTGGGCCGCGTGCATCTCGATCATGTCGGCGCCGGCGCGGGCGGCCATTTCGGTCGCGGCGACGAACTGGCCCAGCACCATATCCATGTCGGCACGGTCCATTTCCTTCGGCACGACATTGCCGGGCTTGTAGGGGATCGCACTGGCCGCCATCACCTCCCAGTTGCCGGTCGGCAGCGGCGCGTCGATGCCGCCGTCCCAGGGCACGCAGGTCGAACCCTTGCGCCCCGAATGGCCGATCTGCATGCACAGCTTGCATGAGGTTTCCGCATGGATGAAATCAGCCAGCCGCTTCCAGGCCGCCTCATGTTCGGGCGCATAGAGGCCGGGGCAGCCCGGGGTGATCCGGCCTTCGGCGGAAACGCAGGTCATTTCGGTGTAGATCATCGCCGCGCCGCCCTTGGCGCGTTCGGCGTAATGGATCAGGTGCCAGTCGGTCGGGCAGCCGTCCACCGCCTTGTATTGCGCCATCGGCGACATGACGATGCGGTTCTTCAGCTCCATGTTGCGCAACTTGAAGGGCGCGAACATCGGGCGGCTGCCGGGCTTTCCGCCGGCGCGCGCCTGGAACCAGTCCTCGGCCTGCCCCAGCCAATCGGGATCGCGCAGGCGCAGGTTCTCGTGGCTGATGCGCTGGCTGCGGGTCAGCAGCGAATAGGCGAACTGGACCGGCTCCATGTCCAGGTAACGCTCGACCTGCTCGAACCATTCGAGGCTGTTGCGGGCGGCGGATTGCAGGCGCAGCACCTCGATGCGGCGTTCCTCCTGATAGCGGGCGAAGGCCGCCTGCATGTCGGGTTCGGAATGCAGGTATTCGGCCAGCGCGATGGCGCTGTCGAACGCCAGCCGCGTGCCCGAGCCGATCGAGAAATGCCCCGTCGCCGCCGCATCGCCCATCAGCACGACGTTTTCGTGATACCACTTCTCGCAGATCACGCGCGGGAACTGCATCCACACCGCCGAGCCGCGCAGATGCGCCGCGTTCGACCGCAGCTCGTGCCCACCCAGATGGCGCTCGAAGATCCTGCGGCAGGTCTCGACCGTTTCTTCCTTGGACATGTCGGCGAAACCCAGCTTATCCCAGGTCTCGGGCAGGGTCTCGACGATGAAGGTCGCGGTGTTGTCGTCGAACTGGTAGACATGCGCCCAGATCCAGCCATGCTCGGTCCGCTCGAAGATGAAGGTGAAGGCGTCGTCGAATTTCTGGTTCGTGCCCAGCCAGACGAACTTGCACAGACGGGTATCGATATCGGGCTGGAACACCCCGGCATATTCCTTGCGCACCTGGCTGTTGATGCCGTCGCAACCCACCACCAGGTCGTAGTCCCGGCGATAATCCTCGGCCGAGCGGAACTCGGTCTCGAATTGCAGATCGACGCCCAGTTCGCGCGCGCGGGCTTGCAGCAGGATCAGCATCTGCTTGCGCCCGATGCCCGCGAAACCATGCCCGCCGGACACCGTGCGCTGGCCGTCATGGACCACCGCGATATCGTCCCAATAGGCGAAATGGCTGCGGATCGCCTCGGTGCTGGCGGGGTCGTTCTGCTGCATCCGCCCCAGCGCATCGTCCGACAGCACCACGCCCCAGCCGAAGGTGTCGTTGGCCTTGTTGCGCTCCAGCACCGTGACCTGATGCGAGGGATCGCGCAGCTTCATCGAAATGGCGAAGTAAAGGCCCGCCGGTCCCCCGCCCATGCACAAGATCTTCATCGCTCACCCCCGTGTCGTTTCCGGGGAAGCTGACACCGAATCAGAATCATTTCAAGCTTGAACTTTTAAGCTTGAAATGATTTTGCGCTGTGGCATGATCGTGCCATGATGCTGATACATGATCCGTTGCCGGGCTGGTCGCGCCTGGTGCTGCACCGGCCCCAGGCCAGGAACGCGCTGAACACGGCGCTGCTGGAACAGATCGCGCAGGTGCTGGACGGGCTTGCGGCGGACCCCGGTTGCCGCGCGGTGCTGCTTTGCGGACATGGCGGGAACTTCGCCGCCGGCGCCGATATCGGCGAGATCGAGGGCAAGACCGCGGTCGAAGGCGCGCGCGATCCGCGCAAGGCGCATTGGGCCGCCATTCGCGCCTTTCCCAAGCCCCTGATCGCGGCGGTGGACGGCTTCGCCCTTGGCGGCGGGCTGGAACTGGCGCTGATGGCCGACCTGCTGGTGGCCGGCCAGACCGCGCGCATGGGCCTGCCCGAGACCAATCTGGGCCTGATCCCCGGTGCGGGAGGCGGCCAGCGGCTGATGGCGCGCATCGGCCCGGCCCGCACCGCCCGCATGGTCCTGACGGGCGAGATCATCGACGCCGCCACGGCGTTCGACTGGGGCCTCGCCTCGCATCTGGCCGAGGGTGACGCCCTGCCCCATGCCGAAGCCTTGGCCGCCAAACTGGCCCTGCGCGCGCCCCTGGCCCTTTGTGCAGCCAAGGCCGCGCTGACCGCCGGGGCCGAGACCCCGCTGGCATTGCAGGCCGAACGCGCGGGCTTCGAGGCGCTGCTGGACAGCCATGACAAGGCCGAGGGCATCCGCGCCTTCCGCGAGAAACGCAAACCGGAGTTTCGGGGAACATGACCACGATCGCCGTCATCGGCCTGGGCACGATGGGCCTCGGCATCGCCCAGACTTATGCGAGCGCCGGTTTCGACGTGCTGGCCACCGATGCGGTCGCGGGCGCCCGCGACAGCGCGCTCGACCGGCTGCGCGCCGGGCTTGCGCCACGGGTTCAGGCGGGCAAGATGGCGCAGGCAGATCTGGACGCGCTGGCCTCGCGCATCACCGTGGTCACGGGACCGCAGCAGATGGGCGTCGCCGATCTGGCCATCGAGGCGGTGATCGAGAAGATCGAGGTCAAGCGCGAGCTTTTCGCCGCGCTGGAAGCCGTGGTCGCGCCCGATGCGGTGCTGGCGACGAATACTTCGTCGCTGTCGGTGGCCGACATGGCCCGCGGCCTGACCCGCCCGGACCGCCTGCTTGGCCTGCATTTCTTCAACCCCGCCCCGGTGATGAAGCTGGTCGAACTGGTCGCCCATCCCGCCACCGCCTCGCAGGCGCTGGACCGCGCCCGCCACCTGACCGAGGCCGCTGGCAAGACGGTGATCCAATGCCCCGACCGCCCCGGCTTCATCGTCAACCGCTGCGCCCGCCCTTTCTACGGCGAGGCGCTGGCGCTGCTGGAAGAAGGCCGCAGCGCCGCTGAGATCGACGCGGCGATGCTGGCGGCGGGCTATCGGCTTGGGCCCTTCGAGCTGATCGACCTGGTGGGCGCGGACATCAACCTGGCTGCCACCGAAAGCCTTGCCGCCGCGATGGACGGCCATCCGCGCTATCACGTCTTTGACGCGCTGCGCCGGCAGGTCGCCTCGGGCGATCTGGGGCGCAAGACCGGCCGGGGCTTCCTTTACCCCGACAAACCCGGTCCCGCGCCGGCCGAAACCGAAGCCATCGCCCTGCAAATCGAGGCCACCTTGGCCAACGAAGCCGGCTGGCTGCTGGCCGAGGGCGGCACCACGCAAGACGGTATCGACACCGCGCTGAGACTGGGCCTTAACTTCCCGCGCGGACCATTTGAAATCATGAGAAAACACAGCCGCTCCCACCTGCTGGCGGAACTGCGCCGGCTTGCCGCTGCTGCCCCCGCGCCGCTGCGCGACCGCTACGCCCCCGCCCCCATATTGGAGCAACCATGAGCGACGTTTTCCTCTGCGCGATGCGGCGCACCCCGATCGGCCGCTATGGCGGCGCGCTGGCGCTGGCGCGGCCCGACGACATGGCCGCTCATGTCATCGACGGGCTGCTGGACCTGCATCCCGGCCTTGCGGTGGACGAGGTGGTCATGGGCTGCGCCAACCAGGCGGGCGAGGATAACCGCAACGTCGCCCGCATGGCGGTGTTGCTGTCGCGCCTGCCGGAAACCGTGCCGGCGCTGACGGTGAACCGGCTCTGCGCCTCGGGGCTGGATGCGGTGATCATGGGCGCCCATGCGGTGCGCGCCGGCGCCGATGTGGTCATCGCCGGCGGCGTGGAAAGCATGTCCCGCGCCCCCTTCGTCATGCCCAAATCCAACGCGGCCTTCACGCGGCAGACCGAGATCCACGACACCACCATCGGCTGGCGCTTCGTCAACCGCCGCATCGCCGAGGCCTTCGGCATCGAATCCATGCCCGAAACCGCCGAGAACGTCGCCGAGGATTACGCCGTCGCCCGCGCCGACCAGGACGGCTACGCCCTGCGCTCGCAACAACGCTATGACGCGGACTGGCATGCGGCGGATATCCTGCCGGTGACCATTCCGGGCCGCAAGGGCGACACGGTGGTGGACCGGGACGAACATCCCCGCGCCACCTCGCTGGAAAAACTCGCGGCGCTGCGCGCGCCCTTCCGCAAGGGCGGCAGCGTCACGGCGGGCAATGCCGCAGGCGTGAATGACGGGGCGGCGGCGGTGCTGCTGGCATCAAGCCAGGGGATCCGCCGCCACGGCCTGACACCGCTGGCCCGGATCGGGCGCGCAGCCTCGGCAGGCGTCGCGCCGCGCATCATGGGCATCGGCCCCATCGCGGCGGCTCAGCGGCTGGTGGCGCGGGGCGCCGCCGCCCCCGCCGATCAGGACGTGATCGAACTGAACGAGGCCTTCGCCTCGCAGGTGCTGGCCTGCACCCGCGCTTGGGGTCTGGCCGATGACGACCCCCGCGTGAACGCCAGGGGCGGCGGCATCAGCATGGGCCATCCGCTGGGCATGTCCGGCGCGCGCATCGCGGGCACGGCGGCGCGGCGGCTGGCGGAAACCGGCGGACGCTCGGCCATCGCAACGCTTTGCGTCGGCGTTGGCCAGGGCGTGGCGCTGGAACTTCTGGCGATCTAGGCAAACCCGAAACCGATCACGTGCCGCCTCCGGCGAACAGCAGGATACCCAGGACGGATGGCCCGCAAGATGGACAAGAACAGCGACACCGACGCGGCGGCGGCCTTCTGGACCTTCGCGCTGACCTTTTACGCGCGGCCCGGGATCGCGCCTTTGTGCCTGCGCCTGCAAGCCGAGGGCGGCACGGATGTGATGGCACTGATCGCGCATTGCCACGCCACGGCCCGGCAGGACTCGCCGCTGAGCGCGACCGAACTGGCCGCTTTGCGCGACCATATGGCCGAATGGCACCGCCGCGCGGTCCTGCCCCTGCGCGCGCTGCGGGTCGATCTGCGCGACCCCGTCGCCCATCTGCCGGACGCCCGCCGCGAATCCTTCCGCGACCAGTTGAAACAACTCGAACTGGCAGCGGAAAAGGTCCAGGCCGGAATGATCGCCGACTGGCTCGCCAGGCGCAACCCGGCAGACGGCGGCGACTTCACGCAAGGCCTGCGCCTCCTCGCCGGCCCTGCCGCCCTGCCCGACCCCGATATCGCCCTGCTGCGCGAGGCCGCGAAACCCGCCTGACCCCCGGCATGGGACGATTTTCTTCATCATCCAAATACCCATGCCAAGCCCGCCGCTCTCGCCCCCACCCGCAGAATCGGGCGGCCCTATTCCTTCCAGCGTTTCACCAGCCCCTCGGTCTCGATGTCGAACAGGTCCAGCATCCGGCCAAGCGTGTGGTCGATCATCTCGTCCAGCGTCTGCGGTTTCGCATAAAAGGCCGGCACCGGCGGCGCGATGATCGCGCCCATTTCCGACAGCGCCGCCATGTTGCGCAGGTGGCCCGTGTGCAGCGGCGTCTCGCGGACCATCAGCACCAGGCGGCGGCGTTCCTTCAGCACCACATCCGCCGCCCGGCTGAGCAGGCCCGAGGTCACGCCCCCCGCGATTTCCGCCATCGACCGGACCGAGCAGGGCGCGACCACCATCCCCATGGTGCGGAACGACCCGCTGGAGACCGGCGCGGCGATATCGCCCGCCGCATGGACGTGATCGGCCAGCGCATGGACCTCGGCCAGCTTGCGGCGGGTCTCATGCGCCAGCGTGATCTCGGCGGCGCGGGTCATGATCAGATGCGTCTCGATGCCGCTGCCTTGCAGGATCTCCAGCAGGCGGATGCCGTAGATCACGCCCGAGGCGCCCGAGATGCCGACGATCAGGCGCTTGGGGGCCATCGCCTCAGCCCCGCCAGGCGGTGACTTCGATCTCGACCTTCACGCCTTCGGTCGGGATCTGGCAGACCACCAGCGTATTGGTGGGGCGGATGTCGCGGAAGGTCTCGCCCAGCACCTCGGCCACGTCGCGCAGGTAAGCCTTGTCGGTCAGGAAGGTGCGCAGCGCCACCGCATCGGCAAGGCCCGAGTCGGCCTGCCCCAGCACCTTGTCCACCGTGGCCAGGATGTTGCGGGTCTGTTCGGCGGCGGATTCGGGCAGGTTGCCGCCCTCGTCCTGGCCGGTGGTGCCGGTGACGTAGATCGTCGGCCCGGCGATCACCGCCTTGGCATAGCCTGCGAAATCCTCGGAAGGGGCGCCCGAAAAGATGCGGTTCTTCATGTCATGCTCCGTTTCTGATGCCCGATCCGGGCGTGATGATAGAGTGCGCGCGCGGTCGATCCAAGCGCGGGGCGCCTCAGGCCGCCAGCAGCCGCAGCGCCGCCGCCTTGCCGCTGGCCGCGGCACCTGTGACCAGCGATTGCGCCAGGTAATCGCCGCAGAACTGCACCTTCGCCCCCGGCTGGCGGTTCAGGAAGCGGCGCACCTCACCCGCATAGCCGGGATAGAATTCGGGCAGCTTCAGCGCGATCCACTGGTTGAAATGATCCACCCGGTCGGCGTCCAGCGTCGGATAGAGGCAGCGCAGGTCGTCCGCCACGATCTCGTCGATGCGGTCCGTCAGCCCCTCGTTGCGGGCGCGGCGGTTGGCCTCGGGGGTCAGTTGCGTGTAAAGCTGGGGGTGGCTGCCTTGGGCATCAACGCCGGGGATCTGCTGATAGGTGGCGATGGTTCCGCCCGCATTGTCCGAGAAAAAGCTCATATAGGGCGCGACCTGCCGGTTCAGCCGGATATGCGCGATCCCCAGCGAGTTGTAGCGCACGCGGTCCATGAAGGCGCGGTCCTCGGGCGCCATATCGGGGATCAGCGCGGCTACGTTCACCCCCTCGACCGCGCAGACGATGCGGTCGGCCTCAAGGATCAGGGGCGCGCCGTCCTGCTCGGCCTCGACGCGGCAGGGACCGCTGGCGGGGGCGTCAATGCGCAGGGCACGGGTGTTCAGCAGCAGCGTCAGGTCGCGCGACAGGGCCTGCGGCAGGCTGTTCATGCCGCCTTTCAGCACATGGACCGTGCTGGTCCCGATCATATGCGGCATGGTGGTGGCGAAGAAGGCGGCCGAGATATCCGCCGCGTCCCAGCTTCGCGTGCTGCGAAAGACCGGGTTGACCATACGTTCCAGCACGCGCGGACCTAGGTGGCGGGTGATGTAATCGGCCAGCGTCACCGCATCCGCCGCCGGGGCCGAGGTGGCATCGTCCGGGTCGGTGGTAAACCGCGCCGCCAACAGCCGCGCGCCATAGGTCATGAAGCGCAGCCGGTCGGCAAGCGTCAGCCCCGGCGTCAGCAGCGAGCGCGGGCCGGGCATCAGCTCGACCTTCCATTTTTCCGTCGGCGAGCGGCATTCGGCGGACAGGTTGCGCACCGGGATCAGGTCGGGGGTCAGGCCGATATCGTCCAGCAGGCGGTTGAAATCCTTGCTGAAGGCGTAAAGCAGCCGCGCGCCGGTATTGTAGCGGATGCCGCGCGTCTCGCGCGCGCCGACGCGCCCGCCGGGCTGGTCCTGCGCCTCGATCACGGTGACCTCGCATCCCGCGCGGCGCAGGTGCCAGGCGGCGGTCAGACCGGCGATTCCCGCGCCGACCACGATCACGGATTGCTGCATCGGCTGTCTCCTTGTCATCAGGGCTTCAGCGCCTCGGGGCCGGTGACCAGTTCGATCAGCACCGGGCCGTCAGCTTGCCCGGCGCGGGCCAGGGCGGGCGCGAATTCGGCGGTGGTGGCGACGCGGACCCCCTCGGCCCCCATCGCGCGGGCGTAATCGGCGAAATTCACCTGCGCCAGATCGGTGCCCGTCACCCGCCCGAACTGGCGCTGCTGGCTGGCGGCGATGGCGCCATAGCGCGAATTGTTGACCACGATCACCGTCACGGGCAGGCGGTGCAGCACCGCCGTCGCCAGTTCCTCGCCCGTCATCAGGAAGCAGCCGTCACCCGCCATCGCCACCACGCGGCGGCCGGGACAAGCGGCCTGCACCCCGATGGCGGCGGGCAGGCCGTAGCCCATCGCGCCGCTTTTCGGGCCAAGCTGCGTGCCGTAATCGTCGTGCGGAAAATGGCGCTGCGGCCAATGGGCATAGGCGCCCGCGCCGACGGTCAGCATGGCGTCGGCGGGCAGGTCCGCGCGCAGGATGCGGCAGACCTCGCGCAAGTCAAGTGGCCCCTGCCCCGGCTTGCCCTCGGTGAAGGCCAGCCGCGACGCGCGCAGGCGCTCGCGCCATGCGCGGCGGGCGTCAGCGACCGGGGCGCTTGCGTCCAGCAGACCGAACAGGCTGCCGGGCTGCGCGCAGACCGCCATATCCGCGCGCCAGACGCGGTTGAGTTCGCTCATATCGGGGTGGATATGGACCAGCGCCCGGCCCGGATCCGGCAGCGGCATCAGCTGATAGCCGGCAAAGACATTGGTGCCGAAAGTGTTGATCTCTCCCAGCCGCATGCCGGCGACGATCACCAGATCGGCCTCACCCACCGCCGCCAGCGCCGCCGGATCGGCGCCGATGCCCAGCTCGCCCGCCATCGAAGGGCTGGAGGCGGGCATCAGGTCGCGGCGGCGGTAAGAGGTCAGCACCGGCAGCGCCTGCGATTCGGCATAGGCGACCAGCGCGGCGCGGTCCCCGGCGCTCCAGCCGGTGCCGCCGACGATCAGCAAGGGACGCTGCGCCCGCGCCAGCATCTCGGCGATTCGCGCGGCGTCATCCGGGGAAACACCCGGCTGCGGTGGGACCGGCGCGGCCAGCGGCGCAGGCTGGGCTGTGGGCTGGTGCCAGACGTCCTCGTCCACGACCAGCACCACCGGGCCGCGCTGGCCCGACAGCGCGACGGACCAGGCGCGCAGCATCATCTCGGGCAGGCGCGCGGCATCCGTGCATTCACCCACCCATTTCGCCACGCCGGCGAAGGTCGCCCCGAAATCGGGGCCAAGGTAAGCCTCGCGCCCGGACTGTCGCCCCGTGGCCTGCCCCACGATCAGGATCATCGGCGCGGCATCGGTCCAGGCGGTATGCAGCGCCAGCATCGCGTTCAGCGCGCCGGGCGCGCGGCCCACCACGGCGATGCCCGGCTGGCCAGTCGCATGGCCCGCCGCCTGCGCCGCGAAGACCGCCCCGGCCTCGTGCCGGCACGAGACCATCCGCCCCCCGATCCGGCCCGCCAGGGCGTCCAGCAGTTCCAGCGCGCCCTCGCCCGGAACGTGGAACAGCGGGCCTTGCGACCAGTCGGCGATCAGCCCTGCCAGAACGGCGGCCCCATCGGTCCGGGCGTTGGTCCGAGCGGTGGTCATGGTATCGGTCACGGCCTTCCTTTCGCTTCTCAGGGGCGGTCCTGTGCCCCCTCTCACCTGCCCTTTTCTGCGCCCGGCGCGCCCTGCGGCGCAATGCCGCCGCGCAGGCCATCACAGCCACGCGAGGGGGTTTCTTCTGATATCAACAAAACCAGACCCATAAGAATAAAAAGGCCGCTGTGCAGCATGGGCCTGCCGCGTTCATAGTCTGTTGAACGGACCGGCAGGTTGTCCGCACAAGAGCGACACCGGACCCAGAACCAGACCCGCCGCTGCGGACGGGCACCATCCATCAGGGGAGCGATGATGAAAACCGATATGACCCTCAGAATGTCCCGCCGCGCGATCCTGCTGTCGGGCGCGGCGGCCGGCGTCGCAGCCATGCTGCCGGGCGGCATGGCCTGGGCGCAGAGCGCGGGCGGCACCGCCGTCATGACCATCGCGCCCGAGCCGAACGCGATGGTCAGCGCCTTCAACAGCGCCTCGCCCGTCGCGGTGATCTCGGGCAAGATGGTCGAGGGGCTGGTGCGCTACGACTGGGACCTGCAACCCCAGCCCGAACTGGCCACGGGGTGGGAAATCGCGCCGGACGGGCTGACCGTCACCTTCACCCTGCGCGAGGGCGTGAAATGGCATGACGGCACGGATTTCACCTCGGCCGATGTCGCCTATTCGATCATGGAGCTGCTGAAGCAGCACCACCCGCGCGGCCGCGCCGTCTTTGCCTCGATCGAGCGGGCCGAGACGCCGGACGACCACACCGTGGTCCTGCACCTGTCGCAACCCGCGCCCGCGATGATGGCGGCGCTGGCGGGCTGGGAATCGCCGATCCTGCCCAAGCATGTCTATGAAGGCAGCGACCCGCTGACCAACCCCGCCAACAACGCCCCCATCGGCACCGGCCCCTTCAAGTTCGCCCAGTGGGAGCGCGGCAGCCATATCATCCTGGAAAGGAACCCCGACTATTGGGACGAGGGCAAACCCTACCTCGACCGGCTTGCGGTGCGCTTCTACGCCGATCCCAGCGCCCGCGTCGCCGCCTTCGAAGCGGGCGAGCTGCACCTGGGCGGCGACGGCCCGATTCCGCTGAACGAGGTCGCGCGCTTTCGCGACAATCCCGGCTTCGTGGTGGAAGAACGCGGGATCGAGATGAACAACAGCCTCGACATCCTGGAATGCAACCTGCGCAACGAACATCTGGCCAGGGTCGAGGTGCGCCATGCGCTGATGCATGCGATCAACCGCGAATTGATGCTTGGCACCGTCTGGTATCAGCTTGCGGAACTGCTGACCGGCCCGATCCCGCAATCGCTGCCGCATTTCCATACCGACGACGTGCCCGCCTATCCCTACGACCCGGATCGGGCGAACCAGTTGCTGGACGAGGCGGGTTTTGCGCGCGGGGCGGGCGGCATGCGCTTTACCCTGCGGCTGATCTGGCCCGCGGTGGGCGATACCTATGACCGCGCCGGGCAGTTCCTGCGCCAGCAGTTCCGCGAGGTCGGCGTCGATCTGGTGTTGCAAAGCGCCGATGTGCCGACTTTCATCCGGCAGGTCTATCAGGAATACGACTTCGACCTGTCGATGTTCCCCTCCTCGGTCACGGCGGACCCGACCATCGGCTCGCACCGCTTCTATCACTCGGATTTCATCCGGCAGGGCACGCCCTTCGTGAACGCCTCGGGCTATGACAATCCCAAGATGGACGAGGTGCTGGATGCCGCCGCCGTCGAGCCCGACCCCGACAAGCGGCGCGCGCTGTTCCACGAATTCCAGCGCATCGCGATGGAGGACCTGCCGATCCTGCCGCTGGCCCGCCCGATCTATGTGACCATCGCCAATGCGCGGCTGAAGGACTTCATGACCGGACCCGAAGGCGTGCGCAACGGCCTGGGCGCGGCCTGGTTGGAGGCGTGATGCCCGCCGCCGAAAGGACGGCGCCCCGCGTGGGCGTCATCATGCTGAACACTGCCTTTCCCCGCCCGCCCGGCGATATCGGCAACCCCGAGACCTTCGCCGGCACCGCGCTTTACGAGGTGGTCGAAGCCGCGACCGTCGCGCGCCTGCAAGCCGGGGACGGCACCGACCTGCTGGACGGCTTCCTTGCCGCCCGCGACCGGCTGGTGGCGCGCGGGGCGGGGATCGTCACCACCTCTTGCGGGATCCTGGTGCTGCATCAGGCGGCGCTGGCGCAGGGTTGCCCGGTGCCGGTCCTGACCTCGGCCCTGCTGGCGATCCCGCGCATCGAGGCCGAAACCGGCGCCCGCGTCGGCGTGCTGGCGATGGACGCCCGCAGCATCACCCCCGCCCATCTGGCGGCGGCAGGCGCACGACCCGACACGCCCGTCGCGGGGCTGGAAAGCGGCCGCGAGCTTTACCCCACCCTGCGCCGCAACGACGCCCGCGACCAACTGGACCCCGCGCGGGCGCGGGCCGACGTGATCGCGGCGGGCCGGGACCTGCTGCGCATCGCCCCCGACATCGGGGCGATCGTGGTGGAATGCACCAACCTGCCGCCCTATAGCGACGCACTGGCGCGGGCCACCGGCCTGCCCGTCCACGACATCCTGACCCTGCTTCCGGGTCGCACCTGAACTTCGTCAGCAGAAAGCCAGCCATACATGACTGCCCGCAGACACAGATCCACATTCCGATATATCGGCAAGCGGCTGATCCATGCCGCCTTCACCATCCTTGGCATCGCCGTCATCAACTTCCTGCTGCTGCAACTGGCCCCCGGCGACGCCGCCGAGGCCCTTGCGGGCGAGGCGGGCACGGCGGATGCGGAATATATGGAAAGCCTGCGCCGCCAGTTCGGCCTCGACCGTTCGCTGATCGAGCAGTTGGGCGCTTTCCTGCTGCGCATCGTGACGCTGGATTTCGGCTGGTCCTTCCGCCACGGGATGAGCAACTGGGACCTGATCATGGATCGGCTGCCCGCGACGCTGCTACTGATGGGCGCCTCGATCCTGCTGGCGCTGATCGGCGGCATCGTGATGGGCGTGATCGCCGCGCGCAACGTGGGCCGGTTGCCGGACCGGCTGATCTCGGTCGGCGCGCTGCTGCTTTATGCGACGCCGCCCTTCTGGATCGGGCTGATGATGATCGTGCTGTTTTCCGTCAAGCTGGGCTGGGTGCCGACGGGCGGCATGTATGACGTCATCGGCGGCAAGACCGGGTTTGCGCATGTGCTGGACGTGATGTGGCACCTTGCGCTGCCGGTGCTGACGCAGGCGTTCTTTTACCTCGCGATCTATACGCGGCTGGTGCGGGCCGGGATGCTCGAGGTCCTGAACCTGGAATATATCCGCGTGGCCCGCGCCAAGGGGATTTCGGAAAACCGCATCGCCTATCGCCATGCGCTGAGGAACGCGGTGCTGCCGCTGCTGACCGTGGTCGGCGCGAATATCGGCACCTTCCTGGGCGGCGCGGTACTGACCGAAAGCATATTCTCGTGGCCCGGCATCGGGCGGCTGATGTTCGACGCGATGATGCAGCGCGACCTGAACCTGCTGCTCAGCATTCTGGTGCTGTCCTCGATCTTCGTGGTGATCGCTAACCTTTTGGTGGACCTGCTCTATGCGGTCATCAACCCGACGGTGGAGCTGAAATGATGCGTCTCATCCTGCGCAACTGGACCCTGTCGCTGGGGCTGGCCCTGCTGGCGCTGATCCTGCTGATGGCGCTGAGCGCGCCGATCCTTTACCCCGGCGATCCCTACGCCATGATGGGCCCGCCGCTGCAATGGCCGGGCACCTATCCCGGCGCGCCGCTGGGCACCGACAGCCTTGGCCGCGACATCGCGGCGGGCATCTTCCACGGCGCGCGGGTGTCCTTGATGGTCGGCTTCGTCTCGGTCGCCTGCGCGCTGGTCGTGGGCATCCTGGTCGGCGCCTTCGCGGGCTATTACGGCGGCTGGGTGGACGACGCGCTGATGCGCATCACCGAACTGTTCCAGACCATCCCGCAATTCATGCTGGCCATCGTCATCATCGCCATCATGGGGCCGTCGATCCAGGCGGTGATCATCTCGCTTGGCGTCGTGTCCTGGCCCACGGTGGCGCGGCTGGTGCGCAGCGAATTCCTGGTGCTGCGCGAACGCGCCTTCGTCCATAGCTGCATCGTCATCGGGATGAGCGACCTGCGCATCATCTTCGCCCAGATATTGCCCAATGCGCTGTCCTCGATCACGGTCATGGCCAGCGTGCTGGTGGCCACCGCGATCCTGATGGAATCGGCGCTGTCCTTCCTGGGCTTCGGCGATCCCAACGTGATCACATGGGGCACGATGATCGGGCTGGGCCGCAGCCAGTTGCGCGACGCCTGGTATATCATCGCCATTCCGGGGCTGGCGCTGCTGGTCACCGCACTGGCGCTGAACCTGGTCGGCGAAGGCATCAACGACGCCATGAACCCCCGCCTGCGCAAGAGGAAGATCTGAAGATGGCCAAGGATACCCTGCTTTCCGTCGAGGACCTGCACCTGTCGGTCAGCCACATGCCCGAGGCCCGGATCCTGCGCGGCGTTTCCTTCGATGTCACGCGCGGCAAGACGCTGGCCATCGTCGGCGAATCCGGCTGCGGCAAGTCCGTGACCTCGCTGGCGGTCATGGGCCTCTTGCCCGAGGGGCTGACCAAGACCGCCGGCCATATCCGCTTTGACGGCACCGACCTGCCCGTCACCGACAACGAGGCCATGCGCAAGATTCGCGGCGACCGCATCGGCATGGTGTTCCAGGAGCCGATGGCGGCGCTGAACCCGGTCTATACCATCGGCAACCAGGTGGCCGAGGTCATCCTGGAGCACGAGAACATCAGCCGCGCCGAGGCGCGCGAGCGGGTGATCGCCCTGATGCGCGAGGTCGGCCTGCCCGATCCCGACCATATCGTGGACGAATACCCGCATCGCCTGTCGGGCGGCCAGCGCCAGCGCGTGGTGATCGCGATGGCCTTGGCCTGCAACCCCGACCTGCTGATCGCAGACGAACCCACCACCGCGCTGGACGTGACGGTGCAGGCGCAGATCATGCGGCTGCTGAAGGGGGCGCAGGCGGAACTGGGCGTCGCCATCGTGCTGATCACCCACAACCTGGGGCTGGTGGCGCAGGTCGCCGACCGGGTGGCGGTGATGTATGCCGGCCGCAAGGTCGAAGAGGCCGAGACCCGCCGCCTGTTTTCCGCCCCCCTCCACCCCTATACGCGGGGCCTGCTGGCCGCAACGCCGCGCCCCGGCCGCCGGCAAGAGGGCGAACTGCCCCTGTCCGAAATCCCCGGCATGGTGCCCTCGATCACCGAGGATCTGCGCGGCTGCCGCTTTGCCCCGCGCTGCCCCTTGGCCTCGGACATCTGCCACCGCGTGATCCCCGAGCCGCGCATGATCGGCGCCACCAGCGTCGCCTGCCACAACACCACGGAAACGGAGGCACCCGCATGACCGCCCTGCTATCCATCCGCGAGTTGCATTGCAGTTTCGACACCACGCGCGGCAAGGTCCATGCCGTGCGCGGTGTCTCGCTGGAGGTGAACGCGGGCGAGACGCTGGCCTTGGTGGGCGAATCCGGCTGCGGCAAGACCACGCTGGCGCGCTGCATCCTTGGCCTGCAACGCCCCGACTCCGGCCATATCCTGCTGGACGGGCAAGAGATGGTGGGCCTGTCGCGCCGGGCCATGCGCCCCTTCCGCCCGGATGTGCAATGCGTGTTCCAGGACCCGTTTTCCTCGCTGAACCCGCGCAAGCGCATCTCGGCCCTGATCCGCGAGCCGCTGGATGTCCACGGCGTCGGCACCCCCGAGGAACGCAAGCGCCGCGTGCTGGACCTGATGGAGCGCGTCGGCCTGCGCCCCGACTGGGCCGAGCGTTTCCCGCACGAATTCTCGGGCGGCCAGCGCCAGCGCATCGGCATCGCCCGCGCGCTGGCGCTGAACCCCAGGCTGATCATCTGCGACGAGCCGGTCTCGGCGCTGGACGTCTCGGTGCAGGCGCAGATCGTCAACCTGCTCTATACGCTGCAACGCGATCTGGGTCTCAGCTATCTGTTCATCACCCACGACCTGACGCTGGTGGAAAACTTCGCCGACCGCGTGGCGATGATGTATCAGGGCCAGATTGTGGAAAGCGGCCCCGCGCAAGAGGTCTGGCGCAACCCGCAGCACGAATTCACCCGCACGCTGATCGACGCCATCCCGATCCCCGACCCGGACGTGCCGATGGGCAGCGGCCGCAAGGCCTTCGCGGGGTGAGGGGGGCGTCGGCCCGGTCCTGCGCATCAAGCAGGGCGCGACCGTGCTTTCGAAAGACAGCCGCCCTCGCAGCAATCTGCGGGGGCGGTATCGTCTGGGCTGCGGCGACAAGGCGGCCTTTCGCCTTGGGCAATCATGTGGCGACCAGCCTGCCGTAGGTTTCCGGATTTGCGCGATATCCCCAGTCGTTCCTTGCAATTGTTACCATATCGTTATAGGAACATTACAAGAACACAAGGGAGGGCAACGGCATGGTTGACTTGAGCGCCTACAAAGCGAAATCGGGCACACTTGTTCCTGTTTGGACACTCGAAATTCAAACGGTTCCCGACGACACCGACAGGATTCTGGATGCGGTCATGGAAGTCCATCCCCTTTCCTTTGGACGCTACCGGCGCAATGCAAGCATTTCGGCCATCGGCAAAGAAACCGCTCAACCTGAACCCGGATCGACCACGACGACGCATGTCGATGGTTTCGAGCCAGGACGCACCGAGACGTATCCGATGGTGGAACTGAAAATCTCGATCGAGCGAGATATGGCGATTCTTGAAAAGGTTATGGATGCCATCATCCATGTGCATCACTATGAAGAACCAGTGATCTATTTACGTGAAGATTGGGCGAGCCGTGCAGCCTATAATCCGAACAGCGACAATCCTAACCGCTGGTGGAATAATGGGCGTGGTTTGCCGAATCGGATAGATTGATTCCGCTCTGGCGGCCCGCTTGTGGCCTGTAAAGCGGGCCGCCTGTCGCGAAAATCCCAAAACACGCCTCACGCCAGGCAACGTCCGCAAAGGCTTGCCAATAACCGCCCCGCATCGGGGCGATCACCAGCATATCCGGCAGGGGAGTCAGCGCGCCCTTACGCCAGCCAATCCGCCAGATCAACCTCATCCTGCCCCGGAATCGACTTGCGGGCGAATTCCGCCTCTCGCCCCCAGGGCATCGTTGCGTCGATGCACAGCCGGCCCCAATGGTCCTTCTTCGGATCGCGGTAGAAGCCCGGCACATCCGGCACGATCATGGCCCGCGTATCGGCCCGCCCGCGCGTGAGGTAAGCCCACATCACATCGTCCAGATCGTAGATGTCCACGTCCTCGTCCACCACGATCACCACCTTGTTGTAGTCCAGATAGGACCCCATCGCCGCCAAGAAGACATGCTGGGCATGGCCCTCATAGGCCTTCCTGATCTTGACGATGGAAATCATCACGTTCGGGCGGCAACACACATCGATGACGCCCGGCACCTGCGCCGCGACATGGCGATAGACGCGGGCGGCGGTCACGGCCTCCAGCGGGCGCAGGTCCTCGGGGCTGCCGCAGACCAGCCCGTGCAGCACCGCATCGGGGCGATAGCTGACATGGGTGACCTCGAAGACATGGTTGTCGCCGACCTCGACATAGTTGCCCATGAACTCGCCAAAGGGGCCTTCGGGGCGCTTGATATTGGGCAGGAAGCGGCCTTCCACGACGATATCGACGCTGGCGGGAACCTCCAGGTCGATGGTCTCGCAGCGCCGCGTCGCGATCTTGCCGCCCTTGATCTGCGCCGCCATCACCAGTTCGGACGCCTCGTAGGGCAAGGACGCACAGGCCGACAGGAACAGTTCCGGCGGGCAGGACAGCAGCAACGCGGCCTCCAGCGCCTCGCCGCGCTCCTCGGCCTTCTTCTGATAGCGCGTCAGGTCGTGGGTGCCGCCAAGGCGCACCCGCAATTCGCTGTCGCTGACCTGCATGGAGCGGTGGAAGGACAGGTTCGGCACGCCGCTGTCCGGCTCCTTCGCCAGAAAGATCGCCGAGGTGAAGTAAGGCCCGGCATCGCGGCCGTGCCAGGTGACCGCCGGCAGATCCGACAGCTTGCCGCTGACGAAACCCCCGGCCTCTTCCGCCGTCGCCGGGACCATCACATCGGCGTCGCGCGCGGCAAGGCAGGCGTCGGTCAGTTCGATCCAGCGCTCGCAGAAGGTGCGCTCGCCCGCGCCGATCATCCGGCACAGCCGGTCATGGCTGCCGTAGAGGTTCGAGACCACCGGCATCGCCGACCCCGCCACGTCCTGGAACAGCACCGCCTGTTCGCCCGCGCGCTGGACGGCGCGGGTCACGGCGGCAAGCTGGTGGCGCGGCTCGACCTGCCGCGCGACGCGGGCCAGCTCGCCACGGGATTCGAGATCACGAAGGAAATTCTGCATTGGGGCCTCGCGGGTTACAGGGGTTTCGGCCAGTAAACCCCGCCGCCGGGCCGGGATACAGCGCGGCAATTTTGCCCGCACGGCCTTTTCCTTTGGATATCCGCCCCAAGCGCCGCAAGCCCATTCCCCGAAGGCCCCGCCCCGCGCATGTTCTGGCAAAACCAGCCTTCACGAGAACCCGGAATTCCCATGACCCACAGCATCGACATCCGCAATCCCCGCAGCGGCAAGGTGGATTACCAGATCACGCCGCTGGACTTGCCCGCCCTGACCGCCCGCACTCAGGCGCTGCGCGAAGGTCAGGCGAAATGGCTGGAGATCGGCCTCGACGGCCGCATCCGCGCGATGGAGGCGCTGTGCGACGCGGTGGACCGCCATTACCAGCCGATCCTCGACGCGCTTTGCGCCGATACCGGGCGGCACGAATGGTCCGTGAACGAGATCGAGGGGCTGAAGGGCATCACCCGCATGCGTTGCGCCACCGCCGCCGAGGCGATGGCCGAGGCGACCGGCCAGTCCTCGGACCCGACGCTGCGCTTCCAGCAGCAATATGTGCCCTATCAGCTGGTCGGCATCATCTCGCCCTGGAACTATCCGCTGATCCTGGCGATGATCGACGCGATCTGCGCGCTGCTGGCCGGTTCCGCCGTCGCGATCAAACCCAGCGAGGTGACGCCGCGCTTCATCGCCCCCTTCCGCCGCGCCATCGCCGAGGTCGAACACCTGCGCGACGTGCTGGACGTGTTCGAGGGCGGGGCCGAAACCGGCGGCTGGATCGTGGACCTGACCGACACGCTGGTCTTTACGGGTTCCGTCCCCACCGGGCGCAAGGTGCAAGAACGCGCCGCCAGCCAGTTCAAGACGGCGTTTCTGGAACTGGGTGGCAGCGACCCCGTCGTGGTGCTGGACAGCGCCGATCCCGAGATGGCGGCGGAAATCATCACCCGCGGCGCGACGGAAAACTCGGGCCAGCTTTGCTGCGCGATCGAGCGGGTCTATGTCCAGAACGGCATCCTTGACGACGTGACGCAGCGCACCGTCGCGCGCATGCAGGCGCTTGGCATGAACATGCAGGACATCACGCAGGGCGAGCTTGGCCCGGTGATCTTCGCCCGCCAGGCGGATATCCTGCGCGCCCAGATCGAGGATGCCGTGGCCAAGGGCGCGCGCATCCTGACCGGGGGCCGGATCGTGGAACATCAGGGCGGGCTGTGGTGCGAACCCACGGTGCTGGCCGATGTGACGCAGGACATGGCGGTGATGCGGGACGAGACCTTCGGTCCCATCGTGCCGATCATGGGGTTTGAGACCCCCGACGAGGCCGTCCGGCTGGCCAATGACACCGAATTCGGCCTGTCGGCGGCGGTGATCGGCGACGAGGCCGAGGCCATCGCGGTCGGCCAGCGCATCAACGCGGGCGGCATGTGGATCAACGATTTCGACACGATGGGCGGCGTCGGCGCGCGGGCGGAAAAGACCGCCTTCGGGGCCTCGGGCCTTGGCGGCAGCCGCTATGGTCATGGCGGCTTCCTGCGCTTCTTGCGCAAGAAGGCCATCGTGGTTCGCGGCAAGGCAGCGTAAGGCGTGAGGCGGGCGGCCTCGGGCCGGACTCGCCAGCGCGGGACCGATCCCCTAGACTGGCGGTCTTGAAACCACCGCCAGCCACAAGGGGCCGCCCGCCATGTCCTCCCGCCTTACGGGGATCAGCACCGTGATTCATCCCGATACCAAGGGGCTGTTCCGCACCGCCCTTGTCGGGCCGGGCGGCACGATACGCACGGCCTTCGAGACCCTGGCCCAAAACCCCGGCAACTATCCGCGCCGGGTCAATACGCGCTGGAACATCGCCTATACCCGCGTCGATCTGCCCGAGGGCGAGGGCACCGGCTGCTGGAAGCTGGTCTCGATCAGCGACGAGATCTATATGATCGTCACCGATTGCGACTATACCTCGGCCCGGTTCGAGAAGGTGCCGTCCGAAGGGCTGGTCGAGTTCCATTTCGTGCTGGAAGGCCCGGTCGAACTGGCCGTGCCCCGCGCGCAGGAACCCAGCCTGACCGCCTCGACCATCATGGCCTGCCACCAGGCGCCGGGGGTGAATTACGACGTCTGTTGCCTGCCGGGGCGCTTTCGCATGATCAGCCTCTATGTCCGGCCCGAACTGCTGGCCGACAGCTTCGGCTTCGGCGCGCAGCCCGGCAGCCGGGCCGAGCGGCTGATGCACCCGGCGGCGGGCGCGATGGCGCTGGTCGAGGCCGCGACCACGGTCGAGATCGTCACCGCCCTGCGCGACGTCTTCGCGCTGGAATTCAACGCAAGGCGCGACCTGATGATGGTGGTGGCGCGCATGTTCGAGTTGCTGTCCCTGACCACGGCGGCGCTGGAAGCCGATCCCGTGGACAGCAACAGCGGCATCGCCTTCACCGAGCGCGAACTGGCCATGTTCGCCCGCGCGCAGGCGATTCTGTCCGACGACGCCGGCGGGCGGCTGACCATCGCCGACCTCGCACGCGAGCTTGGCACCAATTCGACCAAGCTGAAAAGCGGCTTCAAGCTGCTTTACGGCATGACCATCTTCAACTACCGCAACCACCACCGCATGACCCGCGCGATGGAGATGCTGGCCGATCCCGGCATTCCCATCGCCACCATCGCGCATATGGTGGGCTACGACCACCAGGCCAGCTTCACCACCGCCTTCAAGGCCCATTTCGGCCTGCCCCCGAAAGAGGCGCGCAAGCTGGCCGCCCCTTCCGGCACGGGCAGCGACATGCGCGACTGACCCCGGCCCGCGGACAGGCCGGGGCGGGGTCACAACTCGGTGCGCACGCGCCACAGTTCGGGGAACAGTTCCACCTCCAGCATCCGCCGCAGATAGGCGATCCCCGCCGTGCCCCCGGTGCCGCGCTTGAAGCCGATCACGCGCTCGACCGTGGTGACGTGGTTGAAGCGCCAGCGGCGAAAGTAATCCTCGAAATCGACCAGTTTCTCGGCGATCTCATAGGCTTCCCAGTGTTTCGACGGATCGCGGTAGACGGTCGCCCAGACCGCCATGACGCCCTCGTCGAAGCTCCACGCCTGCCTCGGGTCGCGGTCCAGCACCGCCTGCGGCACCGGCAGGCCGGCGCGCGCCAGCCTGCGCAACACCTCGTCGTAAAGCGAGGGGCGGGCCAGTTCGGCCTCCAGCTTCTCCAGCAGGTCGGGGCGATGCTCATGCGGCTTCAGCATCGCCAGGTTGCGGTTGCCGACCGCATATTCGATCAACCGGTATTGCCAGGACTGAAAGCCCGAGGACTGCCCCAGATCGTCCCGAAACCGGGTATATTCCGAGGGCGTCATCGTGCGCAGCACGTCCCAGGCATTGTTCAACTGCTCGAAGATGCGCGAGACGCGGGCCAGCATCTTCAGCGCCTCGGGCGTGCGGTCGGCGGCGATCATGTCCCGCGCGCCGTTCACCTCATACAGCGCCAGCTTCATCCACAATTCCGAGGTCTGGTGCTGGATGATGAACAGCATCTCGTCATGGGCCGGGGACAGCGGCTTCTGCGCGGTCAGGATCTGGTCGATTCGCAGATAGTCGCCATAGGACATGCGCTGGCGGAAATCCATCTGTGCGCCGTCGCGCGAGGGGTCATAGGTCATGTTCGCTTCCTCTTTTCACTGAAATGGGTGGTTCAGGGAAAAGCGGTTCGCTGGTCCAGAATGGCGCATTGCCCGATCCGTCGCCACAACGCGATCCAGCCCCAGGGGCGGCAGGTGCAGGGAAGGACGCGGTTCATGTAACCTTTGCCCGCGTCTTGAATTCGGGCCGGTCCCAGCGGCGTTCCTCCATGATCCGCGCCAGGATATCGACCGCGCGGTTCACGTCGTCATGGCCAAGATAAAGCGGCGTGAAGCCGAAGCGCAGCGTGACGGGCGCGCGGAAATCGCCGATCACGCCCTCGGCGATCAGGGCCTGCATGATCGCGTAGCCTTCCGGGTGGGTAAAGCTGACCTGGCTGCCGCGCTGGTCATGGGCGCGCGGCGTAGCCAGTTTCAGGTCCGGGCAGCGGGCCTCGACGCCCGCGATGAACAGATCGCCCAGTTCCAGCGAGCGGGCGCGGATGTCGCCCATGTCCACCCCGTCCCAGACATCCAGCGCCGCATCCAGCGCCGCCAGTTGCAGGATCGGCGGGGTGCCGACCCGCATCCGCTCGATCCCGTCGCCGGGGCGATAGTCCAGATCGAAGGCAAAGGGCGCCGCGTGCCCCATCCAGCCCGACAACGCCGGGCGGGCGGCGTCGTGATGGCGCGGGGCGACATAGATGAAGGCCGGGCCGCCGGGGCCGGAATTGAGGTATTTATAGGTGCAGCCCACCGCGAAATCCGCCCCGCCCCCGGCCACCTCCACCGGCAGCGCGCCCGCCGAATGGGCCAGGTCCCAGATCGCCAGCGCGCCTTTTTCATGCGCGCGCGCGGTCAGCGCCTTCATGTCGTGGCGCCGCCCGGTGCGATAATCGACTTCGGTGATCAGGATCGCGGCGACAGTTTCGTCGATGGCGTCCAGCACGTCCTCGGGGTTGACGGTGCGCAGCGCATGGCCCTCGCCCAGCGTCCGCACCAATCCCTGCGCGATATAGAGGTCCGAGGGGAAATTGCCGTTGTCCGACAGCACCACGCGGCGCGTCGGGTTCATCTCGAAGGCCGAGGCCAGCGCCTGATAGACCTTGATCGACAGCGTGTCGCCCATGACCACGCTGCCCGGTTCCGCCCCGATCAGCCGGGCGATGCGGTCGCCTGTGCGGCGGGGCTGTTCCATCCAGCCGGCCTGGTTCCAGCCCCGGATCAGCATCTGGCCCCATTCATCGGCGATGACGCGGCTCATGCGTTCCTTCACCGCGACCGGCAGCGGCCCCAGCGAATTTCCGTCCAGATAGATCACCCCTTCGGGCAGGTCGAACATCGCACGGGTCGCGGAAAAATCGGTCATGGGTCCTATCCTGACTTGTCGCGCCCCGACCGGCGGCTTTGCCACCCCCAAGGGCCTGTCGGTTTCGATGCTACGAAGGAACGGCAGGGGACCGCAACATCCGCGGCGGGCTGGCGGGCGGGTCCGCTTCGGAATGCCGATCTATCTTTTCGGATTTCGGCCTGCGCGGGGCAGCGGGCCGGACAGCGGCGATTTGCCCGGCAGGGTCCGGTTCTGATAGAAACGAAGGACATGGAAACGGAGGCATGAATGAGCAACCCGGACGACACCACCGGCGCAGCGGCCAGCCGGAACTTCCTGGCCGTCCTGCCGGTCTCGGACGGCACGGTGACGATCAGGGCCATGTCGGACGCCGATGCGGCGGGTTATGCCGCCGGGACGGGCGACGACATGGTCAGGCGCTTCGCCCATCTGCCGCTGGTCGAATACACGCCGCAGATCGTTCGCGACATGATCCGGGGCGCGATTGCAGACGGGTTGCGCGACGGCGTGCTGGCGGTGCTGACCATCGCGGATGCGGGTTCGGATGCGTTCATGGGCAGCCTGGTGTTCTTCGACATCCAGCCCGAGGATGCCGAGATCGGCTATTGGGTCGCCCCGCAGCATCGCGGCAACAAGGTCTCGGGACGCGCGCTGGTGCTGGCTTTGGGGATGGCGCGCAGGCTGGGGCTGAAACGGCTTCGCGCCCGGACGGTTCTGGAAAACCCCGCCTCTGCGCGGGTTCTGCTGGGCGCCGGATTCGAACAGGTGGGCGATGCCCGACCGCAGCTCGTTCCCTCGGGCAAGACGGAAATGAGCGTGGACTACCTGGCCCGGACCTGAAGCCCGCTCAGGGATCGCGGGTCCTTTCCCTGCGGGCGAAGCGGCGCGCCACCACGGGCGCGCCGAGGATGACCAGCACCACCCGCGTCAGATGGTGGATGATGACAAAGCCCAGATCGGCACCGGCGATGATGGCCAGCATCGACATCTCGGCCTGACCGCCGGGCGCAAAGGCCAGAAACGCTTCGACCGGCGGGGCGATGCCGGTCAGCGTGACGGTTTCGGTCACCAGCGCGGCCAGCGCCGCAAGGATCAGCACGAATGCCGCACCGCCCGCCACCGTGTCGCGCAATTCGCGCAGGGTGACGCCCACATAGCTGACCCCGATGCCCAGACCGATGAAGAATTGCGCAGCCCACATCGCTTCACGCGGCGGGCGCAGGTGCAAGGCTCCGGTCAGCGAAAGCGCCGCCGCGACGATCAGCGGGCCAAGGATCGCCGCGCCGAAAAGCCCGATCCGCTCGGCCCCTTTCCAGCCCAGAAGGGCGGCGGCCAGCATCAGCGCAAGCTCACCGCCCGGCAGGCCGGCCGCGGGCGGCCCGACCGGGTTCGACAGGCTGACACCGTAGAACCTGACGAGGATCACGGGCGCGACCACCATGATGACCATCAGCCGGGTGACGTGGACCAGCGAAAGCTGGCGCGGGTTCGCCCCGGCCTCTTGCCCGAAGACGATCATGTCGGCAGCCCCGCCCGGCATCGCGGCATAAAAGGCGGTAACCGGATCGAAGCCGCAGACCCGCCGGAAGAAGGGCACCCCGACAAGCCCGATGACCGCGATATAAAGCGGAATGATCGCGACCGAGGCCAGCATCGACGGCAGCCGCTCGACCACCGCCGGGGTGATCGAGGCGCCGACCGCGACCCCCAGCACCGTCCGCGCCGCCACCGAGACCCGCCCCGGTCCGGCCAGCCGCACGCCCAGAAGCGCGGCGATCAGGCAGGCCGCCATCGGACCGAACAGGAAGGGCAGCGGCAGGCCGAACATCAGGAAGGCCGCGACACCCGCAACGCCCAACAACAGCGTGAACGCCTTGCGACCGACCGGCTGCAACCCCGCCCGCATATCGGATCAGCCCTGGCCTACCGCCGCAGGGCGCATCACCCTCGGCGGGCTGGCCAGGAAGGGCGCGGCACACCCGCGCCGGAACCCTGCGGAAGCGCGAAAGGCCTTGATACGGCGCGATTTCACCGGCAGTCGTCGGGCCTTCGGGGAAAGGCACAGGCCTGCCCCGGCAGCCGGGAAATGGGGCCGGGCCGGGCGGGCGGCATCGACGGGGCCGGGCGGGCGTATTTCGGCGACCTCATCGTTCCTGCATGGCCTTGGGCGGCAAGGCCCGAGGGCCGGGCCGGAAACCCGTTTCCGCATATCGCCGTGCCCGGCGTCGATGCCGCGCCTCTTGTCCGTGGCGCTCATGCAGGCGAATTCGCGGATGTCTGGTCCGGGGTTTCCGGGATGACCGCATCCGCCATGCCATGCCGGCGGAAGCTGCCCGCTACCGTGCCCTCGGCCTTCATCCGCGCGATCAGCTCGCTGGCGGCGGCAAGCGCCTCGGGGCGGCCCTTGGGGATGGCGACTGCGGTCTGGGCAATATGGAAGTTGCCTTGGGTGATGCGCGTGCCGGGCAGGCGCCGCAGCAGGTCGTCAAGCGCCAGGCGGCCAAGGGCCAGCGCGTCGCAATCCCCGGCCTCGAACGCCGCGACCGCCTCGGGCAGGGTCGCCGCGCCCGTGACCTGCGCCCCGGCCGCCGCCTTCCGGGCCGAGCGGATCGTCGCGGTCCCGTCCACGCCCATGATCGTGACACCGGCGCGATGCAGGTCCCCGGCCCGGACAAAGGGGCTGTCCGCGCGCACCAGATAGCTGCTTTCCCCGACATGGTAGGCCGGGCCGAAATCGACCACCTCGCGCCGCGCATCGTCGACGGGGGCAAAGGACAGGTCCCAGATCCCGTCATTTGCGGTGGCGATGATCCGGGCGGAACTGGACAGTTGCACCAGCCGCACCGGCAGGCCGGTGATCTCGCCGATGCGGCGGGCCAGATCGACGGTGACGCCCTCGGGTTCGGCGCCGCCTTCCGGGATGCGGGTCCAGACGGCGGATTTGGTCGGTCCCACGGCAATCGCGACGCGGATTTCCCCGGTCGGGGCCAGAACGTCGAACATCTCGCTTCTCCTATCGCATGGCGGCATAACGGGCCTTCAACGCCTTGATATCCGAATCCTTCAACAGCCGCACCCCCCGGCCCGCCAGCAGGATGGCAAGCTTTGCGGTTTCCTCAAGCTCTTCGGCGGCATGAACCGCAGAACGCAGGTCCCGGCCCGAAACGACCGGGCCGTGATTGGCCAGCAGCACCGCGGCATGCCGTCCCTCCAGCCCCCGGATCAGATCGCCCGAGACCGGATCGCCCGGCATGACATAGGGCAGCAGCGGCACGCGGCCCACGCGCATCACCACATAGGGGGTCAGCGGCGGGATCGCATCCTGCGGGTCCACATCGTCGAGGCAGGACAGCGCCGTCGCGCAGGTCGAATGCAGATGCACCACCGCGCCGGTGTCGGGGCGGGTCTCGTAGAAGGCGCGGTGCAGGAACACCTCTTTCGAGGGCTTGTCGCCACCGACATGGTTCCAGTTCCGGTCCAGCCGCGAGATGCGGTCGGCGTCGAGAAAGCCCAGGCAGGAATTCGTCGGCGTCATCAGCCAGCCGTCCGGCACCGCCACGCTGATATTGCCCGCCGAACCGACCGAAAAGCCGCGGTCGTAAAGCGAGCGCGACAGGCGGACCAGTTCCTCGCGCAGTTCGTCTTGGGTCATGGTTCGCCTTTCATCACGTCCAATGCGCGGACGAAGAAATCCTCGCCCCCGAAGTTGCCCGATTTCAGCGCCAGCGACAGGCCGTCCGCCGAGATCAGGACCGGCACGCCCGGCGCGATCTCGGGACCGATCCCGAGCGCGCCGATGCCCAGTGCCGAGACCACCGCACCCGAGGTCTCGCCCCCCGCGACGACCAGCCGCCCGACGCCCGCCGCGACCAGCCGGCGCGCCACATCGCCGAAAAGCGCATCGAGCCGGGCGGCCACCGCCTCGCGCCCGTGGCGTGCCTGCATCGCCGCCACCTGCGCGGGATCGCCCGAGGAAAAGGCAAGGGGCGCCGCGCCAAGGCGATCCAGCAGGAAAGCGGCGACTTCGCCGGCACCCAGGCGATCCTGCATCACCGCCTCGACCTCGATCTCCAGCACCGGATGAGTGCGCCGGTGCGCCTCGATCTGGCGGCGCGTCATGCCCGAGCAGCTTCCGGCAAGGATCGCGCCCGGCCCCTCGTTCACCAGGTGCTGCGCCACATCGCCCTGACCCGCACCGGGGAAGTTGCGCGCAAGGCCAAGCGCGATACCCGACCCGCCGGTGACCAGCCGTGCCCCGGCGACGGCCCGGCCGATCGCCATCAGGTCGCCATCGTCGATGGCATCGACCACGGCCAGCGTGGCGCCGCTGTCGGCCAGTGCCCGCCGGATCGCATCTGCGCCCTGCCGCACGACCGGCGCAGGCACCAGCCCGACCGGCCCCGGCACCTGATGGGACAGCCAACGGCGGATATCCGGGTCGGTCATCGGCGTCAGCGGGTGGTCCTGCATCCCGCTTTCGCTGAGCAGGCGGTCATGGACGAACAGGTGCCCCTGACAGATCGTCCGCCCCATCGTCGGAAAGGCCGGGCAGACGACCACGCCGCCCGCATCCAGCCGCTCGGCCAGCGCCTGCGCCACCGGGCCGATATTGCCTTCCCGCGTGGAATCGAAGGTCGAGCAATATTTGAACACGATCTGCCGGCAGCCCTGCGCCAGCAGCCAGTCCAGCGCGGCCAGCGAATCCCGCACCGCCTCGGGCGCAGGGATCGAGCGGCTTTTCAGCGACACCACCCCGGCCTCGACGCCGGGATCGGCGAGCCGGTCGGGAATGCCCATATATTGCACCACACGCAGGCCGGGGCTGTCCGCATGCCCCCTGGCCAGCGTATTGGCGATGTCGCTCGCCCCGGTAAAATCGTCCGCGATCACCCCGATGAGCATGGCTTCCCCCTTTGTTCTTGCGCGGGCCTATTCGTCCAGCATCGCCTTCAGCTTCGCGACCGCCGCCGGGGGGCTGGCAAAGACGGGGGTCTCCGTCACCGCCTGCACCGCGTCCAGCGCATTGGCCGTCGAAAAATGCGCCAGCGTGATCGCGTCGAAACCCGTCAGGCCCTGTGCGGCCTCGGCCACCAGCCGGTTGTGGGTGGCGATATCACCCGCCCTGATCGCCTCGATGGCGCCGGGGGCCGGGATCGGGGTCAGGCTGGCGCCGGGGTTCAGCCGTGCGGCCTCGGCCCGGAATTCTGCCTCCATCGAGGCGGCGGCGGGCGGGAACGTATAGATCATCGCGACGCGCCCGCCCGCGCGGATGGCGGCCTGGAACATCGCCTCGTTGGGTTTCAGCACCGGCACCGGGCTGGCCTCTGCCGCCGCCTCGATGGCGCTGCCGAAGGCCGAGCAGGTGAACAGCACCGCCCGCGCCCCGGTGCTGGCGCCGTAGCGGGCAAGCGCCCCGATCCGCTGGGCGATGGCGGGGGTCAACGTATCGCTGGCGGCCCGGTCGGGCGCGAGGCTGTAATCCATGATGTCGATCGGCGCGGCCTGCGGCCAGCCGCGCGCGAAGGCGGCATGAATCGGATCGACGGCGACGGGGGTGGCATGGATCAGGGCAATGCGGGTGGTCATGGCGGGGTCCTTGGAAAGCGCCGAAGTCAGGCGGCCTGTCCGGGAAACACCCAGACATGTTCGGGCGGGATATCGGCATAGACGCGACCGGCCGGCAGGCTGTGCGCTCCGTGGGCCTTCAGCGCGAAATCGCCGCGCCGCAGCCTGTATTCCCAGCGGTCGCCCAGATAGAGGCTGTCGTCAAGCTGCATCTCGATCCGGCCCGCACCGGGTTCGGGAAGAACGCGGACCCGTTCGACCCGGATCACCGCCTGCGCATCCGCGCCCGGCGCAAGTCCCGCCGGATCGCGCACCGCGCCGTTCAACTGCCAGCCGTCGCCACCCAGCAGGACCTCGTTTCCGTTCAGCGTCAGCACCTTGCCGCGCGCGATATTGTTCGCGCCAAGGAAATCCGCCGCATAGAAGCTGGTCGGGTTGGTGTAGATGTCATGCGGGGAACCGTCCTGCACGATGCGGCCATTTTCCAACAGCAGGATGTGATCGGCCGCCGCCAGCGCCTCGGTCTGGTCATGGGTCACAAGGATGGCGCAGATCTCCAGGTCCAGGATCAGCTTGCGGATCCAGTAACGCGCCTCTTCGCGCAGCTTGGCGTCGAGGTTCGACAGCGGCTCGTCCAGCAGCAGCACGCGCGGCTCATAGACCAGCGCCCGGCAGATCGCGACCCGCTGCTGCTGCCCGCCCGACAACTGGCTGGGATAGCGGTCAGCCAGATGGCCAAGGCCAAGACGGTCCAGAATATGCTGGATGCGCTTGCCCGTCTCGGCGGCGTTGACGCCGCGCAGCTTCAGGCCGTAGCCCACGTTTTCCTTGACGGTGCGGTGCGGCCACAGCGCATAGGACTGGAACACCAGCCCGATATTGCGCTGTTCGGGCGGCAACTGGATGCGTTTTTCGCTGTCCAGCGCCACCTTGTCGCCGATCCTGATATGGCCGATCTCGGGCTGTTCCAGCCCCGCGATGCAGCGCAAGAGCGTGGTCTTGCCCGAACCCGAGGCACCCAGCAGCGCCATGATCGATCCGCGCTCGGCGCTCAGCGAGGCGCCTTTCAGGATCTGAAGGCCGCCCAGCCATTTCTGGACATTTTCGACGATGAGTTCAGTCATGGATTTTCGCTCCCAGTCGAAGGGCAAGGGTCAGGCCGGCGGCGGTCATGATGATCGAGATGAAGGCCAGCGCGGCAATCGTATCCATCGCCCCGGTTTGCAGCAGGGTTACCATCAGCGAGCCGATCACCTCGGTCCCCGCACCCATCAGGTAGACGCCGGTGGCGTAGTCGCGCAGGAAGATGATCATGATCAGCGCCCATGCGCCGGCCAGGCCGGGGCGCACAATGGGAATGACCACGTCGCGCCAGGTGCGCCCGATGGTAGCGCCGGTGGTGCGGGCGGATTCCTCAAGCTCGGGTGCGACCTGAATCAGCGTCCCCTGCAGCAGCCGCAGACCATAGGACAGGCCGACGATCATATAGGCCACGAACAGCGCGATCAGCGTCGGCCGCAGCGGGGTCAGGAAGGGCACGAACAGGAACACCCAGAAGAAGGCCAGGCCGACCACCAGCCCCGGCAGCGCGCGCGGCAGCAGTACGATATAGTCCAGCACCGTGTTGCTATGGCCGGTGTTGCGATGCCCGGCAAGGCCGATCAGCAGATAGAGGAACACCGCCGCAGCCCCGCCCAGGACGCTGAGCAGCAGCGTGTTCACGATCCCCCGGCTGAGGCTGGGCACGCTGAGCATCCGGTCGAAATTGGCCAGCGTCAGGTGATCCCACAGGTTGATGCCCTGCCCCCAGGCGCTGACGAAGGCGCGCACGGTGATGCCGCCGATGGGCAGGATGACCGACACGAACAGCCAGAAGCCGATGATCGACAGCGCGATGGCCTGTCCCCGCGCGCCCAGCTTCAGCGGAGTCGCGCGCGCGCCCTTGCCCCCAAGCGCGGCGTAGCGGCGGCTGTTGCGCAGCAGGCGGCGCTGGAAGAAGACAAGCGGCAGCGTGATCAGGATCAGCACCACCGCGACCACCGCCATCAGCTGATAGGTCGGCACGCCGAACAGCGTCGTCAGCTTGTAGATATAGGTGGTCAGCACCAGGATCCCGTTCGGATCGCCCAGCACCAGCGGAATGCCGAAGGTCTCGAAGCCCAAGAGCAGGTTCAGCGCGGCAGCAAAGATCAGCGCCGGCAGCACCATCGGCAGGGTGACATCGCGCGAGACCTGCCAGATGCTGGCCCCGACCGTGCGCGCGGCCTCTTCCAGGTCCGAGGGCAGGTTGCGCATCGCCGCCGAGACATAGAGATAGACATGCGGCACATGGCTGAGACCGGCGATCAGGATGATGCCGGGCAGCGAATAGAGGTTCCACGGCACGAAGCCCAGGACGCTGCGCATCCACATCGACACGAAGCCCGATGGCCCGACCGAGACGGTATAGCCGAAGGCCAGCACGATGGACGAGATGAACATCGGCACCAGCACCAGGATTTCCAGCGTCCGCTTCAGCCGGATATCGGTCCGGGTCAGCAGGAAGGCCAGCAACCCGCCCAGCGGAACCGCGATCGCGACCATGCCGAACGCAAAGACGGTGGTGGTCCACAGTGCTTCCCAGAACATCGGGTCGGTCAGCACATAGCCATAGGCGCTGAGGCCGAGCGTCGAACGGGGACTGAAGAACGGTCCGTCCAGAAAGCTCTGATAGATGATCAGACCTACCGGCGCCATGACGGCGATGGCCAGAAGGGCGATGGTGATGGCGCGATACAGGCGGGCATCGCCCCGGTGGCGGATCTTCGGCGGCGGGGTGGGAATGCCGTCCCCCGGCCCTGCCCGCCCGGCAGGAATGGAATTGGCGTTCATGTCGTTACTCGTCCTGCAAGGGTGGGTGCCGCAGGCGCATGGCCGCGACACCCGCCGCGGATCATTTGATGGCGGCGTTCCATTCGCGGAAGAACTCCACGCGCTTCTGCGGGGCCATGTAGTTCAGCAGTTCCTCGCTGACCGGGATCGGCCTGAGATTGCCGCCGACCCGTTCGCCAAGGGATTCGATATCCAGCCCTTCGCTCACGTCGTTGCGAACCGAGGGCAGCCCACCCGCCGCCAGCGCCGACTGGCCTTGCTGCGAAAGCATGAAGTCGATCAGCAGCCTGCCCGCCTCGGGGTGCGGTGCGCCCTTGGTCAGCAGCGCAAGGCGCGAGAAGGCGGCGGTGTAGTCGTCGCCGAAGGCCACGCCGAGGTTCGGGCTGTCCTCGACCCATTCCAGCGCGTAAGAGCCGATGATGTTGATCGCCATCACGTTTTCGCCCGACACCACGGTTTCGCGCATCGAGCCGGAACTGGAATAGGTGCGCACATCGACCGCGCCCATCGCCTTGGCCAGGTCCCAGAAATCGTCGGTCTGCTCGACGTCGTTGGTATGATGCAGAAAGCCGGTGCCGCTCTTTTCCGGGTCGAAGGACGCAACCTTGCCGCGCAGCGCATCCTGATTGTCGTTGAGATAGGCGATCAGGTCGGCGCGGCTCCGCGGGAATTCGTCTTCGGAAATCGCGCCGGTGTTGTAGATGATCCCGATCGGCTCGACCGTGGTGGCATAGATCTGGTCGTTGTAGACCGCCCAATCCGGCAGGTTGCCCACCTCGGGCGAGGCGTAGGTCTCGGCATAGCCTTCGGCGGCCAGCACCACCTGAAGGTCCATCGCCGAACTCCAGACGATATCCGCGCTCATCTGGTTCGCGGCGGCCTCGGAAATCGCGCGGTTATAGGCGCCGTTGGTGCCGAGGTCGTTATATTCGATCTGGATGCCGTATTTCTGGGTGAAGGCATCCAGCATCGCCTGCGCCTGGGCCATGTCGGTCGAGGTATAGATCACCACCCTGCCCTGCGCCTTGGCGGCCTCGACCAGTTGGGCGTAATCCTCGGGATAGCCGTCGGGGATATCCTGCGCCCACCCTGCCCCGGCTGCCAGGGCCAGGGCGCAACTGGTGATCGCGAACGCGCGTCTTGTGAGTTTCATCGTCATTCCTCCCTGAATTTCGACAAGCGGCACGGGCTTGCGGCGCGGCCTGCCGTCGCCCTTTCGGAACGGAAGCCGTTCCGCCTTGCCCTCGCGAAGCCTTCCTCCCTGCTCCGCGAGGGTTGTTCGCTCAGACCCCGGAAGAGGCCGCCGGACGCGCCACCTCGGCCGCGACCAGCGCACCGAAGGCGTCCGTCCCGACCGAACCGCCCAGATCGCGGGTGCGGTTTTCGGGCTTTTCCAGCACCGCATCCACGGCGCGGTCGATTTCCGCGCCCGCCTTCATCAACGCCTCGTCGCCATTGCGTTCGCCCAGCCAGCTCAGCATCATCGCGACCGACAGGATCAGCGAACAGGGATTGGCGATGTTCTGGCCCTGGATATCGGGCGCCGATCCGTGCTGAGCCTGCGCACAGACCCGCCCGGTTTCGGCATTGGCGTTGATAGAACCCGCCAGCCCCAGGCTGCCCGACAGTTCCGACGCCAGGTCCGACAGGATGTCCGAATAGAAATTCGTCGAGACGATCACGTCGTAGCGCGACGGATCGCGCACCAGATGCGCCGCCATCGCGTCGATGATGACCTCGTTCAGTTCGACCTCGGGGAAATCCTCGTGGACCTTGCGCACCCAGTCCATGAAGAAGCCGTCGGTGATGATGAAGTTGTTGGCCTTGTGGACCGCCGTCACCTTCCTGCCTCGCCGCATGGCCAGCTTGAACGCCTCGCGCGCGATCCGCTCGCAGCCCTTCGAGGTCAGCTTGCGGATCGACAGCGCCACGTCCTCGGTCGGCATGAACTCACCCAGGCCCTTGAACATGTTGCGGTCGGGATAAAAGCCCTCGGTCGCCTCGCGCATGATGACCAGGTCCATCTTCTTGCCGGGCAGGAAGGGCCGGGTCCGCGCGGGCCGGATATTGGCATAGAGGTCCAGCCGCACCCGGAAGCCGCCCGAGACGTTCGGCCCGCCCTGGTCGCGCGGCGGATAGTCCATATGCGATTGCGGGCCAAGGATGATCCCGTCATAGGTTTTGGCTTTTTCGATCACCTCGTCGCGCAGGGTCGTGCCGTATTTCTCAAGGCTGGGGAAACCGACATCCTCATGATCGCTTTGGATCCCCAATCCGAAACGGGCATTGGCCGCTTCGAGAACCTCCATTGTAGCCTTGGTAATCTCAGGCCCGATGCCGTCGCACGGCAAGACGAGGAAACGCATCCATCTTCTCCCTTCTGCCGCCTGTCGAATCATGGCGGCTGCGGTCAAGATTGGCTTTGCTTAGCCATAAAAGCAATCATAATTTTGGATTTGTCGTGCATGAAATTCATCTGTATCCTGTCTGAAGGAAAAACGTCGGCAGGCAGGGATGCGAGACGCAGCAGAAGACAGCCGACCCCCGGCGGCGACGCCCCTGGTTCTCAGCCTGGCCGGGCGCATCCGGGACGACATCCTCGGCAAGAACCTGCCGGTGGGAACGAAGCTGGTCACGCAGGGCCTGGCAGATCAGTTCGGGGTTTCCCGTTCGCCCGTGCGCGAGGCGCTGGCGCTGCTTTGCCGGCAGAAGATCATCAAGCAGATCCCCAATCGCGGCTTTTTCACCTGCGCGGCCCCGCAAGAGGTCCTGAAGGCCAGCGACCCCCTGCCCCGCGAGGCGAACCGGGCCTATTATTCGCTGGCCGACGACTGGATCGACGACCGGATCGAGGCCGATGTCACCGAACAGATGCTGCGTGAACGCTATGGGCTGACCCGCACACAGGTGCTGGACATCCTGATGCGCGCCTCGCGCGAGGGTTGGGCCGAGCGCAAACAGGGTTATGGCTGGCGCCTGCTGCCGGTCGCCAAGACGCCCGAGGCGTTCGAGCAGATCTATCGCTTCCGCATGATCGTCGAGCCTGCGGGAATGCTGGAACCCGGCTTCCGGCTGGACCGCGGGATCCTGTCCGAACAGCGCCGCATACAAGAGCGGATGCTGGAAACCGATATCGCCAGCCTTCCCGCCGAGCGGCTGCTGGAAAACGGCTCGCTCTTCCACGAGGAACTGCTGCGCATGTCCGGCAACCCCTTCCTGCACATGTCGCTGGTGCGCATCAACCGCATGCGGCGCCTGCTGGAATACCGCGCCAATGTCGATCGCAGCAGGCTGCGCATCCAATGTTCGGACCATTTGCAAATCCTGGACGCGCTTGACCGCAACGAGGTGCTTGAAGCGTCCTACCTGATGCGAAGGCACCTGGGCGGCGCGCTGGAAAGGAAATCCCCCCTGCGCTGGACCCCGGCCGGCTGGGCCGCAACCGGACCACAGCCATCGCCCCGCTAGCGACCACGCATCGGATCCCCAATCCTGCGCCCGTTCCTGCGCAGGCCACAGCGGCACCCCGCGCGTGGGATCGGTCATGACGGGGTGACAGCCTCGATCTGAGCTGTCGTAAAGGTCGGGAATGCGTGCTCGGGTTTCGGAAGGGGGTCACCGACCAGTTGATCCACGCCTCCGTGAGGGGGCGACTGGTGACCTCGCGGTTGAAGCGTTCGGCATGGTGGTTTCGATCCACGCCCCCGTGAGGGGGCGACGTCCGCAGGTGCGTGATTGTCCGAACATGGTCCTGTTTCGATCCGCGCCCCCGTGAGGGGGCGACACACCGGCGCCCTCGCGGCGGCGCAGCAGTCCGGCGTTTCGATCCGCGCCCCCGTGAGGGGGCGACACGGCAGAAAGGACCTGCAATGACAGATATCATCAAGGTTTCGATCCGCGCCCCCGTGAGGGGGCGACACGACCTGCTCGCACATGGTCAGATCGCCCGCCCGTTCGTTTCGATCCGCGCCCCCGTGAGGGGGCGACACACGACCTCTATGGGCTGGAGCAAATCGCCAGCGCGGTTTCGATCCGCGCCCCCGTGAGGGGGCGACACGGGGGCAACCCTGCCAGCCACAACAACGCCACAGGTTTCGATCCGCGCCCCCGTGAGGGGGCGACACGACACCGCCCGCGCTGATCTGGCCAATGCGACCAAGGGTTTCGATCCGCGCCCCCGTGAGGGGGCGACACCCGGAATGACGATCAATCGGTAGCACAGCCACAGCGTTTCGATCCGCGCCCCCGTGAGGGGGCGACACGCGCGGGCGCGACACACCCGGATCGCGGATCTCGTAGTTTCGATCCGCGCCCCCGTGAGGGGGCGACACCTGCGGATTTGGTCGATTACAACCCCTCGGCGCGCGTTTCGATCCGCGCCCCCGTGAGGGGGCGACACTTCCGCCGCCGGTCAGGCGGTCCCGATTGACTTCGCAGTTTCGATCCGCGCCCCCGTGAGGGGGCGACACCCTCGCCCTTGGGCTGGCAGAAGGTGGGAAGGGGCTTGTTTCGATCCGCGCCCCCGTGAGGGGGCGACACATGGCGGCATCATCCGGTCCTGCGGGTCAGTGTGGGTTTCGATCCGCGCCCCCGTGAGGGGGCGACACAGGTCGGACGAGAGGTGCCTGGACTCATTCCGAAAGTTTCGATCCGCGCCCCCGTGAGGGGGCGACACCCGGCCTTGATCTGGTGGCCTTCGATGGGGCGGTGTTTCGATCCGCGCCCCCGTGAGGGGGCGACACTCTCCGTACGCACCTCAGTGATGCGAATGACATGGTTTCGATCCGCGCCCCCGTGCACGCAACTGTCCAGGCCCGCCTCGGCACGCCAGCCCCTGGGGAAGGACAGGTCCACGCCCGCCTCGATCAGGCTGGTGGCGATCAGGCGGCAGGGTGCGCCGGATTTGAGCCGGGCGCGGATATCGTCCAGAATGGCGCGGCGATGCACCGGATATTGCCGCGTGGTCAGGTGGATCAGCCCATCCAGCCCGGCGGCCTTCGCGGCATTGAACAGCTCCAGTGCATGGGCGCGGCTGTTGACGATGACCATGCCCTGCGGCGTGTCGCGCAAGGCACCGATCAGCGCATCGTCGTCCATCTCGCCGCCCTGCACGATCCGGGCGCGGCGCAGTTCCAGGGCCAGCCGTGCCGGACCCGGGGCCAGTTCGCGACCCTCCAGCGGCAGACCCTGCTTCAGCTGGCGGCTGTCGAAGGCGGGTTGGGTGGCTGTGCAAAGCACCACGGAACAGCCGTAATGCGCGCAAAGCGTGTCGATCATCCGCAGGGCGGGCATCAGCAGCTTGCGCGGCAGGGCCTGCGCCTCGTCCAGAACGATCACCGAACCGGCGATATTGTGCAGCTTGCGGCAGCGCGAGGGGCGCGCGGCGAACAGGCTTTCGAAGAATTGCACATTGGTCGTCACCACTAGCGGCGCGGCCCAGTCCTCCATCGCAAGGCGCAGCTTGTCCTTGCGCTCCGGCGCAGCCTTTTCGTCGTCGATGGCGGAATGATGCTCCAGCACTGCATCGCCGAAAAGGCCGCGGAAAATACCCGCAGTCTGATCTATGATAGATGTGTAGGGGATTGCATATATGATCCGGCGATGTCCGTAACGCGCCGCGTGATCCAGCGCGAAACCCAGCGAGGCCAGCGTCTTGCCGCCGCCGGTGGGCACTGTCAGGGTGAACAGCCCCGGCGGCATGGCCGCGCCTTGGCGGACATGGGCCAGGATGTCGGCGCGCAGGCGGTTAATTGGGCCTTCCCGGGAATACCCGGCCATATGCGCGTCAAAAATGCGCCGCCATTCCGGCAGCAGATCGGCCAACACGGGCCAGTCGCGATCCCGCTGCCGGCCCTCCAGCGCATCATAGAAGGCTTCGGTGTCGCGGAAATCAGCATCAACCAGGCAGGAAAACACCATGCGCGCGGCGACCGACAGATCGAAAGGGGCCGAGCCAGTGCGCATCAACGCAGCCAGTTCCCTGGCCACGGGCGTGAAATCAGGATCTGCCGCACCGGAAATCCGGGGTGCGATCGGGTCATGAAAGGCGTCAAGCCGGCGCTCCATGCTGCTGTCGGCGTTCCGGCGGTCGGGCAGGCCCGCGTGATGGCCCAGAATGGTGTAACCGATCAGTTCGGCGCAGGCACGCAAGCCCCGGGGCGCGCGGGCGTAAAGCAGCGCGGCCCCCGCTGTCGAGTGATCGACCCGGACATTCTCGCCGTTCAGGACGCGATCGAAGGCCGGGTCGTATTTGCCGAAATCGTGGAAAAGACCAGCCATATGCGCCGATGCCCGCAACCCCAGGGGCGCCGCGCGTTCCGCTGCCAATAAGGCCGTGTTTTCAAGATGATCGGGCAACATCTGCCAATCGCTCCGATCCATGCGAAGGCCGCTATGCGCGTAATATTCCACCATCATCATCCTTCCTTGCCCCGGCATTCTCGGCCGAGCATAGGTTCATGCAGCGAAAGCAACCAGCACTTTGGCGCACAGCGGCTTCCAACATGGGCGAAGGTTTTCATGGGCTTGAGATATCGGACGGGATCGCATCCAAAACCCGGCCTTTCCGGGATGAGCTATGGACATCGCGGTCGCCGGACCGAAATCGGCCAGCGCACGCCGGGCCGCCGAACCTCGGACAACCGCCTTCTGCCGGATGAAGCCCTGTGCAACACCTGCCCGGCCCGTCGCCAGTCGCGCCTGGCTGACGTGGCGCTGCTGAGTCCGAGACCGCCGGAATGTTCAGGCGGGAACCCGGCAAGGGATGCGCCAGGGGATCGGCATCCGGCTTGCGGCATTCGTGCGCTGCAACTGCGGGGCGGGGGCAGAGGTGATCCCGTCACCGGGGTGGAGCGGCGGTGGTCGCATGGCGGTATCTGTCAGTCGAATCCCGGCACGCGGTTCTCGACCCAGGCTTGCAGGATGGTCCGGGCGATGGCGCCGGGGCGGGCGGGGACGATCCGGTCGTTGCGGCCTTCCAGCGCCTCGGCGATCTCGGCCTTGCCGATCCAGATCGCGTCCTCCATCTCGTGCGGATCGACGGTGATCCGGCGCGATTCCGCCCGGCCCGCGCAGCCCAGCATCAGCGAAGCCGGAAACGGCCAGGGCTGCGAGGTCAGGTAGCGTACCGCGCCCACCCGGATACCGGATTCTTCCGAGACCTCGCGGCGGACGGCATCCTCGATGGTCTCGCCCGGCTCGATGAAACCGGCCAGCAGGGAATACATCCTCTCGGGCCAGGCCGCTTGCCTGCCCAGCAGAACCCGGTCGCCGTCCAGGACCAGCATGATGACCACCGGATCGACACGGGGGAAATGCTCGCGCCCGCAAGCCGCGCAGCGCGCGCGCCAGCCGCCGTGGCTGACCGCGTTCCGCCCGCCGCAACCGGCGCAGAACCGATGCGCCCGCCGCCATTCGAAGATGCCTTTCGCGGCGGCGGCGATCCCGGTCTCGGCATGGTCCATCTCGGCCATGACCGTGCGCAGCTCGATGAAGATGCGGCTGTCGGGCAGTTCGGCCGGGGTGTCGTCCGGCTGTGCGAGATGCGAGACATCAACGGCGAAATGCGCGATCCCGCCCGCGTCCAGGCCCAGGAACACCGCTGGTTCGGGTCCTTCGGCGATCAGCGGATCGGCAGAGGACAGCCAGGCCAGGCGCGGGCCCTGGGCACCCAGGTCGAACAGCGGCTGACCATGCCAGAAGGGCGAAACCCGGCTGGACGGATCGGCCAGCAGCCGCGCCATCGCGGCGGCATCGGCGCGCAGATGATCGGCCCGGTCCAGGTGGTTGCCCGCAAAGGTGATTTCGGATTCGCATATCATGGCGGCAAGCTGCACCGGGCCGCCGGGCTTGGCAAGGGCGGCGGCAGAGGGACCGCGGCCGCTTCGGCATTGCCAACGCGCCGTCAACCCATGAGAATGGCAGCCATCCATCCGCCGGAGATCCCCATGCGCTTTCACCTGACGCTTGCCGCCACCGCCTTGCTTGCCCTGCCCGTCCACGCCGACGAGACGCCGCGCGTCGCGGTCATCTCGGCCTTTGAACCGGAATGGATCGAATTGCAGCGGCAACTGACGGATCGCGCGGAAACCGAGATGAACGGAACGACATTCATCACCGGGCGCATCGCAGGCAAGGAGGTGGTGCTGTTCCTGTCCGGCGTCAGCATGGTCAACGCCGCGATGACGACGCAGATGGCGCTGGACCGTTTCGAGGTCCGCTCCATCCTGTTCTCGGGCATCGCGGGCGGTGTCGATCCCGCGCTGAACATCGGCGACGTCGTCGTGCCCGACCAATGGGGGCAGTATCTCGAATCGGTTTTCGCGCGCGAGGTCGATGGCCGGTTCGTGCCGCCCGGCTTCATCGAAACCAGCCTGCCCAACCACGGCATGATCTTTCCCCGCGCCGTCGGGGTCGCCCGCAGCGGCGGCGAAATCGAAAGCCGGTTCTGGTTCCCCGTCGATCCGGCCCTGCTCGGGGTAGCCGAACAGGTCGCCGCCGGCCTCAGCCTGAAGGATTGCGTCGAGGAAAACACCTGCCTGGGCACCGCGCCGCAAATCCATGTGGGCGGAAACGGGGTATCCGGGCAGGTCTTCATGGATAACGCCGAGTTCCGGGAATATACCTTCCAGACGTTCGAGGCGCGCGTGCTGGACATGGAATCCGCAGCCGTCGCCCATGTCGCCGACGCCAACGGCGTGCCCTTCATCGCCTTTCGTTCGCTGTCCGACCTTGCCGGCGGAGGAGAGGGCGAGAACGAGATGGGCACCTTCATGGCGCTGGCCTCGGCCAACTCTGCCGCCGTCGTCACCGCATTCCTGGCCGCATTGCCGGATTGATAGCCAGGGGCGCAAGCCGCACCCTGTTCAGCCCGGCCTGTCCGCGGCATGACCGGGCCGCCTTGCGTTCATGGGTTGATATCCACATGAACGCCACGGTCCTGCAACAGGCCGACCTGCTGCGACCGCGACAACGCGGCATCGATCACCAGGCTTTGCAAACCTTCGTGGTCCATGATGGGGGACAGGTCGCTGACATCCGTTCCGACGACGATCAGCGCCCTCAGGTTCGGGCTGTTTTTCAGAAACTCGATATTATCAAGGCCAAGGTTTCCAAGAACGGCAATTTCCAGGGATGGCAGGGAAAGGGTTTCCGGAACCGACTTCAACCCCGAACCGGAAATATCCATCCGCGTCAGGCTGGACATGCCGTCGAGGGCCGAAATATCGGAAAGCGCGCTACAGGTCACGGTCAGATCCGACAGCATCGGCGCGGATGCAATGGGCGAGATGTCGGTCAACTCCCTGCTACAGATATATACGGACTTCAGCTTCGGCAAATTGGCAAGCGGGCTTATATCCTCGATGGCCGAGGGCATGAAATAGACGCTTTCAAGGGAATCGACAGCCTGCAACGGGGTCAAATCGGAAAGTTTCGGATTTGACATGAGTATATCTTCAAGCGTTGTCAGCGTGGCAAGCGCAGACAGGTCGTCTACCCCTGCTCCGGGCGCCCTGATTTTCCGAATCGCCGGGTGATCGCGCAATGCTTCGAAATCGGAAACCGCAGTATCCGACATATGCAGCACCTCCAGCATCGGAAGCTGGCTGACAGCCGAGATATCAGTCACGCCGGTATAGGAAATATCCAGCAGCTTCAGATTGCCAAGGCCGCCAACCGGCGTCAGGTCGGTTATTTTCGTCGAATTGATCCTGAGTTCGGTCAATCCGGCCAGGTCCTCGATCCCATCCAGATTGTCCACGTCATAGGGATAGATGACCAATTCCGTGCAACCCCTATCCCGGCATTCCTGTATGGAGTTTGCGCGAATGGGTTTCGACCCTTCATCCGATATCGCCGGGCCGGTGGATAGCGCGAGAATGAAAACGGAAATGATCTTGCGCATATGTCCTGTCCTTTCATGAAACCTGCCGGCAGCGCCCGCTGCATAGACCATGACGAAGCCGCAGACCACAAGAAGCGCGGGCAAAGCGGCATGACAGGATGAGACCCCTATTCCCCGCAGCGCGTTCGGGCAGATCGCCGCTGCCCGAACCAGGGGCCGCCTCGGGGTTCAGAGCGTGCCCTTCTCCATTTCGGCGGCGATATGTTCGGCCTGCCGGATCGCCAGCGCGACGATGGTCAGGGTCGGGTTCTCGGCTGCCGAGGTGGTGAACACCGACCCGTCCGAGACGAACAGGTTCGCCACCTCATGCGCCTGGCCCCATTTGTTCACTACCCCGTCGCGCGGGTCCGCGGACATGCGGTTGGTGCCGAGGTTATGGGTCGAGGGATAGGGCGGCGTCGGCAGGATGCGCGTGGCCCCCGCAGCACGATAGATCCTTTCGCCCACGCGATAGGCATGGTCGCGCATGGCGATGTCGTTGGGGTGGTCGTCGTAATGGACATTCGGGGCGGGCAGGCCGTATTGGTCCTTCGCGCCCTGGCTCAGGGTGATGCGGTTGGTTTCCTGGGGCAGGTCCTCGCCCACGATCCACAGGCCCGCCATGTTCTCGTAGCTGTCCAGCGCCGAGGTGAACTCGCGCCCCCAACCGCCCGGATCCATGAAGGCCGCCATGAAGGGGATGCCCAGCGCGACGGTCTCCAGCTCATAGCCGCCGACGAAGCCCCGCTCGGGGTCGTGGCGGGCCTCGTCCTGGATGATCCCCGCCATCGTCGTGCCGCGCCACATGCGCACCGGCTGTTCAAAGATCGCAAAGACCGAGCCGGTCGTGTGCCGCATGTAGTTGCGCCCGACCTGCCCCGAACCGTTGGCCAGCCCGTTCGGAAACCGCTCGGAAGCCGAGGCCAGCAGAAGGCGCGGGCTTTCGATCGAGTTGCCTGCGACCGACACGATCCGCGCGCGCTGGAACCGCTCGGTCCCCTCGGCGTCGATATAGCGCACGCCGGTCACCTTGCCATCGTCGTCATGCTCGATCCGCGTGGCGTGGCAGCGTTCGCGCACCTCAAGGTTGCCGGTCGCCTCGCCGCGGGGAATGTCGGTATAGGCGGCCGACCATTTCGAACCCCATTTGCAGCCCTGGAAACAGAATCCCGTCTGCTGGCAGGCGGGCCGGTCGTCCTGATCGACCGAATTGATGGCCATATGCCCGGTCGAGACCTTTTCATAACCCTCGGCCTTCGCGCCCTTTTCCAGCACAAGATAGTTGGTATTGCCCGGCAGCCCCGGCCAGTCGTTTGTCCGGGTCACGCCCAGCTTTTTCTCGGCCAGATCGTAATACGGCTCCAGATCCGCCAGCGTGATCGGCCAGTCGAGCAGGTTGGCCCCCTCGACCGCGCCGTAATGGGACCGCGCGCGGAACTCGTGTTCCTGAAAGCGCAGCGAGGCCCCGGCCCAATGGATCGAGGTGCCGCCGACCGCCTTGACGATCCACGCGGGCAGGTTCGAGAAATCGCGCGCCACCCGCCAGTCGCCCGAGGTGGTGCGCATGTCGCCCCAGCTCAGTTGCGCGAAACTGTCCCATTCGTCGTTGATGTAATCCTCGGGCAGATAGCGCCCGCCCGCTTCCAGCGCGACGACCTTGACGCCGCGTTGCGCCAGTTCGTTGGCCAGCACCCCGCCACCCGATCCGGTGCCGACGATCACCACGACCGAAGCGTCGTCGAGGTCGAATTTTGCAACATTGTCAGCCATGACCCTATCCCCTTACAACCAGTCGATGTCGTCGAAACCACGGTGCAGATATCCGCCGTGACTGAAGCTTTCGCCCTCGTAGCCGAAGATGGGCCAGACCTCCTTCTGGTTATAAAGGCCCGTCACCAGCCCCGAGCGGACGGTCTGAAAGAACGGCGTGTGTTCGATCACGCGCAGCATCGCGACGCGGTCCTTTTCCCATCCGGCATCCAGGTAGCCATCGAAACCCTGCGCCTGTGCGACGGTGTTCAGCGCCGTCACGCCGTCCTCGATCATCCGGGCCTGTTCGGGGTCGTCATGGGGCTTGACCGCAAGCGCATAGTAACGGTCCGGGATACGGTCGTGGGGATAGATGTCACGGGCCATCCGGATCAGCACCGCCATGCTTTCAGGCTTCAGCGCCACGGTTTCGACGGCCCATGCCGCGTCCCTCGCCGCGACGAATCCGGTGCCGACGACCAGGCTTGCGCCGGCGGTCAGGGCGCGCGCCAACAGGCCGCGCCGGGTCAGCCCCCTGACCGCATGGCCAGAGGGGGTTGGTGTGGTGACAGTCATGTCTTCCTCCCTGAGTTGGTTGTCCCGCCCTCCCGGCGGGGTGCCTGCCTAGAGGTATCGGCCTGCGCGTTGCAGGACTTCGATCTCGTATCCGTCCGGGTCCCGGATGAAGAAGAACCGCGCGATCACCTCGCCGCCGGGGGCGAAATCGACCAGCTTGCGGGGCGCATAGCCCAGTTCGCCCAGCCGCCGGTGTTCGGCATCCACGTCATCCACCGAGACCGCCAGGTGGCCATAGCCGTTGCCCAGGTCATAGGGTTCCTCGCGGCCCTTGTTGACGGTCAGTTCCAGTTCAAAGCTGCTTTCCGCATTGGCCAGATAGATCAGCGAGAAGCTTTCGAAATCCAGCCGCTCGGCAATCTCCAGCCCGAAGGCCCGGCGGTAGAAATCAAGCGAGCGCGCCTCGTCCTTCACGCGGATCATCGAATGAATCATTTTGGCCATGAATGCGTCCCTTCCAGTCATTTCGACCAGTATCGACGCTTCGCGGGCCCTGGGGTAGCATCATGATGCTACCCGCCGGGTTTCCGGCGAAATGCTTCGCGAAAGGCTCAGACCGCGACGGCGACTTCCAGCGTGGCCCGGCGAAAGTCCTGCGCGCCCTGCCCCCGCGATTCCAGTTGAACAAGGCAGGCGCAACGCAGCAGCGAGGTGAAGTTGACCGGCTCACCGTGCAATTCAAGGACTTCGGATTGCAGGGTGGACAGAAAATCGGTCGTGGTCCGGCCTTCGCCCGCCGCGATCTCGTCCAGGATATCCCAGAACGCTTGTTCAAGCCGGATCGACGTGCTTTGGCCGTTCAGCCGCAGCTTGCGAATGACGGGCTGGTAACGGCGCGGATCCTGACGGGCAAATACTTCGCACATGACATGCCTCCAGAAGCAATACCGCCAATCTATCATGGCCCCCGAATGAACGTCCACTCATCCGAATTGGCAATATGGCGGGTGGCCGCCCGGGATGAGGCGCGAGAATTACCGTCGTCGGCAGATAGGGAAAGGCGATGACATGCCCGGAACCGGGCCGATCCGGGCGGATGGTCAGGTGACTTGCAGGATCTGGCCGGTATCGTGGCGCTTGACGAAATCGACCCGCTCGCCGTTCCAGTGATAGCAGAAATGCGCGCCCTGCACCGGGATGCCCACCACGTCGGGCCAGAACGCGCCGATGCATTGCCCGCCCGGCATCCGCACGCTGTTCCAGACCAGGCCGTCGCTGCCAGCCGCGCGAAGCGCCGCCCCCAGGGCCTGCGACGGCGCGTAATCCGCCGGGTGCAGGACGCCCGGCACCGCATTCACGTCGTGCAGATCCCGGTCGATGGAACCGATCAGGGCGCGGAAATCCGAAGTCCAGCCGGGCGCCTCCTCCGTTGCCGCCATGAATTTCGCATGGTGGTGGATGGTCTCGGCCAGGGCGACCTCTTCGCGGTCCCCGGCATAGTAGATGCCATAGCTGCCATCGCTGAAACGGCCCGGACGGGCAGTCGAGCAATGGACGAAAGGCGCCATGAGCAGGCTGGCGCCCGGCCCCCCGACCCGGCGCGCGGGGGGCACCTTGCCCAGATCGCCGACCTCGTTGCGGATGCGGGGGTTGGTCTTGGCCTCGACCGAGGCCAGCGCGTCCCAGTCGCGCGGGTCGGCGATGTCCTCGAACAGATCGACCGGCGGCCAGATCGAGCGGATGATGCGCCACGTCCGGTCCCAGGTCACCCGCCGCTTCACGGCAAGGCCGCTCACCATGCGCCGCGCTCGGCGTCCAGCCATTCCCGCATCAGCGCCAGGTCGGACAATTCGCCGCGCAGCATGATATCCAGCGCCGAGCTGCCGTCGAAAGCCGCATTGGGCTTGCGCACCCAAGCATAGCCGCGGGCGGGGTCCTTGAACAGATAGCGCAGCCCCTTGTGGATGCCCATCAGGTGCGCCATGCGCATGCGCAGGTCCCGGTCGATCCGGCCGATCCCGCCATCCTTCCAGCGCGCCCAAGTCCGGGCCGCCATGCCGCCCAGAAGGGTCCGCGCCTCGGCATCGGTCAGGTCCCAGGCGCGAAACAGGTTGACGGTCGCACGCGCCAGCGCCCCGGCCTCTGCGTCGGTGACGGGGCTGTCGATGCGGGTGGGGGTCGCGGCAATGGGTTGTAGCTGCATCTGCATCTCCTGCATTTGGCGTCAATATAGCAATTTTTTGCCAAATGGCAATAGATCGAGGCGCCGGGCTGCCCACGCTCCTGCGTGGCGGGGGCGGGTGCCGGATCGTCAAGGCGCGGGCCGCCATCGAAACCGCGCTGGAAATCGAGACGCTGGCCCAAGGCGCTCGCCCCCATTCAGGCCGTCACCGCGGCCCGCGGCGCGGCCAGCCGGTCGAGGAAGGACGAACACCATGTGAATACGTCGTTGCCTCGCAGGACCGCCATCATGGCATCGTGGCGCTGGCGGCGTTCATGGGGCTGCATGGCGACGGCACGAGAAATGGCCTGCGCGATCGCCTCTTCGTCATAGGGGTTGACCAGCAATGCCCCGGAGGCCAGTTCGCTTGCCGCGCCTGCGAATTGCGACAGGATCAGCACGCCGGGGTCGTCGGGGTCCTGGGCCGCGACGAATTCCTTGGCGACGAGGTTCATCCCGTCGCGCAGCGGCGTCACCAGCGCGACGCTGGCCATGCGATAGATGCTGGCCAGCATCTGGCGGCTGAAGGCGCGGTTGAAATAGCGAAACGGCACCCAGTCCAGCCTGCCGAACGCGCCCGCGATCTGGCCTGCAAGCTCGGCCACCTCGCGTTGCAGGGCTTCGTATTCGGCCACGCCGCTGCGGGTCCTGGGGGTGATCTGAAGATAGCTGACGCGCCCGCTCCATTCCGTTTCGGTTTCCAGAAAGCGGCGGTAGCCGTTCAGCCGCTGGATCAGCCCTTTCGAGTAATCCAGCCGGTCCACCCCCACCAAGAGCTTCTGCGCGCCCAGATGGGTGCGGAAGTTCCGCAAGGCGGCGCTGCGCGAGGCATTGCGGGCGGTGCGGGCGAAACCCGCCGTGTCGATGCCGATGGGAAAGGCGCCAAGGCGAAAGCGGCGCTCGGGGGTCTGGAACAAGCCCTCTTCGCCCGGCACGGGGGCCGCAAGACCGCCGCGTTCAAGACATTGCCTGAAGTTGGCGGCGTCGTTTTCGGTCTGGAAACCCAGCAGGTCGAAGGCGGTCATCGCCTGCAACAGCCGCGTGCCCGGCGGCAGGGTCAGGTAGATATCCGGCGCGGGCCAAGGGATGTGCATGAAAAAGCCGATGCGGTTCGCGACCCCGCGGCGGCGCAATTCGTCGGCCAGCGGCAGCAGGTGGTAATCGTGGACCCAGATCACGTCATCCTCGCGGATCAGGGGCAGCAGGCGGTCGGCGAAAAGGCGGTTGACGCGGAAATAGCCCTGCGCCTCGCGCCGCGCGAAATCGGTCAGGTCGGTGCGGTAATGGCACAGCGGCCACAGCACGCTGTTGGCAAAGCCGTTGTAATATTCCGCAAGGTCCCGGTCCGAAAGATCCGTCAGGGCATAGGTGATGTTTCCGTCCTTGCGGTGGATCATGGGCGGGGGTTCATCGTCACCGCTGGAACGGCCCGACCAGCCCATCCAGATACCGCCCCTGTCGCGCAAGGCGGCCTGAACCGCGACCGCCAGCCCGCCGGTGGGCGGACGGCCGGGATCGGGCACCCGGTTCGAGACGACGACAAGGCGGGTCATAGCACGTCCTCCCACGGCCGGGCGAGCGCCTTGGCGGAATTGATCAGGCCGACCATCGAATAGGTCTGCGGGAAATTGCCCCAAAGCTCTCCGCTGTCGACGTGAACGCCTTCGGACAGAAGACCAAGATGATTGCGGTGCGACAGGATGTCGTCGAAGATGCGATGCGCCTCGTCATGGCGTCCGGTGCGCACCAGCGCGTCGATCAGCCAGAAGGTGCAGGCGGTGAAGGCGGTCTCGGGCGGGCCGAAATCGTCGGGGCGGCGATAACGATAGACGTGGTTACCGAAGCGCAGTTCCGCCTCGCAGGCGGCGACGGTGGACAGGAAGCGCGGATCCTGCGCGTCGATGAAGCCGGTCTGCGCCATCAGCAGCAGGCTGGCGTCGAGGTCCGCGCCCTCGAAGGTCGCGACGAAGGATTGCCGCTCGGGGTTCCAGGCACGCTTGTGGATGCCTTCGCGGATGGCGGCGGCGGCCTTGTCCCAGCGGGCCTGGGCATCGCCCAGCCCAAGGCGCGCCGCGATCCGGGCCAGCCGGTCGCAGGCGGCCCAGCACATCAGCGCGGAATGGGTATGGACCTCGGCGCGGTTGCGGAACTCCCACAGCCCGGCGTCGGGCTGGTCCCATCGCGCCTCGGCCTGCGCGCCAAGACGTTCCAGCTTGCGAAACAGCGTCTCGTCGCCCAGTTCCGGCAGGCGCTCGTCGAAAAAGCACTGCATCGCGGCAAGGATGATCGAGCCATAGCCGTCGTTCTGCACCTGCGTATAGGCGGCATTGCCGTGGCGCACCGGCCCAAAGCCGCGATAGCCGGGCAGCGCGATGTCGGTATGTTCATCCAGCCTGCGTTCCAGCCCCAGCCCGAACAGCGGCTGCATATAGCCGTCCTCGGACGCGGCGGCGAGGTTCGAGACATAGAGCAGGTAGTTCTCCATCGTCCGCGTCGCGCTGAGGCTGTTGAGCGCCTGCACCGTGAAATAGGAATCGCGCAGCCAGCAATAGCGGTAATCCCAGGTCCGCCCGCTGGCCCCGTATTCGGGGATCGAGGTGGTCAGCGCCGCGACGATGCCCCCGGTTTCCTCGTTCGAACACAGCTTCAGCGTGATCGCGGCTCGGATCACGACCTGCTGGTAATCGGCGGGGATGGACAACCCGCGCACCCAGTCCAGCCAATAGGTCCAGGTCTCGTCCAGAAACGACCTCGCGATGGCCATCGGGCTGTCGGTCAGCCCCTCATCCGGGCCAAGGACGAAGGCCTGCGGGCGGTCCAGCAAAAAGGGTGTGCGGTTCAGGACGTAATCCACCGGCGCGTCGGTGGTCAGCCGCAGCACCTGCGGGCCAAGGACGAAGCGGATATGATGGCTGCCGCGCGAGACGACCGGCGGATGCGCGCCGTATCCGTGGCGCGGCATGGCCGAGACGACCAGCCGCGGCGTGCCCCGGACCGGCTCGACGATGCGGATGATGGTCGCGCCGCGAAAGATGCGCCCGTTGCGGCGGAAACGCGGGGCGAAATCGGTGACGCGGGCCTGATTGCCGTCGCTGTCGGTCAGGATGGTTTCAAGGATCGGGGTATTGCGCAGATAGCCTTGGCGCGTGGCGGATTGGTTGCACAGGCGGAAACTCCATGCGCCCTGGCCGTCATCGCGGCTTTCGCCCTCGCCGTCCAGCAGCGCGCAAAAGACCGGATCGCCGTCCAGCCGCCCGGCGCACATCCAGTTCAACCGCCCCTCGCGGTCGATCAGCGCAGCGATGGCGGCATTGCCGATGACTCCGAGATCGAGGCTTTCGCTCATCCTGTCAGTCCTTCCAGCCAGTTGCGGAAATCTTGCGGGCTGTCCAGCCGCGTCGCGGCAGCGCTGGCCGCGAAGCGGCTGGCCGGGCCGACCAGCATCGTCAGCCCCCCCATGTCGTTGACGGTGCGGAACATGTCCTCGTCGGTCACGTCGTCGCCCGCGGCGAAGGGCCTGCGGCCTGCAAAGGGCGGCAGCGTCATCAGCCGCGCCACCGCCCTGCCCTTGTCGGCATCTGCGGGGCCAAGCTCGACCACCGCCTTGCCGCTGCGCAGCTTGTAGCCGGGACCGGCCAGCGTCAGGGCCTCGGCCATGATGGCCGCGACGGTTTCGCCGTGATCGGGGGCAAGGCGGTAATGCAGGGCGAAGGCGGCGGTCTTGTCCTCGAACCGCAGGCCGGGCGCCTGCCGCGCGCCGCGCTGCGCCCATGCCCGCGCCGCGCTGAAGCCGGGGGCGTCGGGGGCGGTGCCGGGCACCAGCAGGGGCGCGCCGGGGGCCGGGCGGATCTCGGCCCCGTGCAGGCCCGCGACGGCAAAGCGATGGTCGGGAAACAGCGCATCGACCACCGCGATGCGCCGCCCGGTCACCACCGCCAGCGCCCCGCCCGCCGCCGCCCGCAGCGCATTCAGGCTGGTTCGCAACCGAGGCCCCGCCCGCACCGCCTCGGGCGTCGGCGCAAGGTTCAGAAGCGTCCCGTCAAGGTCCAGAAACAGCGCCCAATCCGAAAGCGGGGCGATCGCGGCGGGGGGATCGCCGGGGGCGGATGACGTCTCAATAAGGTCTTGCATATCCTTCCAGATCACGTTCATCGAAACTCTCCAGCGGCGCCGGTCCCTTGCCGGGATGGCCGGGCGGCCGGTTTGGACGCAAAACTGCCGTTGCCCAATCCTCAACACCAATATTTAGGTAAATGTTCCTGACAAACCCACATCAGGGGCAGGATCGGGACCCCTCATGCCCGTTGAGCGGGCATTTCCGCCCGGCTTCCGGTCAAGGTGCAAGATCGGCCTTGCGGCGGGATCGGCGGGCCTTCCGCCATCATTCTTCGGCGGAATACGGCCCCGTGTGACCGCGTGCAGCGGCTGAGTCAGCCCACGCGGCGGAGCCCCGGCGCACCGGCAAGGAAGCCGTCGGCAAGGCTGGCCCCCGGCATCAATTCGCGCAGGCCCGCCAGTGCCTCGGCGCTGTCGACGGGGTTGCGCGTAATCCGGTCGTAAAGCGCGACGATACTTGCGAAATCGCCGATCTGCGGCGACAGGCGCAGCGCAGCGATGCCCGCGCCAGACAGTTCCGCGATCTGGCCCGCCACGGTGGTATGGGCATGCCCCAGCGTCTGCACCCCGTTCACCGTCAGGAAGGCGTCGCCGTCCAGCGTCTGCACCTCGCGCCCGTCGGGGTCCTCTTCGCAGACGAACTGGCAACTGTCCTTGGCCCGGTCATGCAGCCGCGCGTGATAGCAGCGCCCCGAGATCGCAAGCGGCGCGCGGCCGTGGCCCCAGACCTCGACCGCGACCCCGGCATCGCGCCCCGCCCGCGCCAGCACGGCGACCGAGGCCAGCGGCAGTTCCGGCGGCAGGCAGATCCGGGTTGCGCCCTTCTTCGCCAGCCATTCCAGCGTGCCCTCGTTATAGGTGTTCACCATCGGGCCGACGTGGAAGGGCGCGCCCTCGGGCAGGTGACGCAGCGCGCTCAGGTCGGCGATCTCGACCGGCAGGCCCAAGGCGAACAGATCCTCGGTCAGCCTGCGCTCGCGCTTCAGCGTGATCAGCGCCAGCGAGGACAGCGCGACCTCTTTGCCCGCCGCCAGCAGATGCTCGACCGCGCCGGGGATCTCCTGCTGCCAGAAGGGCAGCCGCTTCGAGCAGACCCATTCCCCGATCACCACCCGCCGCGCGGGCGCGTCCGCGATCATGCGATAGAAGGCGCGCACCCGTTCGGCGGGCCAGAAGAAGGCGATGGGGCCGATGGTCAGGTCCATCTCTACCTCCAGGTTTTCGCATAGGCGCCGGTGGTGGCGGACTGGCCCTCGGTCAGCTTGGCCAGCAGCCCGGCGGGCATGGGGGCGCCCGCATCCGCCGCCTCGACGGCGGCGCGAAAGGCGCGCACCACCTGTGCCACATAGGCGCGGGAACGCTGCCGTCCCTCGATCTTCAGCGCGGTGACGCCGGCTTTTTGCAGCTTGGGGATCAGTTCGGTGGCGTCCAGGCTGACCGGATCCTCGAAGAGATGGCCGGTCTGGGCGGGGCTGGTATCGGTGGCGGGCGCGGTGAAGCAGCCCTTGCACAGCGTCGGATAGGGCACCGGCGCGCCTTTCGGGGTGCGGTGGATCAGCAGCCCGCCAAGCCGCGCTTCGTTATGCCCCGCCACCTCGGCATAGGCGACATGGCTTGCGGGCGAGCAGACCCCGTTCATGTTCGGCGACAGTCCCGTGGCCCATGAGGACAGCGAACAACGCCCCTCGGCCATCACGCAAAGGCCGCCAAAGACGAAGACCTCGGTTTCCACGTCGATCTCGCGGTTGATGGCGGCGATTTCATCGACCGTCAGCACGCGCGGCAGGACCACGCGGCGGATGCCGAAGGATTCCGCATAAAGGTTGATCGCATCCGGGTTGGCGGCGGCGGCCTGCACCGACAGATGCAGGCGCAGGCCGGGATGGGCCTCGGCGGCATGGGCGATCAGGCCCGGATCGGCCAGGATTACCGCATGGGCGCCCGCCGCATGGGCGTCGGCCACCGCCCGGTGCCAGATCGCCTGTTCGCCCGCACGGGGAAAGGTGTTGATCGCGACCAGCACCCTGGCCCCGCGCGCCCTGGCATAGGCGACGCCCTCGGCCAGTTCGGGGCGCGAGAAGTTCAGCCCCGGAAAGTTGCGGGCGTTGGTTTCATCCGCAAAACCGCAATAGATCGTATGCGCCCCCGCATCCACCGCCGCGCGCAGGGCGGCGGGCGTGCCCGCGGGGCAGACCAGTTCCATCATCGCATCACCTCTTGTCTGCTCAGCACCAGCCCGCTTTGCCGCGCCGCGAAGCCCGAAACATGGCGCAGCCAGCGGTCGAAAGGCTGGCCGGGGATGGCGGCCAGTTCCTCGGTCAGATCCAGTTCGGCATCGTCCAGCGCGTTGCGCAGCGCCAGCACGGCGGCGGTATCGCCCGAAATCTCCAGCTCGCCCGAGAAGAACAGCGCATCCCCGTCCTCGGCCCCGTGCAGCATGGCGAGGAAGGCGGGCAGCCGCCCCCGGATCGCGGCATCATGGGGCGGGACGGCGCGGCGCCTGTGCGCGGTGATGCGGCGCGCGCCCGGTTCCATCAGCAGGACCAGCGGCGCGTCATGCAACTCGATCAGGAAGCGGCTGTCCTCATGCGGGCCAAGCCGCGACAGGATCGAGGGCTTGCGCGCCGCGATCCGGCGCAGCAGGCGCGTCAGCGCAAAGCCCGCCGCCTGCGGGGCCAGTGGCGGCACGGGCAGGCGGCGCAGCAACGGGGCAAGGCGGCGCATCGGTGTCATGCGGCAAGCCTAATCGGCGAAACCCGCCGCCGGATTAACGAAGGTCAAGTGCAGCGCGGAAATTCATCCTAATCTGGCCCGCGCCACGACCCGGAGCCGACAATGCGCCGCCTTCCCCCCTTTCCCGACCTGCGCGCCTTTCTGGATCACACCACGGCGCAGGGCGACCTGGCGCGCATCGCCGAACCCGTCTCGCTGCGCCACGAGATGACGGCGGTGCAACTGGCCGCCCTGCGCCGGGGCGGGCCGGTGCTGCGTTTCGACGCCCATGACGGGCCGGCGATGCCGGTGATCGCCAACCTGTTCGGCACCCGCACGCGGGTCGCGGCGGGGCTGGGGCTGCTGCCCGCGCAGATCGCGGATTTCGGCGCCTTCCTTGCCAGCCTGCGCAGCCCCGCCCCGCCCGAGGGGCTGCGCGACGCATGGTCGCGCTGGCCGATGCTGCGGGCGGCGCTGACTGCCCGGCCCAAGGTCTTGCGCCGCGCGCCGGTGCAGCGGGGCGATCTGCCCGGCCTCGACGCGCTGCCGGTGCAGACGCCCTGGCCCGAGGATGGCGGGCCGCTGATCACCTGGCCGGTGGTGCTGACCCGCCCGCATGGGTCCGGGGCGGGCGATACCGCGCGCTACAATCTTGGCGTCTATCGCGCGCAGGTGCTGGGACCGGACCGGCTGATCCTGCGCTGGCTGGCCCATCGCGGCGGCGCGGCCCATCACCGCACATGGGCGCGCGCGGGCCAGCCGATGCCGGTCGCCATCGCCCTTGGCGCCGATCCCGCGCTGCTGCTGGCCGCCGCCCTGCCCTTGCCCGAAACCGTGTCCGAGCTGGGCTTTTCCGGCGTGCTGCGCGGCCAGGCGACCGAGATCGCGGGCGCCCGCTCCATCCCGCTGATGGTCCCCGCCCGCGCCGAGATCGTGATCGAGGGCCTGATCCACCCCGGCGAGACCGCCCCCGAAGGCCCCTTCGGCGACCATACCGGCTATTACAACGCCGTCGAGCCGTTTCCGGTGATGCGCGTCACCGCCATCACCTGCCGCGAAGATCCGTTGTATCTGACCACCGTGACGGGCCGCCCACCCGACGAGCCTTCGGTCATCGGCGAGGTCTTCAACGAGCTTGCCCTGCCCGTCATCCGCGCCCAGATCCCCGAGGTGCTGGACCTGTGGCTGCCACCCGCCGCCTGTTCCTATCGCATGGCGGTGGTCAGGATCGACAAGCGCTATCCGGGCCAGGCGCGGCGGGTGATGATGGCGCTATGGGGGATGCTGCCGCAGTTCAGCTATACCAAGATGATCGTGGTGGTGGACGGCGACCTGGAGATCCGCGACTGGGACGACATCGCCTGGGCGATGGCCACGCGCATGGACCCCGCCCGCGACGTAATGCTGATCGACCGCACGCCGATGGATTACCTGGACTTCGCCTCGCCCACCGAAGGGCTGGCGGGCAAGATCGGCATCGACGCCACCACCAAGATCGGACCCGAGACCACCCGCGAATGGGGCCGCGAGATGCGCCTCGACCCCGCCCACGAGGCAAGGGCCGAGGCCCTGTTGGCCACAATCCAGACCTGAATGCGGGGCGCGACGACCGCGCGCCGCCTTGCCGTTGCCGGCGTTTCGACCACAACCCCCTGCCGGTTGGTTGCAGGGGGCTGCCTGCGGGCATGGGCCGTCACCGATGATTCGCTGCGATCTTTCGATTTTGTCGACCCTTCTTTGCGCAAGATCAAAGAGCGACTGATACCAGATATAGTATTTAACCGATAACAACACACCATACATAGGGTTGACAGATGATCGAGTCGCCAGAGCACCAAGGCACGCCACCGGATGGCCGGGGCAATATCGCCGCATTGGCCGGGGGGCCGGACCGTGACCGGGGGCCGGTCATGGTCGATGCCATCGGCTCGATCAACGAATATCTGGATCAGGCCGATTGGCGGGTGAACGCGAACGCCAATCAGGGCTATTCGCTGGGCGGGCTGATCCTGAACAGCTCGGGCAAGATGGTGGCCAACTACTGGCTGTCCCATGTCTACCCGCCCGCCATCGGTCAGGCGCATCGCGACGGCGACCTGCATATCCACGATCTGGATGTGCTGGCGGGCTATTGCGCGGGCTGGTCCCTGCGCAGCTTTCTGGCCGAGGGGCTGAACGGCGTGCCCGGCAAGGTCGAGGCCGCGCCGCCCCGGCACCTGTCCAGCGCAGTCGGGCAGATCGTGAACTTCCTCGGCACGCTGCAAAACGAATGGGCGGGGGCGCAGGCCTTCAGTTCCTTCGACACCTACATGGCCCCTTTCCTGCGCATCGACCGGCTGGGCTACGACCAGGTGCGCCAGTCGATGCAGGAACTGATCTACAACCTGAACGTGCCGTCGCGCTGGGGCACGCAAACGCCCTTCACCAACCTGACCTTCGACTGGGTCTGCCCCGAGGACCTGCGCGATCAGGTTCCCGTCATCGCCGGGCGAGAGGTCGATTTCACCTATGGCGATTTGCAGGCCGAAATGGACATGATCAACCGCGCCTATATGGAGATCATGTCCGAAGGCGACGCCAGGGGCCGCGTCTTTACCTTTCCGATCCCGACCTACAACATCACGCGCGATTTTCCCTGGCACAGCGAAAACGCCACCCGCCTTTTCGCGCTGACGGCCAAATACGGGCTGCCCTATTTCCAGAACTTCATCAATTCCGACATGGAGCCGCACATGGTGCGCTCGATGTGCTGCCGCCTGCAACTGGACCTGGCCGAGTTGACGAAACGCGGCAACGGCCTTTTCGGCAGCGCCGAGCAAACCGGCTCGCTGGGCGTCGTCACGATCAACTGCGCCCGGCTGGGCCACCTGTTCAAGGGCGACGAAGCCGCCCTGCTGGCGCGGCTGGACAGGCTGCTGGAACTGGGCCGCGACAGCCTGGAAATCAAGCGCGAGGTCGTCCAGCGCCTGATCGACGGCGGGCTGCTGCCCTATACCAGGCGGTATCTGGGCACGTTGCGCAACCATTTCTCGACCCTGGGCGTCAACGGCATCAACGAGATGGTCCGCAATTTCACCGATGACGAACACGACCTCACCACCCCGTGGGGGCATGAATTCGCGCTGCGGCTGCTGGATCACATCCGGGCGCGGATCGTCGGGTTTCAGGAACAGACCGGCCATCTTTACAATCTGGAAGCCACCCCCGCCGAAGGGACGACCTATCGCTTCGCCAAGGAGGACCGCAAGCGTTTCCCGGCCATCCTTCAGGCCGGAACCGAGGCCGAGCCTTATTATACCAACTCCAGCCAGCTTCCCGTCGGATTCACCGACGACCCTTTCGAGGCGCTGCTGCGCCAGGACGCGCTGCAATGCAAATACACCGGCGGCACGGTGCTGCATCTTTACATGGGCACGCAAATCTCGTCCCCCGACGCCTGCCGCAAGCTGGTCGAGCGCGCGCTGAGCAATTTCCGCCTGCCCTATATCACCGTCACGCCCACATTCTCGATCTGTCCCCGGCACGGCCATCTGGAGGGCGAACACGAGTTCTGTCCGAAATGCGATGCCGAAATCCTGTCCCGAAAACGCAATCAACCCTGCTGAACCCGAAAGGAAAGACCATGAGCCAGAAGCTTCCCATGACCGCCCCGGCCACCGACCTGCAAGACGGGGAACGCCAGCGTTGCGAGGTCTGGACCCGCGTGATGGGCTATCACCGCCCCGTCTCGTCGTTCAATCGCGGCAAGAAGGGCGAATATCACGAGCGGCTGTATTTCCGCGAAGACCGTATCGGGCAATGACGCCGCCGCCGATCCGGGTCGGCGGGTTTCAGGCCATGTCGCTGTGCGACTGGCCGGGGCAGATCGTCGCCACGGTCTTTTGCCAGGGCTGCCCCTGGGACTGCCCCTATTGCCACAATCCGCAACTGATCCCGCCCCGGCCCGAAACCCCCGCCGACTGCCCGGACTGGGACGCGATCCTGGACCTGCTGCAAGACCGGCGGGGGTTGCTGGACGGCGTGGTCTTTTCCGGGGGCGAGCCGACCCTGCAACGCGGGCTGCCCGATGCCATCGGGCAGGTCCGCCGGATGGGGTTCCGCATCGGGCTGCACACGGCGGGACCCTATCCCGGCCGGCTGGCGCGGGTCCTGCCCCTGCTGGATTGGGTGGGTTTCGACATCAAGTCCGGCAAGGCCGATTACGACCGCGTCACCCGCGTAAAGGGCAGCGGTGCGCGCGCGCATGCCAGCCTGCGCCTGTTGCTGGCCAGCGGCGTGGACCATGAAACCCGGACGACCTACGACCCCGCCTTGCTGGACAATGCCGCATTGGCGCGGCTGAGGGCCGAGCTGGCCGGGTTGGGGCTGGACCGGCACAAGATGCAGCCCTGCCGCACCACGGGCACCCGTCCCCGCGATCCCTAGCCACCCTGTGACCGGGGCGAGCCAGACCGCCCGCCCCGGTCGCGTCTCTAACCGGCATCCCGACGGGCGATGATTTCCAGCATTCTCTGACGGACCGCCTCGGGCAGGTCGTCGGGCAGGTCGGCCTCGGTCGCGGGGGTATCGCCGACCTGGATCAGCATGGCCATGCCCATCGTGTAATGGGGGCTGCACTTGATGCCCCAGATGCCTTCCGCATCCAGCGTCACCTCGATTTCCTCGTCGATCCTGCCGACGAACTTCTCGCCGCCTTTGGGGATCATGCCGTCGATGGTGGCGGCATTGTGGCCACGGCTGGAGGCGAGGAACTTCACCGTATCGCCCGGCTGGACAACCAGATAATCCGGCTCGAACGGCATCGGGCCGGTGTCGTTGCGGTTGAGCATCTGCACCTCATGCACCTCGGCCAGGGCGGCGGCGGGCAGAAGGCAGGCAAGCAGGGCGGCGCGGATCAGCATCGGGTTTCCTTTCAGGCAATGGGTTGGAAAGCAAAGACCGGACGACCGCCGCCGGGATGGGCGATCAACTCGGCCTCGACCGCAAAGATCTCGCGGATGAGCGCCGGGGTCAGGACCTCGGACGGGGGACCAAGGGCCATAGAGCGGCCTGCGCGCATCACCAGCACTCTGTCGCAGCGCAGGGCGTGGTGCATGTCGTGCAGCGCGATGACCGTCGTCACCGGCAGGGCGGCCACCAGGTCGAGGATGCCAAGCTGGTGATGGATGTCCAGGTGGTTGGTCGGCTCGTCCAGCAGCAGGATCCGCGGGGTCTGGGCATGGGCGCGCGCGATATGGGCGCGCTGACGCTCACCCCCCGAAAGCGAGGTCCAGTCGCGCCCCGCCATATGCGCCATGCCCACGGCGTCCAGCGCCACCGTGACGGCCGCGTCGTCCTCGGCCCGCCACGGGCGCAGGGGGCCGAGCCAGGGGGTGCGGCCCAGTTCCACCGCCTCGCGCACGGTGATGCGGTCGCCCGTGTCGGCGGATTGCGCGACCAGCGCCAGGTACCGGGCGATATGGCGGCGGCGCAGGCGGGTCATCGGCTGGCCGTTCAGCCGCACCTCGCCCCGGCAGGGCGGCAGCAGCCCGGCCATCATGTTCAGCAGCGTCGATTTGCCCGAACCGTTCGGCCCGATCAGGCCCAGCATCTCGCCGGGGTGCAGGGTGACGCTGACATCGGCCACGATGCCGCGCCCCTGCACGGTCCGGCTGGCGCCGACGACCTCAAGCAGCGCGGTCATCGCTGGCGTCCCCGGATCATGACCACGGCAAAGGCGGGCGCGCCGACCAGCGCGGTGATCACGCCGATGGGCAGCACCTGCCCCGGAATAGCGATGCGCGACACCACGTCCGACACCACCAGGAACACCGCCCCCGCCAGCGCCGTCGCGGGCACCAGCCGGGCGTGGCGGGTGCCCACCAGAAAGCGCATCGCATGGGGCACCACCAGCCCGACGAAGCCGATGGCGCCTGCGATCGACACCATCACCGCCGTCACCAGCGCCGCCGTGCCGATCAGCACCGCCTGCGTGCGCCGCAGGTCGATGCCAAGCGCCGCGGCGGCATCCGCCCCGAAGGTGAAGGCGTCCAGCGCGCGGGCATGCCACAGCGTCACCCCCAGCCCCAGCACCGCCACCGGCACCGCCAGCCGCGTGTCGGGCCAGCGCACGCCCGACAGGTTGCCCAGCAGCCAGAACATGATGCCGCGCGCCTGTTCCGCGCTGGCCGATTGCGCGATGATCAGCGCCGTCAGGGCGTTGAACATCTGCGACCCGGCGATGCCCGCAAGGATGATGACCCCTGCGCCGCGAAGGCCCGTCCCGCCGCCCGCGATACGCGCCAGCCCCGCGACCAGCGCAAAGGCGGTCAGCGCACCCGCGAAGGCCCCCGCCGACATGCCGACCAGCCCCCCCCCGACACCCGCGACCGCGATCAGCACCGCCCCGGTCGAGGCCCCGGCGGATATGCCCAGCAGATAAGGCTCGGCCAGGGGGTTGCGCAGCAGCGCCTGGAGGATCAGCCCCGACAGCGCGAGGCTGGCGCCCCCGCAGGCCGCGACCACCGCGCGCGACAGCCGGTAATGCCAGACCACGCCGGCGTCGATCACATCGACGGGGCCGGGGGCCAGCCCGGCCTTGACTGCCAGCACCTCGATGACGGTCGCGACGGGGATTTGGGTCTCGCCCACCACCGTGCCGAAGAACAGCGCCGCACCCAGCACCAGCGGGGCCAGCCACAGCCAGCCCCAACCGCGCCCGATGCCGCGCCCCGCGCTGCGGGCCGCGGCGGCACCGGTCATTGCAGGTCGAACCCGGCCAGCGCGTCCGACAGCGATTCGAGCGCGAAGATCGCGCGCACGGTGGGGTCCATCGCATTCGCCTCCATCACCAGGATGCGGTCGTTCTTCACCGCCTCCATCTGGCTGGTCACCGGATCGCTGACCAGGAAGTCGCGCTTGACCGCAAGGTCGTCGGCGGGAAAGCGGCGGCGGTTCATCTCGGCCGCGACGATGAAATCGGGATTGGCGCGGGCGATGGTTTCCCAGCCCACGGTCGGCCATTCCTCAAGCGAGGAGACCACATTCGCCACCCCCAGCTTGGACAGCATCCAGCCCGGCACCGCGTTCACGCCCGCGACATAGGGGTCGATCTCGATATCGGCCGAGGAATACCAGAACACCGCCGAGACATCCGCGGGCAGGTCCAGCGCCTGCGCCTGGGCGATGGCCGCCTCCTCGCGCGCCCTGAGGTCGGCGACCAGTTCCGCGCCACGGTCCTGGACGTCGAAGATCGCCGCCAGTTCCTCGATCCCCTGGTAAAGCAGCGCGGTGTCGAACATGACCGTGCGTTCGCCGTCCATGCTCTGGGTATTGTCCTTGCCCTCGCATTCGGTGGGCATGATCCAGCTTGGGATCTGCGCATCGTCGAACATCTCGCGCGTGCCGACCACGCCCTGCGGGCCGATCATCCATTCATAGGCGGTGACCACCAGTTCCGGGCGCTTTTCCAGCACGCTTTCGAAACTGGGGGCGTTGTCGGACAGCCGGTCGATGCCGGCGTCGATGTCCTCGAATTCCGGCAACACCGGGTTCACCCACAGCGCCGTGCCCGCCACCTTGTCGGCAAGGCCCAGCAGATAGAGGATCTCGGTCGTGCTTTGCCCGACGCTGACCACGCTGGCGGGGGCGCGCTCGAACGTGACCTCGTGCCCGCAGCTTGTCAGGGTCAGGGGGTATTCGGTTGCCGCAAACGCCATCGGCGCAAGGGTGAACGTGGCGGCGATCGCCGTGGTGAGCCTTAACATGATGTGTCCTTCCGCTACATCATGAACAGGCCGGACGTGCGGACGGAAGCCGGGCGGATGCCGGGTCAGGTCCCGCCCGAGCCGACCCGCTCGGATTGGTCATCTGCGTCGGCAGGTCTCCTGACTGGCGGGTCGTGGCGGGATGCGGCCTTCCCATGACCCGAGGGCCACAGTGGCATCATCGCATCCTGCTCACCGCCTACAGTTGCGGGGGCAGTTCCGGTTCGAGGCGCAAGGCGCGCCACGGCGGATTCCCTTTCAATTCCTTTCGGAAACCGACAGAAATGTCCTAGCCCGGCAGGGCAGGGCTGGCAAGGGCGATATGGCCCGACCGCCGCGCCGCGCGGTTTTCTGCGGTGTGGTGCTTTCGTCACCGGGCCGACAGTGGGTATTTATGTGATGAAGAAATGGCTGCCGCAAACCCGTCACGGGGGAACCGGGATTGCATGGCGCCTGTTCGGACAGGAGGCAGGAAGCGGAGCATGTCATGACCGGCGATATCGCGGCGGAACGGATCGTCTTTCCGACCGAGGCGGGGCTTTACTGCGCGCCCGGCGGGTTTCATATCGACCCGCTGCGCCCGGTGGCCCGCGCGCTGGTCACGCATGGCCATTCCGACCACGCCCGCCCCGGCAACGGCGCTGTGATGGCGACGCGCCAGACGCTGGACATCATGGCGATCCGCTATGGCGAGGATTTCGCTGCCAGCCAACAGGCGGCGGACGGCCCCACGCGGATCGGCGATGTCACCGTCAGCTTCCATCCGGCGGGGCATGTGCTGGGCTCGGCCCAGATCCTGATCATGCCGGACAACGGCCCGCGCATCCTTGTGTCAGGCGATTACTGCCGCACGCCGAACCCCGTGTGTCAGCCGTGGGAGCCGGTCCCCTGCGATATCTTCATCACCGAGGCCACCTTCGGCCTGCCGATCTTTCGCCACCCCGACCCGCTGACCGAGGCCGGGCGACTGCTGGCCAGCATGGCCGAGTTTCCCGACCGCCCGCATCTGGTCGGCGCCTATGCCCTGGGCAAGGCGCAGCGCATGATCGCGCTGGCCCGCGCGGCGGGCCATGACGCGCCCATCGCCATCCACGGCGCATTGCAGCGCCTCTGCGATTACCACGTCGCGCAGGGCATCGAGCTTGGCCCGCTGGTCCCGGCCTCGGACCCCGGCGAGGCGCGGCTGGTGCTTGCCCCGCCCTCGGCCTTCGCCAGCCCCTGGGTGCAGCGGTTCCGCGATCCGGTGCTGTCCTATGCCTCGGGCTGGATGGTGGTGCGCGCCCGCGCCCGCCAGCGCGGGATCGAACTGCCGCTGGTCGTCAGCGACCATGCCGACTGGCCGCAACTGACCGCCACCATCCGGGAACTGTCCCCGCAAGAGGTCTGGATCACCCATGGCGCCGAGGACGGGCTGCTGCGCTGGTGCGAATTGGCTGGCATCCCCGCCCGCCCGCTGCGGCTGGTGGGATACGAGGACGAGCCGGAATGAAAGCCTTCGCCCGCCTTCTGGAACGGCTGGCCTTCACGCCGGGCAGGAATGCCAAGCTGACCCTGCTGTCACATTACTTCCGCGATACGCCCGATCCCGACCGGGGCTGGGCGCTGGCCGCGCTGACCGGCACGCTGGAATTGCGGCAGGTCTCGCCCAGCCTGCTGCGGCGGCTGGCGGGCGAGCGGGTGGACGAACAGCTTTTCGCGCTGTCCTATGATTTCGTCGGCGACCTGGCGGAGACCATCGCGCTGATCTGGCCGGACACCACGCCCGGCCCCGACCTGCCGCTTTCGCAGGCCGTCGCCACCCTGCGCGAGACCGGCAAGCTGGCCCTGCCCGGTGCCATCGCCGCCCTGCTGGACCGCCTGACCCCGCCCGAGCGGCTGGCCTTGCTGAAGCTGGCGACCGGGAACCTGCGGGTCGGCGTCTCGGCCCGGCTGGCGCGGGTGGCGCTGGCCCGCACCGGCCAGCGCAGCGCCGAGGAGATCGAGGAGATCTGGCACGGCCTGACACCGCCCTATCTGCCGCTGTTCGACTGGCTTCAGGGCGGCGAACGGCCCCTTCTGTCAAGCGCCGCGCCGTTCCGCCCGGTGATGCTGTCCACGCCGGTCACGCCCGCCGATCTGGCGGCGCTGGACCCGGCCGAGCATGTCGCGGAATGGAAATGGGACGGCATCCGGGTGCAGGCGGTGGCCGAGGGCGGGCTGCGCAAGCTTTATTCCCGCACCGGCGAGGATATCGGCGCCGCCTTCCCCGACCTGATCGAGGCGATGGATTTCGAGGGCGCGCTGGATGGCGAATTGCTGGTCCGGCGCGGCGACGAGGTGGCGCCCTTCGCCGATCTGCAAAAACGCCTGAACCGCAAGACCACCCCTCGCGCGCTTCTGCAAAGCCACCCGGCCAGCCTGCGGCTTTACGACGTCCTGACATGGCAGGGCCAGGACCTGCGCCCGCTGCCGCTGGTCCAGCGCAGGCAAGCGCTGGAGGCCGCGCGCCTCGACCCGGCCCGCATCGACCTGTCGCCGCTGCTGCCCTTCGGCACATGGGACGACCTCGCCGCCCTGCGCGCCGCCCCCCATGCGCCGGTGATCGAGGGGGTGATGATCAAGCGCCGCGACGCGCCCTATGTCGCGGGCCGTCCGCGCGGGCCCTGGTTCAAGTGGAAGCGCGACCCGATGGTGGTGGACGCGGTGCTGATCTATGCCCAAAGCGGGCATGGCAAACGCTCGGGCTTTTACAGCGATTTCACCTTCGCGCTGTGGGAGGGCGAGGACCTGGTGCCGGTCGGCAAGGCCTATTTCGGCTTCACCGACGAGGAATTGCGCGAACTCGACCGCTTCGTGAGGAAGAACACCGTCCAGCGCTTCGGCCCCGTCCGCCAGCTTGCGCCGAAACTGGTGGTCGAGGTTGCCTTCGAGGGGCTGAACCCCTCGACCCGCCACCGCTCGGGGCTGGCGATGCGCTTCCCGCGCATCTCGCGCATCCGCTGGGACAAGCCCGCGCCCGAGGCCGACCGGCTGGAAACCCTACGGGCGATGCTGTGACGCTGCCCCCCGCCTTCGCCGACTGGTTTGCCCGTAGCGGCTGGCAGCCGCACCCGCACCAGCTTGCGCTGCTTGAAGCACGACGCGACACGCTGCTGATCGCGCCGACCGGCGGCGGCAAGACGCTGGCGGGGTTCCTGCCCTCGCTGGTCGATCTGCACGGGAATGCGCCCAAGGGGCTGCATACGCTTTACGTCTCGCCGCTGAAGGCGCTGACGGCGGATGTGGCGCGCAACCTGATGCGGCCCGTCCAGGACATCGGGCTGGCGGTCCGGGTCGAGGACCGCACCGGCGACACGCCGCAAAGCCAGCGCCGCCGCCAGCGCGCCGATCCGCCGCATATCCTGCTGACCACGCCGGAATCGCTGGCGCTGATGCTGTCCTGGCCCGAGGCCCCGCGCATCTTCGCCACCCTGCGCCGCGTGGTGCTGGACGAATTGCACGCGCTGGCGGAATCGAAGCGCGGCGACCAGTTGATGCTGTGCCTTGCGCGGCTGCGCCACCTTGCGCCGGGGCTGACCGCCACCGGCCTTTCCGCCACGGTCGAGGACCCGCAGGCTCTGGCCCGCTTCATGGGTGCAAGCGCGGTGATCGAGGCCGATCCCGGCCCCGCCCCCGACATCGCCCTGCTGCCCACCCGCAAGCCGCCGCCCTGGGCCGGGGGCGGCGGGCGCCATGCCGTGCCCGACGTGCTGGAGGCGGTGGCGGGGGCGAAGACGACGATCATCTTCCTGAACACCCGCGCGCAGGCGGAACTGTTCTTCCAGGCGATCTGGGCCGCCAATGACGACAACCTGCCCATCGGGCTGCATCACGGCGCCCTGTCGCGCGAGGCCCGCCATCGGGTCGAGGCGGCGATGGCCGAGGGCCGCTTGCGCGCGGTGGTGGCGACCGGCAGCCTTGATCTGGGCATCGACTGGGGCGACGTGGACCTGGTGATCCAGGTCGGCGCGCCGCGCAACATCAAGCGGCTGGTGCAGCGGATCGGGCGGGCGAACCACCGCTACAATGCGCCCTCCCGCGCCCGCATCGTCGCCGCCAACCGCTTCGAGGTGATCGAATGCGTCGCAGCGCTGGAAGCCGCCCGCGCCGGCGATCTGGACGGCGAGCCGCGCGGCCCCGGCCCGCTGGACGTGCTGATCCAGCATATCCTGCTGACCGCCTGCGCCGGGTCCTTCGACGCCGATGCGCTGTTTGCCGAGGTCCGCACGGCAGGCCCCTATGCCGCCCTGACCCGCGCCGATTTCGACGCGTCCTTGGATTTCGCGGCGACCGGCGGCTATGCGCTGCGCGTCTATGACCGCTGGCAGCGGCTGATGCTGCGGGACGGGCGCTGGCAGTTGCGCGACCCGCGCGCCGCGCGCGAATTGCGCATGAATATCGGCACCATCGTGGATGCCGAAAAGCTGAAGGTCCGCCGCCGGGGCCGGGGCGGCGCGATCCTGGGCGAGGTCGAGGAAAGCTTCGCCGCCACGCTGGCCCCCGGCGACAGCTTCCTGCTGGGCGGGCAGGTGCTGCGCTATGACCGGCTGCGCGAAATGGTGGTCGAGGTCACGCCCCAGCCGGGGCGCGAGCCGAAGATCGCGGTCTACTCGGGCCTGAAATTCGCGACCTCGACCCGGCTTTCGCAGCGGATGCTGGCAATCATCGCCGATCCAGCCCGCCACGCCGCCCTGCCCCCCGACATCCGGCAATGGCTGGCGATGCAAGCCCGCATCAGCGCCCTGCCCGGCCCCGGCACGCTGCTGTGCGAAACCTTCCCCCGCGCCGACCGCTGGCATCTGGTGATCTACGGCTTTGCCGGGCGCAATGCGCATCAGACGCTGGGGCTGCTGGTGACGCGGCAGATGGAGGATGCCGGGCTGGCCCCGCTGAGTTTTCTGGCGATGGACCACGCGCTGCTGGTCACTTCGCTGGAACCCGTGCGCGACGTGGCCCCGCTCTTGCGCCTGCCGGGGCTGGAGCGGGGGCTTGAGGAATGGCTGGCCGACAATTCGCTGATGAAACGCAGCTTCCGCTCGGTCGCGACCATCGCCGGGCTGATCCAGCGCAACCGGCCCGGAGGGCGGCAGACCGGGCGGCAGGCGACGTTTTCGGGCGATATCCTCTATGACACGCTGCGCCGCCACGACCCCGGCCATCTGCTCTTGCGCGCCACCCGCGACGAGGCCCGCCGGGGGCTGGTGGATTTCGACCGCATCGGGGATATGCTGGCGCGCAATTCCCGCATCGAGCTGCGCAGGCTCGACCGCCCCTCGCCGCTGGCCGCGCCCTTGCTGCTGGAAATGGGCCGGGTCAGGCTGGGCGGCAGCGGGCACGAAAGGCTGGCCGAAAGACTGGCGAAGGAGTTGATGGCAAGTGCCGGATTGGGCGATCTGACCGATGGATGAGGGGGCGGCGGGCTATCCCCTGCGCTTTGCCGGGCTGGATTTCGTCGCCCGTCCCTCGGGCGCGCTGTGGTGGCCCGCGCGGCGCGTTCTGGCCGTCGCGGACCTGCACCTGGGCCGGTCGCAGCGTTACGCCCGGCGCGGCGGCGCGCTGCTGCCGCCCTATGAGGTCGCGGATACGCTGGACCGGCTGGCGGCCGAGATCGACGCACTGGACCCCGCGCGCGTGATCTCGCTTGGCGACGGTTTCGACGACGGCCCGGCAATGCGCGAGATCGGCAACGAGGCGCGGGACCGGCTGGACCGCCTGGCGCAAGGGCGCGACTGGATCTGGATCGCGGGCAACCACGACCCCGAACCCGCCGCCCCATTATCCGCCCACAGCCTGCCGGGCCGCAGCATGGCCGAAATCCCCGGCACGCCCACCTTTCGTCATATCGCCGCAAGCGGCCCGGATATCTCGGGACACCTGCACCCGGTCGTGCGGTTGGCCGGGCGGAACTGGCGTTGCTTTGCGCTGGGGGCCGGTCATCTGATCCTGCCCGCCTTCGGCACCTATACGGGCGGGCTGGCGGTGACCGCGCGCCCCTTTCGCGCGTTAATGCCGCAGGGGTTGGCGATCTGCTGCGCGGGCCGGATGTTCGCGGTGCCGATCTAGCCGCCCAGGCGGAACATATCCACGAAATCCTGCGCGGCGGCGATGTCCCCGCTGGCCCCGATCAGCCCCTTGTCGATCAGGTCCGGCAACGGGGCCGGCCCGTAAACCGCCCGCGCCACCTCATTGCCGCTGCCCGACAGCACGAAGGGCGTATCGGGGCGGCTCACGGCGATGGTGTCGAGGCGCCCGCCGGTCAGCCGCATCGCAAACGACTCCTTGCCCATGTCAAAGCCCGCCAGCGCCTCGCGCCCCTGCGCCCGGTCGGCGATCAGGTTGACGCCCATCGAGATCATCAGCGCCGTCGGGCTGATGAAGCGCGACGGATCATGGCCGGGCACCGTCAGCGCCCAACGGCACAGCGATTGCAGCACCGGAAGCAGGCCGCGCCCGGCATCGGTCAGGCAATAGACCCCCAGCCGGTCGTCGTGCAGCACGATCCCCGCGCCCTGCAACTGCGCCAGCCGCCCGTTCAGCACGCTGGCGGTGATGCCGGGCATGCCCGCGCGCAGCATCTGGAAACGCTTGGGCACGAACATCAGTTCACGCACCACCAGCAGCGCCCAACGGTCGCCGATCAGGTTCAGCGCATGTGCGGCCAGACAGCCTTCATCATAGCGGATACGCAGGTTTTCGCCAGCTTTAGTCATATATTCATACTATAAGTTGCTTTTTAATACTGCAAGAGCCACACTTCACCCATCGCAACTTTCGCCCCTACCGAAAGGAATATGAAAATGGCCTATTACAGCGGCTTCGTTTGTGCCGTTCCCACGGCGAACAAGCAAACATATATCAACCACGTCACCGCCGTCTGGCCCATGTTCCGGGGCTACGGCGCCATTCGCATGGTCGAGGCATGGGGCGCCGACATCCCCAGGGGCAAGGTTACCGATTTTCATGGCGCCGTGAATGCGCGGGACGACGAAGCCATCGTCTTTTCCTGGATCGAATGGCCCGACAAATCCACCGCCGATGCCGCCTGGGAAAGGATGCAGGGCGATCCGGCGATGCAGGACCTGCCACCCATGCCCTTCGATGGAAAGCGCGCGATCATGGGCGGGTTCGAACCGATCCTGAAGGAAGGAACCGACCGCGGGGCAGGCTATCTCCAGGGGTTCATCCTTGCCGTGCCGGGCGAAAACAAGGCCGCATATACCGGGATGGCGCGCGAGGCATGGGCCACCGCCTTCCAGCCTTATGGCTGCATCGGCACGGTCGAGGCATGGGGCGTCGACGTGCCGCGCGGCAAGCAGACCGATTTCCATCGCGCGGCCAAGGCCGAGGACGGTGAGGTTCCGCTGTTCAGTTGGACCGCATGGCCCGACAAACCCACCTGCGATGCCGCCGCCAAGGCGATGGAGGCGGATATGGAGGGGAAGGAATTCCCCGAAATGCCCTTTGACGGAATGCGCATGATGTGGGGCGGGTTCGAGCCGATCTTCGATTCGGACAAGGCCGGCTGAGCACGGTGGCGACGGGGCTGGTCCCGTCGCCGGATTCAGGTGGCCAGCGCCAGCCGCGCGGCGCGGCGTTTGGCCTGCACGTCCGGGTCGGGGTCCAGCCCCGCGGCCAGCAGCGCCTGCGTATAGGGCTGGCGCGGGGCGTCGAAAATCTGGCGCACCGGGCCCATCTCGACCACCCTGCCCTTCTGCATGACCATGACGTGATCGGCGAAGTCGCGCACCACCGGCAGGTCGTGGGCGATGAAGATGAAGGCGATGCCAAGGGTCTTGCGCAGCCCGTCCAGAAGCTCGATCACCTGCGCCTGCACCGAGACGTCCAGCGCCGAGACCGCCTCGTCGCAGATGATCAGTTCCGGCTCCAGCGCAAGGGCCCGCGCAATCGCGATCCTCTGGCGCTGCCCGCCCGAGAACTGGTGCGGATAGCGCCCCGCCATCTCGGGCTTCAGCCCGACCTGATGCAGCAGTTCGGCCACGCGGGCCTTCCATTTGGCGCGGGGCAGGATGCCGGGATGGATGACCCAGCCCTCGGTGATCAACTGCCAGACGGTCATGCGCGGGTTCAGGCTTTGCGTCGGGTCCTGGAACACCATCTGCAAATCGCGGCGCAGCGCGAAAAGCTGGCGTTCCGGCATGGCGAACAGGTCCTGCCCCTTCCACAGCGCCTGACCGCCGGTGGGTTCCTCAAGCCGCAGCAGCATCTTGGCCACGGTCGATTTGCCCGAGCCGCTTTCGCCGACGATGGCCAGCGTCTCGCCCGCCATCAGCTCGAAAGAGACATCCTCGACCGCCGTGAAATCGCCATAGACCTTGCGCGCACCCCGCACCGACAGCACCGGCTCGGCCGGCGGCAGCGGGTCGTGCATCGCGCCCTTGCCGGGCGCCGCGCCGATCAGCTTGCGGGTATAGGGATGGGCGGGGTTGCGATAGACCTGCCGGGTGTCGCCCGTCTCGACCACCTCGCCCGCGTTCATCACCACCACGCGGTTGGCGATCTCGGCCACGACGCCAAGGTCGTGGGTGATGATCAGCACGCCCATGCCGGTTTCCTGCTGCAATTCCTCGAGCAGCGCCAAGACCTCGGCCTGAACAGTCACGTCCAGCGCGGTCGTGGGTTCGTCCGCGATCAGCAGATCGGGCTTCAGCGCCAAGGCCATCGCGATCATCAGCCGCTGGCGCTGCCCGCCCGAGAACTGATGCGGATATTTCCCCATCGAGCCCTCGGGGTCGGGGATGCCGACGCGACCCAGAAGCCGCAGCGCCTCGGCCCGCGCCTGCGGGCGGGGCGTGCCATGGGCGGTCATCGTCTCGACGATCTGCCAGCCGACGGTATAGACCGGGTTCAGGTGGCTCAGCGGGTCCTGGAAGATCATCGCGATCTTGTGGCCGTTGACCTTGCGGCGCTCACCGGCGCTCAGCTTCAGCAGGTCGCGGCCCTCGAAGACGATCTGGCCGCTGGTGATCCGGCCCGGCGGCATGTCGATCAGGTCCATGATCGCCGAGGAGGACACCGACTTGCCCGAGCCGCTTTCGCCAAGGATCGCCAGCGTCTCGCCCCGGTCCAGGTCGAAGCTGACATTCCTCACCGCGCGGACGGTGCCTGCCGCCGTGTGGAACTCGACCGACAGGTTCCTGACCTGCAACATCGGTTCAGCCATTCCTGCGCCCCCTCATTTCAAGCCGCCAGCGTTGGGTCGGGTCCAGC
>NZ_CAMEFG010000005.1 GCF_945915435.1 uncultured Paracoccus sp. | reverse complement strand
ACGGCGATATCGGCCCCCATCGCGCCCGGCTCCTTCAGCAGGCACAGCGCCAGCAGATCGGTCGCGACGACGGCGATCCCGCCCGCCTGATGCAAGGCCTCGCATTCGGCGGTGAAATCGCGCAGATCGCCGTAGGTGCCGGGATACTGGAAGATCGCGCCGAAGACATCCTCGGGCCGCAGATCATCGACCGGCCCGACGATGACCTCGATCCCCAAGGGCGCGGCCCGCGTCTCGATGACCGAGACGGTTTGCCGGTGCAGGTTCTCATCGACGAAGAAACGCGCCGATTTCGACCGCGCCAGACGCTGCGCCATCGCCATCGCCTCGGCGGCGGCGGTCGCCTCGTCCAGCAGGCTGGCATTGGCGACGGGCAGGCCGGTCAGATCGGCAACCATCGTCTGGAAATTCAGCAGAGCCTCCAGCCGGCCCTGCGCGATCTCGGGCTGATAAGGGGTATAGGCGGTATACCAGGCCGGGTTCTCCAGAATGTTGCGCTGGATGACCGGCGGGGTCACGGTGCCGTAATAGCCCTGCCCGATCAGGCTGGTCATCAGCCGGTTCTTCGCGGCGATTTCGCGCATCCGCGCCAGCAGTTGCGCCTCGGTCAGCGCGGGCCAGTCCAGCGGCTCTTCCTGCCGGATCGAGACCGGGACGGTCTGCCCGATCAGCGCGTCCAGGTCCGCCGCGCCGACCAGTTTCAGCATCTCGTCCATCTCGGACAGGGAAGGGCCGATATGGCGCTTGTTGGCAAAATCGTAAGGGTTGAACCCGGTCGGTTTCCATTTCGTCATGTTCTGGCCCTGTCTTCCAAGAATCGCCCAATCCGGGAACCCCCGGCATCGACGCCCACGAAAAGGCCGACAGGCTCGCGCCGGCCCCTTTCTTCATCACCCAAATACCCAAAAAACCGCGCAAGCGGCCTCGGCGTCAGCCGATCAGGTCGTTATAGGCCGCCTCGTCCATGAAGCCCTCGACCGCGCCCATATCGGTGGGTTTCATGCGAAAGAACCACGCGGCCAGCGGATCGGCGTTCACATCGCCCGGCGTATCGGCCAGACCCGCGTTCACCGCCGTGATCACGCCCGCGACCGGGGCGGCGATGTCGGAGGCGGCCTTGACCGATTCGATCACGACGACATCGTCGCCCGCCCCGACCTCGCGCCCTTCCTCGGGCAGTTCGATAAAGACCACGTCGCCAAGCTGCTCGCTGGCATGGGCGGTGATGCCGACGACGATCTCATCGCCCTCGACGCGCAGCCATTCGTGGTCTTCGGTATATTTCAGCATCGCTTGCTCCTAGCGTTTGTAATGCGGGGTGATGAAGGGAAGGGGCGCCAGCGCGACGGGGATGCGCTTGCCGCGCAGCTCGGCCCACAAGGGGGTGTCCTCGCCCAGCCCCGCCGGCAGTTCGGCCATCGCGACGGGACCGCCGACCGAAGGCCCGAACCCGCCCGAACGGACGCGGCCCACGGGTTCGCCCCCCTGGTCGGTGTCGTGGATGGCGACGCCCGCGCGGATCGGCGCCCGGCCTTCGGGGCGCAGCCCGCGGCGGGTGACCGCGGGACCCGCGGCCAGTTCGTCCAGGATCGCATCGGCGCCGGGAAAGCCACCCTCGCGCGCGCCGCCCCGGCGGCGGACCTTCGGGATCGACCAGCCAAGCGCCGCCTGCGCCGGGCTGGTCTGCGCATCCATGTCGTTGCCGTAAAGCGGCATGCCGGCCTCGAGCCGCAGGCTGTCGCGCGCGCCAAGCCCGATGGGCGCGACCTGCGGGTGGTCCAGCAGCGCCTGCGCGAAGTCCTGCGCCTGTCCGTGGGTGAGCGAGATCTCGAACCCGTCCTCGCCCGTATAGCCCGAGCGGCTGATCCAGACCGTCGCCCCGTTCCAATCGAAATCGCGCGAATCCATGAATTTCATCGCCGCCACGCCGGGGATGAGGGCGGACAGCACCGCCTCGGCCTCGGGGCCTTGCAGGGCAAGCAGGGAACGGTCGGCCACCTCGACCGTCACGCCTTGCGCTTCCAACCGGCGCAGATGGGCGACATCCTGCGCGGCATTCGCGGCATTGACGACCAGATAGAGATGGTCGCCCTTGTTCGCGATCATCAGGTCGTCCAGGATCCCGCCGCCGTCCGAGGTCAGCAACCCGTATCGCTGCCGCCCCTCGGCCAGGCCTTGCAGGTCGGCGGGGACCAGGCTTTCCAGCGCCGCCGCGACATCCTTGCCGCGCAGCACGACCTGGCCCATGTGGCCGACGTCGAAAAGCCCGGCCTTTTGCCGCGTATGCAGGTGTTCGGCCATCAGCCCCGCCGGATACTGGACGGGCATTTCCCATCCGGCATAGGGCACCATGCGCGCGCCTTGCGCCACATGCAGGTCGTAAAGAGCGGTTCGCCGAAGATCGGCCATGAGCATCCCCCAAATCCCTCCGCCCCCGCATCGTGCCGGAACGGGCGGCCCGTGGCCGCGGTTCGATGCCCCCTCTGTCCCTGCCCCGCGTGCGGGGCGCCTGAGATCGTTATCCCTTCGGCGGGCGCATGCGCCGCTCTCCAGAGTGTTTGCGGGAAGAGGTCTTTTTGCCTGAGAGTTTACCGGGGCGGTTGCTCCTTCGGCCCTGGGGTTGCCAGCGTCTCCCACTTCCTTCGAAAGTCGTAGACAATGCGCTAGAGGCTGGCAAGGATTTTTCACCGCCATGCGCGCCGCGCCGGTTGCACGGCCGCATGGGTATTTGGGTGATGAAGAAAGCAGGCCTTTCCCGAGGGATGGCAGGCCCGTCTAGACCGAGATGTTCGACGCGCCGCCGTCCAGCAGGATGTTCTGGCCGACCATGAAGCGCGCATGCTGGCTGCACATGAAGGCGCAGGTGGCGCCGAAGTCCTGCGCCTGTCCGTAGCTGTTGGTGGGGATCGTCGCCTCGCGGCGGCGGCGGGCCTCGTCGATCGTGATGTCCTGGCTTTTCGCCACGCCTTCGTCCAGGCTGTCGGCGCGGTCGGTGGCATGGATGCCCGGCAGCAGGTTGTTGACGCAGACGCCCGAGGCCGCGACCTGGCGCGACATGCCCGCGACGAAGCCCGTCAGCCCCAGCCGGGCGGTGTTGGACAGCCCCAGCACCCCGATGGGCGCGCGCACCGATTGCGAGGTGATGTTGACCACCCTGCCCCAGCCGCGTTCCATCATCCCCGGCACCAGCGCCTGCATCAGCGCGATGGCCGAGAGCATGTTGGCGTCGATGGCCGCGATGAAGTCGTCGCGGCTCCAGTCCGTCCATTGTCCCGGCGGGGGACCGCCCGCGTTGGTGACCAGGATATCTGCCTGGCCCAGGGCTTGCAGCACGGCCTCGCGCCCCTGATCGGTGGTGATGTCGCCTGCGACCGGCGTGACCTGCACCCCGAAGCGGTCCGCGATTTCGCTGGCCGTCCGCTCAAGCCGTCCGGCGTCGCGGGCGTTGATGACCAGATCCACGCCTGCTCCGGCCAGCGCCTCGGCGCAACCGCGGCCAAGGCCGCGCGATGCGGCGCAGACCAGTCCGCGCTTGCCCTTGATTCCCAGATCCATCCGTCGACCCCCCGATTTTTGCGAATAAATGCGGGCCAAGCTAAGCCAGAAGCAGGCCGGCTTGTCCAGTGCCGCCCCCTGTCAGGACGCGCTGGATGGCGGCCTGCAATTCATCGGCGCGGATGGGTTTTTCGATCAGGGGCACGCAGATTTCAGCGCAGGCGCGGGCGATTTCGGCATCGCGGCGGGCGGTCACCACGATGGCGGGCAAGGGGCGGTCCGCGCGCTGGCGCAGGCTGCGGATCGCGGCCAGGCCGGTGTCGCCGTCGTCGAGGTTGTAGTCGGCCAGGATCAGGTCGGGGGCGGCATCGTCCAGCGCCTGCAACGCCTCGGCGCTGCCGCGCACGATCCGGGGCACCATGCCGAAGCCGTCCTGCAGGATCATCTGATAGGCGCGGCGCATACTGGCGTCGTTTTCGACCACCAGCACCCGGCACCCGCGCAGGGCGATGGCGGAAGGCGCGGGCTGGGGCGCGGGGCGGCCTTCGCCCCGCAGGATACGGGGCAGCCCCACGCGGAAGACGGTGCCCCGTCCTGGCCGGCTGTCGAGCGAGATCGGATGACCCAGCTTGGCGCAGGCGCGGCGCACGATCGACAGGCCAAGGCCCATGCCGGGCACGTCGCCCTGGCCCTGGACGCGCTGGAATTCGTCGAAGATACGGCTGCGGTCACCGGCGGGGATGCCGATTCCGGTGTCGTGGACCTCTAGCCAGGCTGTGGCGCCCGCCCGCCGGACGCCCACCAGCACCCGTCCCGCCGGGGTATACTTGATGGCGTTCGAGACCAGGTTCTGCGCGATCCGGCGCAGGAAGGTCGGGTCGCTGTCCACCACGGCGCTGGTCGGCACGAAGGCCAGCGCCAGGCCCTTCGCTTCGGCCATCGGCGCGTATTCGTCGGCAAGGCGCTGGAACAGGCGGCCCAGTTCGACGGGCTTGCGGTCGAATTCGATCCGGTTGCTGTCCAGCCGCGAGATGTCGAGGACGGCATGCATCAATTCCTCGACCGATTCGAAGGCGCCGGCAAGGCGCCCGGCCAGTTCCTGCTGATATTCGTCCAGCCGGGTATCGGCCAGCGCCGCCAGGAACAGCCGCGCCGCCGAAAGCGGTTGCAGCAGATCGTGGCTGGCGGCGCGCAGGAAGCGCGTCTTGGAACGGTTGGCCTCTTCGGCGGCGGCGCGGGCGACGGCCAGTTCGCGGTTGCGTTCGGACAGGTCGTTCATGGCGCGGCGCAACTGGCGGGTGCGGGCCTCGACCTCTTGTTCCAGCGCGACGGCGGCCTGGAACATCGACCAGGCCGAGCCACGGCTGTCTTCCAGCCGGTCGATGCGCTCGATCAGGACATCGGTGATGCGCGACAGCTTTTCGACCCGGCGGGCGGGCGAATCGCCGTCGCGCAGCAGCCTTTCGGGCGGCACCGTCATCGTGCGCCGCGCGGGCTGGCGCCGGGCGGCATCAGGGCCATGCCGACGAAGGTCTGGTTGACGTGCATGCCGCTGTGCTGTTCGCCATAGGTGTTGAAGCCCGCGACACGGTGGTCGCGGAAGATGGCGGACATCCGGTCCAGCTTGCCCGCGCGTTCCAGCGCAAGCCGGCGCAGCACGCAGTCGAAGCCCAGGATCATCACCGGCGGGCGTGGCAGTCCGGCGACGGCATCGGCAAAGCCCTGCGTCAGCCCCTCGGCCCGGCCAAGGCGCAGGATCGTGCCCGCCTCGATCACCGACATCAGCTCCAGCCCGCCGTCGGAGGTGACGCCGCGGATGGCGCGGACGTGGTGGCGGCGGCCCATGCGCAGCAGCAGGGGATGGCGCGCGAAATCGGGGGGGGTCATGCGCGCCAGGTCCAGCCCGGCCAGCCGCGCGTATTCCTGCGCGGCGGGTTCGGCGTTCAGTTCCAGTATGGTGCGGTTCTGCGGGTCGGCGGCAGTCACGACCGCGCATTCGCCGGTAGGGCTGAAATGGGCGAAAAGCACCTCGGCCAGGGCAAAGTCGGTCTCGATCAGGATGAACAGCGCCGCGCCGCCCTGCCTGCGGCCATCCAGCACCTGGCAGGTGCGGCCGAAGCGCAGCCCGTCGGCGGCGGAACCGCCCACCACCGGCACACCCGGCACCGCCGCGTCCAGCGTGGCGACCAGCACGTCCTCTTGCCGGGCGTGGCCATCCGCCAGCAGCACCCCGAAGACCGAGCGGCGCGCATCCGGCGCAAAGCCCGCATGGAAGCGCCGCAGCCTTGCCATCCAGCGCGAGACGGGGATCTGTTCCTGCTGGCGCAGCACGCAGACATCCGCGCGAAAGGAACGGGCGGGAAAGCCGATCGCGGTCACGGTGTCGGCGGCATAGCCCCCCGGCCCGATTTCCCCCGCCGAGGAACAGCCGACGATCCGGCAGCCTTCGGGCAACCCCGCCCGCAACTGCCGCGAAACCGGCCCAAGCCGCCCCGCGTCCGAGGCAAAGAGCAAGACCAGCGCCGGGCGCGCCGGGGCCAGGTCCTGCAACAGCCGCTCGGCCAGCGCCGGATCGCCGTCGCCCACCGCCACCACCACGGGACCGGCGGACGGCAGGAGCCTGCGCAGCGGCTGCGGCAGAGCCGGGCGGATCGCGGCGGAACCGGGGCTCATGCGGGATCGAACAGGCGTAGCGTGTTGGCCAGCAGAACCGCCTGGGTGCGCCGCCGCGCGTTGATCTTGGACATGATGGCCGAGATATGGGTCTTTACGGTGGCCTCGGCGATGGACAGCTCGTAGCTGATTTCCTTGTTCGCCTTGCCCTGGCAGATCAGGCGCAGGATCTTCATCTGCTGCGGCGTCAGGCTGGCGAAGCGGCGGGCCAGTTCGGCGCGGGCCTCGTCCTCTTCGGCGGCGGCCTCGGGTTCGTAGCTGTCGGGGGTGACGCGCTCGCCCTCCCACATGCGGCGCAGGCTGTCGACCAACGCCTCGCGGCCCAGGCTTTTCGAGATATAGCCCTGCGCCCCCGCCGCCATCGCCACCCCGATCATCGCGTTTTCCAGGTCGGCCGAGATCATCGTGATGGGCACATCCGGGACCTGCCTGCGCAGCGTCACCAGCCCCTCGGCGCCGCGCGCATCGGGCAGGTTCAGGTCCAGGATCACCGCATCGGGCGCGCCGAGGTTGCGGATCTGCTCGACCGCGGCGGCAAGGTTGCGGGCAGTGCGGACGGTCTTCAGCCCGAAGCTGATCTTGAGCGTCAGCGCCAACGCATCGCACATCAGCGGGTGGTCGTCGACGATCAGGATTTCCCGGACACGATCCGCCGACAGCCGGGGGGGTCTGGCTTTTTCCTGCAAGATGGACATGGACGTCGTTTTCCCCTCCGCTGAAAACGGCGAACGGCTTGCGTTCCCGCCCGTTACTATCGGGGGAACACGGCCCGGTCGCAAGGGGCAAGCCGGGCGCCGGTCCCGGCAGGTCCTACCAGTAGCCCACCCCCTTGCCCCGCGCCAGCTTGCCCTGCGCGACAATCCACACCACCAGGTCGAAACCCGTTCCGACGGCCAGCATCACCGCCCGCCGGGGGTGCAGAAGGCCGCGCGGATCGCGCAAGGCGCGGGCAAGGCGCTTGGTCAGGAAATGGAAGGGCACCCAGCCAAAGGGCCATTTCGGCAGGCGTCGCGCCAGCACATCGCCCAGCCAGCCACCGTCCGCCGCGGCGCTGGCCAGCGCGGGCATCCGCGCCGGGGGCGGGCGGTCGCGCAATTCGGCAAAGACGGCGGCATTGATCGCCGATCCGATCACGATCCGGGTCTGGTGCCGGACCACCCCGGCGACGGTCCGTTCGGATTCGTAGACATGGAAGGTGTCGGCCCCGTCGATACGGCTGAAATCCTCGTCCTTCGTCAGCGCATCGGTCAGCACCATCGCGCGCAGGAAGCCGTCCTCGACCGGCAGGCCGACGGGCAGATGGAACCTGCGCGCGCATGGCGCGGGCATCGCGTAAAGCTGCCCGCAGATCGAGCTGCGCCAGTCGTCCAGCCCTCCGCCGCCCGCCGCGATCAGCTTTTCCCCGAAGGATCCCGGCTTGCGGTCGAAGTCCAGGTCCTTGACCGGCTGCGAGTTGACGGCATGCAGCCCCGGCCTGCCCGCCAGCGCATCCGCCAGCCTGGCGATGCCGCCCTGGTCGGGCAGGCGGATATCGGCGTCCATGAAGACAAGGACATCCGCAGCGGGCCGCGACAGGTCATGGACAAAGCGGTTCCAGGTGCGCGACTTGCCCCCTTGCGGCAGGTCCAGGACCTCGACCCCCTCGAACGCCGCCCCCTGCGCAATCGCCACGGTCCGGTCGCGGCATCCGTTTGCCAGCACCAATATCCGCAGGCCGTGCCCGGCATATTCCTGACGGCGCAACTCGTTCAGGACACCGGCGATGCCACCGGCTTCGTCATGGGCGAAAATTCCGATATCCAGCAACATGGTAACCACGAACGCAACTGAACGGTATGGTCAGGAAAACACAGGTCCGAAATCCGATCAACTTGACGATTCGAACAGTAGCGCCGTTGGCGAAATCTTCATGAATTTGCGCAAGGCTGGGGCAAGGCCGATTCGGCGGATGGTGATTGCCATGAAGGCGGGGGGATGAGACTATCGCGGACAGGAACGGCGAAAAGGGGCGGATGATGCGTGCGATCAAGGCACTGGCGGCGGCCATGATGCTGGGGCTGGCGGCGATGCCCGCCGGGGCGCAGGATGACCCGGCGGAAGGCCCGGCCTCGCCAATCCCCGAGCGCCGCATCGACCTGATGCCCGACACCGACCTGCCCGGCGGCGACCTGGGACCGGTCTTCGACACCACCTTGCAAGCCTGTATCCAGACCTGCCTGGGGCAGGATGAATGCCGGGCGCTGACCTACAACGCCTCGTCCCGCGCCTGCTTTCCCAAGGGGGACGGGGCAGGCGCGCCCGTGCCTTTCGCCAGCGCCCTGTCGGGCCGGGTGATCCGCACCCCGCCCGAACTTGCCGCACGCGCCCAAGCCCGCATGGCGGACGCCGGTTTCCTCAGCCAATCCGACGTGGACGAGGCGCGGAACCGGGCCGGCGCCATCGCCGCCTTCTATCCGCCGACAGAGGAATCCGAGCCCGCCGTTGCCGCCCCCCGCGCCGAATCGCAGGGCGACCGCGAGACGGCGATCCACATGACCGGCATCCTGACCGCGCAGCGCGACCGGGCGGGCGACTGGACGAACCTTGCCCGGCTGGTGCTGGCGGGCATCCAGGGCAGCGACGGGGCCGCCGCGCGCTCGGCCGGGTTCCTCGCGATCAACGGCTATCTGCGGGCCGAGGACGACGCCACCGCCGCCCGCGCGCTGGCCCTGCTGGCCGATTCCCACGAACGCACCGGGCGCGGGCAGGACGGGCTTGCAGCACTGCGGCTGGCCAACCGCCTTTCCCCGGATGACCAAGGCATCGGCAAGGCGCTGGAAACCGCGCAGGAACGCCACGGGATGCGCGTCACCGACAGCCAATTGGACACCGACGCGACCACGCCGCGCTTTTGCGCCAGCATGTCGCGGGCGCTGGATACAGGGGTGGACTATGCCGATTTCCTGCGCCTGCCGTCGCGCGACATGACCGTTACCGCCGAGGGGCGGCTTCTGTGCATCGGCGGGCTGGCCTTTGGACAGGAGCTGGAGCTGACCCTGCGCGCGGGCCTGCCCGCCGCCGATGGCGAAACACTGGCCCGCGACGTGACGCTGCGCAGCTATATCCGCGACCGCGACCCGGTCGTGCGCTTTGCGGGGCGGGCCTATGTCCTGCCCTCGGGCGGGGACCAGGGGCTGACGGTCACCACCGTCAATGCCGACCAGCTTGACCTGACGCTGCTGCGCCTGTCCGACCGCAACCTGCTGCGCGTCATGGCCGAGGGCATGTTCGCCACGCCCCTGGACAGTTGGCAGGCGCGCTATTTCAACGACGGCATGGCGACCGGGATCTGGTCCGGCACCGCCGACATCTCGCGCCCCGCCGGACAGGACGGCCGCAACCAGGAACTGACCACCCGCCTGCCCGTCACCCAGGCCGGACCGCTCGATCCTGGGATCTACATCCTCCAGGCTTCGGTCGCCGGGCAGGACGCGCGCGAACAGGGGGTCGCGGCGCAGTGGTTCGTGATCTCGGACTTCGGGATCAGCAGCTTCGCGGGCAATGACGGGTTGGGCGTCGTGGTGCGCAGCCTGGCCACCACGCAGGCCGTCGCCGGGGTCGAGGTGGCGCTGGTTTCCCGCGCCAACGAAGTGCTGGCCCGCGCCGAGACCGACGACCAGGGCGTGGCCCGCTTCGCGCCGGGGCTGTCGATGGGCACGGGCGCCTCGGCCCCCGCGCTGATCACGGTGACGCGCTGGCAGGGCGAAGGGGCCGGGCGCCAGCCGCAGGACATGGCCTTCCTGTCGCTGACCGATCCCGAATTCGACCTGTCCGACCGGGGCGTCGAGGGCCAGCCCCCCGCGCCCCCGATCGACATTTTCGCCACGACCGACCGGGGCGCCTACCGGGTGGGCGAAACCGTCAACGCGACGATCCTTGCCCGCGACGCAACCGTGCAGGCGTTGGACGAACTGCCGCTGACGGCCCTGATGATCCGGCCCGACGGGGTCGAGCAGGCGCGGATGGCGGCGCGATATGCGGGGGCGGGCGGCTATACCGTCGAATGGGCCCTGCCCGCCAACGCCCCGCGCGGCACCTGGCGCATGGACATCCGGGCCGAGGCGGACGGGCCGACGCTGGCCTCGGCCCGCGTCCTGGTCGAGGATTTCCTGCCCGAACGCATCGACTTCACCCCCCTGCTGCAAATCGAAGGCCCGAACGGCGACGTGCAGGACGACGACGGACAGGACGACGCCAGCCCCGCCGCCGCAGGCCAGCCCGCGCGGATCACGCTGGACGCGCGCTGGCTGTTCGGCGCACCCGCCGCCGACCTGCCGGTCGAGGCCGCCATCTGGACCGCCCCGCGCCGCACGCTGGACGGTTTCGCGGGATATCGCTTTGGCCCGCATGACGCTGCGGCGCAGCCCTTCGCCCGCAGCCTGGGCGGCGGACGGACCGACGAACAGGGCCGGTTCGCAACCGCGATCACCCTGCCCCAGGCCGATGAAACCGACCAGCGCCCCTTCGATGCCCGCGTCGTGGTGAACGTCCGCGAAGGGGCGGGGCGCCCGGTGGAACGCAGCGTCTCGCGCCTGGTGATGCCGGACCGCCCGGTCATCGGCATCCGCCCGCTGGCCGAGGACGACACCGTCCCGGAAGGGTCCGATGCGCTTTTCGACCTGATCGCCCCCGGTCCCGACCTGCAACCCGTCGCGCTGGACGCCAACTGGGTGCTGAACCGCATCGACACCCGCTATGAATGGTATTCGATCCACGGAAGCTGGAACTGGGAAACCATCACCGAAAGGCGCAGGCTGGACGGCGGGCAGATCCGGCTTGGCGACACCCCCGCACGGCTGGCCGCCCGCGTCGATTGGGGCAGCTACGAACTGGTGGTCGAGGGTCCCGACGGGCAGGCCAGCTCGGTCCGTTTCTACGCGGGCTGGGGCGTGGCGCAATCGGGCACCGACACGCCCGACCGGCTGAAGGTGGCGCTGGACAAGCCCGCCTATCGCAGCGGCGACACCGCACGGCTGTCCGTCGAGGCGCTGGCCGAGGGGACCGGCATCGTCTCGGTCTTGTCGGGCCATGTCGTGTCCCAGCAGATCGTGCCGCTGTCGCAGGGCGACAACGCCATCGAGCTGCCCGTCACCGACGAATGGGGCGCCGGCGTCTATGTCACCGTCAGCGCCCTGCGCCCGCTGGACGGCATCCAGCCCGGCGACCGCCTGCCCGCCCGCGCCATCGGGCTGGTCCACGCCGCCGTCGATCCCGGCCCCCGCGCCTTGCAGGCCAGCCTTGAGGTTCCCGCCGAAATCCGCCCCCGCCAGCAGGTGCCCGTCACCCTGCGGGTCGAGGGCGCGCAGCCCGGCCAGACCGTCCACGCCACCATCGCCGCCGTCGATCAGGGCATCCTGAACCTGACCGGCTTTGCCCCGCCCGACCCCTCGCAGCACTATTTCGGCCAGCGCAGGCTGGGCGTGGGCTTGCGCGACCTCTACGGGCGGCTGATCCTGCCTTCGGGCGCGCCGGACGGGGCGCTGCGGCAGGGCGGCGATGCGCAGTCCGTCTCGCCCGAGGCGCCGCCGCCGACCGAGCGGCTGATGAGCTGGTTTTCCGGCCCCCTGACGCTGGGGCCTGACGGAACCGCGCAGATCGACTTGCAGGTCCCCGATTTCAACGGCGAAATCAGGGTCATGGCCGTGACCTGGACCGAGGATGCCATCGGCCAGGCCGATGCGACGATCCTGTCGCGCGACCCGGTCGTGATGACCGTCACCGCCCCCGCCATCCTGGCCCCCGGCGACCACGCCGAAATCGGCCTGCGCCTGACCCATGCCGCCGGTCCGGGCGGCGAGGTCGCGCTGGCATTGGCGCAGACCGGCGGGCAGGGCGCGGTGGATGCGGCCCTGCCGCAGGACAGCCTGACGCTGGATCAGGGGGCCCAGGCCCAACTGAGCCTGCCCGTGACCGCCGGCCAGCAGCAGGGGCTGGTCGAGATGCGCCTGACCCTGACCACGCCGGGGGGCGAGGACCTGACCAAGGACATCGCCCTGCTGGTCGCGCTGAACGAGCCGCCGATCCAGCGGCAGGACCGGCTGACCATCGCGCCCGGCAGCAGCCTTGCCCTGCCCGCCTCGCTGACCCGGGGCATGGCGCCCGGCGCGCAGCTTTCGATGGCGGTGGGCAATTACGGGCGGCTGGACGTCGCGGGTGCGCTGGCGCGGCTGCAACGCTATCCCTACGGCTGCACGGAACAGATGACCTCGGTCGCGCTGCCGCTGCTTTACCTGCCGCGCCTGTCGATGATCGAGGGCGTGGACCAGAACAACCCCAACCCCTCGTCGGTGGATGAGGCGATCGCGCGCATCCTGACCCGCCAAAGCGCAAGCGGCGGGTTCGGGCTGTGGTATGCGAGTTCGGGGGACATGTGGCTGGACGCCTATGTGACCGACTTCCTGTCGCGCGCGCGGGTGATGGGCCACGAGGTGCCCGACACGGCCTTCCGCCGCGCCATCGACAACCTGCGCAACCAGGTGAATTACGCCACCGACCCGCGCGCGGCATCGGACCAGGAAAATGCGGCGCTGGCCTATGCGGTGGCGGTGCTGGCGCGCGAAAGGGCCGCGGCCATCGGCGATCTGCGCTATTACGCGGATACGGCGGCGGATGCCTTCAAGACGCCGATGTCGGCGGCCAACCTGGGCGCGGCGCTGGCGGCTTACGGCGACCAGGCGCGGGCCGACCGGATGTTCGGCCAGGCCGATGAAAGCCTGCAGGGCGACGCGCCCGAACCGCGCCGCTGGCGCAGCGATTACGGCACGCGGCTGCGCGACATGACCGCCCTGCTGGCCCTTGCCGCGGAATCGCAGACGCAGGCCATCGACCTGCAACGCCTGACGACCGACATCGCCGAAAGGACGGCGCGACAGCAGGAAAACGGCACCTATCGTTCCACGCAGGAACTGGTCTGGTCGGTCTTGGCCGCCGAAAGCCTGTCGCGCACGCCGGGCGGGGTGACGGTCGACGGGCAGGCGCCGGAAAGCCCCGTCGTCTCGCTGTCCGAAGATGCGGCGCTGGCCAACCCCGGCCCCGCGCCGGTCGAGGTCACGATCACCGCCACCGGCCAGCCCTTGCAGGCGCCCGCGCCGGGCGGAAACGGCTATGCGATCACGCGCGAATATTACGCGCTGGACGGGCAGCCCATAGACCCGGCGCAGGTCGAACTGGGCACGCGCATGGTCGCGGTGCTGACGGTGCGCCCGGCCTCGTCCGAAGGTGGGCGGCTGGTCGTCACCGACCCGCTGCCCGCCGGGTTCGAGATCGACAACCCGAACCTGCTGCAAGCGGGCGACATCGCCTCGATCGACTGGCTGGAAAGCGTGGACAGGACGGAAATGGCCGAGTTCCGCGCCGACCGCTTTGCCGCCGCGCTGGTCTGGAACAGCCGGGATGCCTTCCGCCTGGCCTATATCCTGCGCGCGGTGACGCCCGGCACCTTCCGCCACCCCGCCGCCAGCGTCGAGGACATGTATCGCCCCGAATTCCGTGCCTGGACCGGCGGCGGGACGGTGCATATCGCACGCTAGGCCGCGCGGGCCGGGGTGGACCCGCCGCAGGGCGATGGCCATGCTGGCGGTGCCGGCCGGCCTGCCCCTCGGCTGGTTTCTGGCCAGCGCAACCCATGTCGCATCCGACCGCGCGGCAAGGGCTATCGCGCTTTTCAGGACATGGTGCCTGCCGATAGCGCAAGACAGCCAGGCGCCCGGCCTGCCGGGGCCGCTGGTGCCGATTCCGCTGACCCCGCGGGAAATGCTGCACGCCGATCCGCTTGGCCGCCTGACTGTCAGCCGTGACAGCCGGGGTTGCGCGGTCAGCGACATTCCGGGCCGGATGACCCCCGAGGACGCCATCCGGCCGCACGGCCTGGCCGCCGCGCTGGTCGCGGATGAGCTGCCGATTCTGCGCCCCGAACCGGAACCGGGGGGAGGGCTGAACTGGCCGCTTTTCGCAGGCTGGATAGGGGGCCAGCCGCTTCACCCCGAACGATGGGGCATCCTGCTGACCTGCACCCCGAAACCGGATGCGATCACGGTGCTGAGCCTGTCGGTCAGGTAAGCGCACCGCCGGGCTTGCCCGAATCCCCGCCCTGCGGGATACTTCGCCAATCGAGCAAGGAGAGAGGAGGACGCCTTGCCCGACCATCGCCTTGCCGGCAACGGGCCAACCCCATGACCCGCGGCATGACGTGAAGGCCGGCCGCACGGCCCTTTGACCGAAACAGGCGGGCGAACCGGACGGACAGGAGCCAGGCGGACGGGGGACCGGACGGAACGGGACAGGCATCACCATTGCAGACGAATCACCCGGCCCGGAAAGCCGGTCGAGATGGGAGGAAGAAATGCCGAACGACCAGACGCATGAGTTCAAGGGCGTGAACACCACCCCCTTCGCCAAGCGATACGACAACTATATCGGCGGCGAATGGGCCGCGCCCAAGGCGGGGCGCTACTTCACCAACACGACGCCCATCACCGGGGCCGAGGTGGGCGAGGTCGCCCGCTCGGGCGCCGAGGACATCGAGGCCGCGCTGGACGCCGCCCATGCCGCCAAGGACAGATGGGGCGCCACCAGCCCGCAGGAACGCGGCAATATCCTGCTGAGGATCGCCGACCGAATGGAGGCCAACCTGGACCTGCTGGCCGCCGCCGAAACCTGGGACAACGGCAAGCCCATCCGCGAGACCGTGGCCGCCGACGTGCCGCTGGCGATCGACCATTTCCGCTATTTCGCGGGTGTGCTGCGGTCTCAGGAAGGCTCGATCAGCCAGATCGACAGCGACACCGTGGCCTATCACTTCCACGAGCCGCTTGGCGTGGTCGGCCAGATCATCCCCTGGAACTTCCCGCTGCTGATGGCCTGCTGGAAGCTGGCCCCGGCGCTGGCCGCCGGGAACTGCGTGGTGCTGAAACCCGCCGAGCAGACGCCCGCCAGCATCATGGTCTGGGCGGGCATCGTGGGCGACCTGCTGCCGCCGGGCGTGCTGAACATCGTCAACGGTTTCGGGCTTGAGGCCGGGAAACCGCTGGCATCCAGCCCGCGCATCGCCAAGATCGCCTTCACCGGCGAGACCTCGACCGGGCGGCTGATCATGCAATATGCCAGCGAGAACCTGATCCCCGTCACGCTGGAACTGGGCGGCAAGTCGCCCAACATCTTCTTTGCCGACGTCGCGCGCGAGGACGACGATTTCCTGGACAAGGCGCTGGAAGGGTTCAGCATGTTCGCGCTGAACCAGGGCGAGGTCTGCACCTGCCCCTCGCGCGTGCTGATCCAGGAATCCATCTATGACCGTTTCATGGAGCGCGCCGTCAAGCGCGTCGAGGCGATCCGGCAGGGCGATCCGCGAGACGCGGCCACCATGCTGGGCGCGCAGGCGTCAAGCGAGCAGAAGGAAAAGATCCTGTCCTATCTGGATATCGGCAGGAAAGAGGGCGCCGAGGTGCTGACCGGCGGCGCCGAGGCCGACCTGGGCGGCGAATTGTCGGGCGGCCATTACATCCAGCCGACGATCTTCCGCGGCGACAACAGGATGCGCATCTTCCAGGAGGAAATCTTCGGCCCGGTGGTGTCCGTCACCACCTTCAAGGACGAGGCCGAGGCGCTGGAGATCGCCAATGACACGCTCTATGGCCTTGGCGCCGGGGTGTGGTCGCGCGATGCCAATACCTGTTATCGCATGGGGCGCGGCATCAAGGCGGGGCGGGTCTGGACGAATTGCTATCACGCCTATCCCGCGCATGCGGCCTTCGGCGGCTACAAGCAGTCGGGCATCGGGCGCGAGACGCACAAGATGATGCTGGACCATTATCAGCAGACCAAGAACATGCTGGTCAGCTATTCGCCGAAGAAACTGGGTTTCTTCTGACAAGGGAAGCGGCCCCTTGCGGGGCCGCCGCCTCCGGCGGGGGTATTTTGGATGATGAAGAAAGGGAAGGTCGGCGCCACACCGGCCGCGCTGGAGTTCCTGGCCGAGATCGTCGCGGATCACGGGCCGGTGCTGTTTCATCAGTCGGGCGGGTGCTGCGACGGGTCCTCGCCCATGTGCTATCCTCGGGGCGAGTTCAGGATCGGCGATCACGACGTGCTTCTGGGCGAGATCGGGGGGATGCCGTTCTACATCTCGGGTCCGCAATACGAGGCCTGGAAGCATACCCGCCTGATCATCGACGTCGTGGCGGGGCGGGGCGGCATGTTCAGCCTGGACAACGGGCGCGAGCGGCGTTTTCTGACGCGATCCGAGATCTGCGAGGTTTGAACTGGCGCGCCGGGCAGGCTAGAGAGGGTGCATAACAGATGAGGCGCGCATGGCACATAAGGTATTCATCGACGGCGAGGCCGGCACGACGGGGTTGCAGATCCGCGAGCGCCTGGCCCCGCGCGACGATATCGAGTTGATCCAGATCGACCCGGCGCGGCGCAAGGATGCCGATGCGCGGCGCGAGGCTTTCGCAAGCGCCGATGTCGCGATCCTGTGCCTGCCCGATGCCGCCGCGCGCGAGGCGGTGGCGCTGGCGCAGGGGCTGGACGTGCGCTTCATCGACGCCTCGACCGCGCATCGGGTGGACCCCGGCTGGGTCTTTGGTTTTGCCGAGTTGAACGGGGATGCCCGCGCGCGCATCGCGGGGGCGCGGCTGCTGTCCAATCCGGGCTGCTATTCCACCGGCGCGATCGCCCTGCTGGCGCCGCTGGTCGAGGCGGGCCTGATCGCCGCGGACGAGGCTTTGTCGATCAATGCCGTCTCCGGCTATACCGGCGGCGGCAAGGAGCTGATCGGCCAGTATGAGCGGGGCGAGGCGCCCGATTCCTTCGTCTATGCCCTGTCGCAGAACCACAAGCACCTGCCCGAGATCGTGAAATACGCCGGCTTGCGGGTGCGGCCGGTCTTTGCGCCCTCGGTGGGGAATTTCGCGCAAGGGATGGCGGTGCAGGTCCCGCTGCACCTGAACGGGCGGACGCTGGACGGGCTGCGCGACGCGCTGGCTGCCCATTACCGGGACCAGCGTTTCGTCAGCGTCGTCGAGGCGCAGGCGCGCGTCGTGCCGACCGCGCTGAACGGCACCAACCGGCTTGAGATTTCCGTCCACGGGGATCAGGACAACGGCTGTGCGGTGCTGGTCGCGGTGCTGGACAACCTGGGCAAGGGGGCCTCGGGCGCGGCGGTGCAGAACCTGAACCTGATGCTGGGCACGGATGAGGCGGCGGGGCTTTAGCCCCCTTCAGTCCGCCTTGATCTGGCGCGCCTCGCCGATCAGCATGATCGGGATGCCGTCGCGGATCGGGAAGGCCAGCCCCGCCGCCTTGGAGACCAGTTCCTGCCGCCCCGCGTCATAGGACAGCGTGGCATGGCTGACCGGGCAGACGAGGGCTTCCAGCATGTGGCGGTCGAAGCCGCGCGCGGGGGTGTCGGTCATTGGATGATTTCCTCGTTGTCGCCGCTGCGCAGGTCGTATTCGATCAGCCCTTCCAGCAGCTTGCGGCGGGCGGTCAGGGTGCCTGATTCCAGAAGGGCCTGCTTTTCCTCGGCCTCGAAGGGCAGCAGCATGGAAAGCGAGTTGATCAGCATCTCGTCGTCCACGGTTTCCGCGGCGTCCCAGTCGGTCGACAGATCATGCAGGTCGACATAGCGGCGCAGTTGCGCCAGCAGGGCCGGGCGGTTGAAGCCTTCGTCCTTTTCGGGATCGTTGATCGTGTCGCGCGAAAAGCCCGACCAATCCACGTCGCCCTGAAGGTAGGGGGTGAAGCCGTCCTGCACCTCGGTCAGGCGAAAGCGCGATATGGCGCGCAGGGTGATCATATAGCGCCCGTCGTCGCTTTCCGAAAACCCAACGATCCGCCCGGCGGAACCGATCTGCGCCAGGTCGTCCAGCCCGCCCTGCTGGGGCTGGATCAGCCCGATCAGGCGGTGCGGGCTGCGCAGGCTGTCCTCGATCATTTGCAGATAGCGCGGCTCAAATATCTGGAACGGCAGGCGGGCGCGGGGCATCAGCACCACGTCCGACAGCGGAAACAGCGCAAGCGTCTGCGGCAGATCGAAGCGGCGCGCCATTACGAAAAGATCAGCGAGGACAGCCTGCGCCGCCCCTTCTGCCCAAGCGAATCCGTGGGCTTGAGCGAATCGAAGATCGTCAGCAGTTGCGCCTTGGCCGCGCCGTCGTTCCATTCGCGGTCGCGGCGGAAGGCTTCCAGAAGCTGGTCGATGGCCTGTTCGATCTCGCCCGCCGCATGCAGCGCGGTCGCGTAATCCAGGCGGGCCTGCTGATCGGCAGGATCGGTTTCGACGCGGATGCGCAGGTCGTCCAGCGGCCCGGCAGAAGCGGCCTGCCGCGCAAGCTGCAACTGGGCGCGGGCGGCCTCGACCGGGGCGGCCTGCTGGACGGCTTCGGGGACGCGGGAAAGATCGGCCTCGGCCCCGTCCAGATCGCCCCCGGCCAGGCGCGCGCGGATCAGCCCGCCCCATGCGGCGGCGTTCTCGGGTTCTTCGTCCAGGATGGCGGCGAAGGTTTCGGCCGCGTCGTCATGGGCGCCTTCGTCCAGCATCGCCTCGGCCGCGGCAAGGGCGTCGGCCAGCCCGCCGTCGTCGCCGCCAAGCTGGGCCAGCTTTTCGACGAATTGCCTGATCTGGCTGGGCGGGACCTGCCCCTGGAAGGCATCGACCGGCTGGCCCTGGAAAAAGGCGAAGACGGTCGGGATCGACTGCACCCGCAACTGCCCGGCCAGCATCTGGTTTTCATCGACGTTGACCTTGGCCATGACGACGCGGCCCTTGTGGCGGGCGACCTCGGCTTCAAGCTGGGGGCCGAGGGTCTTGCACGGCCCGCACCACGGTGCCCAGAAATCGACGATCACCGGCTTTTGCATCGAGGTCTCGACGACTTCCTTCATGAAGTCGGCCTCGGACACGTCCTTGATGAAATCCGAGGTATTCGGCTGTTCCTGGGGTGAATCCGTCAGCAGCATGATGTTGGGGTTCCGTGTTCGTCAAAGGGTTTCAAGGGAATATAGGGCGGCCCCGCCCGGCGCCAAGGGCGAGGTCACGGTTCCAGGTCGAAGGCGGCCAGGACCGGGACGTGATCGCTTGGCTTTTCCCAGCCGCGCACGGGCCGCAGGATCCGGCTGGCGTGGCCCGCGTTGGCGATGTCGGGCGTGGCCCAGATGTGGTCCAGCCTGCGCCCCTTGTCGGCAGCGTCCCAATCGCGGGCGCGATAGCTCCACCACGAATAAAGCAGGCCCTCGGGGATGTCCTTGCGCGTGATGTCGACCCATTTGCCGGCGTCCTGCGTGGCGCCCAGATGCTCGACCTCGATGGGCGTGTGGCTGACGATCTTCAAAAGCGCCTTGTGGTTCCAGACGTCGTCTTCGCGCGGGGCGATGTTCAGATCGCCCACCATGATCGAGTTTCGCGGATTGTCGGCGTGGAAGGCGTCGCGCATCTCGGTCAGGAAATCCAGCTTCTGCCCGAATTTCACGTTCTGCTCTCGGTCGGGAATGTCGCCGCCCGCGGGAACGTAGAAATTGTGGACGACCAGCCCCGAGGGCAGCCGCGCCGCGACATGGCGCGCATGGCCCAGGCTTGCATAGTCGCGGTCGCCCGCGTCCTCGATGGGGATGCGCGACAGGATGGCGACGCCGTTGTAGCCCTTTTGCCCGCGCGCGACCATGTGGGTATAGCCAAGCGCCTTGAACTGCTCGACCGGGATCTTGTCCACCGGGCTTTTGCATTCCTGAAGGCAAAGGATGTCGGGGGCCTCTTCGCGCAGCAGCCGGGCGACCAGCCCCTCGCGCAGGCGGACCGAGTTGATGTTCCAGGTGGCTAGGGTGAACATGGGCTGGCTCCTTCTTCGGGCGGACAGTAGCGCCGGTGCGCCGGACTGTCGAGCGCCGCCCCACGAAGGAAACAGGCCCCGGCGAAATCGCCGGGACCTGCCGAGAGAGAGAGTCGAGAACCGGCCAGTAGACCGGCAATCCGCTACCATTCTTGTCGCGTTATCCTGGCAGCTTGGTCATCAACCCTTGCATCCGCGAAGGGTTCCCGTCAAATCCGCGCGGTCAGGAAACCAGCCGATATCCGCCGCTTTCGGTCACCAGCAGCCGCGCGTTCGAGGGATCCGGCTCGATCTTCTGGCGCAGGCGGTAGATGTGGGTTTCCAGCGTGTGGGTGGTCACGCCGGCGTTATAGCCCCAGACCTCGTGCAGCAACACGTCGCGCGGAACGACGCTGTCGGACGCGCGATAGAGGAACTTGAGGATGTTCGTCTCTTTTTCCGTCAGCCGGATCTTGCGCTCTTTCTGGTCGATCAGCATCTTCATGGAAGGCTTGAACGTATACGGCCCAAGCTGGAAGATCGCGTCCTCGGACTGTTCATGGGTCCGCAACTGCGCGCGAAGCCGGGCCAGAAGGACCGGGAACTTGAACGGCTTGGTAATGTAATCATTCGCTCCGGCGTCCAGACCCAGGATGGTGTCGGCATCCGTGTCGTGGCCGGTCAGCATGATGATCGGGCATTTCACGCCCTGCTTGCGCAGCCGCTTGCACAGTTCGCGCCCATCGGTGTCGGGCAGCCCGACATCCAGGATCACCAGGTCGAAGATCGCGCCCTTGGACCGCTCGACCGCCTCGGCGCCGTTTGCGGCCTCGAAAACGTCGAAATCCTCGGTCGCGACCAGTTGTTCGGCCAGCGCCTCGCGCAGATCGTCCTCATCATCGACCAGAAGTATCTTTTTCAGGCCTGCCATGCTTGCCTCCTGTGTTTCATTGTCGGAAACCTGCGAGGCACCGGCCCGAAGGTCCAGCAGCTTGCGCGTTTTCTCACGCACAGTTGTCGGAAGGGGCCGGAATGTTTCAAATTGTTTCACATCTGCGAACGCCCGGACCCGCCATGACCCTGATCCCGACCCTGTCCGAGACCATATCCCGCGCCCGAACCGACATGCGGATGGGCCTGCCCGTGGTGATCGGCGACCACCTGGCGGCGGCGGTGGAAACCCTTGCCCCTGAACGCGCGCGCGCCATGCAGGCCGCGGGGCAGGCGGTGCTGGCGATCACCGACTGGCGCGCAGCGACGTTGAAGGCGCGGGTCTACGACGGCGACCTGGCGCGGATCGTGGTGCCCGAGGGGGCCGATCCGGGCTGGATGCGGGCGCTGGCCGATCCGTCGGGCGATCTGATGACACCGATGAAAGGCCCGCTGCAATCGGCGCGGGGCGGGGATGTCTCGGCCCATCGCGCGGCGATCGGGCTGGCGAAATCGGCGCAGCTTCTGCCCGCCGTGCTGGTCGTGCCCATCGACACGCCCCCGCCCGGCCTGACCCGGCTTGCCCCCGGCCCCGCCCTTGCCCAGCTTGCGACCGAGGCCGCGATGGCCGATGTCGCCGCCGCGCGCCTGCCGCTGCTGTCGGCCGAGAACTCGCGCCTGCATATCTTCCGCCCCGACGACGGCGCGGCTGAACATTACGCGGTCGAGATCGGCGACCCGCCCCGCGATGCGCCGGTCCTGACGCGGCTGCACTCGGCCTGTTTCACGGGCGATGTCCTGGGCAGCCTGAAATGCGACTGCGGGCCGCAACTGCATGCCGCGCTGAACGCGATGGGGACCGAGGGGCGGGGGGTGCTGCTTTACCTCAACCAAGAGGGCCGAGGCATCGGGCTGGCCAACAAGATGCGCGCCTATGCCCTGCAAAACCAGGGCTTCGACACGGTCGAGGCCAACCACCGGCTGGGGTTCGAGGATGATGAGCGCGACTTTCGCATCGGCGCGGGCATCCTGCGGCGGATGGGGTTCGGCGCGGTGCGGCTGATGACGAACAACCCGCGCAAGGTCGCCATGCTGGAAGGCCACGGCATCCGCGTCGCGGCGCGGGTGCCGCTGATCGTCCCGCCCAACCGCTTCAACCAGGGCTATCTGGCGGTCAAGGCCGCGAAGTCGGGGCATCTGCTGTGAGGGACGCGATGCGGCTGACCCCGCGCGGGCTGGCCTTCGCGGGGCGCGTCCTGCCCTGTTCGGTCGGGCGCGGCGGCGTGACCACGGCCAAGCGCGAAGGCGACGGGGCGACGCCCGCAGGGGTGCATCGGATCACGGGCATGCTCTACCGGCCCGACCGCATCGCCTGCCCCGCCCCCTGGGCGCAGGCGATCCTGCCGGGTGACCTGTGGTGCGACGAATCGGGGCACGCCAGCTACAACCACCACGCCCGCGCGCCCCTGACGGCCAGCCACGAGGCGCTGCGCCGCGCCGATCCGCTTTACGACCTGATCCTGCTGACCGACTGGAACTGGCCCCTTGCGCAGCCGGGCAAGGGGTCCGCGATCTTTTTGCATCAATGGCGCAGGCCGGGCTATCCGACGGCGGGGTGCATCGCCATGTCGCGGGGCGATCTGCGCTGGCTGGCGGGGCGGACCCAGCCGGGCGCGCGGCTGATCGTGCCGCCCGGTATGGAGCGATTCGCCGCGCGCCGGGGCGCGGTCGCGCATCAGGTGTAATCGCGCGCGCCAAAGATCGCGCTGCCGACGCGGACATGGGTGGCACCAAAGGCGATGGCGGTTTCGAAATCCGCGCTCATCCCCATCGACAGGGCCTGCAACCCGTTGCGCCCGGCGATCTCGCGCAGCATGGCGAAATGCGGCGCGGGGTCCTGGCCATCGGGCGGGATGCACATCAGCCCCGTCAGGGTCAGGTCCAGCGCGCGGCAATCGGCGATGAAGCCGTCCGCGTCGGCGGGCAGGGTTCCGGCCTTTTGCGGCTCGGCCCCCGTGTTCACCTGCACGAAAAGCTGCGGACAGGACCCGCGCGCCTGCACCTGCCGCGCCAGCTTTTGCGCAAGCGAAGGGCGGTCCAGCGTGTGGATCGCGTCGAACAGGTCCAGCGCGGGTTTCAGCTTGTTGGTTTGCAGCGGGCCAAGCATGTGCAGTTCGACGCCCGGATAGCGTTCACGCCATTCGGGCCATTTGCCTGCGGCCTCTTGCACGTAATTCTCGCCAAAGACGCGGTGGCCTGCGTCCAGAACGGCGGTGATTCGCGCGGGGGGCTGGACCTTGCTGACGGCGATCAGGGTCGTGCTGCCCGGCGCGCGGCCAGCGGCGGATTCAGCCGCGTGGATTCGGGTGATGATGTCGTTCAGTGCCATGACCCCAGATTCCAAAAGAAAAGAGCGGGCGCAAGGCCCGCTCTTCCAGTCCGATGTTCCGATTGGATCAGAACTTGAACTTCACACCGAGGTCAGCAACGGTGTCGTCGGTTTTGACGCCGCCTTCGATGTAGTCGTAGTTGGCGATACCGCCGGCCAGCGTTGCACCGCCGCCCAGGTCGTAGTCAGCACCGATACCGAAAGCGTCCAGTTTCAGGCTGTCGCTGCTAACGGTAGTTTTCAACTTGTCCTGACGCCAGAAGCCTTTGATGGTCCATGCATCGACGTTGTAGGCGCCAGCCAGACCGATGGTGTTGGACAGATACTCGCCGGTGCCGTCGAAGTCATAGTCCATGTAGATACCTTTGACGCTGAATGCGTCGAAGGTTGCCTCTGCACCCAGGCCGATTTCCGAGTACTCGTCATGATCCGAGTAGGACAGAGCGGCGTTCCAGTTGCCAGCGTCGTATTTGACGGCCAACGAGTAGGCGACTTTATCCGACGAGCAGTCGAGGGCGTCCGGGCAGTCATCGCCTTCGGTCAGGCTGCCATAGCTGGTGTCAACGCCGTCGGTTGCCGATGCGAAGAAGCTGATGTTGTCGATGCTGTATTCATACAGGATCGTCGGGCCTTGGTCTTTGTTGTTGCCGTCGCCAACCAGGAAGTTGATTTCTTCGCGGTCACGGACAAAGGTGCCGTCGGTGTAGCCGACTGCATAGAGGTCGCCGATGGCGGCTTCGGCGGCGCCGACCGGATCGCCCATCGACAGTTTGCCGTAGGTGCCCGAAACCCAGACAACGCCTGCGCTACCGCGAGCGGCCGAGCGGCGGGTATCACCGTTGTAGTTTTCCTGATCGGCGCGGAACGATGCGCCGAAGGACAGACCGGCATCCGACTCACCCGTCAGGGTGAACAGAACGCGGGCGCGGCTGGAGAACTGAACGTCGTCGCCGTCATAGAACATACCCATGCGGGCGTCGCCGGAAACTGCGACTTCTGCAACAGCGAAACCGGCCGACATGACCAGGGCGCTGGTAGCGAAAAGAACCTTTTTCATGGTTTTCCCTCTTATCTCTCTCATCTCTGCCCCATCCGGCGCGACACTGGCTGGGGTCATGCGTCGTATGTCGCCTGTTCCCCCCCTCATTGCAACGAAATCGGGGGGCCCTAAAAAGTTTAGCGCCTTTTGTGATGCACAAGCGCCACAGTCGGCCAAGCCACCCGGATCATTGAAAGATGCGGCCCGCGCGCCGCCCCGCCATCCTGCGCGGCCCGGCGCGCAGGACGGCTTCATCCCTTGTGGCACGGGGCCGAATTGCGCTATGGCTTCGCGCAGGAACGTTCCGGGGGATTTCAGATGACCAGACGCGCAGCCAGGCTGACCTTTACCCTGATGATGGTCGCGGGTCTTGCCGCCTGCGGCGGCGGGCAGACGCAACAGGCCGCAGGCGCCCCGCAGCAGCGGGAATCGACGATCTGGGACCTGTTTTCCAACCGGCAGAACCCCAACAACGCCGTCGCGGTCAACCGCTACCTGTGGAACGCCAGCCTCGAGGTGCTGAACTTCCTGCCCATCCAGACGGTCGATCCGTTCACCGGGGTGATCGTGACCGGCTACGGCACGCCTCCGGGTGGGGGGCGGTCCTATCGCGCGACGGTCATGGTCACCGATCCGGCGCTGGACGCACGCTCGCTGAAGGTTTCGCTGGAAGGGGCGGGGGGCAGCGCTGTCGCCGCCGATACCGTCCGCGCGGTCGAGGATGCGATCCTGACCCGCGCGCGCCAGATGCGGGTGCGCGACGGGAACCTGTAGGTCTCTGGACCTGAGGGCGGGGCGCGTATAAACCCTGCGGGCACGTCTGACGCCCGGAGGCCCCCATGTCCTATGATCCCGCGAAAAGCGAAGCGCATTGGCAAGCTGCATGGTCAGCCGCCGACACCTATCGCGCGACCCGCGATGCGCGGCCCAAGTATTACGTCCTCGAGATGTTCCCCTATCCGTCGGGCCGCATCCACATGGGGCATGTGCGCAACTACACGATGGGCGACGTGGTGGCGCGCTATAAACGCGCGCAGGGGTTTTCGGTGCTGCATCCGATGGGCTGGGACGCCTTCGGCATGCCGGCGGAAAACGCCGCGATGGAACAGGGCGGCCATCCGCGCGACTGGACCTATGCCAATATCGCGACGATGCGCGAGCAGTTGAAGCCGCTTGGCCTGTCCATCGACTGGAGCCGCGAGTTCGCCACCTGCGACGACGATTACGTGGCGCAGCAGCAGGCGCTGTTCCTGGATTTCCTGGAGGCCGGGCTGATCTATCGCAAGTCCGCGATGGTGAACTGGGACCCGGTGGACATGACCGTGCTGGCGAACGAACAGGTGATCGACGGCAAGGGCTGGCGGTCCGGCGCGCCGGTCGAACGGCGCGAGTTGACGCAGTGGTTCTTTCGCATCAGCGATTACTCGGACGAGCTGCTGAGCGCGCTGGACGGGCTGAAGGGCTGGCCGGAAAAGGTGCGGCTGATGCAGGCCAACTGGATCGGCAAGTCGCGCGGGCTGCAATTCCGGTTTGCCACGGTCGATCTGCCCGATTTCCCGGAAATCGAGGTTTATACGACCCGCCCCGACACGCTGAAGGGCGCGTCCTTCGTGGCGCTGTCGCCGGATCATCCGCTGGTCAAGTCGCTGGCCGGGAGGGACGCCGCCGTCGCCGGTTTTGTCGAGGAATGCCGCCGTATCGGCACCACCGAAGAGGCCATCGAGACCGCGCCCAAGCTGGGCCATGACACCGGGCTGCGCGTGCGCCATCCTCTTGATCCGGCTTGGGAACTGCCCATCTGGATCGCGAATTTCGTGCTGATGGATTACGGCACCGGCGCGATCTTCGGTTCGCCTGCCCATGACGAGCGCGACCACGAATTCGCGGTGAAATACGGCTTGCCGATTCGCGCGACATTCGGGCAGCCGGGCATGGATCTGGCGCAGGCCGACGCGCTGGTGGCGGATGCGCCCTATGTGCCGCTGAAATCGGAAACCGTGGCCTATGTGCGCGGCTTCGCTGGCGCGCGCGAACAGACCGGCGAGGAAGCCGTGGCCGCCGCCATCGCGCACGCCGAGGCCCACGGCTATGGCGAGGGCGTGACCAAGTTCCGCCTGCGCGACTGGGGCATTTCGCGGCAGCGCTATTGGGGCTGCCCGATCCCGGTCGTCCATTGCGACGCCTGCGGCACGGTGCCCGAAGCCAAGGAAAACCTGCCCGTCCTGCTGCCCCAGGATGTGACCTTCGACCAGCCCGGCAACCCGCTGGACCGGCATCCGAACTGGCGGCAGGTGCCCTGCCCGAAATGCGGCGGCGCAGCCCGGCGCGAGACGGACACGATGGACACTTTCGTCGATTCCTCATGGTATTACGCGCGCTTCACCGCGCCCCATGCCGATACGCCAACCGTGGCCGAGGATGCCGATTACTGGATGAACGTGGACCAGTATATCGGCGGCATCGAACATGCGATCCTGCACCTGCTCTATTCGCGCTTCTTCGCCCGCGCGATGGTCGGAACGGGGCATCTGCCCGAAAAGGCAAGAGAGCCGTTCGACGCGCTGTTCACGCAGGGCATGGTCACGCATGAGATCTACATGACCCGCGACGACCGGGGGCGGCCTGTCTATCACCTGCCCGAGGATGTCACCGACGGCAAGCTGGCCGACGGCACGGCGGTTACGGTCATCCCCTCGGCCAAGATGTCGAAATCCAAGAAGAACGTGGTCGATCCGGTCGATATCGTCTCCGGCTTCGGCGCCGATACCGCGCGCTGGTTCATGCTGTCCGACAGCCCGCCCGAGCGTGACATCGAATGGACCGCCTCGGGGGCCGAGGCCGCGCATCGCTTCCTTGCCCGCCTCTGGCGTCAGGCCGACCAGATCGCCGAGGGCGGCGACGATCCCGCGCTGACCCGCGCGCTGCATCGCGGCATCGCCGAGGTGACGCAGGCGATCGAGGGTTTCGCCTTCAACAAGGCCGTGGCCAAGATCTACGAACTGGCCAACGTGCTGGCGAAATCCCCCGCAGGCGGCGATTCGCGGCGCGCGGCGCTGCGAACCATCGCACAACTGATGGCGCCGATGGTGCCGCACCTGGCGGAAGACGTCTGGCACAAGGCCGGCGGTCAGGGCATGGTCGTCGATGCCCCCTGGCCCAAGGCGGACCCCGCGATGCTGACCGACGACAGCGTGACCCTGCCCATCCAGATCAACGGCAAGCGCCGGGCCGAGATCACCCTGCCCAAGGACATGCCCAAGGACGAGATCGAGGCGCTTGTCATGGCCGACGAAACCGTGCAGCGTTTCCTGGACGGATCGGCGGTGAAGAAGCTGATCGTGGTGCCGGGGCGTATCGTCAATGTCGTGGTCTAGACGCAAATTCCTGCTGGCGGGCGCGGCCACGCTTGGCCTTGCGGCCTGCGGCTTTACCCCGGTCCATGCGCCGGGCGGGCCGGGGCAGCGGCTGCAGGGCAAGGTGCGCGCCGCCGATCCGCGCACGATCGAGGATTTCGCCTTCGTCCGCCGCATCACCGAACGGCTCGGCCCGCCCGAGGCCGAGGATTACGAACTGGCCTACAACCTGCGCCTTGCCACCGTGCCGCAGGCGATCACCACGCGCCAGATCACCACGCGCTACGCGCTGAACGGCAGTGCCGACTTTACCCTGACCCGGATCGCGACCGGGCAGGTGGTGGCGCAGGGGCAGGTGAACAACTTCACCTCTTACTCCACGACCGGGACGACCATCGCCACCATGTCGGCGGAACAGGACGCCCATGACCGGCTGGCGCGGATGCTGGCCGATCAGGTGGTGACGCGGCTTTACGGCGCGGCCGGGACGGCGACGTGAACCTGAAGGGGGCCGAGATCGCGCGCTACCTGGCGCGGCCCGACCCGACGCGGCCCGGCCTGCTGGTCTACGGCCAGGACGCGATGCGCGTCGCGTTGAAGCGCGCCGAGGCGGTCAAGGCGCTGGTGGGCGAAAACGCGGACGAGGAAATGCGCCTGACCCGCATCCCCGGCGCCGATCTGCGCAAGGACCCGGCCATGCTGCTGGATGCGGTCAAGGCGGTGGGCTTCTTCCCCGGCCAGCGCGTGGTGCTGGTCGACGACACGCCCGACGCCGCCGCCCCCGCCGTCAAGGCCGCGCTGGACGAATGGGCGCCCGGCGATGCGGTGATCGTCGTCGTGGGCGGCGGGCTGGCCAAGTCATCCGCCCTGCGCAAGCTGTTCGAGGGGCACAAGGACGCCGTCGCCGCCCCGGTCTACGACAACCCGCCGGACGAGACCGAGATCACCCGCTGGCTGTCCGACGCCGGGCTGCACCAGGTCCCCCGCGACGCCATGCGCGACCTTGTGGCGCTGTCGCGCGCGCTGGACCCCGGCGACTTTCGCCAGACCATCGAAAAGATCGCGCTTTACAAGCACGGCGACGACACCCCCCTGACGCCTCGGGAAATCGAATCGCTCATGCCCGCCTCGATCGAGGCGGATACGGACGACCTCATCGCCTCGGTCGCCGAGGGGCGCGCGGGCGACTTCGCGGCGCTGATGCGGCGGATCGAGGCGCAAGGCACGCAGCCCGTCGCGCTGTGTATCGCCACGCTGCGCCATTTCCGCGCGCTGCACCTTGCCGCCAGCCACCCCGACGGCCCCGCGCAGGGCGTCGCGCGCCTGCGCCCGCCGGTCTTTGGCCCGCGCCGCGACCGCATGATCCGGCAGGCGCAGGGCTGGGGCACCGTGGCGCTGGAGGACGCGATCCGCCAGATCATCGACACCGACCTGCGGCTGCGCTCGTCCAGCCGCGCGCCCGCGATGGCGCTGATGGAACGCATGCTGCTGCGGCTGACGATGATGAAACGGGCGGGCAGGTGAAGGCCCCCGCGCTGGTCGTCGGCGCCGGTCCCGCGGGGCTGATGGCGGCGCAGGAACTGGCGCAGGCCGGGCTGCCTGTCATTCTGGCCGAGGCGATGCCGACCCCCGCCCGCAAGTTCCTGATGGCCGGAAAATCGGGCCTGAACCTGACCAAGGACCAGCCCGTCGCGGCGTTTCACGCCCATTTCAGCGGCAGTTGCGCCGGGCTGATCGACCCCGGTTTCGGCCCCGCGCAAGTGATCGAGTGGGCGCAGGGGCTGGGGGTTTCGTTGTTCACAGGCTCGACCGGGCGGGTGTTTCCGGTGGGGATGAAGGCCTCGCCCCTGCTGCGCGCATGGCTGGCGCGGCTGGCGGCGCAGGGGGTCGGGCTGCGCACGCGCTGGCGCTGGACGGGCTGGCAGGACGGCGCGATGCGCTTCGACACGCCCGAAGGCCCCACCCTGCTGCGCCCCGCCGCAACCGTGCTGGCGCTTGGCGGGGCAAGTTGGCCACGCTTGGGGTCGGATGCCGCATGGGTCGACGAACTGGCGGCGCGCGGGGTGCAAATCGCGCCGCTGCGGCCCGCGAACATGGGCTTTCGCGTGGATTGGTCGCCCCGGATGCAGCGCCATTTCGGCGCGGCGGTCAAGGGCGTGGCGATCAAGGTGGGGGGCCACGCCGGGGACCGGCTCAGCCGGGGCGAATGGGTCGTGACCCGCGCCGGGATCGAAGGCGGCGGCATCTATGAAATCGCCGCCCGGATCCGCGACGGGACCACGGCGCTGATCGACCTTGCCCCCGACCTGGACCACGGCCAGCTTGCGCGGAAATTCGACAAGACCCCGCGAAAGCAATCGCTTGGCAACCGCCTGCGCCGCGTCCTTGGCGATCCCGTCCGGGCGGCGCTGCTGATGGAATGGGGCCACCCCCTGCCTGCGGACCCCGCCGCGCTGGCCCGGCTGGCCAAGGCCTTGCCCCTGCGCCACGCGGGGCCTGCGGGGCTGGAACGCGCGATCTCGACCGCCGGGGGGATCGCGGCGGATGCCTTGCAGGGGCTGGAACTGCGCGCCCTGCCCGGCACCTTCGCCACCGGCGAGATGCTGGATTGGGAAGCCCCGACCGGCGGCTATCTGCTGACCGGCTGCCTGGCACTTGGCCGCCGCGCGGGACGCGAGGCCGCTGCGGCTGCCCGCCGGTCCTAGGCCTTCAGCGCGCGCTGATAGGCGGGGCGGGCGCGCATCCGGTCCAGGAACTGCGTCAGGCGGTGTTCGACGATGGGGAATTTCGCCCTCAGCGCCCAGCCAAGGCAGTCGGCAAGGATGATGTCGGGCACGGTCATGCGGTCGCCCATGACGAAATCGCCCTCGGCCATGCGATGGACCAGCGTTTTCTGGCTGCGCTCGAATTCCCAGCGCAGGGTGTTCTTGATCGCGGCCAGGCGCATTTCCTCGGGCAGGACAAAGCTGTGGCGCGCGGCCAGCCACAGCGCCGCGTCGAATTCGTCCAGCAGGAATTGGGTCAGGCTGTCCTGGCGCGCCCGCGCGACCGTTCCCGCCGGATGGGTCAGCGCGCCGTGGCGGTCGGCCAGGTAGGTCAGGATCGCCGTCGAATCCAGGATGGGCGTGCCATCGACGATCAGGATCGGGATCTTGCCCGCCGGATTCAGCGCCACCACGCCGGGCGAGCGCGGATTCTCGGCCACATGATCATAGGGCTGGCCCAGTTCCTCAAGCATCCACAACACGCGCAGGGCGCGGCTGCGGGCGGTTCCGATCACCTGATACATCACGTCCCATCCCTGGCGGCAACCAGCCGATCCTAGCCGCGCGGACAAGGCCCGGCAACCGCCATGATGGGGCGAATCGTCCTTGACGACACCGGCCAAAAGCCGCACGACTTGGCCGTTACGCGCCCCTTTCCCCCGAGACCGCCTTGTCCGTCACATCCCCCCGGCATTCGTCGCTGTTCACCCCGATCCTGATCGGCGGGTCGATCATCCTGCTGATCAACTTTTCGCTGCGCGCCAGCTTCGGCGTGTTCCAGATCCCCATCGCGCAGGATTACGGCTGGGCGCGGGCCGAGTTCTCGCTGGCCATCGCGATCCAGAACCTCGCCTGGGGGATCGGCCAGCCGATCTTCGGCGCGCTGGCGGAAAAATGGGGCGACCGGATGGCGATCATCCTCGGCTCTCTGCTTTATGCGGCAGGGCTGGCGATCAGCGCCTTCGTGACGACGCCCGGCGCGATGCAGTTCTGGGAAATCGCCGTGGGGCTTGGCATCGCGGGCAGCGGCTTCGGCGTGATCCTGGCCATCGTGGGCCGCGCGGCCAGCGACGAAAACCGCAGCCTCGCCCTTGGCATCGCCACCGCCGCCGGATCGGCGGGGCAGGTGATCGGCGCGCCGCTGGCGCAGGGCCTGCTGGCCGTCATGGGCTGGCAGAGCGTCTTTCTGGTCTTTGCAGGGCTGGCGCTGACGATGATGCTTTTCCTGCCGATGCTTGGCCCCGGCAGGCCCGCTTCGCCCGCACAGCTCGAAGACGGGATGGGCCGCACCCTGATCCGCGCCTTCCGCGACCCGTCCTATCTGATGATCTTCGCGGGCTTCTTTTCCTGCGGCTACCAGCTTGCCTTCGTCACCGCCCATTTCCCGGCGATGGTGACCGAGATGTGCGGACCCATCGCATCCGACGGGCTGCTGGCCTCGCTTGGCATATCGACGACCTCGGCGCTGGGGGCGGTGGCCATCGCGCTGATCGGGCTGGCCAATATCGCAGGCTCGATCGGGGCGGGGTGGCTGGGCAACCGCTACAGCCGCAAATACCTGCTGGCGATCGTCTATGCGCTGCGCACCATCGCCGCCGCGGCCTTCATCCTGATGCCGATCACGCCCGCCAGCGTGGTGGTTTTCTCGCTGGTGATGGGGTCGCTGTGGCTGGCGACGGTGCCGCTGACCTCGGGGCTGGTCGCCTATATCTACGGGCTGCGCTACATGGGGACGCTTTACGGTTTCGTGTTCCTGTCGCACCAGGTGGGGTCCTTCCTGGGCGTCTGGCTGGGCGGCAAGCTTTACGACAGCTACGGCGACTATACGCTGGTGTGGTGGGTCGGCGTGGGCGTGGGCGCCTTCTCGGCGCTGATCCACCTGCCGATCCGCGAACGCCCCGCCGGGCTGGCCGCCACCCCGGCCTGAGGCGGGGGACGACAGGAAGGAGAGGCGCCATGCCCGGCACGGGCAGCCACGATCAGCGCGTGACCATCCTGATGGCGGTGCGCGACGGCGCGCGATACCTGCCCGCGCAACTGGACAGCATCGCCGCGCAAAGCCTGGACGGCTGGCGCCTGCTGGCCAGCGACGACGGCTCGACCGACGAAAGCCGCGCCCTGATCGACCGCTTCGCCGCGACGCACCCGCAAGGCAGGGTGCTGCTGCTGACCGGACCCGGCCAGGGTCCCGCCGCGAATTTCCGCCACCTGCTGCGCGCGGTTCCCGAAAACGGGGGCCTCGTGGCCTTTGGCGATCAGGACGATGTCTGGCTGCCGGACAAGCTGGAACGCGCCGCCCGCGCGCTGGCAGGGCTGGACGGTCCCGCGATCTGGTGCAGCAGCGTCACCATCTGCGACGAGGCGCTGCGGCCGCTGGCGGTCTCGACCCTGCCGCGGCGCGGGCCGTCCTTTCGCCATGCGCTGGTCCAGAACCTCGTGCGGGGCAATACGCTGGTGCTGAACCCCGCCGCCTTTCGCCTGACCGCCGCCGCAGATGCCGAAACCGGGCCGGTCGTCATGCATGACTGGTGGATCTATCAGCTTGTGACCGGGGCAGGGGGCCGCGTCATCTTCGACCCTCGGCCTTCGGTGCTTTACCGCCAGCACGGCGCGAATGTGGTGGGCGGCGCGCGCGGGCTGCGGGCGCGGCTGACGGCGGCGGGGCGCCTGGTCCTTGGCGCCCATCGCGGATGGAGCCGCCGGAACCTGCTGGCCCTGCATCCCTCGCGCCACCGCCTGACGCCCGAAAACCGCCGGGTGCTGGACGATTTCGCGCGGCTGCAAGACCCCCTGCCCCAACGCATCGCCGCCTTGCGCCGGGGCGGGTTTCACCGTCAGGGGCGGCTGGAACAGCTTGCCCTGTGGGCCGCCGTCCTGCTAGGCCGCGCATGAGCGGCCTCAGGGCAACCGGGCAGCGGCCCGCCCCGCCCCCGGCGCGTGGGCTATATGTTGACCTGCCGCGGACCCGCGCCTAAGTTCGTCGCCTGACGGCGCGCCGCAGCCGCACCGCCGCATATCCTTGCCGAAAGGGCCTTACGGATGACCCCCGTCAATATCATCTGCGTCAAATGGGGCACGAAATACGGCCCCGATTACGTCGGCAAGCTGCATTCGATGGTGCGGCGCAATATCTCGCGCCCCTTCCGCTTCGTCTGCTTCACCGACGACGCCACCGGCATCCCCGAGGGGATCGAGACCCATCCCCTGCCCCTGATCGGCATCGAGGATTTCGACGCCCAACGCGGCTGGACGCGGGCGCATGGCTGGCTGAAGGTCACCAGCTTCGCCGCCGACCTGGCCGGGCTGAACGGGCCGACGCTGTTTCTGGACCTCGATATCGTCATCACCGGCAGCCTCGATCCCTTCTTCGATGTCGAGGGCGAGTTCATCGTCATCAAGGAATGGGACAAGAAGGACGCGACCGGCAACACCTCGACCTATCGCTTCGAGGCGGGGGGCCACGCCGACCTGATCGCGCATCTGGCAAACAACCTGCAATCCGCGCAGACCGATTTCCGCAACGAGCAGGAATTCGTCACCGACTATTTCCACAAGCAGGGCAAGCTCAGCTATTGGCCGCAGGGCTGGTGCGTCAGCTTCAAGCGCCATTGCATCCCCTGGCCGCTGGGCTGGTTCGGCACCGCACGCATCCCCGAGGGCGCGAAGATCGTCACCTTCCACGGCAAGCCCAACCCCCATGACGCCATCGCCGGGCGCAGCGGGAAATGGTATCGCCGCGTCCGGCCCGCCGCCTGGGTCGATAAGCTTTGGCGCTAGATCCGATGCAGCCCAAGGTCGCGACAGACCGGCAGGGCGGGCAGACCGTCTGGTATGACCCGGCGCTGTTTCACACCTTCCCGCCCGCGCTGTTCGATCCCGCGCGGCTGGAACGGGACGGGCTGGTCACGGGCCGCTCGACCGGGCGCAACACGGCGCATTTCTTCCGCCACGCGGGGCATGAAATGGTGCTGCGCCACTATTACCGCGGCGGCATGGTCGGGCGTATCAACCGCGACCTGTTCCTGCGCCAGCCGGTGGCGCAAAGCCGCGCGATGCAGGAATACGCGCTGCTGGACTGGATGCGCGGGCAAGGGCTGCCGGTGCCGCGCCCCTGCGCGGCGCGGTTCAGCCCGGCGATGGGTCTGTTCTATCGCGCCGATCTGGTCACGCAGATGCTGCCCGGCACCCGCACGCTGGCCGACAGCCTGCACGACGCGCCCCCGCCCGAGGTCTGGGCCGAAATCGGCCGCACCATCGCCCGGTTCCACGCCCATGACGTCTGCCATTCCGACCTGAATTGCCGCAACATCCTGCTGGACGGGGCGGGCAAGGTCTGGCTGATCGACTTCGACAAATCCGCGCGCCGCCCGGACGGGGCATGGAAGCAGGGCAATATCGACCGGCTGGAACGCTCGTTGCGCAAGGAAGCCGCCAGCGGCCCCGCCGCCGCCCCTTGGGATGATGCCGGATGGGCCGCGCTGGTCGCGGGCCATGCGCAGGCCCGCGCCGCGTAACCCCCTTCCTTCCCGGCCCCGCCTGCGTTAAACGCAGCCATCTATGCAGAAGGAGACCCCAATGGGCTACAAGGTCGTTGTCGCCGGCGCCACGGGGAACGTGGGCCGTGAAATGCTGAACATCCTGGCCGAGCGCCAGTTTCCCGCTGATGAGGTGATCGCTCTGGCTTCGCGCCGGAGCATCGGCACCGAGGTCAGCTATGGCGACAAGACCCTCAAGACCAAGGACATCGAGGGCTTCGACTTCACCGGCTGCGACATGGCGCTGTTCGCCATCGGCTCGGACGCGACGAAGAAATACGCGCCCGTCGCAGCCGAACAGGGCTGCGTGGTGATCGACAATTCGTCGCTTTACCGCTACGACCCCGAAATCCCGCTGATCGTCCCCGAGGTGAACCCGGATGCGATCGAGGATTACCGCAACAAGATGATCATCGCGAACCCCAACTGCTCGACCGCGCAGATGGTGTTGGCGCTGAAGCCGCTGCACGACCGCGCGCGGATCAGGCGCGTCGTGGTCAGCACCTACCAATCCGTTTCCGGTGCCGGGAAAGAGGGGCTGGACGAGCTGTGGGACCAGACCAAGGGCATGTATGTGCCCGGCCAAGAGGTCGAGCCGAAGAAGTTCCAAAAGCAGATCGCCTTCAACGTGATCCCGCAGATCGACGTCTTCATGGACAGCGGCGACACCAAGGAAGAATGGAAGATGGTGGTCGAGACAAAGAAGATCGTCGATCCCGCGATCAAAGTCACGGCGACCTGCGTGCGCGTCCCGGTCTTCGTCGGCCATGCAGAATCGATCAATATCGAGTTCGAGGACTTCCTTGACGAGGACGAGGCCCGCGACATCCTGCGCGAGGCACCCGGCATCCTTGTCGTCGACAAGCGCGAACCGGGCGGCTACACCACGCCGGTCGAATGCGTGGGCGATTTCGCCACCTATATCAGCCGCATCCGCCAGGACGTGACCGTGGAAAACGGGCTGAACCTGTGGTGCGTTTCCGACAACCTGCGCAAGGGCGCGGCGCTGAACGCGGTCCAGATCGCCGAACTGCTGGGCAATCGGGTGCTGAAAAAGGGCTGAAACGCCCATCACGATAGCTTGACGCAGAGGGCGCCCTTCCGGGTGCCCTCTTGCTTTTCGGGCCGCGCTCGGGGACGCTTCGCGCAGGAATTTCAAGAGGTATCCCCCCATGCGCCCCATCCTGCTTTCGACCGCGCTGGCGCTTTGCGCGACCCCGCTCTGGGCCGAACGGTTCGAGGCGACGGCCCCGGTCCGCACGGTCACGCTTTACCCTTGGGGCGCCAATATCACCCGGCTGGCCGAGGTGGCCGCCCCCGCCGGCGCGCATGAGATCGTCATTCCCGGCATGCCGCAGGACATGGACCCGGCTTCGCTGCGCATCGCGGCGGATGGGGCGACGGTCGGCGCGGTGTCCCTGCAAGAGGCGCGCGCCCTGCCCGCCGACGGCGCCAAGACCCCCGCCATCGTCGAGGCCGAGGCCGAGGTTCACCGGCTGGAGAACGCCCTGCGCGAACGCGACGCCCGCACCGCCGCCATCCGTGCCCGCGCCGCAGCCGCCGAGGACAGCCAGCGTTTCCTGCTGGCGCTGGCCCAGTCCGAAGGGCTGGGGTCCGCCGATCTGGTCGAAACCATGCGCATCGTGCGCGAGCAGATGCTGGAAGCGCGCCAGACCATGATCGCCGCCGAAACCGAGGCCGCCGCCAGCGAACAGGGCCGCGAGGACGATGAGGCCGCCCTGTCGCGCGCCCGCGCCCGGCTGGACGCCCTGCGTGCGCCCGATGGCCCGGAACGGGCGCTGGTCGTCGCAGTGGAAAGCGCGGGCGAACCGTTCACCCTTGAAATCACCGCATTTTCGCAGGAGGCAAGCTGGCAGCCGGTCTATGACCTGCGCCTCGACCGCGAGGCGGGGCGCCTGTCGCTGGACCGCAACCTGATGGTGGCGCAATCCTCGGGCGAGGATTGGCAGGACGTCGCGCTGACGCTTTCGACCGCGCGCCCCTCGGATCAATCCGCGCCCAGCAGGCTGGATCCGTGGTTCCCCCGGCTGAGCGACCCGGTCGAGGTGCCGCAGATGACGGCCTCGCGCCAGATGGCCGCAGCACCCGTGGCCGAAATGGCCGCCGACGCCTCGGGCGGTATCGCCGGGGCCGCCGTCGCGCGGATGATGGGGGCGACGGTGGTCTACGACTACCCGACCCCGGTGACGATCCGCAGCGGCGTCGATGCGCTGCGGCTGAAGCTGGACAGCCGCGACCTTTCCCCCGAAATCCGGGCCGAGGCCGTGCCCGCGCGCGATTCCTCGGCCTATCTGGTGGCCGAGACGGCGAACTCGCTGGACGAGGTGATCCTGCCGGGCGAGGCCACGCTTTACGCCGACGGCGCGATGGTCGGGCGCCACCATCTGGACCTGATCCCGGCGGGCGAGGAATTCGACCTGGGCTTCGGTCCCATCGACGGGCTGGTCGCCGAATACGAGGTGCCCGAACAGGCCGAGGGCGGGCGCGGCATCATCTCGCGCTCCAGCAGCAGCACGCAGACCGCGCTTTTGCGGGTCCGCAACCTGACCGGGCAGGAATGGCCGCTGCGGGTGATCGGGCAGGTGCCGGTCGCAACCCAGGACGACCTGAAGATCGCCTGGTCCGCCGACCCCCGCCCCAGTGCCGAAAACCCCGACGGCGAACGCGGCATCCTGCATTGGGACGCCACCATCGCCCCGCAAGAGGTGCGGGAAATCACGCTGCGCACCGAAATGAACTGGCCCGAGGGCAAGGTGCTGACCGGCATGCGCTGAACCGGCGGCCTGCGGCATCGGGGCGGTTTTTCATCACCGCGCGAAAATGATAGGCTTGCGCGGAATGCAGCACAGGAGAAGTTGGGCATGGATATCCGCTTTGACGGCAAGACCGCCCTGGTCACGGGCGCCGCTTCCGGCATCGGCGCGGCCATCGCGCTGGACCTTGGCCGCGCGGGCGCGCTGGTCATCGTCGCAGACCTGAACGAATCGGCGGCGGGCAAGGTCGCCGAACAGATCCGCGCCGAGGGCGGCAAGGCCCTCGCCGCAGGCGGCGACGTGGCCGAGCCGAAGGTGGTCGAAGGGCTGGTCGATCTGGCCCGGCAGAACGGCGGGCTGCACCTGCTGGTCAACAACGCGGGCATCGGCGGCGAAAGCAACCCGACGGGCGAATATTCGCTGGAGGGCTGGCACAAGGTCATCGACGTGAACCTGCATTCGGTCTTTTACGGCATGCGCTATGGCATCCCGGCGATGCTGGATGCGGGCGGGGGCGCGATCGTCAACATGGCCTCGATCCTGGGTTCGGTCGGCTTCGCGGGGTCGGGCGCCTATGTCGCGGCCAAGCATGCCGTGATCGGGCTGACCAAGGCGGCGGCGATGGAATACGGCGACAAGGGCATTCGCGTGAACTCGGTCGGCCCGGCCTTCATCGACACGCCGCTGCTGTCGCATATGGGGCAGGACACCATCGACTGGCTGGTCGGCAAGCACCCCATCGGACGGCTTGGCCGGTCCGAAGAGGTGTCCTCGCTTGTGCTGTTCCTGCTGTCCGACCAGGCCAGCTTCATCACCGGCAGCTATCACCTGGTGGACGGCGGCTATACCGCGCCGTGACTATTTCCGAAAGGCGGCCACGATGTCGATCGCCTCGGCGAAATCGTAATGGTGATTGCCGATGAAGAAGCCGTTGCGGTCGATTTCCTCGGCATTGACCATCCGGCCGTGCAATTCGTGATCCATCATCGACAGCACCGGGTTCTTGGTGAAGTTGCCGCTGACGATGGGGCGGGTGTCAAAGCCCAGTTCCCCGAAACGCGCCAGCACCTGGCCGCGCGTCAGCCCGGAATCCGGGCGCAGGATCAGGGCAAAGCCGAACCAGCTTGACCGGCCGACCTCGCGCTGGATGCGAAAGATCGGGTGGCCCGCCATCGCACTTGCGAAATGCGCGCCGTTGCGGCGGCGGCCTTCGATCAGCGCGGGCAGTTTCTTCAACTGCTCGACCCCGATCGCGCCGGACATTTCCAACGGACGAAGGTTGTAGCCGGGCAGGACGAAGCGAAAGCTTTCCTCGAAGGGATCGTCGCTCTTTTCGCCCGTCAGCCGGTTGGTTTTCGGCAGGTTCCGCGTCCAGCCATGCGCGCGAAGTGCCAGCAGGATGTGATAGAGTTCCTCGTCATCCGTGACGACCAGCCCGCCCTCCATCGTGGAAATATGATGCGAGAAGAAGCTGGAAAACGTCCCCATCACCCCGAATGTCCCGGTCTGGCAGCCCTGGAAAGTCGCACCAAGGGATTCACAGTTGTCCTCGATCAGAACGATGCGGCGCTGGCCGATGATCTCGCGGATGCGGGCGAAGTCCTGCGGATTGCCCAGCAGGTTCACGGCCATGATCGCGCGGGTGCGGTCCGTCACCGCCCCGGCCAGCGCGTCGAGGTCGTAGTTCAGCGTTTCGGCGTCGATATCGACGAATTTCATCCGCAGCCCGTATTGATGCAGCGGGTAGAAGGTCGTGGACCACGACACGGCGGGCACGATCACCTCATCGCCCGGCTCAAGCCTCAGCTCGGGGTTCGAACTGTAGCGCAGCGCCGCGACCATCACGAGGTTGGCCGAGGACCCCGAGTTGACCATCACCGCATGGCGGCTGCCGGCAAAGGCTGCGAAATCGGCCTCGAACCGGGCGACTTCCGGTCCCATCGAATACTGGTCCGAGGCGATGACGCGCTGGATGGCGTCGATCTCGGCCTGATCCCAGGAAGAGGTCGCAAGGGGGAAACGGGCGGTCATCTGGATTGCTCCTGAAGGTAGAATTGATAGGTGGCGCGGATGCCGTCTGCCAGCGAGGTGCGGGGCGCCCACCCCCACCGGCTTTGCAGCCCGACATCCAGCAGCTTTTGCCGCATGCCGACCGGGCGGGTCAGGTCGTGGGTGAAACGCCCGCCCCAGCCGACGGCCTCGGCGACGATGCGGTAATAATCACTGATCGAATGGTCATGCCCCGGCCCGATGTTCAGCACCGGCGGCAGCGCGGCGGGATCCGTCAGCGCGCGGATGATCGCATCGGCCAGGTCGGGGGCGAACATGAACTCGCGCCGGGCGGTGCCGTCGCCCCAGATCTCGACCTCGGGCTGGTCGCGCAGCATGGCCTCGTGGATCTTGTGGATGATCGCGGGCACCAGATGCGAATGGCGCGGGTCGAACTTGTCCCACGGCCCGTAAAGATTGCAGGGGATCAACGTGCGATAATTCAGCGCGGGGTTTTCGCGCAGCGCATATTCGCAAAGCCGCATGGCGGTGATCTTGGCCAGCGCATAGCCTTCGTTGGTGGGTTCCAGCGCGCCGGTCAGGACCTGGTCCTCGCGCAGGCCGTGGCCCAGTTCGCGCGGATAGATGCAGCTTGAGGCAAGGTTGATCAGCGTTGGTATACCCGCCTCAAGGCAGGCGGTCACGATGTTGACGCCGATCAGGGTGTTGTCGGCCAGAAAGCGCACCGGCTCGGCCATGTTGGCGTGGATGCCGCCGACGACGCCCGCGGCATGGACCACGGCATCGGGGCGGTGATCGGCCAGCCAGCGCCGGACCGCCGCGCCATCGCGCAGATCGAGCTGGCCCGAGGACGGCGCCAGCACCTGCCACGCCGCCGCACCCGGATGGGCGGCCAGGTTCCGGCCCACCATCCCCCGCGCGCCTGTGATCAGAAGTTTCGGCTTTTCGCCCGTGGAAGCCATCTTGTCCCCTCAGTTGTCTTCGACGGAAACCGCCAGTTCCATGCCATGCGCCTTCAGCAGGGCGTGGCGGCGGGCGGTCTTGAGGTCCTCGGCCACCATTTCGGCGCACATCTGCTGCACGGTGATCTCGGGCACCCAGCCCAGCTTTTCGCGCGCCTTGGTGGGGTCGCCCAGCAGGGTCTCGACCTCGGCGGGGCGGAAATAGCGCGGGTCGATGCGCATGATCACGTCGCCGGGTTTCAGCGCCGGGGCCTTGTCGCCGGTGACGCGGGCGACCACGGCGACCTCATCCACGCCGCTGCCGCGAAACTCCAGCGTGATCCCCAGCTCAGTGGCGGACCATTCGATGAACTGGCGCACCGAATATTGCACGCCGGTCGCGATCACGAAATCCTCGGGCGCGTCCTGTTGCAGCATCATCCACTGCATGCGGACGTAATCCCTGGCGTGACCCCAGTCGCGCAGCGCGTCGATATTGCCCATATAGAGGCAAGGCTCGATCCCCTGCGCGATATTGGCCAGCCCGCGCGTGATCTTGCGGGTCACGAAAGTCTCGCCCCGGCGGGGGGATTCGTGGTTGAACAGGATGCCGTTGCTGGCGTGGATCCCGTAAGCCTCGCGGTAATTCACCGTGATCCAATAGGCATACATCTTGGCCACCGCATAGGGTGAGCGGGGATAAAACGGCGTCGTTTCGCGTTGCGGGATTTCCTGCACCAGGCCGTAAAGCTCGGACGTGGAGGCCTGGTAGAAACGGGTCTTTTTCTCAAGCCCCAGGAAACGGATCGCCTCCAGCAGGCGCAGCGTGCCGATGGCATCGACATCGGCGGTATATTCGGGGGCCTCGAAACTGACGGCGACATGGGATTGCGCACCGAGGTTATAGACCTCATCCGGTTCGATCTGCGAAATCAGCCGGGTCAGGTTCGAGGTATCGGACAGGTCGCCGTAATGCAGCCGCAGCCGCGGCGTTTCATGCGGATCCTGAAAGATATGGTCGATCCGCTGCGTGTTGAAGGACGAGGCGCGGCGCTTGATGCCGTGAACCTCATAACCCTTTTCCAGCAGGAATTCGGCCAGATATGAACCATCCTGTCCGGTGATTCCGGTAATCAATGCCTTTTTCATCAATCGGTTCCTTCAATACTGATTACGCAAGCAACATGAAAAACCCCGCGAAACAGCCGCGAAGGACGGCTGGTCCGGGTCGTGAAAGGGGCCGGCGGCCCGTCTGTGGGAAAGGGGATCGCGCGCGGGGCCTTGCCCGCTGTGACAGCGATCGGTCGGTCCTGCCGCGCGATCGGGCGCGGCGGGGGCGGGGCTTCTAGCCCTTGGCGCCTTGTCCGCGCGAATAGACATCCTCATAGCGGATGATGTCGTCTTCGCCCAGATAGGGGCCGGTCTGCACCTCGATCAGCACCATCGGCACCTTGCCGGGGTTTTCCATGCGGTGAACCGCGCCCAGGGGGACATAGATCGACTGGTTTTCCGTGACCAGCCTGACCTCGTCATCGACCGTGACGCGGGCCGTGCCCTCGACCACGATCCAATGTTCCGAACGGTGATGGTGGCTTTGCAGCGACAGCGCGGCGCCGGGATGCACGACGATGCGCTTGACCTGAAAACGCGGGCCAAGCACCAGCGTCTCATACCAGCCCCAGGGGCGGTAATCGCGCGGTAGCGTCTCGGCCTGCGGCGCGCCGCGTTGCTTGAGCAGGTCGACGGCCATCTTGACGTCCTGCGCGCGGTCCTTGGGCGCGACCAGCACCGCGTCGGGCATGGCGATGGCGATGATGTTGTCGAGGCCGATCCCGACCAGCACCTGGCCTTCGGATTCGGCACGCAGCAGCGAATCGCGGCAATCGATGGCCTCGGCGGCGCCCTGGCAGGCGGTGCCCTGTGCATCCGGCCCCTGTTCGCGCCAGACGGCATCCCAGCCGCCAAGGTCCGACCAGCCGTCGGCATAGGGCACCACGGCCAGGTTGGGGGCCTTTTCCATCACCGCGTAATCGACCGAAATCGAAGGCGCGGCGGCAAAGCTTTCGGGGTCCAGCCGCAGGAAGCCCAGGTCGGGCTGCGCCCCGTCCAGCGACGCCGCGACCGGCGCCACGCAATCGGGCGCATGGTCGCGGAAGGCCGCGACCAGGTCGGCGGCGCGCGCCAGGAAGATGCCTGCATTCCACAGGTAATTGCCCGAGGCAAGCATCTCGCCCGCCCGCGCGGCATCGGGCTTTTCGACGAAGCGGCGCAGATCGACGGCCGCGCCCGAAGAGTCGGGGGCCGCGCCCAGTTCCAGATAGCCATAGCCGGTCTCGGGGCGGTCGGGCGCGATGCCGAAGGTGACGATCTTTCCCGCCCGCACCGCTGGCAGGCCGCGCGCCACCGCCCGGCAGAACGCCGCGCCATCCGGAATGGCGTGGTCCGAGGGGGTGATCAGCAGGACCGCCTCGGGGTCCTGCGATTGCAGGTAAAGCGCCGCTGCCAGCACCGCCGGGGCGGTGTTGCGCGGTTCCGGTTCGATCAGGATCGCGCCGGGATCGACGCCGGCCTGGGCCAGTTGCTCGGTCACGACAAAGCGGAAATCGCTGCCGGTGACGATCAGCGGCCTGGCAAAGCCCGGCTCGCGCCCCCAGAAACGCAGGGCGGCTTGCTGGAAAAGGGTGTGATCGCCCAGGATATTCGCGAATTGCTTGGGATAGGATTTGCGGGAAAGCGGCCACAGGCGCGTCCCCGCGCCCCCAGCCAGAAGCACGGGGGTAACAAAACTTGCAATGGCCATGTTTTCCAACGGGAAAGACTGATCTGACCCCGACTAAACACGAGATCGGCCATCCGTTCAAGCCTGTCCCGTGCCGCCTGAACTCAACCAGATGGTGTCATGGACCGGGACAAAAGCAGAGCGCGCAAGGGGCATCGGCGCAGATGTCCGCCGTGGGCGAAAGCGGGTTCACAGGTGTGGATCGCCAAGCATGGCAGGTTCGGCCGGGGTGGGGCCGGTGCGCGCGGCGGCAGGTTTGCGCGGCGTCCCGCCCGGCGCGGCAGCAGGTGCGGAATGGGCGAAGCGCACCATGACACGCCCCCCGCCAAGCGGACGCAGCGACCACGACAGCAACCCGCCCCCAGGTCCCGCCATCGCACCCGAAGCGGGGTCCGAAACATGCGTCCGAAGCAGTTCGCGCAGCGCGGAAAAGCCAGGCCCCTCGCCCGCGCTTTCCTGCCAGACCGCCAGATGGGCGCCGACCGTGTCGCGGATATCGTCACCCCACAGCACGTCATAGCCGCGGTTCGACATGGCAAGCTGCCCACTTCCGCCAAAAACGGCGATGGCGTCGTCCAGGGCGTCCAGCGCCTCTTTCCCCTGGGTCAGTTCGGCGCGGAACTTGCGGGTCAGCATCACCTCGGACGTGATGTCCTCGAACAGGAAGGCCACGGCGCCATCGGGGTGCGGACGGCCGCTGACGCGATAGGTCTGCCCGCCCGGCAGGGTCCAGGTTTCCGAGTGGTGACCCGAGGCGGCGGATTTTTCCAGCGTGTTCATCTGGTTGCGCCAACTGCGGTAATCCTTGGGTTCAGGCACCATGCGGGCCTCGCGCAGCCGGTCCAGAAAGGCGTAAAGCGTGGGCCGGGCCGTCAGGAAGCTGGCCGACAGGCTGGTCAGGTCGATCAGCGCCGGGTTGAAAAGCTGCAAGTGGCGGTCGCGGTCGAAGATCGCCATCCCGATCGGCAGGCCCGCGAAGGTCTTGGTCAGGGTCTGGACGAATTCGCGCAGGCTGCGCTCCGCCTTGACGGCGGCATCGGCGGGCAGGGCGATCACCACCGTCTGCCCGTCGAGGGGGCGGGTGTGACACTCGAACCAATGCACATGCCCGTCCTCGGTGATCTGGGCGCGGCGCGGCGACAGCGGTTGCAGGTTGCGCACCGGCAGTTCGACCAGGCGCGGCAGGGGCCACAGGATTTCACCGTCCCGCGCCTGGCGCTCGGCCAGGCGGAAATAGGCCGAGTTCGCCCAGGTGATCACGCCCTGCGCATCCTCGCGCCAGGCCAGCATGGGGGAACTGTCCATCGCCCCGCGCAGCAGCCCGATTTCCTCGCGCATGGCGGCAAGGGTCAGCGAATCGACCAGGCTGCCCGCGTGTTCCCATGCCGGGTCGTCCAGCGTGATGCGCAGCACGCCATCGCCCAGATCCTCGAACCGGGCGTGCAGGGGGGCGTTGCCGTCGCCGCGCCTCTCGGTCAGTTCGGCGTGGCCCCGGTCGGCCAGCGCGGCGGCGAAACCGTCGCGACATTCGGGCAGGCGCAGCGCCAGCCATGCCGACAGCCGATGCCATTCGTCTTCGCCCGGCAGGACATCCAGCAACGCGCGCGCGGGCGTCGTCGCGTCGATCAGCTTGCCCTTGCGGAACAGGAACGTCATCGGTTCCAGCCCGCCGTCCATGCCGATCCGGCGATACCGCCAACCACCCAGGAAAGGCAGCGCGGCAAGCGTGACAAGCGCCATGACCGCCGAGAGGGTCCCGGCACCGACCGCGAGAATAATATCAGAAGCCATCAACCAATCCGCCCAACAATCCCTCCGGATTTAGGCATATTAGATTAAAATTTGGTTAATATGTCTGCAATCAGCCCCGGATCTCGGGATTTTCGCCCAGGGGCTTGCGGGAATCGGCCTCGATCAGCGCCCGCGGCCAGGTCACGCTGACCAGCGCGCCCTTGTCCGCATTGGAAAAGCCGATCCGCGCGCCCGACCGTTCCAGCAGCGCCTTGGCGATGAAAAGCCCCAGGCCCATGCCCTCGTAGCCGCGCCCGTCCTCGGACCGGGGGCGGGTCGTCAGGAAGGGTTGGCCCAGCCTTGGCAGCAGCGAGGGCGGATAGCCCGGCCCGTCGTCCGAAATCCGCAGGCGCAACTGCTGCGCGGTCCATTCGGCGCGCACATCGACGCGGGTCTGGGCGAAATCGACGGCGTTCTGCACCAGGTTGCGCAAGCCGTGCATGATCGCGGCATCGCGGTGGACGTGATCGCCCTGCCCCTCGACCGCGATGGCGATGTCGATGCCGCGGTTCATATGCGGCTCGGCGGCTTCATAAAGCAGGTCGTCCAGCAAGGCGGTGCGGATCATCAGGTCGTCCTTGCCCGCCCTGCCCATCGAGCGCAGGATATCCGTGCAGCGGTCCACCGACTGGCGCAGGGTCGCAAGGTCCTCGGCCAGGTCGGGACGCTCGACCGGAAGGCTGTCCAGCTCATCCGCCAGTTCGGCGCTGATCAGCTTGATGGTGGCCAGCGGGCTGCCCATCTCATGCGCGGCGGCGGCGATGACCCCGCCCAGGTGTTGCAGCTTCTGTTCACGCTCCAGCGCCATGCGCGCGGCAAACAGCGCGTCCGAGGTCGCGACCAGGTCCGCCGCGACGCGATGCGCATAGATCGCCAGAAAGACGACCCCGATCACGATGGCCACCCAATGGCCGAACTGAAAGCGCCGGTCCAGCACGAGCTGGGCGCCCGATTCGAAGGCAAGCGGCGCCGCGACAAGGCTGCCCAAGGTCACCATGACCAGCGCCGCGCCACCAAGCGCGACCATATGCCGCGTCGGAAGCGAGGTCGCCGCGATCGTCACCGGCACCATCACCAGCAGCGCGAAAGGGTTGGTCATCCCCCCCGTCAGCGCCAGCAGGGCCGAGATCTGCCACAGGTCGAATCCAAGCTGCAACGCCGCCACCCGGTCCGAGATCCGCGGCACCGGGCGCAGCGACAGAAACAGGTTCAGCCCCGCGCCAAGCCCGATCAGCGCCAGCACGGGCACCAGCGGCAGCACGACGCCCATCAGCACCGCCGCCATCACCGCGACAAGCTGGCCCGCCACGGCCACCCAGCGCAGCATCACCAGCGTCTGCAACCGGATCGGCTCGGGCGCGGGCTGGCCGGGCAGCATCGTGATCCTGCGGTTGACGATGCCTATGGCCATTGCGGGTCTCCTCTGCCAATCGGGGCTGGATCTTGATAATAAGGACAGGGCGGGCGTTCAACGCCCTTGCAAGGAAACGGAGTGATGCGATGAAGGCGGACAACAAAGTCCTGGCGATATCGGCGGGAATTGCGGCCATCGTCCTGATCGGGGGCGGATGGTGGCTGACGCGCGGCAATGCGGCCAATGATTACGCGCAATGCCAGCGGTCGGTGGTCGCGGGCGGCATGGACGCTTTCGGCGGGCCTTTCACCCTGACGGACCAGCGCGGGGAACGGGTGACCGACCGGCAGGTCTTCGACAAGCCGTCCCTGCTTTATTTCGGCTATACCTATTGCCCCGACGTCTGCCCGCTGGATGCCGCGCGCAATGCCGAGGCCGTCGATCTGCTTGAGGAAGACGGGATCGAGGTCACCCCCGTCATGGTCAGCGTCGATCCCGCCCGCGATACGCCCGAGGTGCTTGCCGATTTCGCCGAGATGTTTCACCCGCGCATGATCGGACTGACGGGAACGCGGGAAGAAATCGCCGATGTCGCGAAATCCTGGCGCACGATCTACCGGGTCAACGACCAGGACGATCCCGATTATTACCTGGTCGATCACATGACCCAGACCTATCTGGTCATGCCGGGCACGCAGACCGTCGAATTCTTCAGCCGCGATACCGAACCGCAGGAAATGGCCGAACAGGTCGCCTGTTTCGTCAACGCTTCGGGCTGAGATATAGGCAAATCGACACATGGGCAAATTGACGCTGGATGCGTTTCTACCTACATTCGGACCAGCTTGGAAAAAGAAGGAAAGCCCCCGTGTCGCAATCCGAAATCGGCGCCGATCCCAGCCTTCTTCTCGTCGATGACGACGAGATCTTTCTGAACCGGCTTGCCCGGGCAATGGAAAAGCGGGGGTTTGCGGTAATCCGCGCGGTTTCGGTGGCCCAGGCCAGGGCCGAGGTGGAAAGGCGCGCCCCGGCCTATGCGGTGGTGGACCTGCGGCTTGAGGACGGCAACGGGCTGGACGTCGTGGATGCCCTGCGCGCCCGGCGCGAGGATGCTCGCATCGTCGTGCTGACCGGATATGGCGCAATTGCAACGGCGGTCGCGGCGGTAAAGATGGGGGCGACGGATTACCTTTCCAAACCCGCCGACGCCGACGATGTGATGCGCGCGCTTTTGCCCCATGATGAAACCCTGCCACCCGCCCCCGAGGCGCCGATGTCGGCGGACCGCGTTCGCTGGGAACATATCCAGCGCGTATTCGAACAATGTGATCGCAATGTCAGCGAAACCGCCCGCAGGCTGCATATGCACCGCCGGACATTGCAGCGGATTCTGGCCAAAAGAAGTCCGCGTTAAATCCTCATCTTGCAAATTCCGATTAACGTGAATTATCTTTCACGCGTAAACCTCATTTGCAGGAAACCCATAAATGTCGATTAACCTGGAAACCCTGTCGCTCGCCGAACTCCGCGATCTTCGCAATAAAGTCGAAAAGGCGATTTCGTCCTATGAAGAGCGCCGCCGGAAAGAGGCGCTGGCCGCCGTCGAACTGGCTGCGCGTGAACATGGTTTCAACCTGGCCGAACTGACCGGTGCCAAACCCGCACGTTCGCGCATTGCGGCGAAATACGCAAACCCCGCCGATCCCAGCCAGACCTGGAGCGGGCGCGGACGCAAGCCGCGCTGGATTCAGGAATACCTGGAATCGGGCAAGCCGATCGAAGACCTTTCGATCTGATTTCCCTCTCTCCATTCGCATCCGCCTGTCGCGGATGCGAATGGAACCCTCGGGGCCATTATGCCCCATTCCCATCCATCAGCGAAACGATCAGTTCGAATCGCTGCAGGAATGCCTGCCGCGTTTCCAGCGGCGGCCTGAGGCGGATGGAATAGCCCTCCGCATCCGCACTTTTGGGCAGCCGGAACAGCCTGTTTGCCTCGGGCCGGGTAAAGCCGGCGATATGGACGGCCTCGATCCAGGCGGAAATGCGGTCGGCGGACTTGATGTCCCGTTTCACAGGCGCCGGTATCTGGACCGGCAATCCGAAACGGCGGTGAACGGCGGCGGAGATGCGCTGGTCCATTTCCCCGTATTCGCGGCCCAATGCGGACTTGACCGGGGAAATCATGTCTCCGATCACATATTCGGGCGCATCGTGCAAAAGTGCCGCCAGCCGCCAGCGCGGATCCGGGTCCAGGGTAATATCGGTAAATATCCGCTCGACCAGGATCGAGTGTTCGGCGACCGTATAGGCCCAGTCCCCGCGCGTCTGTCCGTTCCAGCGCGCCACGAAGGACAGGCCGTGGGCGATGTCCTGGACCTCGATATCGACGGGGGTGGGGTTCAGCAGGTCCAGCCTGCGTCCCGACAGCATCCGTTGCCAGGCGCGCTTTGCGGGGTCGGCCATGATCGTTCCGTTCGTTCTGGCGGTGGAAAAGCGAAAAGGCCGCACCATCACAGTGCGGCCCGGAAAACGGCTGAAGGGGCCGCAGATCAGGAAAGCTGCTGCTCGGCCGGTTTCTCGGCCTGCGCGCGGCGGGCCAGTTCCTGACGATACAGCGCCACGAAATCGACCGGATCCATGTTGAAGGGCGGAAAGCCCCCGTCCCGCGTCACGTCCGAGATGATGCGGCGCACGAAGGGAAACAGCATCCGGGGGCATTCGATCAGCAGGAAGGGATGCAGCTGCTGTTCCTCGACGCCTTCGACATGGAAGACCCCGCCATAATCCAGCTCGCAGATGAAAAGCGGCGTCTTGTCGGCGGAATTGACCGAGTTCACGCGGAACTTCATGATGATTTCATACTGGTGGTCGTTCTGGCGCTTGCGCGCGTCCAGGCTGACCTGCACGTTGATCTCGGGCTTGACCTCGCCACCAGGCAGGCCCTTTTGCGCGACCGCGTTTTCAAAGGAAAGATCGCGGATATATTGGGTCAGGATCTGCATGCGGACAGGCTGGGGCTGCTTGGCCTCGGGCTGCGCGGGGGCGGCCGCCTGGCCATTGGTTTCTTCGGTCATCTGTCATCCTCCTTGGATTTGCGGTGGTTCTAGCACCGCAAGACCCGCCCCTCAATGGCGCGTCCAGCCCGAATTTCCGGGCCGTCCATCGTCATCCTGCCCCCGCGCGCCCGTTTCCGGCGGCAGATAGGGGTCGTCCTGGATCACATATTCGCCATCTATCACGCCCGCGTCGCGTTCATGCGGAAAACCATAGCTGACCCGCACCCCCCTGGCGCGGGCGGCAACCCGGCGCAGGATCAGGTTGCGCACGGGCGGAAGCAGCAGCAAAAGCGCCAGCGCATCGGTGAAAAAACCCGGCACGATCAGCAGGATACCGGCCAGCGCCAGCAAAGTGCGATGCGCCATCGGGCGCGCCGGATCGCGTAGCTGGTCCAGCGATTGCTGCAAGTCCAGCGCCGCCTGCATCCCCTGCCAGCGGATCAGCGCCACCCCCGCGAAAGCCGCCAGGACGACCAGCCCCAGCACCGCCCAGACGCCGATTTCGCCGCCCACGACGACGAACAGCGCGATTTCGATGATCGGCAGCAGCAGGAATATCCATAAAAAGCGCATCTGGGGGTCCCCTTGGACGAGTTGGCGGCGGGGCGAAACTGGACTCGCCCCTGTCAGCACCCTACATAAGGGGGCACGCTGATCAAACAACTCTCACCACGGGTCTCTGATGTCCAATTCCCTGCTTCAACTGCTTGTGCTGGCCGCGGTCGCCGTGTTCCTGATCGTTCGGCTTCGCAACGTGCTGGGAACGCGCGACGGGTTCGAGCCGACCCAGACCCCCGCCGAACGGGTCGGCCCAACCACGGGCGAGGTGGTCGATCTGCGCCCCGATCCCGCCGAGAACGACATCGCCGACCATGCCGAGCCGGGCAGCCCCACCTCGGACGCGCTGCACGCCATGAAGCGGGTCGAGCCGGACTTCGAGGTCACGCCCTTCCTCCAGGGCGCGAAATCCGCCTATGAGATGATCCTGATGGGCTTTGAGCGCGGCGACATATCCGAGATCCGCGATTTTCTGGCCCCCGAGGTCGCGCAGGCTTTCGATCAGGTGATCGCAAGCCGCAACGAACGCGGGCTGGCGACCGAGGCCGATTATATCGGCACCCGCGAAACCGCGCTGGCCGGGGCCAGCTTCGACGATGAAACCGGGCTGGCCGAGATCACCGTCCGCTTCGTCGGCGAATTCACGCTGGCCGTCCGCGATGCGCAGGGCGAAATCGTCGAGGGCGACCCCAAGACCGCCCGCAAGCAGCGCGATACCTGGACCTTCGCGCGCCAGATGGGTCAGGACGATCCGAACTGGCGGCTTGTCGCCACGGCCTGAGCGATGGCCCGAAGGCGGGGAAATCTGACGCCCGAGGACAAGGATCTCTGGGCGCAAGTGGCCCGGACCGTCTCGCCGCTGCATCCCGTCCGCAGGCAACCCCTGCCCGAGCCGCCCGCCCTGAAACCCGCGCGCGGGGCCTTGCAGGCCAACGGCCAGCCCGCGCCGTCCTTTCCCGCCGCCGGAACGGCGCGGGCACCGCAGAGCGGATTCGATCCCGCCCCATCGCCCGCCCAGAAGCTGGCCGTCCAGCCGCTGCGGATGGATCACAAGACCCACCGCCAGATGACGCAGGGCAAGCTGCGGCCCGAATCGCGGATCGACCTGCACGGCATGACGCTGGCCGTGGCCCAGCCCGCGCTGACCAGTTTCCTGTTCGGCGCCCATGCGCGCGGGCTGCGGCTGGTGCTGGTCATCACCGGCAAGGGACGCCGGGGTGACGAACATGCGCCCCTGCCCGTCCGCCCCGGCGCGCTGCGCCACAGCGTGCCGCATTGGCTGCATATGGTGCCGCTGTCGCAGATCGTGCTGCAAGCCACCCCCGCCCATCGCCGTCACGGGGGCGAGGGCGCCTATTACGTCTATCTGCGCCGTGGCTGACTAGAGGACATAGCGCGAAAGATCGGTCGAGCGGGTCAGGTCGCCCAGGTGCTTCTCGACGAATGCCGCATCGACCTGCACCGTTTCGCCCGAGCGGTCGGGCGCGGTGAAGGACAGTTCCTCGAACACCCGCTCGATCACCGTGTAAAGGCGGCGCGCGCCGATATTCTCGACCGAGCCGTTCACCTCGGCTGCGATCCGGGCCAGCGCGGCGATGCCGTCGTCGCTAAAGCCGACCTCGACGCCCTCGGTCGCCATCAGGGCGGTGTATTGGCGGGTCAGGGCATTGTCGGTTTCGGTCAGGATGCGGATGAAGTCCTCTTCGGTCAGCGCGCGCAATTCGACGCGGATCGGCAGGCGGCCCTGCAATTCTGGCAGAAGATCCGAGGGCTTGGCGATATGGAACGCGCCGCTGGCGATGAACAGGATGTGATCGGTCCTGACGGGACCGTATTTGGTGGAAACCGTCGTGCCCTCGATCAGCGGCAGCAGGTCGCGCTGCACCCCTTCGCGGCTGACGTCGCCGCCACGCGCGTCGGTGCGGGCGGCGACCTTGTCGATCTCGTCGATAAAGACGATGCCGTTTTCCTGCACCGATTCCAGCGCGGCGGCCTTGATCACCTCGTCGTCCAGCAGCTTGTCGGCCTCTTCGGCGATCAAGAGGTCGTAGCTTTCGGCGACGGTGACCTTGCGGCGCACGCGACGCCCGCCAAAGGCCTTCATCAGCCCCGACAGGTCCATCATCCCGCCCATCGGCTGCCCCGGCTGGCCGGGCATCTCCATCATGCCCAGCGGGTTGGAATTGTCGGTCAGTTCAAGCTCGATCACGGTGCTGTCCAACTCGCCCCGCTTGAGCTTGTCGCGAAACATCTGGCGGGTCTGCTCGCGCGCATTGTCGCCGGCCAGCGCGGCAACCACGCGATCCTCGGCGGCCTTGTGGGCGCGGGCCTTGACCTCTTCGCGCATCCGTTCGCGGGTTTCGATGATGGCGGCGTCGGTCAGGTCGCGGATGATCTGCTCGACGTCGCGCCCGACATAGCCGACCTCGGTGAATTTCGTCGCCTCGACCTTGAGGAAGGGGGCGCGGGCCAGCTTGGCCAGACGGCGGCTGATCTCGGTCTTGCCGACGCCGGTGGGGCCGATCATCAGGATGTTCTTGGGATAGACCTCGTCGCGCAGGTCGTCGCCAAGCTGCTTGCGCCGCCAGCGGTTGCGCAGCGCGACGGCAACCGCACGCTTGGCGTCCTTCTGGCCGATGATGAAGCGATCCAGTTCGGATACGATCTCGCGCGGGGTCAGGTCGGTCATCAAGGGCTCCTGTCTCAATTCCGCCTCACTTAAAGGCCGCGCTAGGTCGTTTCAACCAAGGCACTGGACCGAATCGCCCGTTTGCGCAATGGTAGGCGCCTTTTCCACAGCGATCACGAGGACGACCGCCATGCGCCCGCGCACGGAACCGATGCATCCGAAACTGACCCGCCGCGCCCTTGGCGCGGGGCTGGCGGCGGGTGCCGCAGCATTGGGGATCGGTCAGCGGGCGCGGGCGGCGGTTCCGGCCATCGACCCCGATCTGCGCGACGCGGCCCTGCGCGGGCTGGCGCTGGCGGGCTATCGCGGCGACCCCGTGACCGCCGAGGCGGCGCGGGCCGCCGCGGAACGGCTGGCCGTCACCGACCCCGAGGGCGCGCTGCTATATCGGCTTTACCGCGCGCTGGACGTCCGCCCGGCCCAATACTGGCAGGGCGGCGGCCTGCCCGATGCCGCGGCCCCGGACCTGACCCTGCTGCACGGCGCGATCGGCGCCTGCCAGCCGGTCGCCTTCGGCTATACCGACCTTTCGGACAATGTGACCCAGCGCAAGGTCCTGCCGCTGGCGCTGGTCCACCCGCCACAGGGCGTCAAGCTGCTGGCATGGTGCGAACTGGCCGGGGACTACCGCCAGTTCTTCGTCCGCGCGATGCGGGACCTGACGGCGCATCCCGACGACTTCGCCGCCACGCGCCTGTCCCTGCTGGAGGGGCTGGTCGAAAAGGAAGGGGCCTGACAGCCCCTTCTAACCGACGGTCTCGACCGTCAGGTTTCCGTTGGTATAGACGCAGATGTCGGCGGCGATGGCCATCGCCCTGCGCGCCACGGCTTCGGCGTCCAGATCGGTTTCCAGCAGCCCGCGCGCGGCGGCCAGCGCGTAATTCCCGCCCGAGCCGATGGCGGCGACGTCGTGTTCGGGTTCCAGCACGTCGCCCGCGCCGGTGACGACGTAAAGTTCGCGCCCGTCGGTGACGATCAGCATGGCTTCGAGGTTGCGCAGGTATTTGTCCATGCGCCAGTCCTTCGCCAGGTCCACGCAGGCGCGGCCAAGCTGGCCCGGCATCGCTTCCAGCTTCTTTTCCAGCCGTTCCAGCAGGGTGAAGGCGTCGGCGGTCGATCCGGCAAAGCCCACGACGACATCGCGCCCGCCGGGCTTCAGGCGCCGGACCTTGCGCGCCGTGCCCTTCATCACCGTCTGGCCGACGCTGACCTGCCCGTCGCCCGCCACGACCACCTTGCCGCCCCGCCGGACCGCCAGGATCGTGGTGCCGTGCCAGCCGGGAAATCTGTCATCCGCCATGTTCTTCTCCGTTTCCTTGCAGGCCCAGATATGGGGCTGCGGCCCCTTTCGCAAGCGGTGGCGGGTGGCTAGTGTCGCGCCCATGACCTGCCTGCGCATCCATCTTGGCCCCGATATGCTGGAAACGGCGCGTGCCGGCAGCTTCAACTTCATGCGGATGGTGACGCAGGCGGTGGAGCGGATCGGCTGGCAGGTGCGTTTGCTGCCCGACACGCAGGACGCCTATGAGCGCGCGCATGAACGGCCCGGCTACGCGCTGTTTCACATGCGCCCGCCGCCGCATCCCCGCGCGCTGTGCTTTCGCCGGGCCTATCACTATCCGTTCTGGCAGATCGAGCCGGTCGCGCAACGCTGGCGCTTTCACGTCGCGCAGGCCGCATTCGATCCCGCACGCATCCCCGAGGCGCAAGCGCAAGCGTTCCTGGCCCGGCTGCGCACCCGCGTCCTGCCCGGTCCCGAACCCGCGCGCGGGCCGCATGTGCTGGTCCCCTTGCAGGGGCGTATCGGGGAATGGCGGTCCTTCCAGACCATGAGTCCGCTGGACATGGTGCGCGTCGTCGCCCGGACCGGGCGGCCCGCCATCGCGACGCTGCACCCGAACGAGACCTATACCCCAGTCGAAATGCAGACGCTGCACGGCCTGGCGCGCGAATATCCGAACCTGACCCTGGGCGGCGATACGGCGGCGGCCCTGCGCGGTTGTGCCTTCGTCGCCACGCAAAACAGCGCGGTGGCCTTTGACGGGCTGATCCTGGGCAAGCCCGCGGTGCTGTTCGGCCAGTCGGATTTCCACCATGTCGCGCTGAACGTGGCGGCGCTTGGCGCGGATGAGGCGCTGACCCGCGCCCCCGCGCACCGACCCGATTTCGCGCGCTATGTCCTGTGGTTCCTGCGCCGCATGGCCGTGAACGCGACCGCGCGGGACGCACAGATGCAGGTGCTGCGCGCCATGAAAAGGGGCGGCTGGCCCATCGACCTGCCGCCCCCGGATGCTGATTGAACGCTTAAACCGAGTCGTCGATCCACGCCTTCAGCGCCGCCTTGGGGGCCGCGCCCATCTTGTTGGCGACGACCTCGCCACCCTTGAACAGGAACAGCGCCGGAATGCCGCGCACGCCAAGCGCCGCCGGGCTTTCGGGGTTCTCGTCCACGTTGACCTTCACGATCTTCAGCTTGCCCGCATATTCGTCGGACAGTTCCTCCAGCGAGGGGCCGATCTGCCGGCACGGGCCACACCATTCGGCCCAGAAATCGACCAGGACGGGCGTTTCGGACTGGCGGACCTCGGCATCGAAATCGGCGTCGGTTACGGGTTGGGTCGGCATGTAAATCTCCTGTCGCGTGCCGGAACGGCTTATGAAAACAGCTAAGGACGCCCGCCCGCCGGGTCAAGGGCAGCCATGACCCCGTCCAGCAGCCCATCGGGCAGCCACATCAGCGACCGCGTCCGCGTCCACAGCACCGCCGCCTGCACCCGGCGCGCCGGATAGATCAGCCGCAGCGCATCGCGATAGGCCCCCAACTGGCGCAGGATGCCGGTGGGCGTGTCGCCCGGCGTGGCGGGAATTTCAGAGTTCGACTTGTAGTCGATCGCCAGCACCCGGTCGGGCATCACGACCAGCCGGTCCACATTGCCCGCCAGCATCCCGATGCCGGGCAGGGGGGCGGCCAGCGCGACCTCGGTCAGCACCTGCGCATCCTCGGGCAGTTGAAAGACCTGTGCCAGGTCCGGCGCATCGACCACCGCCGCCGCCTCGGCCAGCAACCCGTCCAGGGCGGGATCCTCGGGCAAGCCGCCCTCGGCATCGGCCAGCACCTCGCGGGCCAGCGCGGGCCAGTCGCCGCGCGGGCGGTCGGGCAGGTGTTCCAGCAGCAGGTGCAGCCGCGTGCCCAGCAGCATGGCGGCCTGCGGGTCCGCGTCGGGCAGGTTTTCGGGCACGGGCGCGCCGATGACCTTGGCCCCGCCAAGCGCGGTCGGCGCCACCGGCATGGGCAGGCGCGGCGCGGGCGGGGCGGGTTCATGCAGCCAGCCGGGCGCGGCGGGATCGGGGCGCGCCGACCGCGCGGGGGCGGGCGCCTGCCCCGGCCAGTCGCCATGTTCCAACCGCTGGATCTGGCCGCCCCAAGGGGCTTCGATCTGATGCCGCCGCACCCCCTGCACCCGCGCGAAGCCGTCCGCAACCAGCGCGTGCCAGCTATCCTCGCCCTCGCCCGTGTCGCCCGCCGCCGCCACGATCAGCCAGCTTTCCGCGCGCGTCAGCCCGACATAGAGCAACCGCTTGCGTTCCAGCATCTGCCGATCCGACTGCGCATCGGCCAGTTCGGCGACATGATCGGGGCGTTCACCCTTGCGCCCGCGCCAGAGCGGCGGGCCGTCCTGCACATGCAGGACCTGGCCTTCCTGCGGCGGGCGGCGCTTGGCGGCGTCGGGAATGATGACGACCGGGCTTTCCAGCCCCTTGGATCCGTGGACGGTCATCACCCGGATCAGCCCCTCGCCCTCAGCCGCGTTGCCGGTCTGGCGGCGGACCTCGACATCATCGCCCTCCAGCCACACCAGAAAGCCGGTCAGCGAAGGCACCTCGGACCCCTCATAGACCAGCGCCTGGGACAGCAATTCGTCGATGCCGTCCTCGGCCTCGGGGCCAAGGCGGGCGATCAGGCGTTCGCGTCCCTGGTGGCGGGTCAGCAGGCGGGCGATCAGGTCGTAGGGGCGCAAAAAGCCCTCATGGTCCATCAGGTCGTCCAGCACCGCCATCGCGGGCGCATGTTCGGGACGGTTGCGCAGGCGCTGGATCAGGTAATCCCCGCCGCGACCCGCCGCCAGCCGGTAAAGCCCCTCCTCGCAATAGCCGAACAGCGGCGAGCGCAGCGCCTCGGCCAGCGCAAGATCGTCCTCGGGCGTCGCCACGACGGTCAGGGTCGATACGATGTCGCGCACCGCCAGTTCGGCCACCAGCTTCAGCCGGTCGGCCCCTGCGACGGGCAGCCGCGCGGCCTTCAGCGCGCCAATGATCTCGGCGAACAGATCGCTGCGGCGCTGGACCAGCACCAGCACGTCGCCCGCCCGGATCCCCCGCGCCTGCCCGGTTTTTGCGTCAAGGATCGGCGTGCCCAGCATGTCGCGAACCGATCGGGCGATGGCGCGGGCAAGCTGGCTGGTTTCCGAGTTCTCGGCCTCCATGTCGATGGGGTCGGTCCAGTGATGCGGCTCGGGCACCTCGGGGCGGGGGATCGGCGGCCACAGGTCCACGCGCCCCGGCAGCGCGTCGCGAAAGGCGATGTGATCGGGCGGCGTGCCAAGGCCGCGCGCGGCCTTGCCCGCAAAGACCGCATCCACCAGCGACAGGATCGCGGTCGAGGATCGGAAGGAATGCCGCAACTCCAGCACCTGCATGGGCCGCCCGATGGCCCTGAAGGCATTGTCGAAGCCAAGGCGGCGTTCTTCGAAAACCGCGATATCGGCGCCTTGAAAGGAATAGATCGACTGCTTGGGATCGCCCACCACGAACAGCGTGCGGTCGTCGTCGGGCCGCGCGCCCTGTCCGGCGGTGAATTCGTCGGTCAGGCGCTGGATCACCTGCCATTGGGCGGGGCTGGTGTCCTGCGCCTCATCGACAAGGATATGGTCGATGCCGCCGTCCAGCCGGAACAGCACCCATTGCGCCATCGAGCCTTCGGACAGCAGCGCCGCCGTCTTGCCGATCAGGTCGTCGAAATCCAGCCAGCCGTGGGCACGCTTTTCGGATTCGTATCGCTGCCCGAAGGCATGGCCGAAGCGCCGCAAGGCCAGCGTCCGCCCGGCATGTTCCAGCGCAAGCCGCAGGGGACGGGCGTCCTGCACCCGCCCCATCAACTCGTCCAGGTCGGGCATGAAAGGCGCGCATTTGCCCGATTGCATCGCCTTGGTCGGAAAACTGCCGATCTTGGCGGTGAAGGGGGCTTTCGCACCCGCGCCGGTCAGCAGGACGCTTTCCAGCAGCGCCAGTTCATCCGCGCCGGGGGCGTCCCATTCGCCCGCGGCCAGCCTGTCGGCGGCCTTGGCTTCGGTCGCGCTGCCGGTCGCCAGCAGGGGGATGATATTTGTGATCACATCCGCCTTGCCGCCGGGAAACACATCCGTGACCAGCGCCGCCCAGTCGTATCCGGCGCTCAGCCCGGCCTCGCGCCAGACCTCGGCCGGGTCGGGGGGGGTGGCGAAGCCGCGCAGCCCGGCAAGGAAACGGTCCAGCCGCTCACCCGAATGCAGCGCCAGCAGGTCGCGCAATTCGGGCGCATCCTCGCGCGCCATTTCCTCGATGATTTCCGAGCGGATCAGGGCGGCGCTGCGGTCGTCCAACTCGGCAAAGCCATGCGGCACGCCCGCCTCAAGCGGAAAGCGGCGCAGCACGCCCGCGCAAAAGCTGTGGATGGTCTGGACCTTCAGCCCGCCGGGCGTCTCGATCGCGCGGGCAAACAGCCGCCGCGCGGCGGGCAGGTCGGGGGCGCCCGCCTCGCCCAGATCGGCAAGCTGGGTGCGCAAGTCGCCCTCGGGCAGCATGGCCCATTCGCCAAGGCGTTTGAGCAGGCGGTTTTGCATCTCGGTCGCGGCGGCCTTGGTATAGGTCAGGCACAGGATGCGTTCGGGCGCGCAACCGGCCAGCAGCAGCCGCGCCACGCGGTCGGTCAACACCCGCGTCTTGCCCGACCCCGCATTCGCCGTCAGCCAGGTCGAGCGCGCCGGATCGGCGGCCCGGACCTGTGCGCGCGTCGCCTCATCCATCGTCGTCGCCTTTCAACCGCCGGGGCTGGGCCGCCTCGGTCACGGACCATTCGCCAAGGCGCGACAGGTGGTCGTAGTCGCTGCCGTGGCCCGTCTGCTCCATCGCCAGCCGGGCGGTAAAGCCACGCTCGCCGCGCAGGTATTTGCCGATCAGGGTCACGAAACCGTCCCAGGTTTCATGCGCAAGGGCGTCGTCGAAGGCGCGCGGCTCGGTCCGCCCCTCGCCCCCAAGCTGGATATAGCCGATGCCCGCGACATCGGCACGGCCCAACTGCTCGAAACCGCCGCGCTGGACCATCGCGGCCTCCAGCGGCAATTGCTTGTCGAAAAGCGCGATCTGCTTGTCGGTGGGGGGCTTGCCGGATTTGTAGTCATAGACTTGCGCCCGCCCGTCGGGCAACAGGTCGATACGGTCGGGCCGGGCGGTCAGGGTGAAATCCATGCCCGCCACCGCGACACGGCCTTGCGTCTCGACCACCACGGGACGGGCGCCGCTGGCCAGCCGATCGGCCTCGTCCTGCGCAAGCTGCCCCGCGATGCCCGCGATCCGCGCGCGCCAGAACATCCGGGCCGAGGGCCAGGGCACGTCGCGCTCCAGCACAACGTCGGTGCAGGCCAGCAGCTTGTCCTGCAACCCCTGAACCCCGTCGCTGGCCGAGGGGCGCGATTCCAGGAACGCCCGCACGATTTCATGCAGCACCGTGCCGCGCGTGGCGGGATCGGGTTCGGCCCGCATCGGCGGCAGGGGGATCAGCCCCAGCACCCGGCGGGCATAGACCGAATAGGGGTCGCGGATCAGCCGGGCGACATCGGTGACCGACAATTCGCGCAGCGCAGGCGGCGGCGGGATGGGCGAGGGGCGCCGGGCCGGTTCGGCCCCCATGCGCGGCCGCGCCAGCAGCCCGGCCAGGTCCAGCCATTTCCGGCCGCGTTCGCGCATCCCGGCCAGCGCCTGCCGCCCGTTCTGACCGGGCAGCCCGCCCAGCAGGTTCGTCAGCCGGTTGAGCCAGCGCGCGGGGATCGTCTCGGCCTCGGCATCGCGGCGGGCACGGGTCAGGATGACCTGCGGACGGGCGATCGCCTGCTGGAAGTCATGCGCCGACAGGCCGATGCGGCGCTCGGGCAGCAGCAGCCCGGCGGCCAGCCGCATCGGGCGCGACAGCCAGGGGTCGGGTTCCACCGCCTGCGGCCAGCCGCCTTCGTTCAGCCCGGCAAGGATGACCAGCCCGGCATCCTCGACCCGCGCCTCTCGCGGGCCGCGGAAACGGACAAGGGGATGGGGTTGCGCGTCCAGCCGCACCGCCTGCCGGTTCATCTCGGACAGCAGCAGGTCCGAGAGGTCGCCTGGCGAAAGGTCGTAGCCGTGATGGGCATGGTCGCGCAGCAGCGCCAGCACCGCGCGGGCAAGCTGGCCGTCGCGCGACGCCCACAGGCGCGAGGCATCCGCATCCCCGCCCGGCCCCGCCGCCAGCGCCTGCGCCAGCGACAAGAGGTCGTCCAGCCGGTCGGGCAGCGGGCGCGGCGCGCGATCCGTGGCCAGCGGGGCGATGCGGTCCAGCATTCCGGCCAGCCATCCGGCCCAGTCCCGCCGCGCCGCATCCCGGCGGCTGCCCCATGATCGCAGCGCATCGGCATCGGGAAAGGCCGGACCGTTGCGGCGCAGGTGCAGTTCCAGGTCGCGGGTCTGGCGCTGGTGGTCGCGCCGGTCGCCCGCGCCCGAGTTCGTGACCGGATGTTTCAGCAGCACCAGCAGCGCGTCGATGGTCAGCGGCTGGCCGAACAGCCCCGCGACATGGCGCAGGAACAGGCCCGGAGGCGTCAGCGGCAGCGGCTGGCCCGCGCTGTCGTCGGGAATGATGCGCCAGCGGTCCAGCGCCGCCTCGACCCGGCGCACCAGCAGCCGGTCCGCCGCGATCAGCGTGACCGCCCGGCCATGCTGGACGGCATCGCGGATGACCAGCGCGATGGCCTCGGCCTCGTGTCCGGGCTGGTCGGCCTCGATCAGGGTCAGGCCTTCGGTCGCGGGGACCAGATCGCCCAGCCCCGGCCCGTCGGCGATCCACTGATCGGTGACCGGCGCGGGACGCAGGGCCAGCGACACCAGCCGGTTTCGCGCGGGCGACGGGGCCTGGACCCCACCCTGCCAAGGCGCGGGCTGGCCGAATTCCGCGACCAGCGGCGCATAGCGGGCCTGCGGGTGATCCTCGGCCCGCTGGTCCAGCGATTGCCAGACCCGCGCGGGCTGGTCGAAGTCGTAGCCCGGCAGCACCACCGCCCCCTGCGGCAGCGCCGCCACCGCGCGCATGAAGTCCCGCGTCGCCCCCCGCGACCCGGTCGAGCCTGCGACGATCACCGGACCCTGCGGCAGATCGCGCCCCTCGGCCCATGCGGCGGCCAGCCGGTCCACGGCGCCGCGCAGCCGTGCCGGGCGGTCCAGCGCGGGGTCCGACAGGTGATAATCCGCCGCGATCTTCAGAAATTGCAGCGCGCGGCCCCAATGCTGGGCATGTTCGGACACGTCGATGCGGTCCAGCGCGCGGGCGTCCAGCCCTTCCTCTTGCATCTCGGCCATCAGCGCGGCCAAAGACGAGGCAAGGCGCGGCACCGACTGCCCCCGCGCCAGGTCGGGCAGGCGGCGCAGCGCGGCATCGACCAGCCGGCCCAATTCCAGCCAGCGCGCCACCGGCGCGGCAGAGGCGCCCGCGCCAAGGTCGTCGATCAGCCGCAGGCGCGGCAGCAGCAGCGGCGCGCGCGCGATCAGCGCAGCACGCAGCGCCGCCATTGTCCGGCCCGAGTTGACGTAAACCGTGACCCGCGCCATCGCCTCGGGCGGCTGGCCCTGCATCCGCGCGGCCAGCCCATCCGCGAAACCGGCGGCGAAATCCGCGCCGCAGGGCAGAGCGAAGATGCCGTTGCGCCACGCCTCAGCCACGCAGCATATCCTCGGCCAGCGCAATGCAGTCGGGGCGGCCCACATCGCACCACCCACCGGGGTGGGTGATGCCGAAAACGCGGCCATCCGCGATCAGCAGGTCCCACAGGCGGTTGAGGGAAAACGCAGATTCGTCGATTTCCGCCAGCCGGTCGGGGCGGATGATCTGCGCGCCGCCATAGACCAGCCCGCCGCCGCGCGTGATGCGGCCCTGCCCGTCCCGCGCGAAATCGCCGCCCCCCACGCGGCCGCGCGCAGCGGCCAGCGGCACCAGCATCAGCAGCGCGTCCATTCGCGCGCCATCCCATGCCGCACGCAGGGCGGTGATGGGGTTCGGCCCGGTCCAGATAACGTCGGGGTTCAGCGTGATCACAGGCCCCGGCCCCAGCAGAGGCAACGCCTTGCGCAACCCGCCCCCGGTTTCCAGCAGCGCGTCGGATTCGTCGGAAATCGCCACACCGCTGCCCGCCAGGTGGTCCGCGACCTGCTGGCCCAGGTAATGCGTATTGACCACGATCCGACCCGACCCGCCATCACGCGCAAGCCGCAGCGCGCGGTCCAGCAGGGTCGCGCCGCCCACGCTGATCAGCGGCTTGGGCAGGCTGTCGGTCAAGGGCGCCATCCGCGTTCCCCGCCCGGCAGTGAACAGCATCAGCGCGCTGGGGGCGTCATCCTGCATCGGGCCTTGATCCTTTCGATGATCCCGGTCGAGGGGGCGGGGATGCCCTTCAACTCATCCGCCAGGCGGGCAAGCGCGGGGTGTTCCAGGTTGCGCTGCACCATCTGCCACACCCGAGGCATGAAGGCCAGGTAGCGGTCCTTGCCGTCGCGCAGGCAAAGCCGGGTGAAGATGCCCATGATCCGCAGGCTGCGCTGCGCACCCAAAAGCGCATAGGCGGCACGGAAGCGGTCGCCGTCGCAGCCGGTCAGGCGGATGTAGCGGTCGATCTCGGCCTGCTCGACAGCGGGGTCCACGTCGCGGCGCGCGTCTTGCAGGCCGGACACCAGATCATAGGCCGGATGGACCAGCACCGCATCCTGGAAATCCAGGAGCCCAAGGGGGGCATCGCCCTTCCAGACAAGGTTTTCGGCGTGGAAATCGCGCAGTCCCAGCGCCGGCGGCAGGTCTTGGCAATATTGCCGGTGCAGGTCCGCGATCAGTTCGGCAACCCGCGCCCCCGCACCCGGCGCACCGGCGGCAGGGGGATAGAAATCGGCGAAAAGCCCGCTTTGCGCCGCAAGCTCGGCCCCGTCCAGGTGCGGGACGAAATCGGGCGGCGGCTGGCGGTGCAGATCGGCCAGCAATTCGGTCATCCGCGCATAGATCCGGGGTGCAAGGTCCGGTTCGCGCCCCAGCACGCGGGCGACCAGGTCGTCGCCAAGGTCTTCCAGCAGCAGCAACCCCTCGGGTTCGTCGGTGGCCAGTATCTCGGGGGCGTGAAAGCCGCGATTGCGCAGCCATTGCGTCATCGCGACATAAGGCCCGCAGGAACCGGGCGAGGCATCCATCAGCACCGCCGTATCGCCCCCCTCGCGTTCAAGCCGGAAATAGCGACGGCTGGAGGCGTCGCCGGTCAGGGGCAAAAGCCGCGCATCGGACCATCCGGCACGATGCAGCAGCCGCGCGATGGCGGCGATCCGCGCCACCTGCCCCCAGCGCACCGGATCGCCGGTCAGGGTGATGCGGCGCAGGTCGGGGTCGGTTTCCTCGACCGCGATGCCGACGGTCAGGGCGCCGGGCAGGTCTCCGCCGCGCTCGGGCCATTCGATCAGGGTGACGGCATCGGGCATGGCGTCCTCCAGCCCCAGCTCGACCAGTTCGTCGTAATGGCCAAGGCGATAGAGGTCGGCGTGCCAGATCTCGGTCCCCATCGGGTCGTCGTAGGTCTGGATCAGCGTGAAGGTGGGGCTTGGCACGTCCTCGGCCCCGCGGCCCTGTCGGGCGCGGATGAAGGCGCGGGCGAAATGGGTCTTGCCCGCCCCCACCGGGCCGCGCAGCGCCAGCGTGTCGCCGGGCCGCAGGAAACCCGCGAAGGCGCGCGCCAGACCGGCGGTCCGCCCTTCGTCGGCGGCGGGGATCGTCACAAGCAAGGTCATGTCCTGATCATAAGACCATATTTCATTCACAAAACCAGATTGATACTGTCTCTAGGCAAAGCAATGTGTGGATTTGTTGTCACATCTAACCGAGAGTGGCAGGATCGTTCCACAACAAACGCAACAGCGGAAGCAGGGATGGAAAACTATTTCAAGCTGAAAGAGCATGGCACGACCGCCAGGACCGAGGTGATCGCAGGCGTCACCACCTTCCTGACGATGGCCTATATCATCTTCGTGAACCCCGACATCCTGTCCAGCACGGGCATGGATCGAAATGCGGTTTTCGTCGCCACCTGCCTGGCGGCCGCCATCGGCTCGGCCATCATGGGGCTGTGGGCGAACTGGCCCATCGGCATGGCGCCGGGAATGGGGCTGAACGCCTTTTTCGCCTTCACCGTCGTGGGCGCAATGGGCTTTACCTGGCAGCAGGCCCTGGGGGCGGTGTTCATCTCGGGGATGATCTTCCTGTTCCTGACGCTGACCGGGCTGCGGCGCTGGCTGATCGCGGGCATTCCGCTGTCGATGCGCAGCGGCATCGCCGCGGGCATCGGCATGTTCCTGGCGATCATCGCGCTGCAATCGTCGGGGCTGGTGGTGGATCACCCGGCGACCCTGGTGACCCTGGGCGACCTGACCAATACGGGCACCATGCTGGCGGTCGCGGGCTTTTTCATCATCGTGGCGCTGGATGCGCTGCGGGTGACGGGGGCGATCCTGATCGGGATTCTGGTCATCACGGTGGCCTCGATCCTGCTGGGGGTCAGCGAATTCGGCGGGATCATGTCCATGCCGCCCTCGATCGCGCCGACCTTCATGCAGCTTGACATCGCGGGCGCCCTGACCGCAGGCATCTTCCAGGTCATCCTGGTGCTGGTGCTGGTCGAGGTCTTCGACGCCACCGGCACACTGATCGGCGTGGCCAAGCGCGCCGGGCTGCTGACCGAAGGACCAGCCCATACCAACAAGGGCCTGTCGCGCGCGCTGCTGGCCGATTCGACCGCGATCACGGCAGGCTCGTTGCTGGGGACGTCATCGACGACCGCCTATGTCGAAAGCGCCTCGGGCGTGCAGGCGGGCGGGCGCAGCGGGCTGACCGCGCTGGTCGTGGCGGCGATGTTCCTGCTGGCGATGTTCTTTGCGCCGCTGGCGGGTTCGGTTCCGGCCTATGCCACCGCGCCGGCGCTGCTTTACGTCGCGACGCTGATGATGCGCGAACTGGTCGAAATCAGCTGGGACGACGTCACCGAATCCGCGCCCGCCGTGCTGACCGCATTGGCCATGCCGCTGACCTATTCGATCGCCAACGGGCTGGCCTTCGGCTTCATCAGCTATGCGCTGATCAAGCTGCTGACCGGCAAGGCATCGCAGGTCCATGCCGCGACCTGGATCGTGGCGGGGCTGTTCGTGATCAAGTTCGCCTTCTTCGGCGAGTGATCCGGCAAGGCACAGGCACAGGGGGGCGGTCATTCCGCCCCCTTTTTTTCGTTTCCCCGCCGGATTTTCAATCTAATCTTAAGACAGCTGGGGCACGGTCGAATATAGTCCGCGACGCGGCGCTGTTCTAGTTTCGCCCGACCAACCGGGGAGTAGTGAATATGAGCGATATCGCCATCATCTGGGACTGGCTGGCCTTTGCGGTGCGCTGGACGCATGTCATCACCGCGATCGCCTGGATCGGGTCCTCCTTCTATTTCATCGCACTCGACCTTGGCCTGCAAAAGGCGCCCAACATGCCCAAGGGCGCGCATGGCGAGGAATGGCAGGTTCACGGCGGCGGCTTCTATCACATCCAGAAATACCTGGTCGCCCCCGAGCGCATGCCCGAGCATCTGACCTGGTTCAAATGGGAAAGCTATATGACCTGGATCTCGGGGGCGGTGCTGCTGGCGCTGGTCTACTGGGCAGGGTCCGAGCTTTACCTGATCGACACCGCCAAGATGGAGCTTGCGCCCTGGCAGGCCATCCTGATCTCGGCCGGGTCGCTGACCATCGGCTGGCTGGTCTATGACACGCTGTGCAAATCGCCGCTGGGGGAACGCCCCACGGTGCTGATGGTGCTGCTGTTCGTGCTGCTGGTGGCGATGGGCTGGGCCTATGACCAGATCTTTACCGGGCGCGCGACGATGCTGCACCTTGGCGCCTTCACCGCGACGATCATGACGGCCAACGTCTTCCTGATCATCATGCCCAACCAGCGCATCGTGGTCGCCGACCTCAAGGCAGGGCGGGCGCCGGACCCGAAATATGGCAAGATCGCCAAGCTGCGCTCGACCCACAACAACTACCTGACGCTGCCCGTCGTCTTCCTGATGCTGTCGAATCACTACCCGCTGGCCTTTGCCACGCAATACAACTGGCTGATCGCGGCGCTGATCTTCCTGATGGGGGTGACGATCCGGCATTTCTTCAACACCATGCATTCGCGCAAGGGCATGCCGTGGTGGACCTGGGGCGTGACGGTGATCCTGTTCATCGCGGTGATGTGGCTGTCCACCGCGCCCATGATGCGCGACACGGTCGAACAGTCCGAGGCCCGGACCCTGACCCCCACCCAGGTCGCGATGATCGAGACGCCCGGCTGGGACGACGCCTATAACGCCGTCCTTGGCCGCTGCGCGATGTGCCACGCGCGCGAGACGGCCTATCCCGGCATCCACTACCCTCCCAAGGGCGTCGTGCTGGAAACCCCCGACGACGTGACCCGCGCCGCGCGCGAGATCTATATCCAGGCGGGCCTGACCGACGCCATGCCCCCCGCCAATGTCAGCTTCATGGAACCCGAGGAACGCCAGGCCATCATCGACTGGTATCGCGCCACGCCCAAGCTGTTCGCCCGGAATTGACGAAAAGCCCCGCGAAGGGGCTTTTCCGCGCATTCGTCCCGGCAGGCTCGACCCGAATCGCCCGACGGGTTACGCTTGCCCGATGGCCGAACTGATCCTGACCACATTCGATTGGGTGCCCCAAGCGCCGCGTGGCTATGTGCGCGACCTTCGCGTGCGATGGGCGCTTGAAGAGGCCGGGCTGCCCTATGACGTGGAAAGCGTCCCGTTCAGGGACCGCAATGCCGATCATTTCGCGCATCAGCCATTCGGTCAGGTGCCCTGGCTGACGGAGGGGAATGTCTCGATCTTCGAAAGCGGCGCGATCCTGCTGCATCTGGCGGAAAAGAGCGAGGCGCTGATGCCCGCCGATCCGCAGGGGCGCCGCGACACCGTGACATGGCTGTTCGCCGCGCTCAATTCGGTCGAGATGGCCGCCCTGCCCTATTCGATCTTCAAATTCTCGGACGACGATCAGGAAACCGCCGGGCGAAAGGCGCTGGACGGGTTTCTGGCCGCCCGGCTGGATGGGATGGAGCGGGTTCTGACGGGGCGCGAATGGCTTTCCGGCGGGTTCTCGGTCGCCGATATCCTGATGGCCGACGTGCTGCGGCTGATCGACCGCTTCGGGGGTCTGTCGCAATATCCGCGCTGCCGCGCCTATGTCGAGCGCGCGACGGCACGGCCCGCCTTTGCGAAGGCCCATGCCGACCAGATGGCGCATTTCGCGCGGGCGGACTGACGAAACGGACCCGCCGCCCTACAGCCCCAGCACATCCATCATGTCGTATTCGCCCGGCCCCTTGTCCTGGCCCCAAAGCGCGGCCCGCAATGCGCCGCGGGCAAAGATGGCGCGGTCGGTGGCGATATGGCGCAGGATGACGCGCTCGCCCTCGGCGGCAAAGATCAGGTCGTGTTCACCCACGACATCGCCGCCGCGAATCGCGGAAAAGCCGATGGAGCCACGGGTGCGCGCGCCGGTCATGCCTTCGCGCGCGGGGGTACGCAATTCGTCCAGCGTGGCGCCGCGCCCCTCGGCCGCGGCCTGACCCAGCATCAGCGCGGTGCCCGAAGGCGCATCGACCTTGTGGCGGTGATGGGCCTCGACCACCTCGATGTCCCAGTCCTCGTCCAGCGCGGCGGCCACCTTGCGGGCCAGCGAGGTCAGCAGGTTCACCCCCAGGCTCATGTTTCCGGCCCGGATGATCGGGGCGTGGCGGGCGGCGGCGGCCAGCTTCCTCAGGTCATCGCCGGAAAAGCCGGTGGTGCCGATGACATGGACCGCGCGCGCCTGCGCGGCCAGTTCGGCGAAACCGACCGAGGCGGCGGGGCTGGTGAAGTCGATCACCGCCTGCGCGGGCGCGATGGCGGCCACCGCATCGTCGGTCACGGTCACGCCAAGGGGGGCGCGGCCCATCGCCTCGCCCAGGTCGCGGCCCAGCCAGTCGCTGCCCGGACGCTCGATGGCGCCGACCAGCCGCATCCTGTCGGATGCGCAGACCAGTTCGACCAGCATCCGGCCCATGCGGCCCGACACACCCGTTACGACGATTCCCGGCTTTTCCATGCGGTCCCCCTGCGTTTGGCCCTGTCTATCCCGTTGCGGCGCGGCCCGCGACCCCCTAGATGTGGGTGCATGGCACAGAACCGCTTTCATACCGGCACCGGACCCTCGCAGCGCCAGCTTCGCGTGGGCGAGCTGATTCGCCGCACCCTGTCGGAGGTGCTGACGCGCGCCGAGGTGCATGACCCCGAACTCAACCGCCACTCGATCACGGTGGGCGAGGTCCGCGCCTCGCCCGACCTCAAGGTCGCGACGGCCTATGTCATGCCGCTTGGCGGGCAGGATGCCGAAGGGGCGCTGGCCGCGCTGCGCCGCAATGCGCCCGAATTGCGCCACCTGATCGCGCGTGGCATGTCGCTGAAATACGCGCCGCAACTGCGTTTCGTGCTGGACGAGACCTTCGACCGCATGGACGACACCCGCCGGATGCTGGCCGACGAACGGGTCCAGCGTGACATCGGGGCCGAGGACGGCGACGAAGACGATGATCGCTGAACTGAAACGCCGGTTCGGGCTGGCATTGGGCGCGCTTTTCGCCCTGACCCTGCCCGTCGTCGCGCAAGACATTTGCCAGCGCGTCGACTTCGAGGGCACGGCCTATGCGCTTTGCACCGTCCAGGCCGCGCAGGAACCCGACCTGCACCTGTGGATGAACGGGCCGGACGGGCGCGTCCTGGGCGATTTCAGCCGCATCCGCGCCACCCTGCCCGAGGGCGAGGGTCTGGTCTTTGCCATGAATGCGGGGATGTTCCATTCGGATTACTCGCCCGTGGGCCTGCTGGTCCGCGACGGGGCCGAGGAAAGCGGCATCGTCACCGCCGCCGGTCCCGGCAATTTCGGGATGCTGCCGAACGGGGTGTTCTGCACGGGCGGGCAGCGGCCCTTCCAGGTGATCGAAAGCCGTGCCTTCTCCGAGGCGCGCCCGGCCTGCCGCCTTGCCACGCAATCAGGGCCGATGCTGGTCATCGACGGGCAGTTGCACCCGCGTTTCCTGGTCGATTCCGACAGCCGCCATATCCGCAACGGGGTCGGCACCTCGCCCGACGGGCAGGTGGCGTGGTTCGCGATCTCGAACCGGGCGGTGACGTTTCACGAATTCGGGCGCTTTTTCCGCGACCATCTTGGCGCGCGGGATGCGCTGTATTTCGATGGCTCGATCAGCCGGCTCTACGCCCCCGGCGTGGGCCGCGCCGATTTCGGGCGCCGGATGGGGCCGATCGTCGGCCTGACCGCAAAGGACTGACACAGAATGGCGCGCAAGAAGGGCCGCGATATTTCCGGCTGGCTGATCGTGGACAAGCCCGCAGGCGTGGGTTCCACCGATGTCGTGGGCAAGGTCCGCTGGGCGCTGGACGCGAAGAAGGCAGGCCACGCGGGCACGCTGGACCCCGACGCGACGGGCGTGCTGGCCGTGGCGCTGGGCGAGGCGACCAAGACCGTCCCCTACCTGACCGAGGCGCTGAAATGCTATGATTTTACCGTGCGTTGGGGGGCCGAGACCAGCACGGACGACGCTTCGGGCGCGGTCGTCAAGACCAGCGACGCCCGCCCGGACGAGGCTGCGATCCACGCCGCGCTGCCGGGTTTCATGGGCGATATCATGCAGGTGCCGCCCGCGGTTTCGGCGGTCAAGGTCGATGGCGCGCGCGCCTATGACCTTGCGCGCGAGGGCGAGGCGGTCGAACTGGCCGCCCGCCCGCTGTGGGTCGAATCGCTGGAACTGCTTGCCGCGCGCGGGGATGAGGCCGATCTGCGCATGGTCTGCGGCAAGGGCGGCTATGTCCGCGCCATCGCCCGCGACCTTGGCCGCGCGCTTGGCTGCCTGGGCCATGTCGTGACGCTGCGCCGCATCTGGTCCGGCCCGTTCGAGGCGGCGCAAGGCATCGCATGGGACCGCATCGACCGCGCCAACCAGGCGGAAATCGAGGCCGCCCTGCTGCCCCTGCAAGCCGCCCTGGACGAATTGCCCGAGATGCAGGCGACCGAGATGGGCGAAACCCGCATCCTGAACGGCAACCCCGGCCAGGTCACCGGCCACGCCGATTTCGGAACCGAGGTCTGGGTCAGCCGCCACGGACGCCCGCTTTGCATCGGCAATTACATGGGCGGAGAGGTGCAGCCGAGCCGCGTCTTCAACCTCTAGAACGGAACCGCTTCAGAACGGAACGGGCGCGGTGAAGGTCTGCGACACGCCGCTGTCGGGATGACGGATGCGCAAAGATTGGGCATGCAGCATCAGGCGGGGATGCGCCGCCGCCTTTCCCTGCGCATAAAGCGGGTCGCCCAGGATCGGGTGTCCAAGCGCCAGCATATGCACCCGCAACTGATGGCTGCGGCCCGTGACCGGCATCAGCCGCACGCGGGTTTCCGCGTCATCGGCCCGGATCACGCGCCAGTCGGTTTGCGCGGGCTTGCCGTTTTCGTGATCGACCATCTGGCGCGGGCGGTTCGGCCAATCGACGATCAGCGGCAGATCGACGGTGCCGCTCTTCGGTTCCAGCCGCCCGTGCAGCCGCGCGACATAGATCTTGCGCACCTGCCGTTTCTCGAACTGCTGGCCCAGGTGGCGCTGCGCGTGGGGGGTCAGCGCAAAGACCATGATGCCAGACGTGTCCTGATCCAGCCGATGCACCAGCAGCACCTGCGGAAAGGCGCCGCGCAGGCGGGCAATCAGGCAATCGGCGCGGTCCTCGGTCCGTCCGGGGACCGACAGCAGCCCGGCCTGCTTGTCCACGACCAGGATTTCATGGTCGTGATGCAGGATGCGCGGCGCGTCGGGCGGAGGGGTATAGGCAAAGTCCATCCCCCCGTCTCTAGCCCGCAAGCCGCGCGCTGACCAGAGCGCGTCAGCCGGTTGCAACGTCGCGCAGGATGGCGGGCAGGTCGCGGCGCAGCAGTTCCATCCCGCCCGGACGCCAGCCCATCGCCGCCAGCCGCGCGCATTCCAGCACCCGCATCCCGCCCCGGTCCGCGCATTGGGGCAGCACCGTGCCGCAGCCGGTCAGCCGGGCGATTTCGGCCAGCAACTCGCGCCGGTCCAGCACCAGGTCGCTGGCGTTATAGCTGCCTTGCAGGCCGGGGTCGTCCAGCATCAGCAGGGCGGCGCGGCCCAAGTCGGCGCCATGCAGTTCCGTCGCGACGCGCGGGGCCGGGGTCCGGCCGTTCAGGAAATCGCCGATGATCCCCGCCCATTTCTGCGGCTTGCCCGGCCCATAGATGCCGGTCGCGCGCAGGCTGCCCGTCCTGAAGTCACCGTCCGCCATCTGCGCCAGCGCCTGTTCCGCGTGGGCCTTGACCTGACCGTAAAGCGCCACGGGCGCGGGGGGCAGGTCGTCGGGCAGCACCCCCGGCGGGTGGCCGTCATGCACGGCGCGCGAGGACAGGAACAACACCCGCCGGACGCCCTGTTCCTTCGCGCCGCGAAACAGCCGGATCGAGCCATCCAGGTTGGCCGCGACGAAACCGTCGGGGTCGTCGCCCTCGCCCCCTCGGTAAAGACCGGGAAGGTGGTGCAGCGCGGCATGGACCAGCGCGTCGCAGCCGCGCATGTCGGGCACCTGCCCCAGCCGCCAGCCGGGACGCGAAAGGCAAACCAGATCATGCCCCGCGCCCTGCAAGGCCCGCGCGATCCAGCGGCCCGCCATGCCGCTGGCGCCGGTGATCGCGACCCTCATGCCATGCCCGGTGGCGGCGGCAAGTCGCGCGGATCGGGCACCGGGCCGTCACCCGCATGGGCGCGCCACAGATCGACCAGCACGCGCAGGCTGTCGGCCTTGGCATGGTCCTGCCAGGGCTTTTCATATTGGTAATGCAGCACGCGAATGTCCTGCCAGCGCCACAGTTCGGGCAGGTTCAGCCAGACATATTGCAGCATGTTGTCGAAAACCGGCAGCCCGTGCCAGTTCGGGAAATATTCCTGCAAGAAGGTCTGGTCGGTCCGCCGCCAGAACGCGCCGGGCCGGTCCAGCCGCGCCAGCATATCCCGAAACGTCGCGCCCGAGGGCCGCGCGGTGAACACGCCCGAGTTCAGCCGGTGGAAATCGGCAAGGCTTTCATAGACGTTCGGCGCAGCCGAGAACTGGGGGTAGTCAAACAGCCGGTCGATGTCTTGCAGCACGATCGCGTCAGCGTCGATGAAGACCACCCGTTCGTAATCAAGCTGCCACAGCCTCAGCTTGGCGAAATTGTCCAGGGGCGTGTGAAAGGGCGGCTTTTCGCCCTTGGTGAAGGGCGCCGCGCCATGCAGCGTACCGCGGGCATGGGCCGCGTTGAACCCGTCCGAGGTCGGCAGCAGATCGACCTGCACCAGCCGCCCGCCCAGATCGCGCAGCATGTCGCGCGAAGCCGGGTCCAGTTCGGTGAACATCACCACCAGATCGGCCCCGGTCCCCGTCCGGCGCAGCGAACGCAGCAGGGCCGCCGCACCGATGGCGTATTCGGCATTGGTGGCCAGCGTGACATAGGCCCGCCGGTCACGGGCGGGCCTTTCGGCAGCGATTGCGTTCATGAAACCGAGCGCAGGCGCTTGCCTTCGGGGTCATGCTCGATCCGTTTCGCAAGGTCGCGGGTCCAGGCGCTGACGGCGGGCACGCGGGCGCGGTCGATGCGATGGGCGTATTTGCGGGCGACATCGACGACCTCGGACAAAAGCCCTTCGGCCAGGGTGGTCGGTTGCAGGCCAAGCGCCAGGAACTGGTCGTTCTTGACGATCAGGTCGTTTTCCTCGGCCTCTTTGCGCGGGTTGGGCAGCCAGGCGATGCGCGCGCCGGTCAGGCGCGCGACCATCTCGGCCAGATCGCGGATGCGGTGCGTCTCGGTCATCTGGTTGAAGATGCGCACCCGCTCGCCCGCCTTCGGCGCGTCGGCCAGCGCCAGCTCGATGCAGCGGACCGAATCCTGGATGTGGATGAAGGCCCGCGTCTGGCCGCCGGTGCCATGAACGGTCAGCGGGTGGCCGATGGCGGCCTGGATCAGGAAACGGTTCAACACGGTGCCATAATCGCCGTCGTAGTCGAAACGGTTGATCAGTTGTTCGTGCCGCCGGGTCTGGTCGGTATGGGTGCCCCAGACGATGCCCTGGTGCAGGTCGGTGATGCGCAGCCCGTCGTTTTGCGCATAGAACTGGAACATGATCTGATCCAGGCTTTTCGTCATGTGATAGACCGAGCCGGGCCGCGTCGGATATAGGATCTGCTGCGGACGCGGGCCGCCCGGCGTGTCGATCTGCACGTCCAGATAGCCCTCGGGGATCGGCGCGCCGACGCTGGAATAGCCATAGACCCCCATTGTTCCCAGGTGGACCAGATGCGCGTCGATGCCGGTTTCCACCAGCGCCGCCAGCAGGTTGTGCGTGGCGCTGGTGTTATTGTCCACGGTATAGACCTTGTGGCGGTCGGTCTTCATCGAATAGGGCGCGGCGCGCTGTTCGGCGAAATGGATCACCGCGTCGGGGCGCTGTTCGGCCAGCCATTGCTTGAGCCGTTCGTATTCCGCCGCAAGGTCAAGCAGATGAAAGTGGATCCGGCGGCCCGTTTCGTCATGCCAGATCCGGCAGCGTTCCTGGATCGAATCCATCGGGGTCAGCGACTGGACACCCAGTTCCGTATCGATCCTGCGGCGCGACAGGTTGTCGATGATATGGATATCGTGGCCCAGTTCCGAAAGGTGGAGGGCGGTCGGCCAGCCGACGAAACCGTCGCCGCCCAGAATCGCGATGCGCATTGCGAACTCCTGAAATATGCAACGCATGAATGCCCCCCGAATGTGACAGATTGCCGACAGCCGCGCGATATGGCCCTTTTCCCCAAGGCTGAATTTCGCCCATGCCCAACCGCCGCAGGATGGTGTAATGCGGGTTTTGGCATCTGAATGAATTGCATGGCAGGCAGGCGACGGGTAAGCACGGGGGATGATCTCTCAAAAGACGAAATACGCCATCAAGGCGCTGATGGAGCTTGCCGACGAAGCCGAGGCTGGCGGCAGCGCCCTGACCATCGAAGAGATCGCGACACGTTCCGGCGCGCCCAAGCGTTTCCTGGAACATATCATGCTCGAGCTGCGCAACGCGGGCTATGTCGGCTCGCGCCGCGGACGGGCGGGCGGCTATGTGCTGATCAAGCGGCCCTCGGATATCTCGATCGGCGAATTGCTGCGCCAGGTGGACGGTCCCATCGCCCCCCTGCCCTGCCTGTCGCGCCGCTCTTATCAACGCTGCGAGGATTGCGAGGACGAGGCCACCTGCCGCCTGCGCCACATGTTCGGCCAGCTCTTCTGGTCCTATCTTCTGCTGGTCGAATCGCTGACGCTGGCCGACCTTGTCGCGGACGGCGGCCTGCCCGATGTCGTCAATGCCTGATCCCCGCCCCCAGCCGATGCAAGGCCATGCCATGTCGAAGAATTCGGACACCCCTACCCCTGCCGCCCCCGGTATCCCGCTGGCGGGCGTGATCGGCTGGCCGGTCGCGCATTCGCGCTCGCCCCGGCTGCACGGGCATTGGCTGCGCCGCTACGGGATCGCGGGCCATTACATCCCCATGCCCGTCCGCCCCGAACATCTGGCCGAGGCGCTGCGCACCCTGCCCCGGCTGGGTTTCGTCGGCATCAACGTCACCATCCCCCATAAGGAAGCCGTGCTGGCCCTTGCCGATCACGTCACCGACCGCGCGGCGCTGATCGGGGCGGCGAATACGCTGATCCTGCGGCCCGATGGCAAGATCCATGCCGACAATACCGACGGTTACGGCTTTATCGCCAACCTGCGCCAGCATGCGCCCGACTGGCGGCCCGAAATCGGGCCGGCCGCGCTGATCGGTGCGGGCGGGGCGGCGCGGGCGGTCGTGGCCTCGCTGCTGGATGCGGGGGTGCGCGAGTTGCGCATCGCCAACCGCACCCGCCTGCGGGCCGAGCAGATCCGCACGGAATTCGGCGCCCGCATCACCGTCTACGACTGGGCACAGGCGGGCAACATGCTGGAAGGGGCGGCGACTGTGGTCAACGCCACCTCGATGGGGATGGACGGCAAGCCGGCGCTGCGCCTGCCGCTGGATGCGCTGTCGCCCGATGCGCTGGTCACGGACCTTGTCTATACGCCGCTGGACACGCCCTTTCTGGTCGCGGCCCGCGCGCAAGGCTGCCGCACCGTCGACGGGCTGGGAATGCTGCTGCATCAGGCCGCGCCGGGGTTCGAACGCTGGTTCGGCACCCGCCCGCAGGTGGACGACGACCTGCGCCGCGCGGTCCTGGCATGAGCTTCCTGCTGGGCCTGACCGGCGGCATCGGCATGGGCAAGACCACCGCCGCAGGGATGTTCCGCGCGCTTGGCCACCCGGTCTGGGACGCAGATGAGGCCGTCCATCGCCTTTATGCCCACGGCGGCGCGGCAGTCGCGCCGGTCGCCGCCGCCTTCCCCCAGGCGCTGGCGGGTGGCGCCATCGACCGCGAGGCGCTGAAACGCGCCTTGCAGGCCGATCCGCAGGCGCTGGCGCGGCTGGAATCCATCGTCCACCCGCTGGTCGCCGCCGACCGCCAGACCTTCATCCACGACCACCGGGATGCGCCGATCGTGGTGCTGGACATCCCCCTGCTGTTCGAAACCGGGGCCGAGGCGGCGATGGACGGGGTCGCGGTCGTTTCGGCCCCCCCCGAGGTTCAGCGCGCAAGAGTGATGGCCCGCCCCGGCATGACCGCGCAGGTGCTGGACATGATCCTTGCCCGCCAGATGCCTGACGCCGACAAGCGGGCGCGGGCGGATTGGATCATCCCCTCGGATACGATGGAAGGCGCGCGCGCCGCCATCATGGACATCTGCGCGCGGATCATGGAAAAACACCCCCATGCGTGAGATCGTCCTGGATACCGAAACCACCGGATTCGACCCCGACAAGGGCGACCGCCTTGTCGAGATCGGCGCCATCGAACTGGTCAACCTGCTGCCCACGGGCCGCACCTTCCACGTCTACATCAACCCCGAGCGTCCCATGCCGCAAGAGGCGTTCGAGGTTCACGGGCTTGGCGACGACTTCCTGGGCGACAAGCCCAAATTCGCGCAAGTGGCGGCGGATTTCCTGGAATTCGTCGGCGGCGACGGCCAACTGGTCATCCACAACGCCGCTTTCGACATGAAATTCCTCAATGCCGAGCTGCGGCTGGCGGGCCACCCCACCCTGCCCTTCAGCCGCGCCACCGACACGCTGGAAATCGCGCGGCGCAAGTTTCCGGGCGCGCAGAACACGCTGGATGCGCTGTGCCGGCGCTTCGGGGTGGACAACTCGAACCGGACGCTGCACGGCGCGCTTCTGGACAGCGAATTGCTGGCCGAGGTCTACCTGGCGCTGATGGGCGGACGCCAGCCGGACCTGGTGCTGGAACCCGTGGCGGGCGGCGACGAACGGGACGGCGCTGCCGGGCAGGCCACGGCGGCCCGGCGCGCGGCGCGGCCCCGCCCCTTGCCCCCGCGCCTGACGCCGCAGGAAACCGCTGCGCACGAGGCCTTTGTCGAGCAGATGGGCGCGGACGCGCTGTGGCTGCGTTATCGCAACGCTGCGTCCTGATCGGCACTGCCGGGTTGGCAGCAAGGCACGGATCGGGCAAAGCTGAAACCATGCAAGCCACGACGGACAACCCCACGATAGGAGGCGCGTTTTGATAGCCGACTGGTGGCGTTTCCTCATGGCCGTGATCGAGCGGCTGGACAAGATCCATCTCAGCCTGATCGCCGCGGGCGTGGCCTTCTACGGCATGTTCGCCGTCTTTCCCGGACTGGCCGCGCTATTCGCGCTGTGGGGGCTGTGGTATGATCCGCAGGTGATCCAGCAATTCGTCCATGTCGCGGACGAATTCATCCCGCAGGGCGCGGTCGACATCATCCACGGGCAGGTCGATCAGTTGATGCAGGCGGGGCGGACGCAACTGGGCTGGACCACCGCCATTTCCTTCCTGGTCGCCACCGTGGCCGCGCGCGCCGGTGTCGATGCGCTGATCCGGGGGCTGAACGCGGCGCATGGCGTCAGGTCGCATTCGACGATCTTCGGCTTCCTGCTGGCCTATGTGCTGACGCTGGCGCTGGTGGGCGTCGTCCTGATGGGGCTGGTCACGGTGGTCATCGGCCCGCTGGCGATCAACTTCCTGACCGAGGGGCCGCTGCAAAGCTGGCTGAACAGCCTTGTCCCCTGGGCGGTGATGTTCCTGATCGTGCTGATCGCCATCGGCATCCTCTATCGCTATGGCCCGAACGTGAAGGCCCCGCGCACGGCGATCTTCACCTGGGGTTCGCTGATCGCGGCGGTCCTGTGGGCGGCGGCCTCTTACGGGTTTTCGGCCTATCTGAGCAGCTTCAACAGCTATAACCGCATCTATGGCTCGATCGGGGCGGTGATCGCGCTTCTGATGTGGTTCTACCTTGGCGGGTTCTCGGTCCTGCTGGGGGCGCTGATCAATGTCGAGATGGCCCGGCGCAGGCGCGTGGTGGCCGCCCGCGCGGCGCGTCAATCGGCGCGCAAGGCGCAAGAAGGCACCACCGGCAACGGCTAATGCCGCGCGCCCTGCCGCGCCGCCGAGGTCAGCACCACCTGTTGAAGGTCCAGGTTGCCGGCAGGATGGACCTTTTCGGCGGTGAAGCACAGTCGCAGGACATAAAGGCCGTCCGATTCCTCGATCACCGCTTCGCCGTCAAGCTGCATGGCGAAAGCCTCGATCAACTGGCTGCCCAGGCCGGTGCCTTCGGATCCTTCGTCCACCATCTGGCCGGTCGAATTCGTGATCTCCAGCATATGCTGGCCGTCGCTGGTCGGCACGAGGACCACGCGGACCCAGGGTGCTGCGCCTTCCACCGGCGGGGCGGCGTATTTCAGCGCGTTGGTAAAGGCCTCGGTCGCCAGCAGGGACAGCGGCACCGCCTGGTCGGGCACGAGGTTGAGCGGCTCGATCCGGGTTTCGATGCGCAGGCCGGACCCCGCCTCGACCGAGGTATTGCCCATCTGGCTGATGACCTCGGAAATCAGCCGCCCCGCCTCGACCGAATCCAGATGCTCGGCCTGGTAGAGATTGCGATAGATCGAGGCCAGCGCCGCCACCCGATCCTGAACCGAGCGCAGCACCCGCCGCGCCTGATCATGGTCGATCAGCCGGATCTGCATGTTGATGATCGAGGCGATAAGCTGAAGGTTGTTCTTGACGCGGTGGTGGACCTCTTTCAGCAGGACCGTCTTTTCGTTGACCGCGCTTTCCAGCGCCACCTCGTCGCGGATCAGGATGCGGGCCATGTTGTGGAAGGTCTGGCTCATGTCCGCGATCTCGGCGGGGGCGGTGCGCAGCACGGGCGGCGGCTTGTCCCGGTCGGCGATGGCAAAGCGGCGCATCTGCTGGCGCAGGACCTTGATATGGCGCAGAACCAGCCGGTAGACGGCGAAATAGGCCACCACCAACGACACGACCCACAGCAGCATCGGCAGCAGGAAGGCGGTGAAGCGCGTCAGGTTCACGCCCGCCACGCCCGATTGCGCGGTGTTCCAGCTTCCCATCGTATAGACCAGCCCCGGCACCACGGGAACGATGCTGAAAACCCGTGTCTCGCCATTGGCAGCGCGCGCGCGAAAGGTGGTTTCGCTGCGCGCGACCAGCGAGGTCAGCGGCTGGCCTTCGGGCAGCAATTCGGCGATATCCTCGCCAGGGTGCTGCTCGACCGACAGGATCTGGCCCTGGTTGTTGAAGGTCAGGATGCGCGCCTGTTCAGTCCCGTAGCCGGGCTGGTGCGAGGACCGCAGCAGGTCATGCGACATCGCGACCGAGGTATAGCCCAGCAACTGGCTGCCGCGATAAAGCGGCTGCATGACGGCCACGATCGGCATGCCCAGGACCGGGTCCTGCATGGACGAGGTGACGAAAGTGCCGGGATCGGCCAGAAAGCCGCGAAACTCGCGGCTGTCAGACAGGTCGAATTCACCCGGCACCGAGGAACACGAGGTCCGCCCGCCGAGGTCGGTAAAGCCCGCATAGGCGAAGATCGCCGTGCTTTCGACGAAACCGGACATGACCTCGGAACACAGGCCGGGGTCGTCCAGCGTTTCCAGGATCGCCAGCCCCAGCGCGTCGGCGCTGCCAAGGGCGCCCTGCAACAGCGCCCTTTCGCCTGCCGCCGCCGCCGCGGTGCGCCCCAAGAGCGCGATCTCGGCCGAGCGTTCGTATTCCCGCGACAGGTGCAGCGTCTGGATGACCAGGATCAGGCCGATGGGCAGGATCGCGACCGAAAGCAGGCTGCCCAGCCGAAAACCCAGCCCCTTGGTGAACTCCAACCGCTCGGACAGACGGCGCAACACCGCGGCGGCCTAGCGAAGGACCGAGCCGTTTTGCGACATCACGGCCAGCGTCGCGCTGTCGGTCATGTCCATATCCTCGCCCTCGTCCAGTTGCAGCAATTCGGCCAGCCTGCGGCGGCCCCGATTGGCGCGGGACTTGACGGTTCCCACGGCAACGCCGGTCATCGAGGCGGCTTCCTCGTAGGAAAAACCCGATGCGCCGACAAGGATCAGCGCCTCGCGCTGTTCGTCCGGCAGCTTGTCGAAGGCCGTGCGGAAATCGTTGAGCGCCAGCCGCCCGTCATGTTCGGGCCGCGTGGTCTGCTGCGCCGCATAGATGCCGTCGGTATCGCTGACCTCGCGCCGGACCTTGCGGCGGGCCGAATAGAAGGTGTTGCGCAGGATCGTGAAAAGCCAGGCGCGCAGGTTGGTGCCGGCCTGGAACTTGTCGATATGGGTCCACGCCTTGACGATAGTGTCCTGCACCAGGTCGTCGGCGGATGAGCCGTCCCGCGTCAGCGACAGCGCGAATGCGCGCAGCGCGGGCAGGTGGTCCACCAATTCGTCGCGCGGATTGGGGCCCGAGGCGGTGGCGCTGCTTTTGTTCGACTTGTCCATCTACGGCCTACCCCTGCTCTCGCAACTGTTCCAGCAAGTGGCGGAAACGGTCGGGCAAGGCCTGCTTGGCGTCTTCCTCGTAGACGCGCTTGAGGTTTTCGTCGATCTGCCTTTCGATGGCTGCTCGCTTGCGTTCTTCACGCTTGGTATTCATTTTGTTGACCTTGGAAATCTTGTGCGCACGTGACCTAACCGATAACAACGGGAAGAGTTCCTGTTTCACCTTATTGAATCGAGGATGCAATGTCTGCTGGTGATCTTGCCCAAGCCATAGCGCGAGAACTACCCTATCTGCGCCGTTACGCGCGCGCCCTGACCGGCAATCAGGTCGCCGGGGACAATTACGCCGCCGCCACGCTGGAGGCGATCCTGGAAGATCGCGACCTGCTGCGCGACGACGAACCCCGCGTCGGCCTTTTCCGCGCCTTCCACGTCATCTGGCAAAGTTCCGGCCAGCCCGTGGACGACAGCGAAACGGGCCGCGCCGCCAAGGCGCAGGACCGCCTGCGCACGCTGACCCCCAACTCGCGCGAGGCGCTGCTGCTGCGCACCATCGAAGAGCTGCGCTATGACCAGATCGCCCGCATCATGCAGCTTGGCCAGCCCGAGGCCGAGGAACTGGTCCAGATCGCGCTGAACGAAATGGCCCGCTCGATCAGCGGCAATATCATGGTGATCGAGGATGAGACGATCATCGCGATGGACCTCAAGGGCATCGTGCAATCGATGGGTCATTCGGTCACCGGCATCGCGCGCACCCATTCGGCGGCGATCGAACTGGCGAGAAAGCAGCGTCCCGACCTGATCCTTGCCGATATCCAGCTTGCCGACGGCTCGTCCGGGATCGAGGCCGTGAACGAATTGCTGGCCAGCCTGGGCGAGGTGCCCGTGATCTTCATCACCGCCTTCCCCGAACGCTTGCTGACCGGCGAACGGCCCGAGCCTGCCTTCCTGATCTCGAAACCCTATTCCGAGGAACAGGTGCGTTCGGCGGTCAGCCAGGCGATGTTCTTCGCCTCGTCCGCCGAGGTCGATCTGGCGCGCTGATGCGCAACCTTGGGGCGACGCCCTGCCCCGGCATTTCGGGCATCGTGCCGGGGTCTGAATGCTGATCTCGGCCGACCGGGTGCTGGTCTTGGGCGCGTGGCAGTCCGGCATGGTGCTGCGCATCCAAGGTGGGCGCGTGGCCGAGTTGCGCCCCCTTGCGCCGGGCGACCGGCCCGACCGCCACGTCACCCTGCTGGCCCCCGGCCTGAGCGACCTGCAAGTGAACGGCGGCGGCGGGGTGCTGGTGAACGCCGACCCCTCGCCCCAAGGGCTGCGGGCGATCCGCCGGGCGCATCTGCGGCTTGGCACCGCGCAGATCATGCCGACCGTCATCACCGACGCGCCGCAGGTGATCGAGGCCGCCGCTGACGCCGCCATCGTCTGCAAGGACGATCCCGGCCTGTTGGGCCTGCATATCGAGGGGCCGCATATCGCCCCTGCCCGCCGCGGCACCCATGATGCGCGCCATATCCGCCCGCTGGACCGGCACACGCTGGAGATCCTGCGCCGGTTGCGCGACGCTGGCCTGCCGGTGATCCTGACGCTGGCCCCCGAACTGGCCGACCCCGCGCCGATGGCCGAGGCCGCGGCGATGGGCGTCACCCTTTCCGCCGGGCACAGCGCGGCAAGCGCGGCCCAGACACGGCAGGCGCTGGCGCAGGGCGTGACCATGTTCACCCATCTTTTCAACGCGATGCCGCCGATGCTGTCGCGCGATCCGGGCATTGCCGGGGCGGCGGTCCTGTCGGATGCCCATGTCGGGCTGATCTCAGACGGCATCCATGTCGATTGGGACATGCTGCGCATCGCGCTGGCCGCGCGGCCCCGCGAAGGACGCAGCTTTCTGGTGTCCGACGCCATGCCGACGGTCGGCGGGCCGGACCACTTCACGCTTTACGGCCAGCAGATTCATGTCAAGGACGGCAGGCTGGTCAATGCCGAGGGCGCGCTGGCCGGTGCGCATGTCAGCCTGCTGGATTGCGTCCTGCGCCTGCACCGCCACGCGGGCACCCCGCTGGAAACCGCGCTGGCGATGGCCAGCGACATCCCCCGCGCCGCCATCGGCCTGCCGCCGCTGCAACTGGCGCCCGGCCTGCCGCTGGATCACCTGCTGGTGCTGGACGGCGAAACGCCTGTCCTGCTGGGTTAGGCCAGCCGCGCCCGTGCCTCGGCATATTCGCGGGCAAGCTGGTCCACGATGGCGCCGGCGGGCCTGATTTCGCGCACCGCGCCGATGCCCTGACCCGCGCCCCAGATCTGGCTCCACGCCTTGGGGCGGCTGCTTGCGGCGTCATCGGCGCCGAAATCCATATGGGTGGGATCGCCGTCAAGCGCCGTCGGATCCAGCCCCGCGTTGCGGATCGAAGGCGCAAGGTAATTCCCCGCAATCCCGGTGAAAGAGGCAGAGTTCACGATATCCTCGGCCCCGCAATCGACGATCATCTGCTTGTAATCGGGCACCGCGCGCGATTCCGTGCTGGCGATGAAGGGACTGCCGATATAGGCCAGATCGGCCCCCATCACCTGCGCGGCCAGCACCGCGCGGCCCGTCGCGATCGCGCCCGACAGCAGCAGCGGCCCATCGAACCACTGCCGGATTTCCTGCACCAGCGCAAAGGGCGATTGCGGCCCGGCATGGCCCCCCGCCCCCGCCGCGACGGCGATCAGCCCATCAGCGCCCTTTTCGATAGCCTTGCGGGCAAAACGGTTGTTGATGACGTCATGCAGCGCGATGGCGCCGCAATCATGGGCGGCCTCGTTCACCTCGGGCCGGGCGCCGAGGCTGGTGATCCAGATGGGAACCTTGTGGCGATTGCAAATCTCGATATCCCGCTCCAGCCGCGCGTTGCTGCGATGGACGATCTGGTTCACGGCGAAAGGCGCGGCGGGGTGGTCGGGATTGGCCTGGTTGTGGCGGTCCAGTTCCTGCGCGATCTGCGTCAGCCAGGTGTCCAGCAGCGGCGGCTCGCCCGCCGCCTCGCGCGCATTCAGCGCCGGAAAGCTGCCGACGATGCCCGCCTTGCACTGGGCGATGACCAGCTCGGGTCCCGACAGGATGAACATGGGCGAGCCGACGACGGGAATGCGCAGGTCTTGCAGGATCGGGGGCAGCATGGTCTTCCTTTCACGAACTTGCCGCAGGTTGCCGCCCCGCAAGGCGGCAACCAAGCGTAACGCGGCGTCAGAAAGGCATGGGATGGTCGCGGCGGGTCTGCTCGATCCGGTCGATGACGTCATCCGTCAGCCGCAGGTCCAGCCCGGCGATCAGGTGATCCAACTGCGCCGGATCGGTCGCGCCGATGATCGGGATGATCGGAAAGGGCCGCGTCCGCTGCCAGGCGATGGACAGGTGGATCAGGTCCAGCCCCACCTCATCCGCAAGGGCCTTGTAGGCGGCGACGGCGGCGATGGCCTGCGGCGTCCGGCGGCCGCCAAGCTTGCCGGTGCCGCCATTGGCCGCATCGACCGCCGCGCGGCTGCCATCGGGCAGGGCACCGTCCAGGTATTTCCCGGTCAGCAATCCCGCCGCCAGCGGCGAATAGGACAAGAGCGTCACCCCTTCGTTCACCGCCATTTCCGCCATGTCAGTGTCGTAAAGGCGGTAAAGCAGCGAATATTCGTTCTGGACCGACGCCACGCGCGGCCCGCCGATGCGCGCCGCGCTGTCGATCCAGCGCGTCGTGCCCCAGGCGGATTCGTTGGACAGGCCGAAGGCACGGATCTTGCCCGCGGTCACGGCGCGGGCCAAGGCGTCCGCCACGTCCTCCATATGCGCAAGGGTGGCTGCCGGATCCTGCGCCGAAGGATCGTATCGCCAGCTTTGGCGAAAGGCATAGCTGCCGCGCATCGGCCAGTGCAACTGATAAAGGTCGATGACATCGGTTTGCAGGCGGCGCAGCGAATCCTCGATGGTGCGAAGGATGATCCGGCCATCATAGCCTTCGGCCCGGACGCTTTCGCTGGGCCCGGAAACCTTGGTCGCGATCTGGACATCATCGCGCCGACCGCGAGCGGCCAGCCATTCGCCGATGATTTCCTCGCTTCGGCCCACGGTTTCGCGGCGCACGGGGTTGACGGGATACATCTCGGCCACGTCAAGGAACGTCATCCCCACGCCAACTGCGCGATCAAGCTGGGCATGGGCGTCCCTGGCCGGTGTCTGGTTGCCGAAAGTCATCGTGCCAAGGCAGATTTCGCTGACTTTCAGGCCGCTTGTGCCAAGCTGTGTCTTCTTCACGGGCATCCTTTCCGTTCTGGCCGTCTGATCGGGGGAATGTGGGCCGCAAAAGGGCGCGGATGCAAGCCCCGGACAAGGGGACATCCCTGTGGATAAGCGGGTGGGGGAATCGGCTCGGTTTTTGTGGAGCGGCAAGCCCCGCCACCGGGCCTGTTGATAACCGGCGGGAACCAAGCCGGAACCAGGCGCAACCATCCACAAGGGGAAAACCCATGCCGATCTTTCCACAGGCTTGGGAAAAGAAATTTTATCCACAGGTTTGTCAGCAGATGGATATAGACATAATTTACTGATTTTTATTTGTTTTATTTCACCTATCCCCGGCCCGGAACAAAATTCTTCACAGGCTGGTAACCTGGGGATGATTTCCGGCAAGCCGGCTTGTCCAGTTTTCCACATGCCTTAAAACAACAACAACATTCATTTTCTTTTCTTATTTCAATAAGAGAGAGCCGGAAGGCAGGAGAGACGAATGACCGAACTGCTCAGCATGGCCTATCCCTGGATCAAGGCGCTGCATATCATGGCTGTGATCGCCTGGATGGCAGGGATCTTCTATCTGCCCAGGCTGTTCGTCTATCATGCGGAACGCGGCGGACAGGGGGTCGAACCGGTCGCATCCTTCGTCATCATGGAAGACAAGCTGATCCGGCTGATCATGCGCCCCTCGATGGCGGTGACATGGCTGGCGGGGCTGGCGCTGGTCGCGATACCGGGGCTTGTCGACTGGTCGATGGTCTGGCCCTGGACCAAGGCGGCGGGCGTGCTGGGGATGAGCTGGTTTCACGGCTGGCTGGAGGGGCAGCGCCGCGCGCTTTTGCGCGGGCAGGGCGCCACGGGGCGCAGCTATCGCATCATGAACGAGGTCCCGACCCTGCTGATGGTGTTGATCGTGCTGTCGGTGGTGGTCAAGTTCTGAGAATTGACTTTTTCTGGCGGGGCGATTATCTGGGGTGAAACCGCCGTCCGGCGGGGGATTCCTCCTGACACAAGAACGCAAGCCCGGCCGTCCGGGCCGTTTCCCATATGAGCGCGATGATGAGCGAAGAACGTCTTAACCTGGCCGACCTGAAGGCCAAGACGCCGGCCGACCTGCTGGCTATGGCCGAAGAGTGGGAGATCGAGAACGCCTCGGCCATGCGCAAGGGCGAGATGATGTTCTCGCTGCTGAAGGAACATGCCGAGGATGGCTATGAAATCGGCGGCGACGGCGTGCTGGAGGTGGTGCAGGATGGTTTCGGCTTTCTCCGCTCGCCCGAGGCGAACTATCTGCCGGGTCCCGATGATATCTATGTCAGCCCCGACATGATCCGCCAGCACAGCCTGCGCACCGGCGACACGGTCGAAGGGGTGATTCGCGCGCCGGGCGAGAATGAGCGTTATTTCGCGCTGACCAAGGTCGAGCAGATCAATTTCCAGGACCCCGCCAAGGCACGGCACAAGGTGGCCTTCGACAACCTGACGCCGCTTTACCCCGATGAACGGCTGAAGATGGAGATCGAGGATCCCACGATCAAGGACCGTTCGGCCCGGATCATCGACCTGGTCGCACCCATCGGGAAGGGGCAGCGTTCGCTGATCGTGGCACCGCCGCGCACGGGTAAAACGGTTCTGCTGCAAAACATCGCCCATTCGATCGAACGCAATCATCCCGAATGCTACCTGATCGTGCTGCTGATCGACGAACGGCCCGAGGAAGTGACCGATATGCAACGCTCGGTCCGGGGCGAGGTCGTGTCCTCGACCTTCGACGAACCGGCCAGCCGTCACGTTGCGGTGTCGGAAATGGTGATCGAAAAGGCCAAGCGCTTGGTTGAGCATAAACGAGATGTTGTTATCTTGCTTGATTCGATCACAAGACTTGGTAGGGCCTTCAACACGGTCGTGCCAAGTTCGGGCAAGGTTCTGACGGGCGGTGTGGATGCGAATGCCCTGCAACGGCCCAAGCGATTCTTTGGCGCGGCGCGTAATATCGAGGGTGGCGGGTCGCTGACCATCATCGCGACGGCGCTGATCGACACCGGGTCGCGCATGGATGAGGTGATCTTTGAAGAATTCAAGGGCACTGGCAACAGCGAGATCGTCCTGGATCGCAAGGTTGCCGACAAGCGCGTCTTCCCGGCGATGGATATCCTGAAATCCGGCACCCGGAAGGAAGAGTTGCTGGTCGATGCCAAGGACCTGCAAAAGACCTATCTTCTGCGCCGCATCCTGAACCCGATGGGCACGACCGATGCGATCGAGTTCCTGATCTCGAAGCTGAAACAGACCAAGACCAACAGCGAGTTCTTCGATTCGATGAACGCCTGACGGATGTTCGACGGAGGATGATGTGGACACCATCTTCGCGGAAGCAACCCCCCCTGGCCGTGGGGGGGTTTCTGTCGTTCGGATAAGCGGACCCGATGCGCGCCGCGTGGCCGAGGATCTGGCCGGGCCGTTGGGACCTGCCCGTTATGCCGGGTTGCGCGCCCTGAAAGACCAGGGTGAGGTGATAGATCGCGCCTTGGTGCTTTGGTTTGAACAAAATCAAAGCTTTACCGGGGAAGAGGTTGTCGAATTTCATCTGCACGGCGCGCCCGTGATCGGTTCCCGGATCTCGGATGCGTTATTGGCACGAGGTTTGCGCCGGGCAGAGGCGGGGGAATTTACCCGCCGCGCTTTCATCAACGGCAAGATGGACCTTGCTGCCGCCGAGGGGCTTGCCGATCTGCTGGCAGCCGAAACCGAAGCACAGCGCAAGCTGGCAATGAAGGCGGCTGATGGCGAACTTGGAAAACTGGCCGAAGATCTGCGAAAAAACCTGATCCGTGCCGGGGCGTTGATCGAAGTAAGCATTGATTTCGCGGATGAAGAGGTTCCCGACGAGGTTCCTGACGAAGTATTTTCGCTGATGGGGGATGTTCGTGAGATCCTGGAAGGCTTGTTGAAAACCTACCCGGCAGCCGAGCGGTTGCGTGAAGGTTATGAGGTTGCGATTATCGGACCGCCCAATGCTGGAAAATCAAGTCTGCTGAATCGGATCGCACAACGGGAAGTTGCCCTGGTCACGGATGTGGCGGGCACGACGCGGGATATTCTGGAGCTTCGCGTCGATCTGCGTGGACTGCCGGTCACCTTTCTGGACACCGCTGGCTTGCGCGAGGGCGCTGAATATGTCGAAGCCCTGGGGATCGAACGCGCCCGGAAAAGGGCCGGGAAGGCTGATCTGCGGATTCACCTGTCCGAGGATGGGCAAAGGCAAGCGCCCTTTGCTGAAGGTGATCTGGTTGTTCGTTCCAAGGATGACTTGACGGGGGATGGGGGTGAGTTTGCGGTATCCTCGTTCACGGGAAAGGGTATCGCGGAACTTCTTGATCGGATATATGATCTGCTGAAGGCTAGGGCCGTGGATTCGGCGCTGGTCAGCCGAAAGCGTCAGGCGGAAGCGGTGAGGCGGGCGGTGACCGCGTTGGATATTTCCGACGTTCCGTCGGAAATACTTGCCGAAGCGGTTCGTAGGGCAGGGCAGGAACTGGCAAGCATGACTGGCCGTTTTGGGGCCGAGGATTATCTGGATGAGATATTCTCATCCTTCTGCATTGGAAAGTAGTGTTCCACGTGAAACAATTCGATGTTGTTGTCGTTGGCGGGGGTCATGCCGGTGTCGAGGCGGCAATGGCGGCTGCGCGGATGGGATGTCAGACAGCGCTGATCACGCTTCGCAAGCGTGATATTGGAACGATGTCTTGCAATCCCGCGATTGGCGGCCTTGGGAAGGGTCACCTTGTTCGTGAGATTGACGCTCTTGATGGTGTCATGGGCGTTCTGGCCGATCGGGCTGGCATTCAGTTCCGTTTGCTTAACCGACGTAAAGGTCCTGCGGTTCAAGGTCCCCGGGCACAACAAGATCGCGATCTTTACCGGCACGCCGCAATATCTTGTGTGGATAAGCAAGAAAATCTTACGCTGATCGAAGGCGAGGTAAGCGGAATTGCATGGGAGGGCGAACATGTCGCAGGCGTGTCCCTGCAAGACGGTAGAGATTTTTCCGCGTCTCAGGTTGTCCTGACCACGGGAACCTTCCTTAACGGCGTTATTCATATAGGAGACGTCAGCAGGCCGGCGGGGCGTTGGGGGGACGAGGCCTCGGTTTCGCTTGCCAACTCACTTCGTGCATTGGACTTGCCGGTTGGCCGTCTTAAAACCGGGACGCCACCGCGCCTTGATCGGCATACGATCGATTGGGACAGGCTTGAACAACAGCCGGGGGACGAAATTCCCACGATGTTCTCATATCTTAGCACGGCACCCGCCGTTGCTCAGATTAGTTGTGGCATCACGCACACGAATGAGCAAACTCATCGCCTAATTCGGGACAACCTGCATCGCTCTGCCATGTATGGCGGGCATATCGCTGGGGCTGGACCTCGTTATTGCCCGTCGATTGAAGACAAGGTGGTGCGTTTTTCGGATAAGAACTCGCATCAGATTTTCCTGGAACCCGAGGGATTACAAAGTGATATGGTATATCCGAACGGAATATCCACGTCGCTTCCCGAGGAAATTCAGATACAATACGTCCGGTCCATCGCGGGGTTGGAGGATGTGACCATCCTGCAACCTGGCTATGCGATCGAGTACGATTACATAGATCCCCGGGCGCTGAAGCGGACGCTTGAGCTGAAATCCCGTGTCGGTTTGTTTCTTGCTGGGCAGATCAACGGGACCACGGGGTATGAGGAAGCCGCCGCACAAGGGCTGGTGGCGGGTATCAACGCCGCTTTGCAAGCGCAAAAGCGGGAGGTTTTTCATTTCAGCCGTGCGGAAAGCTACATCGGCGTGATGATCGATGATCTGATCACGCGGGGCGTTAGTGAACCTTACCGAATGTTTACCTCCCGGGCCGAATTTCGCCTGTCGCTGCGCGCGGATAACGCGGATCAGCGGCTGACGGGGATTGGTATTGATCTCGGCTGCGTATCCCGGCAGAGGAAAGGGCATTTCGCGAAGAAAATGACGTCTTACCAAGTGCTTCGCAACCGCGCTGAAGCACTTTCCTTCTCGCCCCAACAACTGGAAAAGCTCGGAATTTCAGTAAGGAATGACGGGTCAAAGCGCAGTCTTTTCCGGCTTCTTGGACAACAATCCCTTGATCGAAAGGTGGTTCTGGCTCTGGATGAACAGCTTTCCCAGTCTGATCCCAGGATTATCGACCAACTGAGTATCGATGCCCTGTATGATCAATATGTAGCAAGGCAGAAACAGGATTCCGAAATGCTCAAGCGGGAGGAAGCCATCTGCATCCCGCCCGACTTCGATTTCAACCTGCTGTCGGGCTTGTCCAGTGAGTTGCAGACCAAGCTGCAAGCTCAAAAACCGCTTTCAATAGCAGAGGCCGCCAAAATCGAGGGAATGACCCCCGCCGCGCTTACCTTGCTTGTCGCTACCATCAGATCCAGACGCCGGAAAACGGCATGAGTGTTTCACGTGAAACAGAGGAGAAGCTTGCGGCCTATGCCGATCTTCTTCGCAAGTGGAATCCCCACATCAACCTCATTGCGCCTTCAACGGTCGATGACTTGGAGCATCGTCACATAGAAGATTGCAGCCAGCTTGCTGTTCTTGCACCGCAAACCGGATCATGGTTGGACATGGGCAGCGGCGGTGGACTGCCGGGCGCCATTATTGCCATATATCGCCCACAACTTCAGGTGAGCCTGCTAGAAAGTGATAGAAGAAAAGCCGAGTTTCTACGCGCGGTTGCCAGGAAGTTGGAACTGAAGAATGTGACCGTCCTGGCACAGCGCATTGAGGCAACGGAGGCGCTGAAAAGCGACAATATCAGCGCAAGGGCGCTTGCTTCACTGGATCGGCTCATGGCATATGTTGACGGACATCTTGCGGCGGATGGGACTGCTTGGTTCATGAAGGGTAAAACATGGCAATCCGAGGTCGAGGAAGCCCGCAAACATTGGCGTTTTGATCTGGAAACCTTCAGAAGTGTCACCGATCCCGAAGCTGCCATATTGAAAGTCAGAAAGATACGCCATGTCTAAACCTCGCATTGTCGCGATTGCGAATCAAAAGGGTGGTGTCGGAAAGACGACGACAGCGATCAATCTCGGGGCAGCCTTGGCTGAACTGGGGCATTCCGTCGTCATTATCGATCTCGATTCCCAAGGGAACGCTTCCACCGGGCTTGGTATCCCCGCCGAAGAGCGGGTTTTGACGTCCTTCGATCTTCTGGCGACAGATGAAACGCTGGAAGCCTGCCTGGTTTCGACCGAGGTTGAGAATCTCAGGCTGGTTCCTTCGACCTCGGACCTTGCTTCGGCGGATGTTCAACTGTCCACGACGCCGGGTCGAACCCAGTTGTTGCGGAACAAGATCGCGGACATACAAGGTATTGATTTCATCTTGATTGATTGTCCGCCCGCCTTGGGCTTGCTTACCCTGAACGGCATGGTCGCCGCCCACAGCATCCTGGTTCCGCTTCAGGCGGAATTCTATGCGTTGGAAGGACTTTCCCAACTGCTGACCACGGTGCGCGAGGTTCGCCAGTCCGCCAATCCCGATCTTCGGATCGAGGGGATCTTGATGACCATGTCGGACAATCGCAACAATCTGTCGCAGCAGGTCGAGGCCGACGCCAGAAACACGCTTTCTGACCTTGTTTACAAGACGGTCATTCCGCGCAACGTGCGGTTGTCCGAGGCGCCGTCACATGCCATGCCGGTCCTGCGCTACGACACCACTTCAAAGGGCAGCAACGCCTATCGAAGTCTGGCACAGGAATTTCTTCAGCGGCAGCTTGTAACTGCGTAATTTTGACAGGATGGCAGAGATGAAGAACGAGAAACGAGGCTTGGGTCGCGGTTTGTCCGTCCTGATGGCGGATGTCGATCTTGTTCCCAACGATCGCCCCAGCCCTCGCCAGGTGCTTCCGGTCGAGCAGTTGACCCCGAACCCCGACCAGCCGCGCCGCAGTTTCGCGCCCGAAGCCTTGCAGGAGTTGGCGGAATCCCTGCGCAATCGCGGCATGTTGCAGCCTCTGATCGTGCGGCCCCATCCTTCCGATGATGGTCTTTATCAGATTGTCGCAGGGGAACGGCGCTGGCGTGCCGCGCAGATCGCGCAACTTCATGAAGTTCCCGTGATCGTCCGGGAGTTGACCGATACCGAGGTTCTGGAAGTCGCGATCGTCGAAAACATCCAGCGCGCCGACCTGAATGCGATCGAAGAGGCCGCCTCGTATCGCCAGTTGATGGATCGCTTTGGCCATACGCAGGAAAAGCTTGCGGAAGCCCTGAACAAGAGCCGCAGCCATATCGCCAACCTTCTTCGTCTGCTGAACCTGCCCGAACAGGTGCAGATCTGGTTGAAGGAAGGCAAACTGACGGCAGGCCATGCGCGGGCATTGATCACCGCCCCCAATGCCGTTGAACTTGCGCGAAAGATCATCGAAAAGGGCCTCTCCGTCCGCGAGGTCGAGGACCTTGTACGCAAACAGTCCGAACCTGCGCAACCCCGCTCGTCACGATCCAAGGCGCCTGAAAAAGACGCGGATACGCGGGTTCTGGAAGGGGACCTGTCGGCCCAGTTGAAGATGCAGGTCAGCATCAATCATCGCGGAACCGAGGGCGGACAGTTGGTCATCACATATCGCGACCTGGATCAACTGGATCGGCTTTGCCAGTTGCTGGCCAATTAAGCGGTTGAAATAAAATATAAATATCGGATGCTGATGACAGACGGACCGTCGACAGAATCCAACCTTCGGACGTAATTTCAGAAAATAGGTGGATTTGCGTCCAATCTGGGCGATATGCGCCTGCGACCGATACTCATGGAAGCGTGATTCCCGGCCCGTCGCCGCCGAACCAAATCGCGGCGGACCGGTGGGGCAAGACCGGCCCAGGGACGCGGGCCGGTCGCGGGTTCACGCCACGGGGGCCGAACTGACGCCGACCTGTGCAGGCCGCAGCAGGCGCTCATGCAACATGAAACCGTGGTTCATTACCTGGATGACATTGCCGGCGGGGGTTTCGGGGATGGGGGCCTCGAACATCGCCTCGTGCAGAAGGGGGTCGAACTTCTCGCCGATTTCGGGGGTGATGACCTTGATTCCGTGGCGCGAGAAGATGTTTTCCAGATCGCGCAGCGTCAGCTCGACCCCTTCGATCAGCGCGGCGGATGCGGCACGGCTTTCGTCCGTCACCGCGGCCAGCGCGCGGGTCAGGTTGTCATGGACCGACAGAAGGTCGCGGGCCAGGCGCGAGCCGCCGTATTGCTCGGCATCGCGGCGTTCCTTTTCGGCGCGCTTGCGGGCGTTTTCGGCATCGGCCAGCGCGCGCATGAAGCGGTCGCGATAATCGTCGCGTTCGGCGATGATCGCCTCGACATCCGGGCCGAGGGTTTCCTCATCCGTCCGGGTTCCGTCGGCAGGGTCTTCGATCCCGGAAATCTGCTCGTCCGTGAATTCGTTTTTTTCTTGCGTCATCGTCTCATCCTTTTTTGCCCGACAAAATGCGCCCGACAAGCTGGGCGGTGTAATCGACGATCGGCACGATCCGGCCATAGTTCAGCCGCGTCGGTCCGATCACGCCCACCGCCCCAACAATCTTTCGGTCAGAGTCCATATAGGGTGAAACCACCAGAGAGGAACCCGAAAGTGAAAACAGCTTGTTTTCCGAGCCGATAAAGATCCGCACGCCTTCGCCTTCCTCGGCCAGTTCCAGGAAGCGCACGATGTCGCGCTTGCGTTCCAGGTCGTCGAACAGCTCGCGCACGCGCTCGATATCGGCCAGTTCGTGGTCCAGCAGATTGGACCGGCCCCGCACGATCAGCCGCGAATCCGGGCCGTCGCCGTCCCAAAGCGCCAGCCCCGTGCCGATCAGGTCGGCGGCCAGCCCGTCAAGCTGGGCGCGCCGCGCGGCGATTTCCTCGGCGATGGTGCGGCGCAGGTCGGTCAGGGTGCGCCCCTCTGCGATGGCGTTGAGGAAGTTCGCCGCCTCGCGCATCGAACTGGGGGTCTGGCCAAGAGGGGGCGTGAAGACGCGGTTTTCCACCCGGCCATCGGCAAAGACCAGGATCACCAGCGCGCGGTCGGGGGCGAGGCTGACGAATTCGATATGGCGGACCGGCGCTTCCTGCTTGGGCATCAGCACCAGCGAGGCCCCATGCGTCAGCATCGACAGCGCGCCGCCCACGCGGTCCAGCATCTGCCCGGTGTCGGTGGTGTCGCCCACCGTCTGCTCGATACGCGAGCGGTCGTCGGCATCGACCGGCCCGGCCTCCATCAGCGCGTCCACGAACAGCCGCAGCCCCAACTGGGTCGGCAGCCGTCCCGCCGAGATATGCGGGCTGCCCAGCAGGCCCAGATATTCCAGGTCCTGCATGACGTTGCGGATGGTGGCGGCGCTGACCTTCTCGCTCATGTCGCGGGTCAGCGTGCGCGAGCCGACAGGCTCGCCCGTGTCCAGATAGGATTCGACGACGCGGCGAAACACCTCGCGCGAGCGGTCGTTCAGTTCGGTTAGCAGGTGATTATCGGGCATCTGGTCGTCGAATGGGTGTCATATTCATCGTTCACGGGTTGCGAAGCGGGCCGCCGGGCCTGTATCTGGCAACGGAATGCCAGAAGGAACGACAAATGCGCCCGTCAGGACGAAACTTAAGCGAAATGCGCCCGATTTCAATCGAAACCGGGGTCTTGCGCCATGCCGAAGGCTCTTGCCTGATCCGCTGCGGCGGGACCGAGGTGCTTTGCTCGGCCTCGATCGAGGAAAGATGCCCGCCTTTCCTGAAAGGTTCGGGGCAGGGCTGGGTTACGGCGGAATACGGGATGCTGCCGCGCGCGACCAACACCCGCAACCGGCGCGAGGCCGCGGCGGGCAAGCAGACGGGCCGGACGCAGGAAATCCAGCGCTTGATCGGTCGCGCGCTGCGGGCGGGCGTGGACCGGCGTGCCCTTGGCGAACGCCAGATCGTCGTCGATTGCGATGTCATCCAGGCCGATGGCGGGACGCGCTGCGCCTCGATCACCGGGGGCTGGGTGGCGCTGCGCCTGGCGGTGAACAAGCTGCTCAAGGCCGGGCTGGTGACCAGCGATCCGATCCTGGATCACGTCGCCGCGGTGTCCTGCGGCATCTATGCCGGTCAGGCGGTGCTTGACCTGGACTATGCCGAGGACAGCGAGGCCGGGACCGACGCCAATTTCATCCTGACCGGCAGCGGCCGCATGATCGAGGTGCAGATGTCGGCGGAAGGCGCCAGCTTCTCGCGCGATCAGATGAACGAATTGCTGGATCTGGCCGAGGCCGGGGTGGCCGAACTGGCCGCCGCGCAAAAGGCCGCACTGGGATGAGGCGGCTGACCGCGGGCAAGCTGCTGGTCGCGACCCATAACGCCGGCAAGCTGGACGAAATCCGCGCCATGATGGCCCCGCATGGCATCGACGTGACCAGCGCGGGCGAGCTTGGCCTGCCCGAGCCGCTCGAGACCGAGGATACATTCATCGGAAACGCCCGCATCAAGGCCCGCGCCGCGATGCAGGCGACCGGGCTGGTCGTCCTGGCCGATGACAGCGGCATCACGGTGGACGGGCTGGACGGTGCGCCGGGCGTCTATACCGCCGATTGGGCCGAGACGCCGGATGGCCGCGACTTCATGCAGGCCATGACCCGCACATGGGCCGCGCTGGACGCCCGCGGTGCCCCCGAACCCCGCCGCGCGCAGTTCCGTGCGACCCTGTTGCTGATGTGGCCCGACGGGCACGAGGAAATCTTTGAAGGGATCGCGCCGGGCCGTCTGGTCTGGCCGCCGCGCGGGCAGCATGGCCACGGCTACGACCCGATCTTCGTCCCCGAGGGTCACGACCGCACCTTTGCCGAGATGACGCCGGACGAAAAGAACGCCATCAGCCACCGCGCCGACGCCTTCCGCAAGCTGGAGGCGGTCCTTGCATAGGGTCTCGACTGGCGCATCGGATCCGCGATCTTGCAGCTTGAAATGACCTGGCCAGGGACGATCTGCCGCCATGAACTTCAGGGCCATTTCTGAGGCAGAATCATGGAAAATCATTTGATTTCAAAAGATTATGGAAATTTTTCGAACCAGTCATCCCAGGATTCCGGGACGTCCGTCATCTTCGCCGGGCTGGCCGGTGAAATGAAGGATGCGTTACCTGCGGCAAGGGTGGTTGTCGCGGGGCTGATCAGACCCGAAATGAAGGTTCAGGTCAAAGTAACCGCATATCGGGAATGAACCAGCACATGCCAGCCCCTGCCGCCAGCGCCGACCCCCTTGCCGATGACTGGCGCGCGGGTGGATTCGGGCTGTATGTTCACTGGCCCTTCTGCGCGTCGAAATGCCCCTATTGCGATTTCAACAGCCATGTATCCGCCGCCGTGGACCAGGGCGAATGGGCCGCGGCCTATCGCGCCGAGATCGCGCGGCTGGGGGCGGAACTGCCGGGCCGGGTCCTCAATTCGATCTTCTTCGGTGGCGGCACGCCCAGCCTGATGGCCCCCGAAACCGTGGCGGCGGTGATCGAGGCCGCCCGCGCCGCATGGCCCCTAGCCAACGACATCGAGATTTCGCTGGAGGCCAACCCCACCAGCGTCGAAATGTCGCGCTTTCGCGCCTATGCCGATGGGGGGGTCAACCGGCTGTCGATGGGGGTGCAGGCGCTGGACGACGACGACCTGAAGCGCCTTGGCCGGATGCATTCGGTCTCTGATGCCCGCGCCGCCTTCGACATTGCGCGGGCCTGTTTCGACCGGGTCAGTTTCGACCTGATCTATGCCCGCCAGCACCAGACCCGCGCCGCATGGCGGGACGAGCTGCGCCAGGCCCTGTCGATGGCCGTCGATCACCTGTCGCTTTACCAGCTTACGGTCGAGCCGGGCACCGCCTTTGGCGCGCGCCATGCCAAGGGCGGGCTGAAGGGCCTGCCCGAGGACGATCTTGCCGCCGACATGTATCTGGAAACGCAGGATATCTGCGAGGCAGCCGGGATGCCATGCTACGAGGTCTCGAACCACGCGCGGCCCGGATCGGAAAGCCGGCACAACCTGATCTATTGGCGCCAGGGCGATTGGGCCGCCGTCGGTCCCGGCGCGCATGGCCGCATGACCCTGCCATCCGGCCGCGTGGCGACCGAGGCGTATCGAGACCCCGCCGAATGGCTGGGTGCCGTCAGGGCAGGGGGCAGCGGCGAGTCGCTGCGCGAAGGCCAGTCGCCGGACGACCGCGCGCTGGAATACCTGCTGATGTCCATGCGCCTTGGTGAAGGCATGGACCTTGCCCGCCATCGTGCCCTTGCCCGCGCCGATCTGCCCGCCGCCGCCATCGCGGACATGGCGGGCATGGGGCTGGTCCGGCAGGTGGACGGACGGCTGGCCGCCACCGGGCAGGGGCGTCCCATCCTGAACGCGATCCTGCGCGAATTGGCGGCCTGAGATGCGGATGATGTGGCTGTCCTTCGGCTGGCTGACCCTGGTTCTGGGGGTGATCGGGGCGCTTTTGCCGGTGATGCCGACCGTGCCTTTCCTGATCCTGTCGGTCTGGGCCTTTTCGCGATCCTCGCCCCGCTTGCGCAACCGCATCCTGCGCCATCCGAAATTCGGCCCGCCGATCCGGGCATGGCAGCGCGGCGGCATCGTCTCGCGCCCTGCCAAGATCTGGTCCACGCTGGCGATGGCGATGGGCGTCGGCTGGGCCTTGCTGCTGGGCCTGCCCCCGCTATTCATCGCCGCGCAGGCCGCGGCCTGCATCTGCGTCGCCGCCTATCTGCTGACCCGCCCCGAGGTCTGAGCGGGCCGGATACGACCTTTGGACCACTTGCATAAATGCCCCGACCTAAGATTCTGGGTCCAAACCGGCCCTCTTCAGGTTAAGGTCGGATCAGATACAGCCCAACGACCCGATCGAAGGAGAGCCATATGAGAACCCGCGCAGCAGTCGCCCTTGAGGCCGGCAAGCCACTCGAGATCATGGAGGTCAACCTCGAAGGCCCCAAGGCCGGCGAGGTCCTGGTCGAGATCAAGGCCACCGGCATCTGCCACACCGACGAATTCACCCTGTCCGGCGCGGATCCCGAAGGCGTCTTTCCCGCGATCCTGGGCCATGAGGGCGCGGGCGTGGTGGTCGAGGTCGGGCCGGGCGTCACCAGCGTCAAGCCGGGCGATCACGTCATCCCGCTTTATACGCCCGAATGCCGCCAATGCGCGTCCTGCCTGTCGGGCAAGACCAACATGTGCCACTCGATCCGCGCGACGCAGGGGCAGGGGCTGATGCCCGACGGAACGACGCGGTTTTCCATGCTGGACGGCACGCCGATCCGCCATTACATGGGCTGCTCGACCTTCTCGAACTACACGGTTCTGCCGGAAATCTCGGTCGCCAAGGTGCGGCCGGACGCGCCTTTCGACAAGATTTGCTATATCGGATGCGGCGTGACCACGGGCATCGGCGCGGTGATCTATACGGCGAAGGTCGAAATCGGCGCCAAGGCGGTGGTCTTCGGGCTTGGCGGGATCGGGCTGAACGTGATCCAGGGCCTGCGGCTTGCCGGCGCCGACATGATCATCGGCGTCGACCTGAACGAGGGCAAGAAGGAAATGGCCGAGCGTTTCGGCATGACCCATTTCATCAACCCCAGGAACACCGAAAACGTCGTCCAGGACATCGTCGAACTGACCAGGACCCCCTTCGACCAGATCGGCGGCGCGGATTACAGCTTCGACTGCACGGGCAACGTGAACGTGATGCGCCAGGCGCTGGAATGCACGCATCGGGGCTGGGGCCAGTCGATCATCATCGGGGTCGCGCCCGCGGGGGCGGAAATCAGCACGCGGCCCTTCCAGCTTGTGACGGGGCGGGTCTGGAAAGGCTCGGCCTTCGGCGGCGCGCGGGGGCGGACGGACGTGCCCAGGATCGTGGACTGGTACATGGATGGCAAGATCGAGATCGACCCCATGATCACCCACACCATGCCGCTCGACGACATCAACAAGGGCTTCGACCTGATGCATGCGGGCGAATCCATCCGCGCGGTCGTCCTTTACTGATCCTCAACCACTGCTTAGTTAAAAGACGGCGGGGGCGGGCATCCGGTCCCGCCGTCAACATGAAAAGGACCGAGCATGGCAAAGCATTTCATTCTGGACGACGAAGACGACGACGATGACCGCCGCCAGGACGGGAAGAAGGATGAAGGGCTGGGCCTTCCCGAAGGGGACAAGATCGGCAAGCTTTATTTCAAGTCGCGCACGGTGATCGTCGCGGGCGCCATCAACGACAAGCTGGCGCAGCGGACCGTCGCCCATCTTCTGGCCCTGGCCGAGGACAGCGATGCGCCGATCAACATGCTGATTTCCTCGCCCGGCGGGCATGTCGAATCGGGGGACATGATCCATGACGTGATCAAGTTCATCCGTCCGACCGTGCGCACCATCGGCTCGGGCTGGGTGGCCAGCGCCGGGGCGCTGATCTTCGTCGCGGCGAAAAAGGAAAACCGCTATTGCCTGCCCAATACGCGCTTTCTGATTCATCAGCCCTCGGGCGGGATCGGTGGCACGTCCTCGGACATGATGATCCAGGCCGAACAGGTCCGCCAGATGCGGGACCGCCTGAACCAGATCTTTGCCGATGCCACCGGCCAGAGCGTCGAGCGGATCGAAAAGGACACGCAGCGCGATTTCTGGCTGAACACGGCCGAGGCGCTGGATTACGGCCTTCTGGGCCAGGTCATCCGTTCGGTAGATGAACTGAAATGACCGGACAGGGCGGGCCGGCGACGATCCGCCCGGCGGGTCCGGGGGATCATGATGCCATCTGGTCGATCCTGGAACCCGTCTATCGCGCGGGCGAAACCTATTGCATCCCGCGCGATATCACCCGCGACGACGCGCTGGCGGACTGGTTCGCCGCGCCCTTCACCGCCTTCGTGGCCGAGGTCGAGGGCAGGGTCCTGGGCACCAGCCATGTCGGCATGAACCGTCCCGGCCCGGCCAGCCATGTTGCCAATGCCAGTTTCGCGACCGCGCCCGCCGCGCGTGGCCGCGGCATCGCGCGGGCGCTGGTCGAACATGCCAAGGACTGGGCGCGGGCGCAGGGTTTCCGGGCGATGCAGTTCAATTTCGTCGTCTCGACCAATGCCGATGCCGTCCATTTGTGGCAGAAAGCCGGTTTCGGGATTGTCGGGCGCCTGCCCGCCGCGTTCCATCATCCCAGTCATGGCTATGTCGACGGGCTGGTCATGTTTCACGATCTGACGAGAGGAAAGCAGGAATGACCTTGGCTTACGAAACCGTTTCCGAAAACCGCAGCTTTGGCGGGGTGCAGGGTGTTTACAAGCACCAGTCGCAGGCGACGGGCACCGAAATGACCTTTGCCATCTATCAGCCGCCGCAGGCCGAACATGGCAAGGTGCCGGTCCTGTGGTATCTGTCGGGCCTGACCTGCACGCATGAAAACGCCATGACCAAGGCGGGCGCGCAGGAATGGGCGGCGGAATACGGCATCGCGCTGATCTTTCCCGACACCTCTCCGCGCGGCGAAGGCGTCGCGGATGACGAGGCTTACGATCTGGGCCAGGGCGCCGGTTTCTACGTCGATGCGACGCGGGATCCGTGGAAGCCGCATTTCCGCATGTGGCATTACGTCACCCACGAACTGCCCGAACTGGTTTTCAACAATTTCGCGCTGGACCGCGACGCGCAGGGCATCACCGGCCATTCGATGGGCGGCCACGGGGCGCTGACAATCGCGATGACCCTGCCCGAAACCTACCGCTCGGTGTCCGCCTTTTCGCCCATCGCGCACCCCTCGCAATCCGATTGGGGGCGCAAGCAGCTTGCGGCCTATCTGGGCGATGACGAATCGGCTTGGGCCGCGCATGATTCGACGCTGCTGATGCGCCAGCGCGGCTATCCGGGCGAGGTGCTGATCGACCAGGGTGCAAGCGACCAGTTCCTGGACCTGCTGAAACCCGAGGCGCTGGCCCATGCGATGGCCGAACGCCGCCAGCCCGGCGTCCTGCGCATGCAGAAGGGTTACGACCACAGCTATTTCTTCGTCCAGAGCTTCATGGCCGACCATATCCAGTGGCACGCTGAACGGCTGGCTTGACGGCTTATGCCACGGCGTTCGGAAATCCCGAACGCCGTGGTTGCTCAAACCGCTCTGTTCCTGCGCGGCGGGGTGGCTACATCTTTCGGGAAATGTTCTCAACTGAAGGAAGATGGCGATGACCAAGGTTCTGGTTCTTTATTATTCGTCCTATGGCCATATCGAACAGATGGCCGAAGCCGTGGCCGAAGGCGCGCGCGAAACCGGCGCGACCGTGGACATCAAGCGCGTTCCCGAACTGGTCCCGGAAGACGTCGCGCGCAATTCGCATTTCAAGCTGGACCAATCCGCCCCCGTCGCGCGGATCGAGGATCTGGAAAACTACGATGCCATCGTCGTCGGCACCGGCACCCGTTTCGGGCGGATCAGCGGTCAGATGGCGAATTTCCTGGACCAGGCGGGCGGCCTTTGGGCGCGCGGGGCGCTGAACGGCAAGGTGGGGGCGGGTTTCACCTCGACCGCGACGCAACATGGCGGGCAGGAAACGACGCTGTTTTCCATCATCACCAACCTGCTGCATTTCGGCATGACCGTGGTCGGGCTGGATTATGGTTTCCAGGCGCAGATGGACAACAGCAAGATCGTCGGCGGCGCCCCTTATGGCGCGACCACCATTGCAAGCGGCGACGGCAGCCGCCAGCCCTCGGCCGAGGAACTGGACGGCGCCCGCTACCTGGGTCGCCGCGTGGCCAATACGGCGGCGAAGCTCTTCGCCTGACCTGACCCGGAAGGGCGCCGCCCATGCGCGGCGCCCTTTCGCCTTCGGGGGCTTGGCTTTTGGCCACTGGGGCGTCAGATTGCGCCCCGACCGCATTTGCCCGAAGGTGTCCGCTCTGTTCTTGCCCCCCATCCCCGCCGTCATCCTTGCCGGAGGCCGCGCGACCCGCATGGGCGGGCGCAACAAGGCGCTGCTTCACCTGGGGGGCGAGCCGCTTCTGTCCCGCGTGATCTGGCGGCTGCGCGACCAATGCGCCCCGATCGCCATCAATGCAAATTGCGACCCGGATCTGCTGTCGGGGTGGGACCTGCCCATCCTGCCCGACCCGATCGCGGGCTTTCCGGGGCCGCTGGCCGGGGTGCTGGCGGGGATGGAGTGGGCGGCGGGGATCGGGGCGGATGCGGTGGTCAGCGTCTCGGTCGATACGCCGTTCCTGCCGCTGGACCTTGTTCACCGCCTGCGCGAGGCGGCGGGCAGCCAGGGCATCGCCGTCGCCGCAAGCGAGGGCGAAGCGGGCCGGATGCGCGATCATCCGACCTGCGCGCTCTGGCCCGTGGCGCTGCGCGACGATCTGCGGCAGGCCATCGAAAGCGGATTGCTGCGGCCCGGCCAATATGCCGCCGCGCATGATCCGGGGCGGGCGGTGTTCGACAGCCGCCCGGTGGACCCTTTCCTGAATATCAACACGCCCGACGAACTGGCGCGGGCGGAACGGCTGGCCTAACCGCCGTAGCGCGCCAGCAGCCGGCGCAGCACCAGCGCGACGGTCTTGGCAAAGCTGATCGTCAGCACCGACAGCACCAGCAGCGCGGCAAAGACCAGGTCGGTCTTCATCCGCCCGTTGGCGTGGATCATCAGCGCGCCAAGCCCGCGCGCGCCGCCGACCCATTCGCCGATGACCGCCCCGATGGGCGCATAGACGGCGGCCAGCCGCAGCCCCGTCGCCAGCCCTGGCAGCGCCGCCGGGATGCGCAGGTGGCGCATCACCCGCCAGCGGCTTGCGCCCATCACTTGCGCCAGGTCCAGCGCCGCCTGCGGCGTGCGCAGCAGCCCGTCCAGAAAGGCGCTGGCGACGGGGAAAAAGACGATCAGCACCGTCATCGCGATCTTGGGCGCCATGCCATAGCCCAGCCACAGCGTCAGGATCGGCGCCAGCGCAAAGATCGGGATCGTCTGACTGAAGGTCAGCAGCGGATGCAGCACCCCCGTCACTCGCCGCGAGGCCGCCATCAGCACCGCCAGCGACGCGCCGAGCGTCGAGCCGATGGCAAAGCCCGCCAGCACCTCGGTGCCGGTGAACAGCGCGGCATGGGCGATCTCGGCCCGGTTCAGCCACAGCGCATCCAGCACCGCGCGGGGCGAGGGCAACAGGAAGGGCGGCATCCCGGTCAGCCACAACAGCCCCTGCCACAGGGTCAGGGCCAGCAGGCAGGTCATGAGGATCGTTCTCATGCCGCCAGCATCCTTCGCAAAAGCGCCGCCTGGGTTTGCAGGACCTGCGGCGCGTCATAGGGGCGGGCCTGTCCGGGGATGCGGGGACCGGGCAAGGGCTGGTCCTGCAACCCGGCGCTGGTCAGCAGCACGATCCGATCGCCAAGCCGCGCGGCCTCGGCCGGGTCATGCGTGACCAGCAGGACCGAGCGGTCGCGCAGCAGGCCGGCGGCCAGGTCCTGCATCCCGGTCCGCGTCCGCGCATCCAGCGCCGAAAAGGGTTCGTCCAGCAGGACCAGCGGGCGGTCCTCGAACAGGGTGCGGGCCAGCGCGACCCGCTGGCGCTGGCCGCCCGACAGGCGCGCGGGCAGGTGGGCGGCGCGGTCCGACAGCCCCACCGCCGCAATCAGCCGGTCGGCGCGGGCGGTATCGGCCAGCTCGCCGCGCAGCCGCGCGCCAAGGGTGACGTTGCTGCGCACGTCCAGCCAGCCGATCAGCCCCGCATCCTGCGCCATCAGCGCGACGGGCTGGCTGGCCTTGGCGTGGCCTTCAAAGCGCACGCCGGTTTCCAGCCCCGCGATCAGGCGCAGGATGGTGGATTTTCCCACGCCCGAAGGTCCCAGCAGGCAGGTCCATTCCGCAGCCCGCAGGGTCAGGTCGACGCTGTCGAACAGCGGCTGATCGCCCACCCATGCGCGGCCCCGGATATGGGCGGCCTCGGTCATTGCCGGCCCAGTCCCCAGAAGCCGACCTCCAGCCGGGTCGCGGTGGCAAAGCGGTGCGACAGGGCCTGCCAGCGGGGCAGGGTGCTTGCATCCGGTCCCAGCCTGCGCAGGACGGCACTGTCCAGCAGCCTGCCTACGTCGCGGCAGGTCTGTTGATAATCCTCGCCCGCATAGGTCTGGATCCAGTCGTGATAGGGGGTGTCGGGCGCGGCATCGGCGGCCAGCCGTAGGCCGATTTCGCCGTAACCCAGGACGCAGGGCGCCAGCCCCGCCAGCAGGTCCAGGAAGTCGCCCGAATAGCCCGATTCCAACACATAGCGCGTATAGGCCAGGTTCGAGACCGCCTCGGGCGTGGATTGCAACTCCTCGGGGGTGATCCCTTCCGCCGCGCAGATGCGCACATGCAGCGCCATTTCGCCATCGACCAGCGCATGAACCGTCGCCGAACAGGCCTGCATTTCGGCCAGCCCGTCCGCCTTGACCACGCCCAGGGCCCATGCGCGCGAAAAGTTCAGCAGGAACAGGTAATCCTGCCGAAGATAGTTCAGGAAGGCCGCGCGGGGCAGGCTGCCGTCGCCCAGGCCCTGCACGAAAGGGTGGTGGGTATAGTCGTGCCAGTCGGCGGCGCAATCCGCGCGCCACGCCTGGAAGCATTGGCCATAGCTCATCGGGTGCCCCCTTCGTCCAGCAGCGCGCCGATATCCAGCGCCATGTCGGCAACCGGGCGGATGGTGTCGATCAGGCCCTGTTCGTGCAGGAAGGCCTCGAACCGGGCGTAGCGGCCATGATCCAGCGCGGCGGGGCTTTGGGCAAAGCGCGGCACGGTGTCCTGCCAGGCCTGGGTGTTCAGCGCATCCGACAGGTCCGGCGCCGTGGCGGAAAACAGCTCCCAGCTTTCTTCGGGGTGGTTGACGATGTAATTCGCGCCGCGTTCCACCGCCTGCAGAAAGCGCGAGGTGGCCTCGGCGTCCATCCGGTCGGGGTTGGCGACAAAGATCAGCTCATCATAGCCGGGCACGCCCTGTTCCTCGACGAAGAGGCAGCGGCCCTCGGCCCCTTCCAGCCGCATCTGGGTCAGTTCGAAATTGCGATAGCCGCCGATGGTCGCATCGACCTGCCCCGTCATCAGCGAGGGCGAGAGCGACCAGCCGACGTTGATCATCTCGACATCCTCCAGCGACAGGCCGGCGGTGTTCAGCATCGCGTTGACCAGCGCCGATTCCACGCCAGAGACCGAATAGCCGACCCTCTTGCCGGCAAGGTCCGCGGGCGTCTGGATGTCGCTGTCGGCCATCACCATCAGGCAGTTCAGCGGCGTGGCGATCAGCGTGCCGACGCGGGCCAGCGGCAGGCCCTCATGCACTTGCAGGTGAAGCTGCGGCTGGTAGCTGACCGCCAGGTCGGCGCGTCCGGCGGCGACCAGCTTGGGCGGATCGGCGGGGTCGGCGGGGGCGATCACCTCGACGTCCAGCCCGGCCTCGGTGAAGAAGCCCTTTTCCTGCGCGATCACGATGGGACCGTGATCGGGGTTCACGAACCAGTCGAGGATCAGCACCAGCTTGTCATCGGCCAGCGCAGGCTGGGCCAGAAGCGCCGTGGCACCGGCAAGAAGGATCTTTTTCATTCGCGTTCTCCGATAGCGGCCATCAGGGCGATCTCGCCCGGCCAGCGGGTGGTCAGTTCATTCGCCGCGCGCCATGCGCGCAGCCCCGAGCGGCAGGCGATCACCGCCCGCCCGCCCGGTTCGGGCAAGGGGCCGGTGGCGCCATAGCCGGGCATGCGCAGGGCGTCGGGGGTGACGGTGGCGGGGGCCTCTGCCGTGTCGCGCAGGTCGATGAGCAGATCGCCCGCGCGCAGATCGCGGCGCGAGACGAAGCGGGGGCCGGGGTTTTCCGGCGCGCCGTCAAAGCGGAATTGCGAAAAGCGCATTACCCCGTCCATCCGCACCAGCAGTCCAAGCGGCGATGGCGCGATCCCCGCGATCACGCCAAGCGCCATCCGCGCCTGCAGCGCGCCCAGCATTCCCACGACCGGCCCCAGCACCCCCGCGCTGGCGCAGGTGGCGGTGCTGCCGCTTGGGTCGGGAAAGACCGCGCGCAGGCTGGGCGCACCCGCACAATAGCCGCCGACGTAGCCCTCCAGCCCCAGGGCCGAGGCCGAGATCAGCGGCTTGCCCGCCTCAAGGCAGCAATCCGACAGCGTATAGCTGACCGCGTGGCTGTCGGCGCAGTCCAGCACCAGATCGGACCCTGCCACCAGTGCGGGCGCATTGGCGGGGGTCAGCCATTCGACCAGCGGGGTGATTTCGACTTCGGCGTTCAGCCCGGCCATCGCGCGCTGTGCGGCAAGGGCCTTGGGCTGGCCCTGCTGATCCTCGCGGTAAAGCGGCTGGCGGTGCAGGTTCGAGACCTCGATGATATCGGGATCGACCAGCGTGATCCGCCCGATGCCCGCGCCGGTCAGATATTGCAGCACCGGCACCCCAAGCGCGCCCGCGCCGACGACCAGCACATGGGCGGCGCGGATGCGGTCCTGCCCGGCCTTGCCGATTTCGGGCAGGATCATCTGGCGGGCGTAACGGCTCATCCCGCCACCTTCAGCCATTCGCGGATGCGCGCCTGGGGGTCGGGGTTCAGCGTGATGTCGGTGACGGCGGATGCCACGTCGGCGCCTGCCGCGAATGCCTGCACGGCGCGGTCCGGCGTCACGCCGCCGATGGCGATCAGGGGAATGTCGCCGATCAGCCGCTTCCATTCCGCGACGCGATCCAGCCCCTGCCGTTCCCATTTCATCTTCTTCAGGATCGTGGGCCAGACCGGACCAAGCGCGATATAGTCGGGGTCCAGCGCCAAGGCGCGCTCCAGTTCGGCGTGGTCGTGGGTAGAAATCCCGATGCGGATGCCTGCCCGGCGGATGGCGGGAATGTCGGCGCTGTCCAGGTCCTCTTGCCCCAGGTGGATGTAGTCGCAGCCAAGTTCGATCGCGTGGCGCCAATGGTCGTTGACGACCAGTTGCGCGCCATGCGCGGCGCAGAGGTCGCGCGCACGGCTCAGTTCGGCCCGCAAGGTCAGGGGTGAGGCGTCCTTGATGCGGATCTGCACCAGCTTGATGCCAAGCGGCAACAGCCGTTCCAGCCAGCCCGAGCCGTCGAAGATCGGGTAGAAACGTGGCAGGGTCATTCCAGGACCGCCTTTCCGAACAGGGGCGTCGAGGGCGCGGCCATGTCGCGCGCCTCGATCGGGTCGGCTGAGCGGGCCAGTTGCCCGGCCTGAATCGCCAGCGCCATCGCGCGGGCCATCGCTACCGGATCGCCTGCCTTGGCGACGGCGGTGTTCAGCAGCACGGCGTCATAGCCCATCTCCATCGCCGCCGCCGCGTGGCTGGGCAGGCCGATCCCGGCATCGACGACCAGGGCCACGTCGGGGAAATGGGCGCGCAGGGACCGCAGCCCGTAGGGGTTGTTCAGTCCCCGGCCCGATCCGATGGGCGCCCCCCAGGGCATCAGCACCCGGCAGCCGGCATCCAGCAGGCGGGCGCAGACCGACAGATCCTCGGTGCAATAGGGAAAGACCTGGAAGCCGTCGTCGGTCAGGATACGCGCGGCCTCGATCAGGCCGACGACATCGGGTTGCAGCGTGTCGTGGTCGCCGATGACCTCCAGCTTGATCCAGGGCGTGTCGAAGAATTCGCGGGCCATCTGGGCGGTGGTGACGGCCTCACGGACCGAATGGCAACCGGCGGTATTGGGCAGGACGGCCACGCCAAGGTCGCGGATCAGGGCGTGGAAGGCCTGGCCCTCGCCGCCCTCGCGCCGCAGGGAAACGGTGGCGATGCCCGCGCCCGATTGGCGGAACGCCTGCGCCAGCACGGCGGGCGAGGGGTATTGCGCCGTCCCCAGCATCAGGGCGCTGTCGATCTGGTGCCCGTAAAAGACCGGCATCCTAACCCCCCTGCATCGAGGACAGGACCTCAAGCGAGTCCCCGTCCTTCAGCGTGGTGTCGGCGCGGCGGGCGGCGGGCAGGAAGGCGCCGTTGAGCGCGGTGGCCACGCGGGCCTCGGCCAGTTCGATCTCGGCCAGCACATCGGCGACGGTCGGGCCGGTGATGCTGCGCCTTTCTCCGTTAAGGGTGATGTTCATCCATGATCTCCGGTATCTGGCCCGTCAGGACATGATCGGCGGCCATGCGGGCCACGGCGGGGGCCAGAAGATAGCCGTGGCGGTAAAGGCCGTTTGCGAAAAGCGTATCCCCCCGCCTGCGCAGGCGGGGCAGGTTGTCGGGAAAGGCGGGGCGGGCGTCGGCGCCCAGTTCAAGGATCTCGGCTTCGGCGAAGGCGGGATGCAGGGCATAGGCCGAGGACAGCATCTCGATCGCGGCGCGGGCGGTGACGCGGGTTTTCGCGCCGCTTTCCAGCATGGTCGCGCCCAGCATATAGATGCCGTCGCCGCGCGGCACCACATACAGCGGGATGCGCGGATGCAGCAGGCGAATGGTGCGGGTCAGCCGGACCTCGGGGCAGCGGACGGCCAGCATCTCGCCCCGCACGCCGCGCAGGTCGGGCAGGGCGTCGCGGGCCGCCAGCCCGCGCGCGTCGATGGTCAGGCCCGAGGGCGTGCCGCCGGTCTCGATCCCAATCCCCTGCGCTGCCAGCCCGTCGGCCATTGCCGTCAGCGCCTGACGGGGGTCCAGGTGCGATTCGGTTTCAAAGAACAGCCCACGGCGGAAGCGGCCTTGCAACTCGGGTTCCAGCCCGGCGATGGCGTCGCCGTCCAGCCCGCGATGTTCGCGCGTCAACCGGGCGAATCGGTCCAGTTCGGCATGGTCGCGCGACAGGGCCAGCACCAGCGTGCCGCCGTGGTGGACATGTGCGCCCATGCTTTCCCACCAGTTCGCGGCATCAGACCCAAGGCGGACGACGGTGGGCTCGGCGCTTTCTTCCTCGCACCAGGGGGCAAGCATGCCGCCCGCCCACCAACTGCACCCATGCGGGCCGGGCGGGCCTGCGGGGTCGATGATGCGCGGGGACAGGCCGCGGGCGGCCAGTTCGGATGCGATGGCCAGCCCCATGACCCCCGCGCCCAGGATGGTGATCCGGGTCATGGCTGCCCCCAGAGCGCGTGGAAGTGGTGAACCGGCCCATGCCCCGATCCGACCCGAAGGCCGTCGGCGGCGCGGATTGCCGCTTGCAGCCAGGCATGGGCCTGCCGCGTGGCGTCATGCACCGCCAACCGCCGCGCCAGCCCCGCCGCGATGGCCGAGGACAGCGAGCATCCCGTGCCGTGGGTGTTTTTTGTGATCACACGGGGCGCGGTCAGCGTGACCTCGTCCGCGCCGACCAGCAGGTCGGTGCAGGTCTCGCCCTGGCCGTGGCCGCCCTTCATCAGGACGAAGCGGGGGCCGAGGGCGCGCAGGGCATGGCCCTGAGTGCGCATCGCCGTTTCGTCCTGCGCCACGGGGCGGCCCAGCAGCGCGGCGGCTTCGGGCAGGTTCGGGGTCAGGACGGTGGCCAGGGGCAGCAATTCCCGCGTCATCGCCGCAATCGCGTCATCGGGCAGCAGCGTATCGCCCGATTTCGCGACCATCACCGGATCGACCACGACCGGGCTCGGGCGATGCGCCAGGTGGTGGCGCAGCCGTGCGGCGACGGTTGTGATCACATCCGGCCCGCCGACCATGCCGATCTTGACCGCATCCACGGCGATATCGTCGAAAACCGCGTCGATCTGGGCCGCGACCATATCGGCGGATACCGGCTGGATGCCCGTGACCGCGCGGGTGTTCTGCGCCGTGATCGCCGTGATCACGGATGCGCCATAGACCCCAAGGGCCGAAAAGCTTTTCAGATCGGCCTGAATCCCCGCGCCGCCGCCGCTGTCCGAGCCTGCGATGGTCAATGCGATGGGTGTTGCCCCTTCTTGCGCCCGTTCCTGCGCCATGTCCTGCCTTTCAGGATCCGGGCCGTGGGGGCAGGGGGGATTTGTGCAATGACGGCGACGGACAAGCCGCGCCGGTCGCCTTACCCTTCCCTACGCCGGAATGACCCGGATCAGGTTCGATGGGTCGGTGCCCGGCACCTCTCAGCCCCGTCCGGGGCACCCCAAGTGTATGCGTCGTGCCGCCAGCCTAAGCCGGATCGCACCCCCGATGCAAGGGGGCGCCTCAGTCGATACCGTAGAGGTCGCGCGTGTAGACCTTGGCCGCCACGTCGCGCAGTTCGACGTCCAGCCGGTTGGCGACGATCAGGTCGGCCTCGGCCTTGAAGGCGTCCAGCTCGCGGATCACGCGGCTGTTGAAGAAGCGGTCCTCGGTCATGACGGGTTCGTAGACGATGACCTCGATCCCCTTGGCCTTGATCCGCTTCATGATCCCCTGGATCGAGCTGTCGCGGAAATTGTCCGACCC